>CAJJOL010000052.1:0-21648 GCA_905193385.1 uncultured Prevotella sp. | reverse complement strand
GATGAACGAAGGATGAACGAAGGATGAACGAAGGATGAACGAAGGATGAACGAAGACCGAACGAGGACTGAACGAGAACCGAACGAGAACCGAACGAGGACCGAACGAGAACCAATCGAAAATAATAACGTTGTATGATGCATTTAACCCTAATCGGTCATTTGTGTCTTGAAACGATCGTATCATGCCTTGATACGACGTTTGTTCATTGCTCAATCTTCCATTTGCTGTTGCCGTACCATTCCATGACTTCGCTTTCGCTGATTGGCGAGAAGGGCCAGTCGCGCGTATGCATAAACGTTCGTTTCTGAGCGTCCCAATACCAGTAATGAGTAGAGCCAAGACGATGGCCCAAGTAAAGTCGGCATTCCTTCTCGTCGTCTGGATGAGCCTTAAGATAGGCTAAGAGTTCAGCGGTTGTAATCCATTCTTTATTCATTGTCTTTATCCGTTTGTTGTAATGTGAGAGCAAAGGTCGTAGATCAAAAGGACATCTGCAAATCATTTAGATCACCTTAGATCTTGCAGTCGGATATTTATAACCTTTTAGATATTGCCGTTCTGCTTTCATCAGTAGAGTCTCAATAGTCGTTTTAGTAGTCCTAATAGCAGTAGGATGTTGTGTAGCTTACACAAAATGTAGTGTAGGAGGGCATGGTGTCCTCGCCGTGCCCTGAGCAAGCAAACCATAGGAACGTCGGACTCCCGTCCGACGCGCACCCTTACCCATTAGTTATTCTGCATAATGGGTAAACTTTTTAAAGTCGCGAATCACCACGAATCTCCCATAAATACAGGCTGCTATGATTGATTCAAACTCAAACAATATTTGTGTGGTTCATCCGATATTTGGAGTGATGTAAACATAAGTATTCTGTCCAATGCTGTAATACGTAACTTTGTACCACCAAGATTTCGTAAAGTTAAACAACCAGAAAATGGTAAAGTTAAACAACCAACGCGCTCTGATTACTCTGATAGTGTGATCAATTATTAACACTATCGTATATTGATAAATAATGCTATTTATCTGATGTTTAAATATTTGTAAATATCGATAATGATCACTTTTGATAACAAAAGCCAAAGATTGATCTTTTATGGTCGCCTTAAGCTTTTTTGATATAAATTTGTATATAAATACATCAAATGTAAATAAAAATATTTACGACGGCTGGCATACCGTAAGCCGAAAACATGAATAACAAATGAAAACTATAGCAAAACCATTCATCAAATGGGTTGGAGGTAAAGGACAACTCATCGAACAACTGGAGGCCAAGCTTCCAGCTGACTTTGATAATTGGGATAATGCGACATACATAGAACCATTCATTGGTGGTGGTGCTATGTTGTTTTATATGCTGCAACAGCATCCAAATATCAAACGTGCAGTAATCAATGACATTAATCCTGATTTGATTACTTGTTATCGAACAGTACGTGACAACGTAGAACTACTGATTCCTGCGTTACGTGATATACAGGCAGAATATCACGCATTGTCGGATATGGAGGCGAAACGTGAGATGTTCATGGCTGTACGTCAAAGTTATAACGAAAAGAATCTTGACCCTATTGAGAACACAGTAAAGTTTTTCTTTCTCAACCGTACTTGTTTTAATGGTTTGTATCGTGTGAACAAGAGAGGTCTGTTTAATGTTCCTTGGGGTAAGTATATTCAGCCGCAAATTTGTGATGAGTATACACTCAGAACAGATAGTGAGTTGCTTAAACGTGTGGAAATATTGGAGGGGGATTTTGAAGATACTTTATCATATGCAGAAGGTAATACTTTGTTCTATTTTGACCCTCCATATCGTCCGCTTAGTGATACATCAAGTTTTAATGACTATACAAAAGATGCTTTTAATGATGATTCACAAGTTAGATTAAAGGAGTTTTGTGACCATGTAAATGTAGATGGACATAGCTTTATGCTTAGTAACTCTGATTGTAAAGGAAAAAATGAAGCAGACAATTTCTTTGAAGTATTGTATGCTAACTATTATATAGATAGAGTAATGGCCTCACGTAATGTAAATGCAAATGGTGCAAAACGAGGAAAGATATCTGAGTTGTTGATTCGAAATTATATGAATACTAAGATAGATAAATAATAAAGTAAAAATAACCTATACAATAAGATTATAAAAGGAGGGCTTATGTTTAAAGATTTTGATATGTTCATGTCTCAACTAAAAGAGACAAACCAGACATTAGACTTCTTCTGTGATTTTGATAAAATTTCACAGAATGTTGAAGATATAAAGTTGAGTTTGTGTATGCTCAACAGCCTCATTGGTGCATCCGATTTACGAAAGGGTGTAGAAACAATATGGAACAGGGATAAGAATGCATTTTCTGTTATGGATATTCTAATTGCTGTTCGCACTCGTGACAAGAAGAAAATCCTTGATACAGTAGGTAACTGTGTCCCCCTAGAAAGCATGTTTACTTCTGTTGATTCTGTTATGACATTTTTAATGGAAACAGGATTGGGTGCAGTCCTTCAAAATCAACAGGTAAAGAATCTTGTAGATTATGTCTTTGGTATTGAAACAGGATTGGATACAAACGCAAGAAAGAACAGAAGTGGACACGTTATGGAGAATACAGTAGCCAACATTTTTACAAATGCAGGTGTTCCATTCAGACAGGAAGTATATTCAAGAGAATGGCCAGCTATCACAGAGGTCTTGGGAGATGATGAGAAGCGTTTTGATTTTGTGGTCGAGACTTCGTCAATGGTATATCTGATAGAAGTTAATTTCTATAGTGGAGGGGGCTCAAAGCTTAATGAGGTGGCACGCTCTTATTCAGATATAGCACCGAAGATAAACTCTGTGAATGGCTTTGAGTTCGTATGGATTACTGATGGTATTGGTTGGAAATCCGCAAAGAACAAACTGCAAGAGGCGTATGGAATAATACCGAGTGTGTACAACTTAACTTCTGTTCAAGGATTTATCGATAAAATAAGAACCTTATGATGCAAAAGAAAGATTTTTCTGTCTTTTTTGATAAAATGGCAGAAATCAAAATAGGACTTAATTATTATACTAACTTTCAAAAGGTAATAGATAATATAAAGACTATTTCCATGAGACTTACTCAGTTAAATTATTTGGTAGGTCAAAAAGATATGCGTAAAGCAGTCGAAGAGCTTTGGGAAGAAAATCCCAAAGCATTTTCTGTAATGGGAATACTTGTGGCAGTTAGAAAGGAACATCGTAAAAAGGCATGGGGACGTGACGGAAATGAATATCTTGTATATAATTTCTTTGATAGTGTTGACCATATTATGGAGTTTATAGAAGACTCTGGTTTAATAACTGTTTTACAAGACAAGCATATAAAAAATCTTGTAGATTATGTCTTTGGTGTTGAAGCAGGTTTAGACACTCATGGTCGAAAGAATCGTATAGGTGAAATTATGGCTTCAAAAGTTGCGATGCAATTTGATAATGCAGGGATTGATTATGAGCGCGAGGTTCAATCAAAGAAATTGCCTGCAATTGATTCTGTTTTAAAAAAAGATTCTAAAAGATTTGATTTCGTAATATCATGTCCAAATAAGAAGTATTTGGTTGAAGTGAATTATTATGGAACTCAAGGTTCTAAGGTTACTGAGATTCCACGTTCCTATATGGATGTTGCCAAGAAAATAAACTCAGTAGATGGTTATGAGTTTGTTTGGATTACAGATGGTATTGGTTGGAAAAAGGCAAAAGAGCAATTGAATGAAGCTTATGATGAAATTCCTAGCATATACAATCTAAGTACATTACAAGATTTCATAGATGAAATACTTCAGAATTCTGAAAATTAGAATAAGATAGAACTAATTTTTTAAATGGTACAATCATATTACAAATCACCAAATAATGACTTTGTTCTTGCTCATGGCGATTGCTTCAAACTCCTCAAAGAGTTTGACTTCAAGTTCGACATGATATTTGCCGACCCTCCTTATTTTCTCTCCAATGGAGGAATATCGTTGCAGAATGGCAAGGTGGTATGTGTAGACAAGGGCGATTGGGACAAGGGCAAGTCGCAAGAGGATATGATGGATTTCAATATGGAGTGGCTGCGACTGTGTCGTGACAAGTTGAAAGACAATGGTACGATTTGGATTAGCGGAACATACCATAACATCTTTTCCGTGGCTAACTGTCTGACTGCTCTTGGCTATAAGATTCTGAACGTGATAACGTGGCAGAAGACCAATCCTCCTGCCAATATATCGTGTCGCTTCTTCACGTATTCTACGGAATTTGTGATTTGGGCACGAAAGAAACAGAAGGTTGCCCATAAGTTCAACTATGGCCTGATGAAACAGCTGAACGACGGCAAGCAAATGACTGACGTGTGGCGTATGCCGGCTATAGGCACTTGGGAAAAGACGTGTGGCAAACATCCTACGCAAAAGCCCTTGCGTCTGCTCGTTCGTATGATTCTTGCGTCAACCAATCAAGGCGATTGGATACTCGATCCTTTCAGCGGCAGTTCTACAACAGGCATTGCAGCCAACTTGTGTGGCAGACGGTTTGCAGGACTGGAGCAGGAAGAGAAGTTCTGCCGACTAAGCATGGCACGGCGAGAGGAAATAGAAAACCTGACAAGCTACGACCGGCTTGTCAAGCATATCGACGACTTGCAAGCTCTGCAGGATTGCAATGTGGTGAACGAGAATGTCGGCGAGTGCATACAAATGCCATTTTAAGGACCGGGCATGCTGCAACGCAAGCTACGGCGGGGACGTCATAGCCTCCTACAATTTTTGCGTTATGGCTTGCTTCTTGTCAAAATTGTTTCTATCTTTGCAAAATATTATATGCAAGAATGACTTTTATTTCAACTTTTATGCTGACAACAAGGTTGAAAGTCCAACGAAGTTAAAGACAAGAAAATTATGGCATTGAAGTTATATCCTATAGGCATACAGACATTTGAGCGAATCCGTAAGGAAGACAAACTCTATATCGACAAGACGGAATATATCTATCGTATGGCCCATACCAGCGGTACTTATTTCTTCTTGGGACGACCACGCCGTTTTGGTAAGTCGCTCCTTGTCACTACGATGCAAAGCTACTTTGAGGGCAAGAAAGAACTCTTCAAAGGACTTGCCATCGAAAAGTTGGAAAAAGAATGGACGGAATATCCAGTGCTTCACTTCGATATGAGCGGTGGAAAGCACATGGATAAGGAGCAACTGGAAGAGTATCTGGATTATCGTCTGCAAGAAGAGGAAAAGAAATGGGGTGTCACGAAACCTGTCAAAGGGGCAAACAATCGCTTGATAGACCTCATCAATACTGCTTACGAGAAGAGTGGCAAGCAGGTGGTGGTGCTCATTGACGAATATGATGCGCCAATGCTGGATGTCGTGCATGAGAAGGAACAGTTGGATATGCTTCGCAATATGATGCGCAACTTTTATAGCCCGCTGAAGTATAGCGAGGCTAAGCTTCGTTTCGTCTTCCTCACTGGTATCACGAAGTTCTCGCAGGTTAGTATCTTCAGTGAGCTTAACAATATCATCAATATCTCAATGAGTGATGAGTATGCGGGAATCTGTGGCATTACCAAAGAGGAATTGCTGACACAGATGTCGGAAGATATAGACGAATTGGCAAAATCGCAAGAATTGACTCGGGAGGAAACGATTGTCGAATTGAAGGAAAACTATGACGGTTATCATTTCTCTGCCAAATCGCCTGATGTGTACAATCCATTCAGCTTGCTCAACTGTTTTTCGACAAGAGAGTTTGGAGCTTATTGGTTCTCCTCGGGAACGCCAACCTATTTAATCAAAATGATGCGTAAGTTCAAGGTCATGCCTACAAACATTAGCAAGATGTACGCCAAGTCTTCCGCCTTTGATGCTCCGACTGAGAATATGACTGCCATCACTCCTTTGCTGTATCAGAGCGGATACCTTACCATCAAGGGATATGATAAATTTAGTAAGCTTTATACTCTCGACCTTCCAAACAAGGAAATCAAGGTCGGCTTGTTCGAGAGTCTCTTGCCTAACTATCTGGAAGGTATGTTTGCACAGAATGGTGATGTTGCCATCGCTCAGATGTCTGTGCTGATACGTCAGGACAATATGGATGGAGCCTTACAATTACTCCAGACTTTCCTCGGCACCGTGCCTTATTGCAATGTTACCAATTATGAGGGACATTACCAGCAGATGCTCTACATCATATTCTCGCTCCTTACGGGATACGTGGTGGATGTGGAGGTTCATACGCCAAAAGGAAGGTTGGATATCGTGATGCTGACACACACTCGTCTATACATCATCGAACTGAAGTTGAACAAGAACGCTCAGGCCGCATTGCAGCAAATCAACCTCAAGAACTATGCTCAGCGTTTCGCCCTGTGTGGCAAGCCAGTCTCCAAGGTTGGCATCAACTTCGACTCTACCACTGGAAATATCGAAGATTGGGTGATTGAAGAGTAGGAATATTGTACACGAAAAAGCCCTCTTGTCTTTCAGCATGCAGAAGGCAAGAGGGCTATATTTATTTGGTTGGTTTTGTCGAAATGTCGTTGCTAAGCGGTCGGCGGCTTAGAAGGGCAGATCGTCTTCTGAACTCTGCTCGGCTGCGGGTGCTGCAGGCTGTACGGGAGCAGCAGGCTGTGCCGGAGCTGCGGGCTGTGCAGGAGCCGGGCCGAAAGCTGCGCCTGGAACTACACCGGGCTGCATGCCTACTGATGCGGGATCAACCTGACGCACGTCGAAAGCGCGGATGCTGTTAAACCAGCGTCCGTTGTACTCGTGAGCGTCGATGTCGAACGATACGTTCACTTCCTGGCCCAACTGTATGTTGAAACGGCTGATGCGGTCGGCACCGAATACGCTGAACACCATCTTGCGCGGATAAGCGTCGTGAGTCTCGATGACGTAATCCTGCGCCTTCCATTCACCACGTGCTGAAACACCGCTTTTCGGTTCCATTACGGCGATAACTTTTCCTTGAATCTCCATTTGTCTTTGATTGTATTTAATGTGTTATAATTGCGTAGTATATATTTTATCGGAGTGCGAAATTAATAAAATTGTTCAAGATAGAAAAACTTTTGTTGTAGTTTTTGTTTTTGGTGTTGCTTTTTAAGCATTTTTCATTACCTTTGTACCCAAAACAATAATATAAAAACATACGAACAATGCAATTCACATTATCAAGCGGAACGCTAAATGCGCGACTTCAGACCCTCGTTAGGGTTATCGGTGGCAAGAACGCCATAAGTATATTGGACTGTTTCCTTTTCGAGGTTGCCAACAACACCCTCACCGTCACAGCAAGTGACGCGGAGAATGTGATGCAGGCCACTATAGAACTCGACGAGTGCACAGGCGAGGGACGCTTCGCCCTGCCTAATCATACTATACTCAATGCTGTGAAGGAGCTGCCCGAGCAGCCGCTTCAGATGACTATCGACGACCAGAGTCTGTCGGTGGTTGTCGACTACCAGAACGGTTCGTTTGGTCTGGCTGCCCTGGCTGCCGATGACTACCCGGAGATGCCAGCCATGAGCGACGACGCTACTGTGCTCACGCTCAGCCAGCAGCTCTTGGCTGAAAACATCTCACGCTCGCTGTTTGCTACTGCTCAGGACGAGATTCGTCCGGTGATGGGTGGTATTCTGTTCGACCTCAAGGCCGACGGACTGACCGTTGTGGCTACCGACGGACACAAGCTGGTGCGCAACCGCATACTCGATGTTGTGGCTGAGGAAGAGCCTACATCGTTCATCCTGCCGCAGAAGCCGGCGCAGTTGCTGAAGGGTGTACTTGCCAAGGGAGAGGGCGATGTTGTGGTGCGCTTTGCTGCCAACAGCTGCGAGTTCAAGTATGACGGAGGCGAGTTCCGCTGCCGTCTGATCGAGGGTCGCTATCCCAACTACAACTCGGTGATTCCTACCAACAACACCAACTGTCTGACTGCCGACCGCAAGACCATGCTCGGTGCCTTGAAGCGCGTATTGCCGTTCTCAAGTGAGAGCAGCCGTCTGGTTCGCTTCCACCTTGAGAAGGGTCTGTTGCGTCTGCAGGCTTCTGACATCGACTTCGCCACAAGTGCCAAGGAGAGTATTGCATGCGAATATAATGGCTCTACTATGGACATCGGCTTCAAGGGCGACTCGGTATGCGAGATTCTCAACAATCTTAATAGCGACGAGGTGACCGTGCAGCTTGCCGACCCAAGCCGCGCAGGAGTGTTTGTGCCAGTAGAGCAGCCTGAGAATCAGGAAATCCTGATGCTCATGATGCCAATGTTGCTGAACGACTAAATAGAATTAGGAGTTAGGAATGTTGAATGTTGAATTAGTGCGCTTCGCGCATTAGGAATTTTAGAATTCCGAATTGAGAGTTGTCAATCAAATCAACATTGAACAACTCAAAATCGGCAAAGCCGACTAATTCAACATTCCTAATTCAAAACTCAAAATTCAAAATTAATACAGCGGCTCTGCCGTTTATATTATATAATGAAACTAAATCTTACACGACCTCTTGTTGTCTTCGACCTTGAGACAACAGGACTTGACCTCGTGCGCGACCGCATAATCCAGCTTTCTTACATTAAGGTTATGCCCGACGGCGAGGAACGACGCGAGAACCTGCTCGTAAATCCAGGTAAGGCCATTCCGCAGGAAGTAACTGAGCTGACCGGCATCAGCAATGATGACGTGAAGGATGCTCCTACATTCAAGGAGATTGCTCAGAAACTGAATGAGAAAATGAAAGACTGCGACTTCGCAGGATATAACTCCAATCACTTCGACATTCCGATGCTCGCTGAGGAATTTCTGCGTGCCGGCATCGACTTCGACTTCTCGAAGTGCCGACTCATCGACGCTCAGACTATATTCCATAAAATGGAACGCCGCAATCTGGCTGCCGCATACAAATTCTTCTGCGGACGCAAGATGGAGGACGACTTCACCGCTCACCGTGCCGACGAGGATACTGAGGCTACCTACCGTGTGCTCATGGCTGAACTCGACATGTATGCTCCTGGTGTACAGGATGAACCCGACCGTGTGCTGGAGAACGACATGGACTTCCTGGCTGAATTTTCAAAGCAGAACGACAATGTGGACTTTGCCGGTCGCATAGTATGGAAACCGTTGCTCGGTGCCGATGGCAAGCCATTGCTCGACAAGGACGGCAAGGAACGCAAGTTTGAGGCTTTCAACTTCGGCAAGTATAAGGGACGTTCGGTGGCTGACGTGCTGCGTGCCGACCCTGGCTACTATAGCTGGATGATGACTGGCGACTTCACATTCAACACCAAGCAGGTGCTGACACGTATCCGCCTGAAGGGATTTAATAAATGAATTAGGAATTTTGAGTTTTGAATTTTGAATTAGTCGCGGCTTAGCCTGCGATTATGAATTTTTGAGTTATGAATTTTCAATTCAAAAATGAACAACTCAAAATCGGCAAGGCCGACCAATTCAAAACTCAAAAATCAAAACTCAAAAATCAAAACTATGCTAAAAGGCAAGAAAATAGTATTGGGCATAACGGGCTCTATAGCCGCCTATAAGTCGTGTCTGCTGATACGCGAATTCGTAAAGCAGGGAGCTGAGGTGCAGGTGGTGATAACACCTGCCGGTAAGGAGTTTATCACTCCCATTACGCTGTCGGCTCTGACACACAAGTCCGTGGTGAGCGAATTCTTCTCGCAACGCGACGGCACGTGGAACTCGCATGTCGACCTCGGATTGTGGGCTGATGCAATGGTGATAGCTCCGTGTACTGCCAGCACTATGGGCAAGATGGCGCACGGTGTGGCTGACAATATGCTCATCACTACATATCTGTCGATGAAGGCTCCGGTGTTCATTGCTCCTGCCATGGACCTCGACATGTATCGACACCCGTCTACTCAGGCCAATATGCGGACTCTGCTGTCGTATGGTAACCATATCATTGAGCCTGCCGACGGTTTTCTGGCAAGCGGACTGGAGGGTAAGGGACGTATGGAGGAGCCGGCTGTGATAGCACGCCGCATATCCGAATACTTCGACCGTCAGGACTGCAACTCGCCATTGGTGGGCAAGAAGGTGATGATAACTGCTGGACCTACATACGAACGTATTGACCCAGTGCGCTTCATAGGCAACTACTCGAGCGGCAAGATGGGTTTTGCCATTGCCGAGGAGTGTCGACGACGCGGTGCCGACGTGACGATAGTATGCGGACCTGTTAGCCTGAAGTGCGATGACGGCATACGGCGTTTGGATGTGGAGAGCTGTGAGGAGATGTATCAGGCTGCTACACACGAGTTTGCCAATGCCGACGTGGCTGTGCTGGCTGCTGCCGTTGCCGACTTCAAGCCTGCCGACGTTGCCGACCGCAAGATAAAGCGCGAAAAGGACGACCTCGTGATGCGTCTGTGTCCTACGCACGACATTGCTGCGGCTCTGGGACAGGCAAAGACCGAGCGCCAGACCATCGTGGCTTTTGCGCTTGAGACCAACGACGAGGAGGCAAACGCACAGCGCAAGCTCGAAAAGAAGAATGCCGACTTTATCGTGCTCAATAGTCTGCGCAACGAAGGTACGTGTTTCCGCACCGATGACAATCAGATAGAGATAATCAGTCGTACGGACAAGAAGCAGTATCCCAAGTGCTCGAAGGCTGAAACGGCTAAATATATTGTGGACGAGATTGAGACCACAGTAAGCCGCAAATAGTCATAACTATACATTATATATATAATATGTCAATTCGATTGCTAACATCGTTTGTCGCCGCCGTGTTGGGTGGGGTAGGGTGTGCCGACGTGCATGCTCAGGAACTCGATGCACGCATCAGCATCAACCACTCGCAGGTGCAGGGTACTGACGCAAGCGTGTTCGACGATCTCGAACAGAATCTGACGCGGTTTGTCAACGAGCGCCAGTGGACCAGTATGCAGTTCTACAAGAACGAGCGCATACAATGCAGCTTCAACATAACGGTGACAAAATACGACAAGGCATCGAATGTGTTCACATGCAAGGCTGTGGTGCAAGCCAACCGACCCGTGTACAATGCCTCGTACACCACGACGCTGTACAGCAATACCGACAACGACTTCAACTTCGAGTATGCGCAGTTCGACCAGATACAGTTTAACGAGGAGCAGGTGGACAACCAGCTCACGGCGCTCATGGCTTATTATGCCTATCTGATTATCGGACTCGACCTCGACTCGTTTGCTCCGATGGGAGGTGAGGATGTGTTGCAGCGGTGCATGAATCTGACCAACAATGCTCAGAACCTCAACTATCCGGGATGGAAGGCTTTTGACAGCAGCCGTAACCGATTCGCCATAATCAACGACTACCTGGACGGAGCGATGAAGCCTTTCCGACAGTTGCAGTACGACTATTATCGCAACGGACTCGACGTTATGGCAACAAATGCCGACCGTGGACGTGCAGCCATAACGACGGCGCTGGAGGAAGACCTTAAGAAGGCACATGCCGACCGCCCATTGAGTCTGCTACCGCAGATATGGACTGACTACAAGCGCGACGAACTTGCCAACATATATCGAGGCAAGGGTACGCAGAAGGAGAAACAGAGTGTTTATGACATATTGTTTGGTATCAATGCCAGCCAAAACACGGCTTGGGAAAAGATAAAGGAATAGACTATGCTGAAAAAACTTGACATAAGAAACTTTACGCTTATAGACCATCTGGAGATGCTCTTCTATCCCGGATTCTCCGTTATCACGGGCGAGACGGGAGCTGGCAAGAGTATCATCATCGGGGCTATCGGACTGTTGCTGGGCAATAGGGCGGACACCAAGATGGTGAAGCGTGGGCGCGACAAGTGTATCGTCGAGGCAACGTTCGACCTTAGTGTGTATCACTCGGACGTGCTGAAGGACTTCTTCGAGCGCAACGATCTCGACTATGAGCCTGAGGAATGTCTGCTTAGACGCGAGGTGAACGCCAACGGCAAGAGCCGGGCTTTCATCAACGACACGCCGGTGACGCTGGCGCTGATACGCGAACTGGGCGAACAGCTCATCGACATACACAGCCAGCACCAGAACCTGCTGCTCAATCGCGAGGACTTCCAGCTGAATGTGGTGGACATCATCGCCCACGACAAGAAGCAATTGGCCGACTACCAGGTGTCGTACGGCAAGTATCGCAAGGCGCAGGACGAACTGGCACGTGTGAAGGAAGAGATTGAGCGCAATCGTGAGAACGAGGACTTCCTGCGTTTTCAGCAGAAGGAACTCGCCGACGCCAATCTTGTAGACGGCGAACAGGGGACGCTCGAACAGACGGCTGAGATGATGAGTCATGCCGAGGACATAAAGCGTGTGCTGCACGAGGCCGACCAGTGTCTGGCTGGCGAGGATATGAGCATTGTGAACGAGGTGCGCCAGCGTGCGTCGCAGTTGCGAAGCATAGCCGACATCTATCACGAAGCGCAGGAAATGGCAGAACGACTGGACAACTGCTATGTTGAGCTGAAGGACATTTCGCAGGAGATAGCATCGCATATAGACGATGTGGAATTCGACCCCGTAAAGTATAACGAAACTACCGAACGCCTCGATACTATCTACTCGCTACAGCAGAAGTATCATGTGGCTACTGTTGAGGAGCTTATTGCCAAGAAGGCTGAACTCGACGCACAGCTCGGCAATATCGATAATAGCGACGAGCGATTGGAGGAGTGCAAGCAACGTGTTGAGGCGCTGAAGACTGAGTGCACGCAGAAGGCTGCTGTGCTGAGCGAGGTGCGCCGCAAGGCTGCCGTAGAGGTAGAAGGCGAACTTGCCAAACTGTTGGCTCCGCTGGGCATACCCAATGTCAGGTTTAAGGTGCAGATTACTACCGGCGAACTAGCCCAAAAGGGTGTAGACAAGGTGATGTTCCTATTCAGTGCCAACAAGAGTACCGACATGCTGCCCGTATCGCAGGTGGCTTCAGGTGGTGAGATTGCACGTGTGATGCTGTCGCTCAAGGCCATGATAAGCAAGGCGATAGGATTGCCTACTATCATATTCGACGAGATAGACACTGGTGTGAGCGGACGTGTGGCTGAACAGATGGCGCATATCATGCGTGGCATGGGCGACGTTAACCGACAGGTTATCTGCATCACCCACCTGCCGCAGATTGCTGCTTACGGCTCTACCCACTATAAGGTGGCTAAGCACGAGGCTGAGAGTGGCACGGTGAGCACGATGACACAACTCACGCCCGACCAGCGCATAACGGAGATAGCCCAAATGCTTAGCGGTAGCGATGTGACACAGGCGGCTATAGACAACGCCAAGTCGCTATTAATGAAAGAAAAGAAATAAAAGTATATAGAATATTTATTATGAATCGATTTTTTGTTACTGTCTTTGCAGCTTTTGCTATGGCGGTGGCATCGTTTGCCCAGCCGTCAGCTGTCAAGAATGCTGCAAAGTCAACGTTCCGTCTGGTATGCTATGACGCGAACGGCAACCGCAATGCCGAGACTTACGGTGTGTTCACATCGGCCGACGGCGAGGCTGTTGCACCATGGTCGGCACTGTCGACGGCAGCTCGTGCCGAGGTGGTCGACTTCAATGGCAAGACATATAATGTACGTACACTGGTTGGCGTAAACGAATTGTATGACGTGTGCCGTTTTCGTGTAGATGCTTCAAAGACTCAGCCGGCTGCAATGGCTACTGCAACGGTGCCTGCCAACTCAAAGGTGTGGCTCGTCAACTTTGCCGACAAGAAGGTAAAGACCGACGAGTATTCGGTGGAGCGCAGCGAGAAGTTTATGGACAAGTATGCCTACTACATCTTTGCTTATAACGACAAAAGCGGTGTGGCTGGCAGTCCGTTTGTCAATGCCAACGGTCAGGTGATAGGACTGTTGCAGCAGTCGGAGACCAACATCGAGACTCATGCCGTAGACCCGCGTTTTGCAACGACACTGGCATTCAATTCTTTGGATGTGACTCGTCCCGATTACAACAAGACAGCTATACGCATGCAGTTGCCCGACGACAGCAAGCAGGCGCTGCTGATGATTATGCTCACTTCGGAGCGTCAGGATTCAGCCAAGTATGTGGGCTATATCGCCGACTATATTGCTAAGTTCCCGCAGCAGGTGGACGGATATACTACGAGTGCTTTGCGCAAGAGCAGTAATGGCGACTTTGCCGGTGCCGATGCCGACATGAAGCAGGCGTTGAAGCATGCTACAAACAAGGCTGAGGCTCATGCCGAATATTCGCGCGTGATGTATCAGAAGCTTATCTACAGCAACGACTCGCTGTATAAGGAGTGGACTCTGGACAAGGCTCTCGGCGAGGCTGAGGAGGCTTATAAGATTGACCCGCAGCTGGCTTATCGCCACAGCGCTGCCCAGATACTCTTCTCGAAGCGTGAGTATGACAAGGCTTACGAAATATTCGACCAACTGTCGAAGACTTCGTTTGCTAATAGCGAGGTGTTCTACGAGGCTGCCCAGTGTAAGGCGCAGCTTGGTGCCAAGAACGAGGAACTGATAGTGTTGCTTGACAGTGCTGTGGCACGATGCACCAAGCCATATACATCGGTGGCTGCTCCGTATGTGCTTGCACGCGGACAGATGTACGATGCCATGAAGGACTATCGTCGCGCCTTGGCCGACTACAACGACTACGATACTATAATGTATGGTCGTGCCAATGCCGATTTCTACTTCACACGCTACAAGTGTGAGGTCAATATGCGTCAGTATCAGGTGGCTCTCAACGACATCGCACACGCCGCTTATGTGTGTGAGCCGCAGATGCGCCCCATCTATCTGGCTGAGATGGCTTCGCTACAGCTTCGTGTAAACATGCTCGACAATGCAGTGAAGACTGCCGACCTCTGCTTGCAGCTGGATGCCGACAACACCGACGCCCTACTTATCAAGGGTTTAGCCCTCGTAGGACTGAAGAAGAAACCTGAGGCTATGGAGTGCCTGCAACGAGTCAAAACTCTGGGCGACCAGCGTGCCGATGAGTATATAAAGAAATACAAATAAAAAAAGCGCTTGAACACTAAAGGTTGTGTTCAAGCGCTTTTTAATATTGTTATAATCTAAATGTATTCAAATTTTGAAAATTCAACATCGGCGTTAGCCGACCAATTCAAAATTCAAAACTCAAAATTCAAAATTAATAATTGTCGTCGTCGGTAACGTCCTCAGCCTCAAGATTGAGGTCTTCGGGGTCAGTATCGAATGTAGTGCGATAACTCTCCTCTGTGAGCTTGTCCTCATCGAATGTATCGTCGTCGTCCTCGTCGTCGTACTTGTCCGCTGGCAAGTCGAGATCTTCTTCGTCTTCTTCGTCTTCGTTGTCGTAGCTCTTGCTCTTCTTGGTACTCTCGCTTTCGAGGCTTGCAACCGGCTTCTCCATTTCAGGTTTCTCCTTAGCGAAGATGGCCTCAACCCATGCGCCCTTGGCTATCTCGAGCACCTCAAAGCCGTCGTTCACCTTCTTCTCGTACATTCCGCCCGGCTTGTGCAGACGATCCTTAGGCAGTGTAGTGGTGCTGATGTCGAATCCGCTCTCGATGATGTCCTGAATGCTCTGAGAGAGAGAGTCCCATCCACCGCCAAAGTTGCGGTCGAGCACTTCGATGAGCTTAGCAGCCGAGATGTGACGTATGTTCTCGTATGTAAGGTCAGTGACGCGCATAATCTGACGCTTCTTGATACCCCACTTGCTGTTGTCGCCTTCGTCAGCACCCAGCGAACCAATCTTGAAGCCGCGAGCTTCGTATTTCTTGATTACTTCAGGGCGGTCAATCTTTATCTCTTCTATCTCGAAAGCGCTTTTGATAACATCAAAGTAGTGTCTCTTGTTGTCCTTGAAATCAGATTCCTTTCTGGCCGATTCCCACATACGTAAGATGTCATTCTCCTGCAATTCCCATACATTACTCTTTGTTAGAGTCTTGAGTGTCAAAGCTTTCTGTTGTTTCATATATTATTAATTTGTTTTCGTTTTTTGTTTTGTTTAGTCTATCTTGCTCATCTGCGCTATCTCCGATGGAAAAACGTGCTGCAAAAGTATATACTTTACTCCTAATTCACAAGTTTTTATCGAAAAATATAATAGGTCGAAGCTATAAAAAATCATGAGTTAAGTTTTTTGAATACAAGTGTTGCGTATATCATTTATATTTAATAATTTTGTCAAGATTTATGAGTGAACCTTTAGCTGAGAGAATGAGACCTCGCACTCTTGACGATTATGTCGGGCAGAAACATTTGGTGGGCGAGGGGGCCGTCTTGCGCAAGATGATTGACGCAGGGCGCATATCGTCGTTTATATTGTGGGGACCTCCGGGTGTGGGCAAGACCACGTTGGCGCAGATTATAGCCAACAAACTTGAGACTCCATTCTACACACTGAGTGCCGTAACGTCGGGTGTGAAGGATGTGCGCGAAGTGATAGAGCGCGCAAAGAGCGGACGTTTCTTCAGTTCGGCATCGCCAATACTGTTTATCGATGAGATTCACCGCTTCTCGAAGTCGCAACAGGACTCGTTGCTCGGTGCCGTAGAGCGAGGTGTGGTTACGCTGATAGGTGCCACAACAGAGAATCCATCGTTTGAGGTGATACGCCCATTGCTGTCGCGCTGTCAGCTGTATGTGCTCAAGTCGCTCGACAAGGACGACCTGCTCGAACTGCTTCAGCGTGCCATTACTACCGATACCGAACTATCCAAGCGCCACATCGAACTGAAGCAGACAGATGCCATGCTGCGCTATAGCGGTGGCGACGCGCGCAAGTTGCTCAACATCCTCGAACTTGTGGTTGAGGCCGACAGCAACGACCATGTTGTCATCACCGATGACATCGTGGCAAGTCGTCTGCAACAGAATCCACTGGCTTATGACAAGGGGGGCGATATGCACTACGATATCATCTCGGCATTCATCAAGAGCATTCGTGGCAGCGACCCCGATGCCGCCCTCTACTGGATGGCACGAATGATAGAGGCTGGCGAAGACCCGCAGTTCATAGCCCGTCGTGTGGTGATATCTGCTGCCGAAGACGTAGGACTTGCCAATCCAAACGCCCTGCTGCTTGCCAATGCCGCCTTTGATGCCGTAATGAAGATAGGTTGGCCCGAGGGACGCATTCCGCTGGCTGAGGCTGTGGTATATCTCGCCACAAGCCCCAAGAGCAATTCGGCATACAAAGCTATCAACGATGCCCTGTCGCTGGTGAAGCAGACCGGCAATCAGCCAGTGCCGCTGCATCTGCGCAATGCTCCCACACAACTCATGCAAAGCCTGGGTTATCACGACGGATATAAATACTCGCACGACTATCCAGGCAATTTCACACCCCAACAATACCTCCCCGACGCTTTGGTTGACAAACGCCTATGGCATGCCCAACACTCGCCAGTAGAGGAAAAATCATATCAACAGATGTTGCGCCTTTGGGGCGATAGATTTAAAGATAAAGATTGAAAAAATGAAAATAGTAGTATTAGACGGAAAAGGTGTTAATCCTGGCGATATGTCGTGGAGCGGCATAGAGCAGTTTGGCGACCTTACCGTATATGAGCGCACTGCGCCCGATGAAGTTTTGAGTCATGTTGGCGATGCCGAGATTGCGCTCACCAACAAGACTGTATTCAGTGCCGACACCATTGCACGCCTCACCAATACTAAATATATAGGTGTGCTGGCTACAGGATATAATGTGGTAGACCTTGAGGCGGCTTCACGTCACGGCATCGTAGTGACAAACATTCCTGCCTATAGCACCGACAGCGTGGCGCAACATACATTTGCACACATTCTCAACGTAACCAATCAGGTTGACCATTACGCACGTGCTTCGCGCGACGGAGAGTGGAGCCGTTGCCCCGACTTCTGCTATTGGGACAGTCCGCTGGTAGAGTTGGCTGGCAAGAATATTGGTATTGTAGGATTGGGACATATCGGTATGAAGGTGGCTGCTATAGCTCTCTGCTTCGGCATGAACGTGTATGCATATACAAGCAAGAGTCCCGACCAGTTGCCTCAGGGCATAAAGAAGGCAACGATGGAAGGACTGCTGAGCATAAGCGACATCATCACCCTCCACTGTCCGCTAAATGAAGAAACTAACCGACTCATCTGCGCCGACACCATACAGTATATGCGCGATGGCGTGATAATAGTGAACACAGGTCGTGGACCTCTTGTCGACGAGAGCGATATGGCGGCAGCACTTAATGCTGGCAAGGTAGGAGCCTACTGTGCCGACGTGATGTGCTCAGAGCCTCCCTCTGGCGACAATCCGCTGTTTCGTGAGCCACACGCCTACATCACACCGCATGTGGCATGGGCATCGGTAGAGGCACGCACCAAACTTATGAGTATTGCCGAGAACAATATCAAGGCTTTTCTTAATGGAACACCACAAAATGTAGTGAACAAAATATGATGCCTAACGAAGAACTTTACGGCCCTTTGCTCAATGTGATAGAGTTTTTGGGAACATTTGCCTTTGCCATTTCGGGTATACGCCATGCAGCAGCTAAGCGTTTCGACTGGTTTGGAGGATTTGTATGTGGCGTTGCCGTGGCCATTGGTGGCGGTACGCTGCGTGATATGATGCTGGGAGTGACACCTTTCTGGATGACATCTTCCATATACCTCATCTGTACGTTTATGGCACAGCTGTTTGTCATCGTCTTTGCCCGGTCGCTAAAGCGATTGGACAATACATGGTTTTTCTTTGACACATTAGGTCTGGCTCTCTTCACGGTAGCCGGTCTGCAGAAGACGCTTGATTGCGGTTATGCGTTCTGGGTGGCGATAATAATGGGAACCATAACTGGATCGGCAGGCGGTGTAATACGTGACGTGTTGCTCAATAATGTGCCCGTTATCTTCCAGAAGGAAATATACGCCATGGCGAGCGTCACAGGAGGTTTAGCCTATTGGGGACTCGTGGAGTGTGGTTGTGACATGACAGTTTCGGTCATCATCGCATTCTTCCTCATCGTGGCAATACGCATCCTCGCTGTGAAATATCATATCTCGCTGCCTGTGTTAAAGGGCGAAGAATAATATATTCGCCCCTAACTATAGTACTATTTATAGTTAAAAGATACCTCTATAGCAATTTTTTTGCATAAAAGTCGAGTCTGTTTTGGTGGATTAGAAAAAAAACATTACCTTTGCACTCGATTTGTAGGTTCCGTAGCTCAGTTGGATTAGAGCAACAGCCTTCTAAGCTGTGGGTCTTGGGTTCGAACCCCAACGGAATCACCAATCACACATTTTGCATTACATCTGATAATACCGATAACAGCTTCTCAATCAAGCCGTTATCGGTATTTTGCTTCGTGTAAGTTGCTGACTATAAGCGTATTATATACGTGTACGTGTTTATAAAACGTTTTACGTCGCAGCGTTCGAGTACACCTGCATATATCGGCTTTCTGCGCGTTTCGGACGCAATTTTGACGTATTTATATTACCAAAGTATTACCAAATACCAAAAATTGTATTACCAAATGCGTGATTCTATTCCCGATACATTATGAACAATTTCCTGACTTCATTATCGTGTCACCCAAAAATTTTTGTCAAAGAGTTTAGCTATTTTCTGATGCCTTGCCATCAGCATGGTTTGGGTGTAAACCTCCTTGTTCAGAGGTAGCTTAATTTGTATGGTTGTTATTGTCTTTGCCAATGCAAGCACCTTGTCTACGCTCATCTTAATCTCTGAGACTTTCAGCATACGCTCCAGTTCCTTGTATACTTTCAAAGCCACAAAGCAGATGCATATATGAGCCTCGATGCGTTTGCGTGTAAAATGAAACATAGGACGTATCTCTATCTTTGATTTGGCTATACGGAAAGCCCGTTCTACGTGCCAAAGGTTGTGATATGCTGTGTATACATCCTGTATTGGTATATCCGTATTGGTGAGATATCCTTTTAGATCGTCCCATTTGGAGTCATCAGCTACACGATCATAATTGATGGCGACTTTCACCTCACCATCCATGGATAAAAACTTATTGTAACCTCTTTTGTTGATGTTGCCTTTAGTGAGCGCACCATGCTTGTAAGCCTTTTCCAATCTGCGTATTCCCTTTTCTCGGTTATAGGCATCTTTCTTTTGCTTCATTGACAAGATATTCGACCTCATCTTCATTATATGCAACACCAATTGTGACAAGTTCCTTCATATTGCCACCGATTTTCTCAACAACAATAACTCCGATATTGCCAGAACGATGTCTTTTCTTTCTGATAAACATAGTTAAAAAACCTTTTGCGTCACCCAAAATTAGGTGACGCAAAGATACAAAATATTGTTTATCAATCAGTTATAAAATAAGTGTTTTTTGAGTGACGAAGTCAGGAGCTCTATCTTTCCACCTTGAATATGGCGGCACTTATGCCAGAAGCTTTAATCACATCAGTCTTTTTTCCTGATTTATACACAACCTTTCCTGTGGAAAGAACAGAAACTGCCTTACCACCAACGGAGCTGATATTGAGAGAGGCTGCCTTGGCATCAGGATTCACGACAACAACATACTTCTCCTCACCCAAAGTGCGCTCATATACCATCGGATATTCCTGCCCCTTCTGGTTCAGGAGCTTCCAATCACCCTCATTGTCAAGAGCCTTTGCAGAATGACGCAAAGCGGTCAACTTACGGGTATATGACAACAGAGAATTCTGATCACCCTGCTGAGCCTCAACGGTCAACTTTCCGTTTTCCGTATCTACAGGAAAGTAAAGCTTATCGGGTGCACTCGTAGAGAAGCCGGCATTCTTGCCCTTGGTCCACTGCATCGGAGTACGGGTACCCGAACGCTCATTGCTACCCTCCTTGTTAGGGAGATTCATCTGATACTTCATACCAATCTCATCACCATAATAGATAAACGGAATACCAGGCATGGTGAGGAAGAAGGTCATCGCCACCTTCAACTGGTCTGGCGTGTTGCGGGTACCAATGTTAGGGCGCTGGTAATCGTGGTTGGCAGATGGAACAGCGATGTAGCCGAGATTCTTGGTGGCATTGAATGCCTTGGTATAGTTCTCGCTAAACTCCTTGAGCGAACCCTTGCCCTGCTTGTCGAAATAGCAGTTCTGGTAACTCTGCTCCCACTTGCCCCATGGAGTCTTGCGGTCGAAGAACAGAGAGGCATAGCCCTTGAGACCGAAATGGATGTAGAAATCGATGTTGAAGCCGGCAGGAATGGCTTGCTGCGGATTAGCCCACTCAGAAATCAAGACGGTCTCTGGATAATACTTATCCTTCCAGGCACGCATCTCCTTCCAGAGCTTGGAAACCTCCTTCTTGTCGGGGTCGTTCTTGACAAGCGATGACGCCATATCTACACGGAAGCCATCCACACCCTTATCAAACCAGAAAGCCATGATGTTACGTATTTCCCTGCGGACAGCCTGTGGTCCTGGAGCATCTACGCCCTGCTCCCAAGGATGATTTGGATCTGGATGAGCAAAACCATAGTTCAAGGCAGGCTGGCACTCGAAGAAATTCTTCTCATAATACTTGGCACGAGGAGCATTAGCCTCCACATATCTGCCTCGGGTACTAGACTCCGGACTTGCCTCCTGATGACGGGCTTCTATTTCTTTCT
>CAJJOL010000051.1:0-22162 GCA_905193385.1 uncultured Prevotella sp. | reverse complement strand
GATAAACACCATATCCAAGTTGTGGCATTTACACGCCATTGCTTAACTTTATCTTCTTTATAATTGTAAAATCTTATAGTTGTTATTTTGTCTTGTTATATTCCTCATCGCTCACAGCCTCCTGCCACTCGTTGGAGGTGTTCTCGCCAGGTATTTCAAAGGCGAGGTGGGCAAACCAGCTGTCTTTTGCGGCACCATGCCAATGCTTCACGTTGGCAGGAATATGGATGACTGTGCCTGGGATAATCTCCTGCGCAGGCTTGCCTTCTTCCTGATACCAGCCACGTCCGGCTACGCCTACCAGCATTTGCCCGCCACCCTTTGTAGCGTGGTGCGTGTGCCAGTTGTTGCGGCAACCTGGCTCAAATACATCTTCGTTCCATACCTCCTTTGCCAGATTGAATGCTGCCCAGGCTTTTGGCCAACCTGCGTAGAAGGCGATGTGGGTGATGATCTCTGCCGCTTCCGTGCGGGTGATGCCGTTGTTCTTTGCCGACTGCAAGTGATATTTCAGCGAGTTGTCGGTGATTCCTTGGCTGATGAGCGAAGTGATTGTTACCAAACTGCGGTCGCGCAATGAAAGCAGGTCATTGCGGCTCCATACTTCTCCGAAGAGGATGTCGTCGTTGAGGTGGGCGAACTCCGGGGCAAACTCGCCCAGTTGGGTGCGCCCTGCTGTCTGTACTATTTTCTTCATTGTATTATATTTTCAAATTCTTCTCCAGAAAACATCTTCGATGTAAAAAATAACAGTTATTCTATATATGCTTCCTTGTATTTATGCAGTCTTGCGATATTCGCTTGGTGTCTTTCCCGTCTGTGACTTGAAAAAGCGGACAAAGTGCTGAGGATACTCAAAGCCGAGGCGCTGGCTGACTTGCGTAATGGTTAAGGTTTCATCATCAAGCAGTTGGCGGGAAGCCGAAAACAGTCGGTCGTTGATCATACTCTTAGCGGTTTTGCCAGTCTCGGTCTTGACTAATTCGCCGAAATATTTAGGCGAATAGCAGCATTTGTCGGCAAAGTAGGCTACGGTAGGCAGCCCTTCACGCATCGCTTCATGGGCAATGTATTCATCGAGCAGAGAGATGAATTTCTTGACCACCGAATGATTTATTTCCTCGCGTGTGATAAACTGCCGGTCGTAGAAGCGCAGGCAGTAGTTCAGCAGCAACTCGATGTTTGAAACGATGAGTTCACGCGAATGCCTATCTATAGGATGCTCGAGTTCCTGCTTAATCATTGAGAGCACATCACGGAAGATATTTACCTCGGCAGCGGATAGGTGTAGAGCTTCGTTGCTTGTATAGTCGAAGAACTCATAGCGAGAGATGTCCTTGCCAAGCTGGGTGCGGTTGAGCAACTCGGGATGGAAAGCCAATACCGTATATTTGGCAATCGGTACTCCAGGAATGGGTTCAACCTTAATCGACTGACCTGGAGCAAACGAGGTTACGGTCATCTCGTCAAAATCATATTCTGTTCTGCCGTATGACAATTTACAGCCCTTGTTTTCCTTCAGAAAGAGGGCATAAAGTCCGTAGTGATGCACAGCTTTCTGAATAGGAGAGGTGTTCTCTACACGCGCAATGCTTACTAATGGATGAAGAGTTTCCACCCCAATGAAGTCGTTGAAGTCCTGTATCGTATTAAAGAATAATTCCTTCATAATCTAAGCCTTTTAATCTTCTGCAAAGATACGTACATTCTCCAAAAGAGCTTATACCTGGTTTTCGGAAGATGTTACCATTATCGGGGATTTATTCCATTCTGCCATATTTCATTTCCACGCCTTCCTTATCATACTGCTTGCGCTTGCCGGTTGGCGGCTCGGTAAGTGTGATGCGAACTACAGCCGTGCGCGATAGGGAACGGGCGATGCTCTCATCGAAAGCATCCATGTGGTGAGGAAGGAAACGTTCACAGATTAATCTAAGACCATGAATCTTCTCTGCATCCTCGGTCACTATTTCAGCCTTGCCTAATGCGATGGCTGATTTGAATTGCAGGGTGAAACTGCCGTCCTTCGGACCAACTGTAGGCGCACAACGGGTTACGGCCGAAAGGCAGACCTCAGGATGAGTCTTGATTGCCTCCAGTTTCTTGCCCTCCAAGGCACCATGAAAATACCAGTTCACATCATCATCAGATGCGAGCGACAGCGGTAAGCCGTAAGGTTTGCCGTCTTCGTCAATGAAACTGACAGTTATATACGGAGCCTTGTGCATTACTTCCAATGCCCATCCACTATCCATTGCTCTTGATTTCTTTCTCATTTTTATCCTAATTAATTTGATTATTTTTATCCTATTAATTTGATAATCTGTTTATCCGAAGCATCAGGCAGGATTTCTTTCAGATGCTCGAAAATCATCTGGTAAGATTCTTGGGGAGTGCGGTTGCATTGGCAAGCCTCCCTGCCATAGAGATCTTCGGGAGTATTGAGCAGCGACCATCCCCAGCCATATTCATGATTGTGCTTGTCACGAGGGTAGATGAAATCCTCGGTCACGATGTAAGTCGCCATTTCCAGTCGGGTAAGATAACCGTCAAACTTGCTTCTCATTCCCTTGCCCGTGAAACCGCAGGCTGCCCGAAGTTCTCTCGTGATGAGACTGCCCGATGATTGAATTGTACTGAGAATGGCTCCTTCTATTGATTCTTCATTCGGGCGAGGAAACTTGCTTCTTCTATAGTTGCAGAAGTCCGGCCACCATTCCGGGCTGATGAATCCTGCTTTCTTATTGAAGAACTTTCCGTACATACACGGCATTTCCTGTACAATTTCGCCTTTCCATTTCCATAGCGGCCAGTCCCAGCCGCCTTCAGGGAAATTTACATATCGGCAATCCTCTGCCACGATGTCTTCGGCAGAGAATCCTTCAATGCCGCTATCAAGGAGAGGGAGGAAGCCGATCTGCTGAATCAGCTCCATCATGCCTGTTGCTGAATATATTTCTGGAAAATTCATACGCTTCGTTCTTTATTTTATTATCAATTCATTCAGTTTGTCCTCTCTGATAATCTTCGGCTGAGCCTTGCCAGCGAGAATGAGAATCTTCTTGCCGTTGCGATATATATGAAGCTGTCGTGAACGAACCACGGCAGTCAACTCCTCATCGTTCTGTATGGCTTGCCAGATAGGATAATATACTCCCTCGGGTTCAAACAACTTCTTCTGAAGATGCGAACAGAGGTTTGTTGTATCAATAGTTATTGCCATAATTTTCAAACTATTTGTTTCCAAAGATTCATATGCTGATACGCCATCAGCGCAATCTGTATCTCTTTAGAATCCCAACTCTACATCCTTGCCGAATGGTGCGAGCGAAAGCCCAGCCATCTTGAAATGCTGTTTTCCCCAAGGAATGCCGATGATGGTATATGCAAGAGCCAGACTTCCAGTGAAATTGTGGGCTACAAGACTTCTCATTTGCGGAAGAGTATCAGCGAGTTTCATAGTTGCAGAATTTATTTCTTTACGATTTCTTTTTCTGCTGCCAGCCAACCATTAAAGCCGGAATCGAGTTCTATTACTTTATAGCCGTTCTTTGTCAATATAGCTGCGGCATTCTTGCTTCGCTTGCCGCTTCGGCAGTTCACGGCGACTGTCTTGCTCTTTGGAAGAGTGGCGGTGGCCTTCTGCTCGAAGTCTGATTGCAGTACGTCAATGTTGATTGCGCCACGAATATGTCCATCGGCAAACTCCTCTGCGGTTCGTACGTCGAGACGGATTACTGTGGTGTCAGAAATGGCTTTCTCATAGTCATCTGCCGACAGACTCTTATAGCCTTTATTTTGCGCCTGACAAGAAAACAGGCTTAATAGCATGGTTATGATGCTCATGATAAATATTTTCTTCATATTACTTTGTTTCAAATTTCTCTTATTATATGCTTGATGGCAGCTATCGGGTGATACAAAATCATTCTCGGACCAGCCCAGCGCATCACTTTGCACATTCGTTCCTTTATCTGAGGGCTATAGCAATGAATGGGACACTTCTTGCAGGTTGGCTTGTTTTCGCCAAACTTGCAGCGTTCCAGTCTTGCATGAGCGTACTGTAGCAACTCTTGGCACTCAGGACATAACTCCTTGTTGCCCTCCTTCTTCCTGCAGTACAGCCGTATCATCTGCTCTACAACTCGCTGCTCTTCCTTTATTCTGTTCATATTTTCATTTTTTTTCTTACTTTGTAGAAAACTCCATAACGTGAATTCAACATGCAAGTGCAAATTTACTTAATTTGTTCGCAAAAGCACTCGTATCGGAAAGTTTGATTCTGAAAAAGAAGCCATAAATTGTGCAATTTATCTTAAATACGAGGAACTCATCAATTGGAATGCCTGATTTATGCATATAAGTTCTTTGCCAGTACCACATGAGTAACACTCCAGTACCACATAAGTGAAACTCCAGTACCACCTATATGAAACTCCAGTACCAGTTGGGCGGTACTGAAAACGGTACTCATTATCATCAGAACGTTCTACTTGAGTAAAAGGAATTTTTAAACTTTTATAAACGTAAAAAAGCACAACTCCTGGGGAGGAGCTGTGCCTTAATTCTATTGTAGTGATTGTCTCATTAAATATTGTATTCTCTTGTTTTCTTAGCTTCTGCTCACTTGAAATCCTTTTTGACACAGACTCATTTCTACGAAGCGGGCCTTGTCGTTGGGGCGGTGTTCGTTGAGGATGCGACGGATGCGTGCTGCTGCCTCTTCGTCCTTGGCTATCATGTATAGATAGCCGCCACCCCCAGCACCTGGCAGTTTGTAGCCGAGGCAAAGGTCGTCGATGAGGCTGGTGATGGCCTGTACGGCAGGGGGATTGGTGCCAGCGTCAAGGAGCTGGTTCTGTTGCCATGTGCGACCAACGAGACGTCCCATACGATTGAAGTCCATACGCTGTATGGCATCGAACATATCGAGGGCGTGCTGTTTCATGTCGCGCAGCATGGCAAGTTGGTTGTGCTCATTTAGGAACATTCGTCGTACAATCTCGGCAAGGATGGTCTTGGCTGTGCGCGTTATGCCTGTGTAGTAGAGCAAGTGGCAAGCCTTGTAGTCAGACTGTGTGAAGAGCGTGTCAGGCAGATAACGCACTTCGGGTGTCTGTGCAAAACCACGGTCGGTCTGCAACAACTTTACGCCAGGTAGCAGTCCACCGAACTGATCCTGCCATCCTCCACCCGTGGTGAGCAATTGTTCGAGCACAAGAGTGCGATGACCTATGTCGGTGTTATCCCAACCCAGTCCGCAGAAGTCGTTGAGCGCGCCGAGCACGGTAGAAGCGAGGAGCGAGCTGGTGCCCAATCCAGAACCGGCAGGAATGGCAGAAAGCAATGTCACCTCAAGACCGCAACCGAAAGCACGTAGCTGACTCTCAAGAGTGGGGTAGGAGTCGGTGCAGAACTGTGGTAGGAATCCGGCAAGAGCCAATGCTGCCTTAGGAATGGAGAACGGCGAACCCACGCGGTTGTATTCAGCCAACTCGTTGTAGGTGGTAATCGTCTCGGATGCTCCGAGGTCGATACTGCGCAGTACAATGTGCGGCTGAAGGCATGGCTTGACGTAAGTCTGCAATGGTGGTTGCCCGTTAAGGTTGATGGCTATGTTGACCACGTTGCCACCCTCCATAAGACAATAAGGTGGGGTGTCAGTCCATCCGCCTGCTATGTCGATGCGTACAGGTGAGCGTCCCCATACAATCTGGTCGGCATATACCGACAGACGTGGACGCTGGCTTACACGCAAGGCATCGGCAGTAAGACCTTCGCGCAGCAATCCGAATGCCTGCGCTTCGTAAGAGGCAGATTCGTTGACAGTAGCTTCTGCACGGAACATAGCGTCGCATGCTCTTGTTAATAAAGGTGCTGATGAAGGCAGGGGTGAGGGTAGGTCGATGTCGTTGTCACGATATTGGCCGGCAAGGTTGTGCAGGTCGCACTGGTAGAACACGCTATGCTGCCAGTTGCGTGCAATCATAGGCAGATTGTGGGCGCGGTAGTGTGTGCGCTGGCTTACGAGACGACTCAGATTGGCTTCGTTGCTAATCTCGTCGGCACTCATACGGCGTGCGATAGTCCACAGATGTCTGCCTTCATCGAGATTAGGCTCGGAGAGCATCCATCGCAACACAATACCCATATCGTTGATGTTGTCGACAATAGGGAAGATGCGTGCTGCCTGAAGGTCGTGGCCGCCCTCAATAGTTAAGATGTCGATGCCACGCTCGTCAGCCCACGAAGCGAAGCTGTTGCCGAGGAATTCTACATCGGCAAGAGGTCCGCGGAAGGCATCGTTGAATCCGTATGGGCGTACAGCCCACTGGTTGGAACCTATGGGCACAATATCGACACACTGGCCAGGTGCGAGCGTTATGTTCCAGTCGTTGTCAGGCACTCCGGTCACGATATTGTCGCGTGTCAGAGTCCAGTGTTCGCCTATGCATGCGTTCTCAATCCATTCGTTGCGATTGGATTGTGTCCAGCGTATCTTGATGTCGGCATTCTGCACGAAGATGGAAGGGTGCGGCTTGCGGTCGTGGTGCATTATCTCACGCTGGTCGTTGACAAGATTCTGTATTGCGAGCATCGACGATAGGAGTTCGTGAGATGTGCCGAAATGGTAGAATTCGCCACCGGTGAGAGGCAGAATTGCAACCTTCAAGTCTGCCACTTCTGCATCGGCAATGGTTGGATTGGAGCCGAGAGCGCAACCGAACTGTCCGTACATGTCGTAGGCTGTGACCGGACCTTCGGTGATATGACCTTCGGTAGTGGAATGCTGCATGAGCACCTTTACGGCACGGTCGCTGAGTATCCACACACCGATGTCGGTAAGATAGAAGTGG
The DNA here is from genome assembly GCA_905193385.1 of uncultured Prevotella sp. GTDB lineage: Bacteria > Bacteroidota > Bacteroidia > Bacteroidales > Bacteroidaceae > Prevotella. The sequence goes on along the minus strand of CAJJOL010000051.1, from coordinate 15,305 downwards.
TCGGTAGTGAGCGAAGCCAATGTCTCTACCGACGGCTTCTGAAGCATACACTTAAGCTGTGTAGGCTGTTCGCGTGTAGACACGAACACGCCATGATTCTTGGCGGTTTCGGGTCCGAGCCACAGTCCGTAGCACACTATGTCAGCCCATTCTGGTATGGATGGCAATGGTGAAGTGGTGCGTATGAACACGTCGCCACTGACTATCATAGTGTTTAGTCCGTGTGGCGCCATGTTCATAATGCGATTATAGAGCGGCACCTGAAGCGAAAGCAACGACTGGTCGAGACTCTGTCCACGCTCCCAACGGAACACCGGCAGCGGTGTGAGTACCTTGCCCGACGGTGCATACGAAGGCAGACGTCGGCTCTGTCCGCCAGCGTGCAACAACAGTCGCTTGTCGGATGCGAGCCATTCGTCGAATGTCTGGTTGCCATGTTCTGCCTCGTAGGCAGCACGCAGCAGCCATGTGGTGCCACCGCCCGACCCAAGCTTGGTGCCGACAGGGTCGTTGGTGCAGAACCATTCGTCGGCAGGCAGATGGGTAATGTTGTGGAAGCATCCCACAAGATTAGGGGGTAAGGACAGGAGTTTCTTCATGAGTGTGTGCTTAAATGTGCTTGAATATAGGTGTTATTGCTCGTCATAGATATGGAATATGCGTTCCATCATCTGCCATTTCTGGTCGGAAGTGGCGTTGTCGTCGCACGACTGGAACTGAGCCACATGTGCCTCCCATTCAGCCTGGCGTGGCATGGTGGCGAGTCGGCTCATTGCCGAATTCCAGTCGAAGTCGGCAGGAGCGTCGACAATCATCACAAGGCGTGTGCCCTGAATGTAAACCTCCATTTCGAGAATGCCCACAGCCTTGATGCCTCGACCTATCTCTGTCCAAAAATGTTCCTTGTCGTGAGCCTCGCGATAGCGGCGTATGATCTCGTTGTCGTCGCTCTTGAGGTCCATGGTCTGCACATACCGCTTTGTAGGCTGGTCGTAGTGCTTGGCTGGATATCCGTTAGTTTCCATATTCATTAAGCTTTGGTTTTGAAAAAGTGAAAGGAGAAAATCTTAGTCGTTGAGTGCTCCGATAATCTCGCTTACAGATGTACATCCGTGGTTGTCAAGCCACTGGTTGATACCATCGCGTACCTTAATAGTAACGGCAGGGTCAAGGAAGTTGGCTGTACCAATCTCGATGGCTGTAGCGCCTGCCATAAGGAACTCAATGGCGTCCTCAGCGGTGCAGATGCCTCCAAGACCTACTACAGGTATCTTCACAGCCTTAGCCACCTGCCATACCATACGCAGAGCTACGGGCTTGACGGCAGGACCGCTCAGTCCGCCAGTAGAGATACTGAGCAACGGGCGGCGACGCTCGATGTCGATAGCCATACCCATGAGTGTATTGATGAGCGACACGCTGTCGGCACCTTCAGCCTCCACGGCACGTGCTATCTCAGTTACGTCAGTAACGTTGGGCGAGAGTTTTACGATGATGGGCTTGTGATAGCGCTGGCGCACGGCGCGTACTACGCTGGCTGCACCAGTTGTGGTAACGCCGAAAGCCATACCGCCCTGCTTTACGTTGGGGCAGCTGATGTTGAGCTCGATGGCAGGAATATTGTCGAGAGCGTCGATGCGAGCAGCACACTCGGCATAGTCGTCGGGCGACGAACCGCTTACATTGACAATCATATTGGTGTCGATGTCCTTAATCTGCGGATAGATGTTCTTGCAGAAGTAGTCGACACCCTTGTTCTGCAGACCAACGCAGTTGAGCATACCCTGTGCTGTCTCAGCCATACGCGGATAGTCGTTGCCCTCGCGCGGATTGAGCGTAGTGCCCTTAACGATTATGCCGCCTATGCCGTCGAGTGGCACGAAGTCGGCGAATTCGAGGCCGTAGCCGAATGTTCCCGATGCGGTCATAACGGGATTCTTGAGTTTCAGACCGCCTATTTTTACACTTAAATCTGCCATGACAATTTCTTTATATTCATTACCGGACCTTCTTTACATACACACTTATTGCCGTCTACAGTCTTCTCTACACAGCACAGACAGGCACCTACGCCACAAGCCATCTTGTTTTCGAGCGAAACCTCACACTCGATGTTGTTCTTGTAGGCATACTTGGCTACAGCCATCATCATAGGCTTGGGACCACATGTAGAGATGAAGTCGAAGCTCTCCTGTGACAATACCGAATGGTTTGTGACGAAACCTTTCTCGCCTTCCGAACCGTCCTCGGTAGTGATGAGCACACGTCCCACCTCCTCAAACAGCGGTTTCTCCAATACGTCCTTTGCAGTACGTGCACCGAGAAGGAAAGTAGGCTCAATGCCCATAGCCTTGAGCTTCTTGCCGAAGTAAAGCAGCGGAGCCACGCCTACGCCACCACCAACAAGCAGCACCTTCTGCGAAGCGTCGGTAGGCATAGTGAACGAATTGCCGAGCGGCAACATACAGTTCAGGCGTTCGCCCTTCTTGAGCTGCTGGAGTCGCTTGGTGCCTTCGCCTATAGCAGCCACGAGCAGCCACAGTTCATTGGCATCGTAATCGACATTGTTGATAGAAATAGGACGACGGAGGAATGTCGAAGGAGAGTTATCGACACGTATCTCGACAAACTGACCCGGAAGCATCTCGGGCAAAGGCTTGTCGTCGGTAAGCTTGATGAGGACGTGCTTGTCGCTCAAAGCTTCAACAGAATTGACCGTAAGGTCGAGGATGAATTTTTTCATTTATATAGTTTAATTGTTTTCGGAGTACAAAAATAGTGTTTTTTGCAGAATTAACGGCATAGTTTCGACATAATTGTATTACATTTGTACTCGAAAAGTACTTGAAACAATAAACACTATGAACAATTATATACTTCCTGCCGAATGGTACACCCAATCGTGTGTGCAACTGACGTGGCCTCATGAGGACACCGACTGGCGCGATTATCTTGACGATATCACCGAGACATTTGTGCAGATAGCCAAGGCTGTGGCACATTATGAGCCGCTTGTCATTGCTGCCAAATATCCCGAGCGTGTGCGTGAGGTGCTTGCCGAGAGTCTGAACGACGATGAGATGGCGCGCGTCAGCATCTACGAGAGCGATAATAACGACACATGGGCACGCGACCATGCCTTCATTACGCTTGTTTCTACAACCGACGCTTCAGCTTCGTGCCGACTGCTCGACTTCCGATTCAACGGATGGGGCGAGAAGTTTGCTGCCGACAAGGACAACCGCATAAACCGTACCTTATATGATAAGGGTGTGTTCAGCGGCGAGCGTGTCGACTATGACGACTTTGTGCTTGAGGGCGGTTCGATAGAGAGCGACGGTCGCGGCACGGTGCTCACTACAAGCGTGTGTCTTATGGCTCCTCACCGCAATCAGCCTATGACGCAGGCAGAGGTGGAAACTGTGCTCAAGGAGCGTCTGTGTGCACGCAAGATAGTGTGGTTCGACTACGGACAACTTATCGGCGACGACACCGACGGCCATATCGACACAATAGTGCGCGTATGTCCAGACAACACTCTGCTGTATGTAGGTTGCGACGACGAAAACGACCCGCAGTATGCCGACCTTAAGGCTCTTGAAAATCAGCTGCAGCAAGCCACCGATGCCGATGGCAGGCCATATCGGTTGCTCAAGCTCCCCATGCCAGATGCGTTGTATGACGATGGCGACCGACTGCCAGCCACTTATGCCAACTTCCTGATTATAAACGGAGCCGTGATAGTTCCTACATACAATCAGGAGGAAAACGACGCCCGTGCTCTTGAACTTGTGGCTGAGGCGTTCCCCGGCTACGACATCATAGGCATTGACTCGCAGACCATCGTTCGACAGCACGGCTCTATACATTGCCTCACAATGCAGTATCCTGAGAAGTGCCGACGATAGTCGGAGCGGCAAACTACAACGTTAAAGCTAAAATAAATAAGCCTAAAACAAAAAAATGAGAACATCAATTACAAAGATGGCATTAGCCGCAATGCTTGGCATGATGCCTATGACAAACCTATGTGCACAAGAGGAGGTGCAGGGATTTGTACACGAACAGTCGTCGGAGGACGGATATGAATGGCCCACAGACAAGCAGGTGCTCAACAAGCTCGACCAATGGCAGGACCAGAAGTTCGGAGTGCTGATGCACTGGGGACTCTATAGCATTCAGGGCATTGTGGAGTCGTGGAGCATCTGTTCGGAAGACGTAGACTGGATATCGCGCAAGAAGCATCATTTGCCTTACGACGACTATAAGAAATGGTATTGGGGACAGAAGAACGAGTTTAATCCTTCGAAGTTTGATCCCGACCAGTGGGCTGACATGATGCAGGACGCAGGAGTGAAATACATGATATTCACAACCAAGCATCACGACGGCTTCTGCATGTACGACTCGAAGTATACCGACTTCAGCATAGCACATGGCGAGGCGTTCAAGAACAATCCGAAGCGCGACATAGCACGCTATGTGTTTGACGCATTCCGCAAGAAGAACTTTATGATAGGATGCTACTTCTCCAAGCCCGACTGGCATTGTCCATGGTTCTGGAGTCCCGAGTATGCTACAGCCACACGTTCGATAAACTATAAGAAGGAACGTCATCCGGAATGGTGGAGCAACTACCAGAAGTTCACACAGAACCAGCTTGGCGAGCTTACCACCGACTATGGCAAACTCGACATACTATGGCTTGACGGCGGATGGGTAACGGGCGAAGAAGTTGGATTGGACAGCATTCTGGTTGAGGCACGCAAGCGCAATCCCGGACTGATCTCGGTAGACCGTGCAATAAAAGGACGCAACGAGAACTATCAGACTCCAGAACGTGGCATTCCCGACCATCAGTTGTCATATCCCTGGGAGAGCTGCATCACATTGTCGTGGGATTGGGGTTGGACTCCCAACGCTCCCTACAAGTCGGCTCAGTGGATTATCAACACTCTTGCAGAGATAACAGCCAAGGGAGGATGCTTTGCGCTTGGCATTGGTCCCGACCAGTATGGACAGTTTGACAAGGCCGTTGCCGACCGCCTGCATGTAGTGGGTGAGTGGCTGCGCAAGAATGGCAAGGCTATTTATGGCACACGCAATGCCAAGGTTTATCATGATGGTAAAGTATGGTTCACTTCGTCGAAGGATCACAAGACTACCTATGCCATCTACGCTTTGCCCGATAAAGAGAAGTTGCCGCAGACAGTAGAGTGGACTGGCAACGTGCCTCGCAAGTCGATAAAGCTGCTCGCTACGGGCAAGAATCTTAAGTTTACAAAGAAAGACGGACGAGTAAAGGTCGCTCTGCCTGCCGGACTGAAGCAGGAGAGTCTGGCTTTTGAAATAAAATAAAGAAACATGCCAGTTATTGAAATAACGTCATTGAGCCATCCAGGTGTAGAGGTATTCGGCAATCTCACCGAGAAGCAGTTGCGCCATAGCTACGAGGGCGACAACGGCATATTCATCGTGGAAAGTCCAAAGGTGATAAGCCGTGCTCTGGATGCCGGCTATAAGCCACTGTCCTTGTTGTGCGAACGTAAGCATGTGGATGGCGATGCGGCTGAGATAATAAGCCGATGCGGCACGGACGTACCCGTATATACTGGCGACCGCCAGCTGCTTGCTTCGCTCACGGGCTATGTGCTGACACGCGGCGTATTGTGTGCAATGCATCGTCCCTGCTTCAAGAGTGTGGAGGAAGTGTGCCGAGAAGCCAAACGAGTGGTGGTGATAGACGGAGTTGTTGATGCCGTTAACGTAGGCTCGATATTCCGTTCGGCTGCAGCTTTGGGCATTGACGCCGCCTTGCTCACCCGTACATCGTGCGACCCCCTAAATCGTCGTGCCGTAAGAGTGTCGATGGGCTCGGTGTTTGCTATTCCATGGACGTGGATGGACTGCTCGCTCAGCGATTTGAGCAAGACAGGATTGCGCACGGCAGCCATGGCTCTGACCGACCGGTCGGTGTCGATAGACAATCCGCAATTGATGGCTGAGCCACGACTGGCTATTGTAATGGGCAACGAGGGCGACGGATTGCCACAGTCGACTATCGACGAAGCCGACTACGTAGTGCGCATTCCGATGTCGCATGGAGTTGACTCGCTCAATGTAGCAACAGCTGCTGCCGTTGCATTCTGGCAATTAACTTGACCATATCATAATTAATAAGTAGTAATTAATAAATAATCGTTTATGAAAATAGGATATCTTCAGCTGCATAATACTGCTGATATAAAATCAAACATTCTGCGTATTGCCGATGGCATAAGAAACCTGGCAGAACGCGGAGCCGAACTCGTAGTACTGCAGGAATTGCACAATTCGTTGTATTTCTGTCAAGTTGAAGACGTTGACAACTTTGATTTGGCTGAGCCGATACCGGGCCCTTCAACCGACTTCTTTGGTGCTGTAGCCAGAGAATGCAATGTTGTAATCGTGACATCATTGTTTGAGCGTCGTGCTCCGGGACTCTATCACAACACCGCCGTTGTAATAGAGCGCGACGGAACGATAGCAGGCAAGTATCGCAAGATGCACATCCCTGATGATCCGGCTTACTACGAGAAGTTCTACTTCACACCGGGCGACCTCGGTTTTCATCCTATTCAGACCAGCGTGGGCAAGCTTGGCGTGCTCGTATGCTGGGACCAGTGGTATCCCGAGGCTGCACGCCTTATGGCTCTGCAGGGTGCCGAACTCCTGATTTATCCTACAGCCATAGGTTATGCTGCCAATGACACAGACGAAGAGCAGCAGCGCCAGCGCGAGGCTTGGACAACTGTGCAGCGAGGTCATGCCGTTGCCAACGGATTGCCAGTCGTTTCGGTCAACCGTGTAGGCTTCGAACCTGACCCGAGCGGACAGACTGAGGGAATACAATTCTGGGGTTCGTCTATGGTAGTGGGCCCGCAGGGCGAAATGCTCTACCGTTCAGCACCCAATAAGGAGGAGAGCATAATAGTAGATGTAGACCTTGCTCATAGCGAGGATGTGCGTCGCTGGTGGCCGTTCCTGCGCGATCGTCGTATCGATAAATACGGCGACATTGTGAAGCGTTTTATCGACTAAAAAAATAAAGGAGTCCTTTTGCCTTCCAAATGTATTCGTTTTGGAGTGCAAAAGGGCTCCTTTTGTTATGTAAAAGGACTACTTTTGGAGTGCGAAAGGACAACTTTTGAATGTCTGAAGAGCAACTTTAGAAATTGTATCAAATTCCTTTTATTTGCGGAACATGAAAACATTGACAGCAGCCACTACTATGGGCACAATATAAAAGCCCGTTGTCAATATGAAGAACTGACGATAGCCAATATCGTTTTGCGTCAGTCCGGAGAGCAATACAGAAACGATAACGATGAGCGACATTATGCCCAATGCGATTGCATTGCGCAACTCATTCCCGCTACCGGAGTAGGCGAAACGGTCGACAATAGCCCAGTAACCCGACATTCCGAAGCCGAGCGCAGCATAAGCTATAAATGTAGAAAAACAGACGATGCCGAGTGTCGCAGCCGTATTGAAACTAAGGAATGTCATCATCAGTCCGTGGAGCGACATGAGCAATGCCATTGGCAGGATACAACGGCGCAGTCCGCATCGTGCTATGGCCTTATTGCCCAGATGGATTCCAGCAAACAGCGCTATAATGCCTATTGTGCCAAACGACAGACCGAATTCCTGTGGCGACAATCCTAATCCGCCATTGTGTGGCGCATCGATGTAAAGCAAGGGAGAAATAGCTGCTGTCAATGCTCCAGGCAGAATAAATAGCAACGAGAAGAGCATAAAATGATTGCGCAGCCCGCTTGTCATCATTCGCATGACGAGGCGGAATTCGCCACGATGGAGTCCCGTCAAATCCTTCGACTGAGCATAGGGCTTCTTGCCTCCAGGCAGGAATATGCTGTGCCACAGCCACAGGAAGAATTCGATGCCAGCCATAATGTAGAACACGATGCTCCACGAATAGCGCACGTTGCGGGTCAATACCTCCAGGTTTCCGGTGAGCATAGTCATTGCGCCGATGCCGAACATCAATGAGGCACAGCGTGAAAGTCGTGCTATAAGCTTATGGAATGGTGGCTCGTCGGCGGTTTTGTTGATGTAGAATCGGCGAATGGCTATCTTGTAGAATATGCCCGAAACCATGATGAAAGGCATAAAACACAGGAAACCTTGCAACCAATAGTTGGTGGGAAGTGTGAAGGCGATGGCCCACAACGAAAGAGTGCAGATGAATTCGGAAGAGAGAATCCATACTTTAGTGGTGCCATGGAAGTGGGCAACAACCATCTCGAACAGAGGACGCAGTAAGAATGGCAAGCACAACAATGAAATGTAGAGTGTGGTAATGGCGTTGTTGAGCCCGAAGCGGCGCAGCACTACCAATGCCAGCACTATCAACGACAGCAACATTCCGTCGCCAAGAAAAAGCGACGGAAACCACGACCAACGCAAACGGTTAGTTGACGTTGGATATTGGGTGTTATGGTTGTTGTCTGTCATATGTTATGATTGTAAATCTTTTTATATATTGTTCCCATCCATACGGGAGGAGTGGAAAGGGGGATGGTTTTATTTTTTCTTTCCAAATTCCGGGTCGATCTTCAGGAATGCTGTAACGATGAATGTTATGAGGCAGCATACCATTACGATGATGAAGAATTTCTGATAGCCTACATAGTCCTTCAGATAGCCCGACACCATGCCGGGAAGCATCAGTCCGAGGTAGGATATGCCGGTACATATAGAATAATGTGATGTTTGAAACTTTCCCTTGCAGTAGTAGAGCATATATAGCGTGAGCACGGTGAAGCCCAATCCATAGCCAAACTGCTCGACAAAGAGACACGACGACACAATCCATAGGTTTGACTCAAGCGTATAGCTCAGGTAGATGTACACCACATCGGGCAACGTAATGGCGCAAACCATAGGCCAGAGCCATTTCTTCATGCCGTCGCGGCTTACCAATATACCGCCGATTATTCCGCCCAGCAATAGTCCGATAAGTCCTACTGTGCCTTGTGCCAGACCATATTCTTCGGGCGACAGTCCGAGTCCGCCCTCAGATGGCGGGCGCATTAGGAATGTCTTGGTCATTGTGTTGAGCAATGCCTCAGGGAAACGGTAGAGCAGAAGGAAGAGCATAACGAATATGGTTTCCTTGACTCCGAACTTAGAGAAGAATGTGATGAGCATTCTCTTCAGTTCGGCAGCCACCTCGCCAAAGCCTTTGTCCGAACTGGCATCGTCCTTAGGGCGTGGCATCATACGGCAATGGTAGAGCCAGATGCCGATGAAAAGAGCCGCCAGTACGTAGAATATAAGCGTCCAGGTATAGACCACCGACATATGGAAAGTATGTTCCAGTAGTCCGGCGAGCGACACGAGTGCTCCGTTGACGAATATCACGGCGAGTCGGTAGAACGTATTGCGCATACCAACATATTTGGCCTGATTGTGCTCGTCAAGCTCAATCATGTAGAAGCCGTCGGCAGATATGTCGTGTGTGGCGCTGGCAAACGCCATGGCGAAGAGGAAGAACATAGAGCCTTGAAACCACATCGGGGTAGGCAGAGTGAAGGCTATGCCAGCCAATGCGCTGCCCATGAGCAGCTGCATTGTCAGCACCCACCAGCGCTTGGTTTTCAGAAGGTCGATGAACGGGCTCCACAACGGTTTTACAACCCATGGCAGAGCGAGCCAACCGGTATATAGTCCCACCTCAGCGTCAGTCAGCCCCATCTGCATATACATTACAATAGACAGGGCTGTGACGACGACATTGGGCAGTCCTTCGGCAAAATATAATGTGGGAATCCATACCCACGGACATGTTTTTTTCATGCTGAAAAAATGTTGAGATGTTGAGATGTTGTTGTGGTGTTGTTTTGTTTTTGTGTTGTTGAAATGTTGACAGCTTGAAATAAAGCTACATTACAAACCAACACCATCTCAACACCACAACTCCTCAACTTCTTTATTTGTAAATTTTCTTTATCTCCGCACCACGATAGTAGTGCAGCAGAATCTGGTCGTAGTTATATCCCTTGGCGCCCATTACGGCAGCACCAATCTGGCAGAGGCCTACGCCGTGTCCCCATCCGGCACCAGTCAGTCGGAAAGTCTGCGGTACTCCGTCCTTAACGTCTTCCTTGTCGACAACGAAAGCGCTACTATAGAGATGAGTGTCGCTCAGAGCACGGCGTATCTCCAGTTCCTTGCCAATAGTGAAGGAGTGCTTGGTGCCCACAATCTTCAGTCGGCAGATGCGTCCGCTGCGTCCTCGCTCGACGGGTATGATGTCGACGATGTTGCCAAAGTCGATTTTCAGTCGTTCGGTCACAAGACTTTGCAATTGTTCTTGCGTATAGGTGACGTGCCAGCGGTAGAAGTCGGTAGTCTCCTGATCGTAGTCGTTGAGAACCTCGGAGAGTATCTGCCGGTCGTTGGTATTGCACAACGATTCGGGTGCAGTACGTATCCATTGTTCGGCATTGGCTTCAATGGTGAGGTCGGGCAGGTTGCAGTCTGCATCATCCTTGCCTTTGACGGGTGCCAGGTCCCTTACAGCCACGAGATAAGGCTTCTTGATATTCTCCCAGCAGTACTGGAATTCCTCGGTAGTACCACCGCAGCATTTGGAGAATCGTGCGTCGCAAATCTCGTTATCGTTCAGGAGTATCTGTCCGCGTGTTGCGTGAATCGCCTGTGCCACTTGTGGGCTTGTAGCCTTTGTTATGCCCTGATAGCGTTGGCAATGGTCGTCGGCGCAAACGTCGAATATGGTATGGTCCTCGCGGTCGTACCATTTTATCAGTTCGTCGTCCTTGCGTATGAACGAGAAGAAACCGTTTTGTCCGGCACTTGTCTGCTGCTTGCGTCGCTGCTCAATCTGTGCGAGCAGCCAGCTGCGTGATATTACGGCATGGGCCTTGAGTAGTTCGATGCTCGATGTGGCACTCATCTCGCTTGATATTACGCTTTCGAGATAAGTCTCTACAGGCAGCTCATTGATGGCACACACCTTGTCGGAGTCGACCACGAGTCGCAACGAGCCGAGGAAAGTCTGAGTTTCCTGTCGTTCCCAATGGAAGTTGACGCCAATAGTTACGTCGTGAAGCGAGAACGAAGCGTCGGCAGACTGTGGGTGGAATGTCAGTTCGCGGTATTGCATGCCGTTCCACAGGATGCCACCCTCGTGGAATTCTACCGTCTGTTCGCCCTCTATGAGGTTGCCCTTTGCCATGTAAGGCTTGTTGAGTGAGAACGAAATCTTAGCCCCGCTCACAATACCTACCGATACCGATGGTTGTTTGCCGGCAAAGTGGTTGTCTTGCGAAGCTTCGTTAGAGCGTGTGCGCAGCTTCTCGACGGTCTCGGCAAACTCCGACTGCTTCATTCCGCACTCCTTCAGTATGCTGAGAGCCTCGTCGGATGTGATGGCTTCGAAGTCTTCACGTCGTGGTGTGACGATAAATCCCGCCATGTCCAAAGCTCCCGGACTGACGAGGCGTTGTGCGTCGCCGTTGCTGAAGTAGCAGTCGGGACGATGCTTGCTGCGTGGAATCACTACCGACAGGTAGCTGTCGCCATCGCGCCAAGCCAGGATATTCATCATTGGTTCGGTGTCGCCACCGTGCATGGGCAGCGAGGTGTACAGTTGGCGGAATAGTTGTTCGCCGGTAGAGCGGTCTGTACAGCGTATTACGAACAATGGTATCGGTGTGTTCTTGAGTGCAGCCAGTTCGCCCTTGTCGTCTTTCTTGATTAAAATGTCGAGGTCGTGGCTGAGTCGTGCCCAGTCGTTCTGCAACGGCAGCATGCCCGAGCAGATAGCCTGGAAGTGCATGTGGTCGGGTGCTGATGCTCCGCACTTCGGACCATTATAGAAAACTGTAAGCGTGGGGTAAGTATCGAGCAGTCGATACACCTCGCCGTAGTTCAATCCGATGCTCTGCGGGCGGTGTGCACGCAGAGGAATGGTGAAGTGCTGTGGCATTATGGGGAATGGATTGACAAGCAGGGTGAAGTTCTTGTCAATATGCTTTTGCATCTGTTCGGCTGGGCGGTTTTGCTCGCACAGGAAACATGGACGCTTGGCTATAGCCTTCTTCTCGATGTTGGCACCAGTCGACACGATGCGTGCAGGATTGAACTGCAACTTGAGCGTAATCTCGCCACAAGTGAGCTCGCGCGTCTTCACATTACGAAGGTCGTGGAAGTGATGTCTGGCATCGTCCCACACTTCGAGTTGTCGGTTGAAGAAACGTTGCAGCGAACTGTCGGTAGTAGCGTCGGAGTTGCCGGCAGACATTTGTTGTCGGGCGGAGATTTCGAGAGTGCGCAGACGGTCCTTGTAGAGGTTGTTGGCGTTCTGTCGTTCGATGCTCAGGGCTGCATCGCTATTGCCGTCCCAACGTCGGCACAGATACAGTTCGTCGAAGATGCGACCTATGCGGTATTTGCGCGAGAAGGCAAGACCGAGGGCGTAATCCTCGCCGTAGCTTGTATTGGGGAATTGTATTTGTCGCAATATCGGGGTGAAGAAGGCACGTGGAGCGCCGAGTCCGTTGATGCGCAAAGCGTTGTTAGGACCGTTGAGGTCGGTCCACTCGCTATGGTCGATCAGTCCTGGAGGCAGCGTTTCGAGCTGGAAGTTGCACATGCGGTAGCTTCCGATGATCATGGCTGCGCCCTGGCGATGGAATTCGTCAACAATGCGTTGCAGGGTTTGAGGCGACGAATACAGGTCGTCGCTGTCGAGCTGTACGGCAAAGCGTCCGCATCGTTCGTCGTCGATAGCTACGTTCCAGCATCCGCCGATGCCGAGGTCGGTTCGCGTCGGCACGATATGGATGAGTCGTTTGTCTTCCTTGGCAATGTCGTTGAGTATCTCGAATGTGCCGTCGGTAGAGTGGTTGTCAACAACGATAACGTTATACTTGAAAGTGGTCTTCTGGCTGAGTGCCGACTTTACGGCGTCTGCCACGGTCTTGGCGCGGTTATATACAGGAATCACAACCGAAGCCTCGCAGCAGAAGTCCTGCTCGCTGAAATCGGGTTTTCTGTAGTGTGAAGTGTCCACCGTAGCCCCAATCTTCTCAAGGTGGCGTGTGGCAGCCTGTTCCATTTCCACCTGCACCTCACGATTGCGCGGGTTGACATAGTCGAACTGTCGTTCGCCGCTCTTTCTGAAGTCGGTTTCTATCTGTGTATAAAGATATTCGTTGATGTGGAAAATCTCAGCCTTGCGACTGATGTATAGGCGCAGGTCGTACAGTCCGGCATATTTATAGTCGGCTTTCTGCTGTTTGGCTGCATAGTCGTGCAGAAGCGACGAGCGTATGAGCAGAAGCTGTCCGAAGTCGAAGTCGTCGCGTATGCTACCCTTCTGATAGTCGATGGTGGGATGCTTCTCGGTCAGTCCGTCCTTCTGTATGTAGCTGTCGGCGTACACCATTCCGGCACCGCTGTCGGTAGCCACACGTAGCATACGGTCAAGGGCGTGCTGTCCCAGATTCACGGGTGTGGCTTTGAGATTGAGCAATACATACTCGGCATCGGTATTGGCTTCTACTTCGAGAAGGGTTCGGGATGCGTTCGGGTTGTCGACATTGATGAATGTGAGGTCATCGATGCATTTTTTGCCGTCTTCGCATTGGCAGACATGGCTGTCGCCATTCACCAACAGGTTAATATGTTGTATTGTTTTGCTTTGGCGTAGCGTTTGCAGCAACTCTTCCAAGTCGTTTATGTCGCTGCAAGGCATAAAGCAGTCTATTTTTTCTCTCATAAAATAGTTGTAGTATGTTTATTTTTGTTGCAAATCCTCAAGAAACTCTTTAAGAGTAATTACGTCAACTTTAGGAAATGATATTTGTTTTAAAATATTGAAATGATGGTCGTGAGTGACTATGTATTTGGCGTTGCCAATTATTGCACAATCAACAAATTTATTGTCATCCTCGTCTGCTTCTATAAGATGAAAAGCGTATGAAGGGGATAATCTCTTGACGTTCTTTCTATTTAATATGGCCGTAATGATATATTCAGAAACCAATGGTGAAATATTACGAGCCAAGACTTCTGAATATTCTTCTATTATTTCATTAGTGATGCAAAGGCAATATTTTCCTTCAAGAAAGTTATGCCATACTTGATAGTATTCATTCTGTGCTGAAATTGCCATTATTAGGCAATTAGTGTCAAGAACAACATTCATGGTTTAATGTTTGTATGGTGTTCGTTCATGAAGGTTTTCAAAACTGTCAAATTTGGCTTGCGTCATTTTGCCATTTTTCCACATAGCATCAATTTCTTCTTTGGCTTTTTTTGCAAAGAAGTCAGAAATAGCTTGTTTCAAATCTGCCAATGCTTCAGGGCTTTTAACCCATTGCATCATATTGAGGATGTCAATCTGTGCTTCATTTAATACTGTTGCTGCCATATGTTTTCTGTATTAATTTAAGTGTACTATATTATCTTAGCATGTGTCCGTATGATATTGTTTTTTTCGTTCTTAATAGGATACAATGCTAATGCAAAATTAATGTTTATTTTTGTAATAAAAGCAATTAATGTACCCCAATTATGTATATTTTATAGTTTCTTTTTGTTAAATGTCTGTAATGCCAATACTTGCCTTATATTGTTACTATTGGAATTTAGGTTGATAATATGTATCTTCCCTCTATAAAACAAAAATGAATATCTCCGCAAAAGGTAACTAAACATCTGTATAATTAAAATGAGGCACACGAACTTTCAGGACCAAGCGCAAACAAGGACCTACTCATATAGTTATACTTTCCTCTTCGAGTTTGTACTCAAACTGGCTTCCATAGCCGTCCGTCAGTATGGTTAATTTGCAGACGAGGTGTTACCATCACAAGGATAATAGCCTGCAGACGGGCAGTATATCGTGTTCATCCCCTTGTTTGGGATGTTTTACGATCTGTAGTGAAGTCAATATAAATTATGTTGTCATGCAACACATGCCAAACGGCGATAAGCATCTTTCTTGCCACAGCCACCAAGACCTTCATCTTGTTCTTTTTCCTCACTTGCGTCTGATGGTATGAGAATCGGCTGAAGAAGCAGTCCTTCGTTCTGCTGGCTGCCCATGCACACTCTATGATTGTCTTGCGGAGATATACATTTCCATGAGTGATGCTTCTTGACTTGATTTTCTTGTTGGATTCGTTAAGACCGCTCCATGAAGCGAGATGGTTGGCCGTTTCGAACTTGTTCATGTCCGTTCCGATTTCAGCGATCAATGATGTGGCCGC
>CAJJOL010000050.1:0-25781 GCA_905193385.1 uncultured Prevotella sp. | reverse complement strand
TTTATCAATAGTAAAGTGCTGACCCGTAAAACGAACGGGCAATTTCTTTTTTGTCTTCATAAAATAAAAAATTTAAATTAAACAATATGCCTTTCGGCATTATTTGACAATCTCAATAAAATCAGTAGGAATATACGCAGTAGCGACAAGGCACAATCCCGAGATCTCAACAACAATTCTTTGTTGTCCTGCTATTCTGGCAACTTTTCCAACCACTCCCTTGAAGTCACCAGCTATTACTCGTACTTTATCTCCACTTTTATAGTGACACTGTTCCGCTGTAACAATGCGTACATGCTCACTATCAGTACTTGTTGCTTTGATAAAATTTATCATTGCATTGTATGGTATAATAAGCGGAGGATTTTTACCGTTTGCCTCTGGAGGAAGCGTCTTATCCAAATAATATTTTATAAAAGAGATTGGGGCATCAACTGTCTTTTTCACAAAACTGTCTGATTGTTCCCTTGTGGCGTATATAAAAAGAAAGTTGGGAAGAAGAGGCTGTTGTATTCGCTTCTTCTTCCCAGCAATCACTTTTAGTACATAGTGCATCGGCACGTATGTCTTAATATCATTCTTCTTTGCTTTCTCTACGGCTGCATTTACCCTGTTATAAGTAGCACGAAGAACAAACCAGTTGTAACCTTCCTGCTGGACATATTCCGAGGACACCCCTGTTTGTGAGCTTTGGGCTTCGGGGGAGACATTGGAGGCAAATCCAATGTGAGGAGGTGAATCGCAACCTCGTTTG
Source organism: uncultured Prevotella sp. (assembly GCA_905193385.1). Classification (GTDB taxonomy): domain Bacteria; phylum Bacteroidota; class Bacteroidia; order Bacteroidales; family Bacteroidaceae; genus Prevotella. The sequence goes on along the minus strand of CAJJOL010000050.1, from coordinate 25,027 downwards.
GTATGCGCATTAAGCAATGCGTTCATATCGGCTTATATGTCGTTGCTCGTTAATAGCAATATAGACATAAAAAGAGCGTGGAAACGTCTGTTGTCTATTCCACAGTCTGAGGCTCTAGCAATTGCCTATCATAGTTGAACAGACAACGTCAGAGCCCACGCCGATATGAATAATCATTTCCATTAGGAGACCATAATAAACAATTGTTGTGCCCGAAAAGGTACAATCCGTGCTTACAGGTCTCCGCAGGAGCGATATTATCACACCCGGGACATCTACCGTTGGCTTTGCTCAAGACTATGATAACTGTTAATTTGCTAGATTACAGACTGTCTTAAACAGAGCGTTAGTAAACGCCTTCATTATGTCTGGACTATCTTTCCCACCCAATGCCCGCTTTGTACCGCTTTGTCATTATGACTCCGCCATACTCAGCACGGCGTAGGCTGCCTTGTATGCCATCACGAAAGAACACGTCTAACCTCAATGGCTATAAACATGGCGATAATAGTCCGCTGCAAAAGTACAAAGAAAATCTCAATACAACCTCATTTTGTTATGGAAAAGTATGTATAAACCTTAAATTTAACCATAATTAACTAAATTCTTGCTCAAATCTCGTATATTTTGTGTAAGGAAATGGCCTCTTATTGGCGTAAAAAGCAAAAGACAGATGCGAATGTCACATCTGTCATTATTGTTGTCGCACATGTCTTTCTTGAAAGAAAGCCTATGGCTGGTTTATTTCAGAATGATTTTCTCCTTTGCTGGATGACATAAGGAGAATGTACTTTTGCCGTCTTTGTTTGTATAGCAGAAGTCGCATGAATTTATAATATCCATGCCAATCACCACATCATAGTCTGAATTGTCGTTAAGCAGAGCCTGAACATTCAACTCTGCTGTTCCTGTTGGAAGGATAACATGAACAAGGTAAGTCCAGGATTCGACATCACCTCCTGCACTCGAAATAAGAGCCTTGTTCTTCGGTTGTAACCCTAAAGCATTTACAACTTCCTGTGAAATCAATGTATTGGTCGCTCCTGTGTCCCACAATACATTTTCAACTTGGCAATGAACAGGAACAGCCACGTTTGCCGACAAATCTACGGCTGGACAGATAATGACGTTTGTAAGAATAGCCTCTGGCTGGGATTCGTATTCTTTTGTATATACAGCCATTCCTACCTCAACTCAATTTTTCCCGTATATGAAGTTTGTTGAGGAACAGGCTCGTCAGTGATAAGGCGAACCAAACGGACATAACCTGTCCGTGCAGCTCTATTTCCGTTAATGACGGGAGCCTGAACTGCGGTTGCAAAATCTATTGTCTTGTTCTTTATAACTTTCATATACCTACAATTTAAAAAATGTCCCGCTGGGTACGCTGTTCTTATGGGAAGCGAGCGGGATTTGTCAATGCAAAGGTAGGCATTCAATTCCAAAAAACCAAACAATTGGAAGAAAAACTAATCTAACTACCCTAAATTTAACATTTTATCAGGAAAACTACTAAACAATGAATACGTCTTTCAAACGCTATTCTATTGCCGCCGAATTATTAACCTGCGTTGTTTATCAGCCATATATGCCGACTGAGATACAACCAAGGTACAAGACACCCATTTTTGACCCTTTTTGCAGCCTTCTGCATGGCACTCATTTCCCCTCTTTTCCTTTCTCGACCGTCTCACTCTTTATGGATGATGAGAGTGGTACTTTTTATCAAAAATGCGCTCTGTGGATAGCAATCAGCCAAAATCACTCAAAATATTTTCATAAATAATCTTAAATCTGCTTTTTGCCCCTGTCATAGTTTTTTCTCTTTGCCGAGTGCTTTGAACGGCTATTTTCCTCTTGTTCAAAATTTGTACCGTTTAGATTTTGTTGTTTTTATGAAAGTATTGTGGCTCAGGATGTTAGGCTATATATAAAGGCTTCCACATGAACAGCGTGGTGCGTCAGTTGTGGGAGCAGAACACCGACATCGTCATGGTCGATACGGGTAACTCGTATGAGGGACTCTGCGAGTATGTGGGCGGCAAGTACATCGCCTATACGGAGGACAAGCCCATCACCATGAACCCCTTCAACATCAGCAAGCGGGAGCTGAACATTGAGAAGATAGACTTCCTGAAGAACCTGATACTGCTGATATGGAAAGGCTCGGAGACGCAGATACCCGAACTGGAGTTCCGTGTCGTGGAGCAGTTGGTGACGGAGTATTACGATTTCTATTTCAACGGTGTGCAGCCCTATCCTTCCTCACAGAAGGAGACACTGAGAAAAAACCTCTCCACCATGGAGAAGCGGCGCGGCACGGAGCTGACGCAGATACACGACAAGGTGGAGAAACTCATCAAGGGACTGGAGGAACGGCGCATGGCATTGAGCGTGAAGACCCTCTCCTTCGACTCATTCTATGAGTTCGCCTGTGAGCGTCTCGACCAGATCTGCATCGAGAACAACATCACCACCATCGACTGCGACAACTTCGCCTATATGCTCCAAAACTTCTACCGTGGCGGCAAGTACGACAAGATTCTCAACGAGAACGTGGATAGCACCTTGTTCGACGAGACCTTCATCGTCTTCGAGGTGGATGCCATCAAGGAGAACAAGCAGCTCTTCCCCATCGTGACGCTCATCATCATGGACGTGTTCCTGCAGAAGATGCGCCTGAAGAAGAACCGCAAGTGCCTTGTCATCGAGGAGGCATGGAAAGCCATCGCCTCGCCGCTGATGGCCGAGTACATCAAGTACCTATACAAGACAGCCCGAAAGTTCTGGGCGAGCGTGGGCGTAGTGACACAGGAGATACAGGACATCATCGGCAGTCCCATCGTGAAGGAAGCCATCATCAACAACTCCGACGTGGTGATGCTGCTCGACCAAAGCAAATTTCGTGAGCGATTCGACGAGATCAAGGCGATATTAGGATTGACGGATGTGGATTGCAAGAAGATATTCACTGTCAACCGCTTGGATAACAAGGAGGGAAGAAGTTTCTTCCGTGAGGTGTTTATCCGACGTGGATCGACGAGCGGAGTGTATGGTGTGGAGGAGCCGCACGAGTGCTATATGACCTACACCACCGAGCGAGCTGAGAAGGAGGCATTGAAACTCTATAAGCATGAACTGAAGTGCAGACATCAGGAGGCTATCGAGCGGTATTGCAGAGATTGGGATGCCAGTGGCATCGGGAAGTCGTTGGCATTTGCGCAGAAGGTCAATGAGGCGGGGCATGTGCTCAATTTGACGGACGATGGAGCCACTCGCCGCTGACACGGCGAGCACGGGGGCTGATTGATGGAAACGGAAATCCCGGAATAGACGTAAAGCCCAGATGCCCGAAAGCAAAACTTTCGGGAACGGTGGCTGGGTAGTATTTACGATTAGTAGTAAATACGATTAGTAGTGAATACTACCAATAGTAAATACTACAAGTAGTAAAGTAGTGGAATAGTAGAAACTGAAAGTAGTAAAAACGTAAAGTAGTGAAGCAATGAGACGTTTATACCTTATTATAATATATATGTGTCTTACACTTGTCGTGGGAAGGGTTCATGCGCAGTATTACAGCGTGAACTACGACAAGCAGATCGTTGCCGCCATGGCTGCCGCATTCGGTGCTGGAGCTATGGCAGAGAGCTATTATAACGAGCAGGTGGGCGAAATCTTGAAGCACTACAATGCCGCAGAGGTTGCCACTGCCGGCATCTTCGCTGCCAAGTTCTTGGAGCGCAAGGCATTCACCGACCTCGGCATTTGGAGCAGTAGCACGGAGAACTACTATTACCGCCGCATCCACAATATGGTGGCGAACAAGATTATGCCCAAGATATGGACGGTGGCAGGAATGATGCTGAAAAGTCCGCAGACCGCCCTCTACTGGGGCAGTTACCTGATGAAGATATGCGCCGACACAAAGTCGCTGTGTATGCAGTTTGAGAGTGTCGTGACCAACAGTAGCTTGACCTTTGCCGACATTCAGTTCTTGGAAATCAACCAAGAGATAGCCGCCATCCTCAAACTCTCGGAGATAGGCAATGTAGATTGGCAGCAGCTGTTGGATGACATCGCCAGTGTGCCCGGCAACTTCACCGTGGAGAACCTCACCGCCGACATCGAGACGCTTTACAATATGGGAGCATCGTTGGCGACGGCAGGTATCAACGGGGCATCAGGCGCACTCTTGCAGCAGAGTGCCTTCAACGACCTTTTCAATGGCAAGGTGAGTAAAATCATCGACATCTATGACAACTACCATGACCTCTATGAACAGGCAGAGAACGGCATCGGCAGCACACTCCTTAGTCTGGTGGGTGGCGAGGACAACGTGGCAGCCCTCTTCGACCTCTCCAACTACAACATCACCTCGTGGATGACAGACTATCTGAGCGAGACGCAGGGCAACTACTATACACAGCGTTGGTACATTGCCCGACGAGACCAAGGCAGCGTAAGCCTCTGTGACTACTATCCGCCGACCGATGACAACAGTATTCTGAACGGTGACCATTGGTATCGTATCAACACCTCCGACCCCAACTTCTACCCTAACAGCACGCAGCGAGAGCAGATACTGGCCAACTCGGAGAACCATGCCGGATGGAGCCGCAGCCGTGTGCAGCAGCTCAACGCCCAGAGCGACGGCTTCACCTATACGATGAACTATTGGATGTCGTCGTACATCATCAGCCGTGGCGGCAAGCAGACCAAGAAGGCCTACGCCTACGAGATACACGTTACCAAGAGCTGGAACAACGTGGAAGAGGTGTATGAGGATGTCTTCGACTCCTACAGCATGGACTTGAATACCTTCAAGCGTCAGTTGCAGGCACGTCTCTCGGAGTATAACGACAACGAGGAGGGCTATGTCTATTACATCGGCAGTGACGCACGCCGTTACTATCAAGCCACCGATGCCGCCAAACTGAAGGGCGTGGAGAGCGTGACCATCAGCGTCACCTGTTCGGACGGTGTCACCCTCGGACAGGGCAGCACGCAGTACAAGTGCCGTGAGTGCGGCGGTTCGCTCAATGCCCACAGCAAGGAATGCGCCATGAGGACAAGCGTATCAGAAAATAATCTCGACCTATCGGAACTGGACGAGAAGGAACGTGAGGCGAATAGCAAGATAGCCCTGTTGGAGGCGCAGATAAGCCAGTTGGAGACAGAGAACAGGAACCTGCTCACGCAGATAGCCAATGCCTCTGTGGAGGAAGCCCCTGCCTTGCGGCAGCAACATAATGTCAACAAGACGAAGATAGACAACCTGAAGAAGGAATTGGCGACATGGCAGCAGCAGTTGGCAGACATACAGAATGCCAAGAGCGAGGCGGCTAACGACAATGCCACCTCCACCGATGACTACTACCGCATCCCTGCCATCATGCAGGATGTGAAGTCAGCCTACAATCTCACGTGGCAAGGTGCCGGTTCGTGGAACGGCTACACCTACGTCCGAACTGCCACCATGCCCAACATCAACGGCATTATCACCTTCAAGGCGACACTGTCCATTGCAAGGAAGCCCAAGTACTTCCTTGGCATCAAGATACACCGTGCGATACTGCAAATATCGTGGGAGCTGACCTCGGAATACACCGACACACAGGTGGTGGATGTGCTGACCCTTGACCCGAATGCCTCTGACGAGGAGAAGACGAGGCAGGTGAACAGCCGTATCTCGGAGATAGCCCAGGAGTTCCCGTCGTGCAGCATCACCACAGAATATGCCAAGAGCGAGGCAACCCAGACCGCCGACAATGACGATGTAATACACCTGCTCTGGTCGAGCGACCGTCTGGAGATAGCCCGTGAAGTAGATAGCCGTATCACCAAGATTTACGCCGACTTGGTATCATTAGAAAAAATGATGCACTACAAGCGCAGCATCATTGACGTGCTGAAGGACATTCTTCCTTCAATCGACGCAGACCAAGGTCGCAGAAGGACACTCATTGAAGAGTGCTACGAGCGATGGAGAGAGAATGCAGACCCTAACAGAGGGAATGGTGAAGATAACGAGAACGAAAACTGAGGGAGGAACGGAGAATGAGACATACCATCATCATAGCTCTCCTGCTGATTACCCTCTTCCCCAATACAGCCTTGGCGCAATGGGGATTCGATGCGGTATCGGTGGAAGCATACATCAACGACCACAAGAAGCAGCGCAGCCTCTTGCTGGCACGCAGCACTTTGGAGTACAGCAATCAACTGCTGCATGAATACAGCAGTGAAGAGGTGGGCAAATACAAGGAACTGAATGTGGATTTGGACAAATACACCCGGGCCTTCGACATCATCGATGTGATGTACCAGTCGTTGCGCACGGTGCTGAACGTGAAGAGCACCTACCAGACGGTGAGCGACCGCATCAGTGACTACAAGAACCTGTTGGAGGACTTCAATGATAAGGTCATCAAGCGGAAACACATCGAACTGGCTGACACGATGCTCATCAGCATCAACAAGAAAGCCATCGACAACATATACAACGAAGGAAGCCAACTCTACCATAGCGTCAACGACCTCGTGTTGTATGCCACAGGAGCGGCAGCCTGTTCAACTTCCGACCTGCTGATGGTGTTGGACAATATCAACAATTCGTTGGACCTGATAGAAAAACATCTGAACCAAGCCTACTTCCAGACATGGCGGTATGTGCAGCTGCGCATGGGCTATTGGAAGGAGAAGGTGTATCGGACGAGGACGAAGGAAGAGATACTGGAAGATGCCTTCAGCCGATGGAAAGTGGCAGGAAAACTTGACTATTGACGGATTGTAAACAAAAGAAGAACGGACATGAAGAAGACAATGATACTCATCATGGCGGTAGCAACCACCATCAAAGCCACAGCCCAGAGCGTGACCTACAACCACGACTCCTCCAAGCAGAACCAGATAACGGTGATGGAGACAGGTGGCGGTTCTCTCACCCCTGAGTTCTATTATTGGCTGTTACATAACAACTATAAGAAGACAGCGGCAGAGAAGAACAAGTTAGGTTTCCGCACTCTTGCCGGCATCAACCTCTACAACCAAGTAGATGATGCGGAGAAGATAGACTCTGCCCTCACCAAGCGTGCTGAGGTGGAAGCCTTGAACGTAGCCGACCGACAGATAGACCTCGCCTGGCTTGCCGAAAGCAGCAAGATCAACGGTCAGTTGGACAAGATGAAGGCGAACATAGACCATATCATCCCTACAGGAGGCACCATCAACGACAAGCGTCGGTGGGAGGAACTGTACAATATGTACCAGTGTGCCGTGAAAGCCACCAAGGATGCCTATATGCCCAATGCACAGAGAAAGCGGCAGTATCTTAGCATCTATGCCGACCTGACGACACAGAACGAGACACTACTGAAATACCTTGTGCAGCTCAACACCCAAAGCCAGACTACCGCCCTCTTGGCAGCCACCAACGACCGTGTAGTACATAAAGGCAGCATCATCAGCGATGCCAAGAGCCGTTGGCAGGAAAACATGAAGGGCGTGAGGAGCTCGACAGGCACTGACGGCGATGATGCCAACAGCGGTGAGGGTGAAGAAAGTGTGAACAGATAGAAATAAGGGAAGAGAAGAAATAATCACAAAACAGCATAGAGATATGAACGATATTCAGATTTTCAACAACGAGGAATTTGGAGCAGTCCGAACCACAGGAACACCAGAGCAACCCTTGTTCTGTTTGGCTGATGTGGCAAGAGTTCTTGGACTAAAAACCAGCAAGTTGGTACAACGACTTTCGGATGATGTACTTTCAAAGTACCCCATCTCGGATAGTCTTGGAAGAGAACAGGTTACAAACTTTATCAATGAAGACGGACTGTATGATGTCATCCTTGACAGTCGCAAACCCGAAGCCAAACGTTTCCGCAAGTGGGTGACATCGGAGGTGCTCCCCTCTATCCGCAAGCATGGTGCCTATATGACACAGCAGACCATCGAGAAGGCATTGGCAGAGCCAGACTTCCTGATACGGTTAGCAGTCAATCTGAAGGAAGAACGACAAAAGCGTCTGCTTGTCGAACAGGAGTGTGAACACCAAAGGACACGCATCGTTGAGTTGGGATCCAAGGTGGATGACCTGCAACAGGAGGTGACGGAGATGAAGGACAAGGTGAGTTACCTTGACATCATCCTTGCCACGAAGAGCAGTGTCCTGGTCACACAGATAGCACAGGACTATGGCGAGTCGTCCATCCGCTTCAACCGACGTCTGAAGGAGATGAACATCCAGTATCAGCGTGGCAAGCAGTGGATTCTGTATGCCGACTACAAGGACTGCGGTTATGTGACCAGCGAGACCTACCTCATTAAACACAAGGACGGTACGGAGGATGTGCGCATGAACACCAAATGGACACAGAAAGGTCGCCGCTTCCTCTATGAGAAACTGAAGAGCGTGGGAGTCATTCCTGTTATCGAAAGAACATAAAATAAAGAAATAGCTATGGAATCAATATCAAAAATACAGTTACGTCTCTATGCCGCCAAGAGGAAAAACGGCAAGTGGCAGTTGGAGATGTCAAGGATGCCGAAGCGAATCAGCGTTATCGGCAGGACACCCATCGTTGATGAGCATTATATGCCATCTGATTTAGAGGTAGTTTCAATGTCAAAGCTTCACAAATATGTCGGAAGTTACTACGGCAAGATTGTGAAGACCCTCAAAGAGGAAGGCATCATCACCAAGGAATATGGAATGTGGAAACTGCGTGAAGACCTTCAGGACAAGGGCATTGCGGTATATGTCACAGGCAGGATGCGCTGCTTCTACCACTTCTATCTGTCATGGACACCGAAAGGCATAGAGTTTATCAAAGAGATTATCAACAATAGAACCAGGCACTGATGGCAGACAACATACTCAGCGATTTCGGCATCAACATCCTCGAAGAGGAGATTGACGATGTGATATTCCAGACCAACGAGTTCCTGACCGATGCCACCTTCACAGGCTCACAAGGGCCGTTCTGGTGGATCCTCCAAATGTGTATGGCATTGGCGGCACTGTTCTCTATCATCGTGGCGGCAAGCATGGCCTACAAGATGATGGTGAAGAACGAACCGTTGGACGTGATGAAACTGTTCAAGCCCTTGGTGGTGAGCATCATCCTCTGTTGGTGGTACCCACCTGCTGACACAGGCATGACCAACAGCGGCAGCAGCTGGTGCGTATTGGATTTTCTATCCTATATTCCCAATTGCATCGGCAGTTACACCCACGACCTCTATGAGGCAGAGGCGACCCAAATTTCCGACAAGTTTGAGGAGGTGCAGCAGTTGGTATATGTCAGGGACTCGATGTACACTGACCTCCAGGCACAGGCAGACGTGGCGCATAAGGGCACATCAGACCCCAACCTGATAGAGGCGACGATGGAGCAGACGGGCGTGGACGAAGTGACCAACATGGAGAAGGATGCCAGCAAACTGTGGTTCACCTCACTGACGGCAGGGGCCGTGGTGGGCATCGACAAGATAGTGATGCTGATAGCCCTGATCGTGTTCCGCATCGGTTGGTGGGCGACGATATACTGTCAGCAGATATTGCTCGGAATGCTCACTATATTCGGTCCAATACAATGGGCATTTTCGTTGCTGCCCAAGTGGGAAGGAGCGTGGGCGAAGTGGCTAACCCGTTATTTGACAGTTCATTTCTACGGAGCCATGCTCTACTTCGTGGGATTATTTTGTTGTGTAACTTACTGATTATCAGTGTTGTTATTTTACAAAACACCTCCACGTAACAAACGTGCAACAAAAATTTCCAAATAAAAAAGAGATAATTGCGTATTTGCAACTATAAAATTACAGCCCAAGCACCATTTCTGCATTTTATGGCTGTTTTGAGGGTTTGACAACCAAGTTCCCAAAACAGCGTTTCTCTTGTATTCTTACTATTGTTTCTAAGTTTGATTTTGTCTTCACTTTATTTCATTCAAGTATGATTTAGAGTATGAAATAACTTCATTATTATAATATAACTTAAGATTTCGTCATTGACCAAGCATTTCTAACAGAATGAGAAATTTCTTACATACCTTTGCACCACTTTCAACTTGCAATCACAAACAATGGTCATGATGAAATAGTCAAATTAAAACATCAACAGATTATGGAATCACGAACCAATCAAAGCGTTACTCCAGATGTTCAAGCACTCATGCTGGAGAACCTAAAACTCGCCAAGCGAGTGGAAGTGCTTGAAAATACCCTGTCAGCAGGTAAGGAAGTGCTGACTTTGGAAGAAGCTGCCCGATTTATGGGAGTGACAAAAAGTTCGCTCTACAAGATGACACATGAGCAGACCATTCCTTATTACAAGCCGAATGGCAAGATGGTGTATTTCGAGAAAGCGGAACTCTTGACATGGATTCGCAGAAATGCGATTGCGTCAAAGGCGCAGGTTTCAGAAGAAGCCAACCGTATCTTGAAAAATCTAAGTGTCAAGTAGCCATGAGGACAACAGAATATGAAGCCAAGAAGGAACAGGCAGTCAAACTGTCTGTCCTCTGGGCTAAGACAGGACTTCGTGAACTATCCATGAGGGATGCCGTCAATGATTACATTGAAGCAACTGGTGCAAACCATGCCACAGACAATGACGAACAAGCCATTTTGTATGGAAGACGTGCCGTTGCATTACGAGTAAGCATAGAGGCAATAAACAGTCTTAACAAAGATGAACTTCAACGCTTGGATAGAAAACTCATGGAGATTGTCAGTGAGGATATGCCACGGCAACAGCATGGTCTTCACCGATGATTTGTTGTCCTTTCAGTCATTCACCATTTATAAACCATTCGGACATGAAAAGAAAAGAGATAGACAAAACTCGCCCTGTCACTTACTATTTGTCATTGACGGACGAACAACTGAATTTTCTCAGTAGCAACGAGGGAGGCATCAACAGAATACAATGTTTCCGCAGACTGCTTCACCACACGGCAACTGCCGATACCACCTATACAAAACGTGGCATATCCAAACCACTTATGCAAGGACAAACTTGTGTATCTGCCCTTGAACTTTCAAAGGAATGGAACTGCAACCGAAAGACGGTTATCCGCTTTTTGAAACAGTTGGAACAGTTGGGTATCGTAACAATAAAAACTGATTGCCTTACCACCATTATGGATATGCGGTGCATAGCAGCGTGGAAGCATGAGGGTGAAACGGTTTATACAGCCAATGCCCTTTATAAGCGAGACAACGGCAAAGCGAAGTCGGAACAGAACCCTAACAAGTCTGTTTCAGATCCGACTTCTTTAACTTTGCCTTTGCCTTCTTCCACTTCATCAGAAATCACTCCTTCGGAAATGGAGCAAATCCATTCCTTGGAAGAAATCCCTGATGATGTGAGAGAGCAGTTGTTGGCGGAAGATGTAGGGCATTTCCACGAACAGCGTGAAATGTAACCTTTCGTTCTTTCTTTTTTGTCTTGGCATTTGCCTTCATGCTGTCAGTTTGCCAGTAAGAACGCAATGCCAAGACTTCATCAAAACCGTTTTAGAGCAGTGATGGTACACAACAGAAGAGGCTTGCCTATATGTACGCATAATGTAGATGGGGAACATAATCCTCGGTATGGTTATCACCAACCGAATTATGCTCCGTCGGGCAAGCCCTCAGGAGGACACCAGAGCAAGCTCATTTTATAAATTTCATTACCCCATCTAAGAAATAACATTATGCCAGAATACCAAGTGTTTCACCAACAAGCCGTCAAGTCGTTTTCGGCAGGTGAAGACAACGAACATCAGAGGCGTTGGACGGAATCCCAATGGGAAGCCAAAGCCTCTAACAAGAAATTTAACTACGACAAGAGCCGTGCGCATCTCAACTTTGAGATAGTCAAGGGCGGTAAGATTGTGCCTCTCGGCTCTTCTAAGCCCATTTTAGAACGGTTTCAAGACCGTTTGGAAGCCACTGGTGCGGAAGACCCTAACAAAGGGCTTGAAACGCCAAAATATCGCATTGCCTGCAACATGATATTTTCGGGCGATGCCGACAGAATGCGAGAAATGGCTTTCGGTGACCAGAATGTGGAGCGAGTGAAAGGTGCAGACAACAGCCACATCAAGCGCAAAGCGGAGATAGAATTGTGGGCAAAGGACATCTACAAGGCTGTTGCCGATGCATGGGGCGAAGACAACATCATTGACTTTTCTGTTCATCTTGACGAGTCTTCACCGCATATCCATTGTCTTATCACGCCAATTATGTACGATGAAAAGAAGCAGAAGATGCGTATCAAATACCGAGATACTTTTGGTGGTGATGCAAACAAGCTGGATGCTATCCACGACTACTTGGCAGAGGTCAACAAAAAGTGGGGCTTGGTACGTGGCGAATCAGTTTCGGCTACCAATGCCCAGCATATCCCTCGTGACGAATGGTATAGACAACTCCAAGCCGAAAGCCGTGAGTTGGAAATTGCAAACAGCAAACTGGAACTTGACATTCGCAGAAAGGAGAATGCCGTTAAGGGTCTGAAAACGATGATAGAAAACCTCACTCACCAGAAGTCCGAGGTGGAGAACAAAATCCATGAGGTTGAGAAATTGTTGGAACAACAGAATGGCGAACATTCCGAGTTGTCAAAGGAACTGGAACAGCTCAAAAGTCAGTTGTCCACCTTGGAGTTCAAACTGACGGACAAACGAGAAAAACTGAGTGCAGCCGATGAAGCCCTTGCCGAGTTCAGAGCCATGACAAGGGCGCAGAAGTCTGAGGCAGAAACATTGCGTATTGTACAAGAGCAGACTTCACGCACTTTGCAGACATACGCCCAAGCCTCTATTCTTGCTGGCAGTTTTCAAGAACTGCTGACAATGAGCAGTAGAATTTGCAACAATATACCCGAAGCCAAGAAAATGGCAGAGAACACCATCATTGAAGATATGTGCGATATGCGTTTCAAAGATGTACTTGGCACAGCCGTTAAGATGTTCATTGAGGGCGTCAATGGGGCAACAAGTATCACGCAGTCGGGAGGTGGCGGTGGCTCTAACTCGGAATTGCCTTGGAGGGATAAGGACGAGGATATTTTCAGTTTTGCCAGACGCTGCATGAGATTCGCCCATAGCAAACACTATCCCAAGAAGAGTTCGGGCATTAAGCGGTAATATCAGCGAGTATTCGCTTCCATACATCAATATCAGGGAAAGGCATGTATATTTCAAAGAAGCCATCGAAATATGCCACAGTCTTTCCTTGATTTATTTTAGCCTCTGCATAGGCTCTGCTTTTGTACTTGTCGGCAAGGCGCAACAATTCCTGTTCCTGTTTCTTTTGCAATCTTTCAAAGAAACTTATTGCAAGAACAAGCAACTCCTTTACACTATTTGTAAGCCCTGCCTTGTCATAGATATAAAGCAGACGGTTGTAAGGCTCTGGCTTCCAATAGCCATTGGCAATCAGCTCTTCATAGATATTGGTTGCAGTGATGTAATCCTTGCTTTTTTCGGCAACCTTTGCCTTGCGTAGTTCATCCTCTATATGGCTGATAATATCTTCTATCTGATGGCACACTGGAGCGTCTTCTGAAAACAAAGTGTCATTTCCACTTGTGTAGAAGTCAAATTCGGGCAGTTGAGCAATCAAACTTTTGTATCGGTTTGCCAATGTATCTTTGGTGATAATGGTTCTGTTGAGATTGGTCTGTTTGGGTAGTTTGTCTTCTCGTTGCCTTATTACTTCCCTAAATTCGACAACAAGCGCATCTTGGCTGAATTTTGCAGGGACAAGCAACAGAACACGCTTGGCATCGCTCCATTGTTCTTTGCTTATATAATGGCTAAGTAGCCAATTATAGGGTTCAAGGTTCAATGAATATCCTTTTTGAACCGCACTCTCGTATTGGCATTTAGTCTGTTCTGTGTCATTTGCTTTCAGATATGTCCTTGCCTTTATAACCTCTGTAACACCAGGCATTACCAAAGGCTGCTTGGTGGACTGTTGAGATACATTTATAGAAGAAGGCAAGGAAACGTTCTCTTGCGTGTTTGTCTCCTTGCCTTTGCCGTTGCTGAATATGTCTTTTATCGTCTTGAATAATCCCATGCGTATTTTCTTTTGAATGCAAAGGTAATGCAAAACGCTGATCATCAACTCTACTTGTTGTAAAAAGCATATACTCGTTTGCATAGTTTAATAGCATGGATAACATATCAAAAGATATAGAATATGCTCCGATTACCAGGTTATCACTTTGTCAACTATCTCTTGTTGCTCAATGCTGCTTCTTCGTAGATAGATACGTGTCGTTTCGATGCTTTCATGTCCCATAAGGTCGGCAAGCAAGGCAATATCGTTGAACTTCTCCAAGAAATTTTTTGCATATCGATGGCGGAATGAGTGAGGGTAAACCACTTTCTCATTCAAGCCATACTTCACCGCATAGTTCTTCAACTGCTGTGATATGCCTCTTGTCGTGATGCGTTCGCCAAAGCGATTGAGAAAGAGATAGCCACTTGTACGGTCGAGTGTTTGCAACCACTTTTCTGTTTCCGTGCGCAATGTCTTGGGGATATAGATACGCCGTATCTTGCCACCCTTGGTGTAGATGTCATAATAGCCTACTTGCACATGCTCAATTTTGATTTGCACAAGTTCGCTCACTCTGGCACCAGTCGCAGCTAAGAAACGCACCACAAAGTACCACTCCAAGTTGTCTTCCTTCTTCAACTTGTTCTTCAAGAAGGTGTAGTCGGCATTGCTGATGACATTCTCCAAATAAGAACGTTGCTGCACCTTGACCGACTTCAAGCGGAGCTTAGTCTTGCCTACAAATACAAGGTACTTGTTCAACGCCTGAATACGGAGGTTCACCGTCTTTGGTTTGTAAGTCTCAATCAAGTAGGTCTTGTAAACCAACAAGTTTCTCTTGTTCAACTCTTTGTGTCGAGAGCCAAACTCCTTTACGGCATACAGATATGCCGAAATCGTGTTCTTAGCCATATTGCCTTGGCTTAGGAACTCTTCAAATTTGTCTAATTCCATTTCTATTCGTTTATTAGTGAAACATTAAGTTGTCCTAATAAATAGGTATGGATTTGTTCTTTGAGTTCCTATTATGAGAAGATACTCGCTACGGGGGAGGTGAAGTGTATTGATGAGGAGATTCCGTTTGAGATACCTACATCTTGGAGTTGGGCAAGACTTGGAAGTTTAATTGATATCAAAGGAGGTAAAAGACTACCTGCAGGGTGTAAATTAACAGAAAATAAAACTAATCACATTTATATCCGTGTTTCAGATATGCAAGATGGTACAATTGTGAGTAAGGATTTAAAGTATATCACTGATGATGTTTTTAATCAAATTCAAAATTACACTATTGGAAAAGACGATTTGTATCTAACAATCGTTGGCTCGACAATTGGTAAGGCAGGTCTTGTTCCTAAAAAATTTGACAACATGAATTTAACAGAAAATGCAGTTAAACTAACAAATATCCCTATCAATAAAAACTTTCTTTTGTATTATATACGTTCAGAATACGCACAATTTCAATTTCGAGACAACACAAAGCAAGTTGGGCAACCTAAGTTGGCTATTTTTAGAATTGCAAATACATTAGTCCCAGTTCCACCTTTTGCTGAACAAATTAAAATAGTTTCAAAAATAGAATGCATATTGCATTTTGTCAATCATTTTTCCAACTTACAGGAGCAATTATATGATATTGATGCAGCCATTTACAGAGAATTAAAAAGATCTATTTTTCAAGAAGCAATTCAAGGAAAACTGGTTCCGCAAATTGCATCAGAAGGTACAGCCCAAGAACTGCTCGAACAAATAAAGACTGAGAAACAGAAACTTGTCAAAGAGGGCAAGCTAAAGAAGGCTGCCCTCAATGATAGCGTCATATTCAAAGGTGACGATAACAAGTATTGGGAGAAGTCGGAAGATGGGGCTGTATGTATTGATGAAGAAATACCATTTGAGATACCGTCAAATTGGGCATGGGTACGACTTGACGATATTTGCTCTTTTATACATAGAGGCAAATCGCCCCAATATAGCCCAATAAAGAAATATCCTGTTGTAGCTCAAAAATGCAATCAATGGGCTGGATTTTCCATAGAGAAAGCAAAGTTTATTGAGCCGAAGAGTATTACATCTTATAATGATGAGTATTTCTTACAAGATAGAGATTTGATGTGGAACTCTACTGGACTGGGAACATTGGGTAGAATGGCTATATACTACACGATACTTAACCCTTATGAATTGGCTGTTGCTGACAGCCATGTTACTGTAATTCGTCCATATAAAACGCACATTGTTTCAGAATACCTGTACTATTATTTTGCAAGTAATACAGTTCAGTCTGTTATTGAAGACAAATCAGACGGCAGCACAAAGCAAAAGGAATTAGCAACAAAGACTGTAAAAAGCTATCTTGTTCCACTACCACCATTTGTAGAACAACTGCGTATAGTACAAAAGATTAAGTCCGTAACAAGTATTATGAGTTGATAGACAACAGTCCTGTTTGTATAGACGAGTTTTTGCCGTTTCAAATACCCGAAACATGGACTTGGTGCAAGGTCAAAGACTTGTTGGAAATACAGACAGGTGCATCGTTCAAAAAAGAGCAAGCAAACGCAAATAAAAAAGGCATTAGAATATTGCGTGGTGGAAACATTCTACCCAATAAGTATATATTCAAAGATGATGATGTCTTTGTGTCAGAGGAGTTTGTCAATGCGAATACCATTCTAAAGAAGAATTGCATCATTACTCCTGCTGTAACCAGTTTGGAGAATATTGGTAAAATGGCAGTAATAGAAAAAGATTACAATAATGTTAGTGCTGGCGGTTTTGTATTTATCATTAGCCCATACATTCAAGACTTTAATCATTCTTTGTTACTTGCGTATTTTCTCCAAAGTCCATTCTTAATTGAGGCTATGCGAGGAATAACAAAGAAGTCTGGTGCTGCTTTTTATAATCTTGGTAAAGAACGGCTGAAAGAGTTGTATCTACCATTGCCTCCAATGACAGAACAAAGTAGAATAGTAAGCAAAATAAATGAGATTTTATCAAGTATTATGAGCAGATATGGGGCGAAGTAACTGAGATTGAACTTCCTTTGGACTTTCCAAGTTCTTGGTCTCTTGCTCGATTAAATGCAGTTTGCCAACTTACAGACGGCTTAAAAACAACAGGCAAACAATGCTTGTTAGATGCAAAATACTTACGTGGTAAAAGTTCTGAAACTATAGTAGAACAAGGTAAACTTGTATATAAAGGTGACAATATAATGCTTGTGGACGGTGAAAACTCAGGTGAAGTTTTCATCGTACCACAAGATGGCTATATGGGTAGTACATTCAAGCAGTTATGGATAAGTTCCTCAATGTACGAACCTTATGTTTTAGCTTTTATACAGTTCTATAAAGAGACATTGCGCAACTCCAAGAAAGGTGCAGCAATTCCACACCTCAATAAGGAACTATTCTATGGTCTTATAATTGGCATTCCGCCATTGCAAGAACAGAGAAGAATAGTTCAGAAACTTGAACAATCATCGCAGTTGCTTCGATAACCTATTCATTTGTTCTATTATACGTTGTTGCTCTTGCAAAGGTGGCAAAGGTATCAATAAATTCGACAAACTCTTACTATTCAAGGTTTTACCTTTAATTGCATCTTTAGATTCTCCGAGATTGGCAATTAGAGGCAAAACTTTGAACAGGTAATTCCTCATAGCATATTCTTTATCAATGATAGGACTTATAGTTATAATAGCTTCATTGTGATAAGCGTCAATATCCAATATTGAAGTTTTGCCGATGCTTAGTTTGAAACTCATAAGAAGACTTCCTTTTTCACTGATAGGAGCGGAGAAAACTTCCTTGACTGCCAAATCCGAAACCTTTTCTTTTGTTGTAGATATTGAGCCTCCATCAACCATATCAGATATTGAAACCCAATTGTATTTGCCATTTATCCAATATGTCTGTTCTCCTCTTGCTGGCGTTTTTCCAATAGTCATAGATACAATATTGGAAAATCTGCACCAGCACCAATTGTATGGCAAATCGAAAGGTATTTCATCGGTTATATCATTGCAATTTTCACCTATCTGCTCATAATACTTGTTATCGTCACCGCGAAAGATGATGGAAGTTGCCAAAGCGGACTTCTTCAGTTTGCCTGCTTTTACTAAATTCTGCTTCTCTGTCTTTATTTGTTCAAGCAGTTCTTGCGCTATGCCTTCTTCTGCAAGTTGCGGAACGAGTTTACCTTGTATTGCCTCTTGTAAGATGCTCTTTTTAAGACTATCCTTTATATTAGTGTTCAGTTCGTCCAATTTGTTCTGAACATTATTATATTTTTCTATTTGTGGTAATAGTTCTGCTAACTTTGTCACAATTCTTCTTTGTTCTGATAGAGGTGGAAAAGGCAAAAGTAATCCTTTCAAACGATTTGCAGACAGTCCAGGCATGGCAGTTCCAACAGATGCCAAATTGTTGCTTTCTTTCAATAGGTAAATGAAATGATATACATATTCACATATACCGCTAACACACGGACGCAATCTATGAACATGATTTTGAAGACAAATATCATAATCTTCATTCCATATTGCTGAACGTCCATAACCAGCACCACCTTCACAAACAAGCAAATCTCCTTTTGTAGCCGAACAAGTCTTAATCTCTTCGTCAGTAAAATTCATGACCTTTACATTATCAAGGATAAAGTGTCCCCAATATAGATTAGAGGTCGTTATGAACTTTTGTGGAGTTCCACCACCTTTATTGCTACTACTCTGTTGCTTTCCGCTTGTATGGTTGAAAATATTGCCTATACGAGTCCATTCCCACCCCTGCGGTATCTCAAACGGCACTTCCTCATCAATACATTTCACCTCTCCCGTGGCAAGTATCTTCTCATAATAGGAATTGTCCTCACCACGGTAGATAATGGATGCGTTCTTGTCACGCTTGATTTTCTTCTCCTTAATCAAGCGTTCTTTCTCTTGGCGAATCTTATCAAGCAAAACGCTTGCAGGTTCGTCATTAGGATCCTGCGGTACAAGTTTTCCCTGTATCGCCCATTGTAATATGCTATTCTTTAATTGTTTTCCGTTCATTGTAATTTTCTATCGTTAGAAATCATTGTCCTTATTCTTCTGCTTCAAGAAGAACTGATAAAGTTTCTTGCCTATTTTATCTTTGGCAAATGTCCGCTCATGCTCAATAGGTATGGTAGATAACCTTATCTTAGCCACACCTTTTTTCAACAACTCAAATTGTTGTGGACTTATCTTGAATTGAGCTGTAGAACTGATTTCTGTCACTGGAAGGACTATATTGCCAGAGACAATACCTGCCGTTTCAGAGCCGCTACCAATCTGAGAACCATAAAGTTTAATAACTTCACCATCGAATGTTTTCAACAACATGGTTGATTCTTTCAGAAAATTCAGTCGGTCTGACTTTACGGTTGCAATAATGTAATATGCCGTATCTTGCTTTGCAACGCTATATTTCATGTTGCATCCCTCGGCAGCCAAAGGTCGATATGTATATCCAACCGTTTGTGCATTTATATTGATACTGCACATAGTCAGTACAATAGACAAAATGATTTGTATTCCAATATTACTTTTCATAATTATGCTATAAAATCGAAATGTCCTTATTTTATTGTTGTTACTCTGCTTCGTCTAACAACTTGTCAAGTTGCGCTTGCAGTTCTTCACGCTTTGGCAAATAGAGTTGGTAACGAGCCACAAACAATTGATTGGTTATACCCTCCAAGGCATACTCCATCAGAAGTTCGTCTTTTCTTGCTCCCAAAACTATACCAATAGGGGGATTATCGTCAGGTTGACACACTTCTGTTTTGAAATAGTTCAGGTAGAGATTCATCTGCCCAATATCACCATGCTTTATCTCTGCTCGCTTCAAGTCAATCAACACATAGCATTTCAAAATACAATGGTAGAATACCAAATCCACCTTGAACTGTCGGCTTCCTATCTGCATGGAGTATTGTCTGCCCACAAATGCAAAACCACGTCCCATTTCTTATGCCAACAAATTTATTATGCAAAGTGACTTAAACTAAATCACAGCTACAAAAGTAATTATAAAAAGATTTATCTCCATCACTTTGCATAATATTTTCATCAGAAAGACTTTAAAAAATCCATTAACTTTTCATTTCCTTGCCACATAGGTTTAGTATCCACCTCCTGAACAACTTTAATATAAGCTTTTTCTATAGCCTCCCGTTTCACTTTTGAGTCCGCTCTTGCATAAATTTCTGTAGTTTGCACATTCACGTGCCCCAAAATATCTCTAATATAAACTAAGTTAACCCCAGCTTGTAACAGATGCATTGCCTTACTATGCCTAAGACTATGACAGCTTATTTTCCCCTTCATTAATGTGGGATGAAGTAGCTTTGCCTTTTTGATGTATCTATCCAGTATATTCGCCACCCCTGCTCTTGTCAGCTTTTCGCCCCAACAGTTTGTAAATAGCGGATGTTGTAGACATTCTGATCTCAACAATCCATTCTCTTTCATATATATTTTCAGTATATCCAACTGTTCTTCAAGCATTGGTACAACTCTATTTTTATTCCCTTTTCCCGTGATTATTACAGTATATGGTTCATCTAATCGAACACATTGCGGAGTTAGGCTTATTACTTCTGACACTCTACACGCTGTATCATACATAAGTGACAATAACGCCAGATCCCTACGACCTTTAGGTTTGGTCGTATCTGGTTGTTGCAGAAGAATCTTCATCTCTTCTACCGTTAGATAGTTCATAATAGGCTTGACACTCTTTTTATTATTTATAGCCATTATTTCTTGATATTCGTATAGATGGTCTGAACTCTGATATTGGAGGTACTTAAAAAATGATTGTATGGCAGCAAGGCGAAGATTACGTGTTGATGTACAGCAACTTCTTTTTGTTTCCAACCAATCAAGGAAGGACAAGATATTCTCTTTTGTTATACTTTCCATTGTCAGTTTTTCAGCTTTTACACCTTTACTTTCCATGTATACCAGATATAAGGTAAATGTGTCCCTGTATGAATGGATCGTATTAGTACTTGCTCCTCTTTCATGGGGCAAATACCGGAGAAGGAAGTCTGTTAGATATTTTGAAAAATTTGTAGGTTTCATAAATGTCACATTTTAGGGAAAATATCAAAACCAATGATATCTATTTTTCTAATTAATTCGGGATACATCTCTGACGTAAGCCGAACATAGTTATTCGTCGCCCGCAAAGATTGATGTCCAAGGTAAGTTGATAGGATCGGCAAAGAACAATATAAATCCATACCTTCTTCAGCCATTTTAGCAAGAGAGTGAACGGCAAATGTATGTCTCAAGTCATGCAGACGTATGCGGTCTTTGGGAATGTTTGCTTGAATGAGTATTT
Source organism: uncultured Prevotella sp. (assembly GCA_905193385.1). GTDB lineage: Bacteria > Bacteroidota > Bacteroidia > Bacteroidales > Bacteroidaceae > Prevotella. The sequence continues at coordinate 3,575 of CAJJOL010000050.1, read as the reverse complement.
TGCAAAATCGACGATATATGCTATCCCTGTCACAAGCCCTTCCTTTAAGTGTGATAAAAAAGGGAGTAGTATCTGATATCTTTACGGGTAATCTGTTTCTATGTACAACATAATCTTTAAGAACCTCTGCTAAAGAAGTGGAAAATGGGACAATCCTGTCTTTGCCGTTTTTTGTATCTCGTAAAATGAAGTATTCTTCCTCAAGATTAATATCTTCATTGAGCAGAGACAAGGCTTCACCTATGCGTATTCCTGTTCCGTATAACATGCGAAGCAGTGAAGGCATTATAAAAAAAGAGGATCTCATATCATTATTTCCACTTTGCATATTATCACATGTCGTAAAAATTCGTTCTATCTCTTTTGATGAAAAGATATGAGGGATAAAGGTATTTCTCAATGACGGGGTTCTTGGTATATATGAGCGGATTCCTTTTTTGTTAAGAAACGAAGAGAAAGCACCTAAAATATAGCACCTACGATAATGGTAACTATTGGATTCATTGTCACGTTCCTTGCACCATGCATCTGACAACTCCTTGGTAATACCTATTGCAGTCTCATTTCTTTCAATAGTAAATCTATCAAATAAAGTCAGGACAAACTCTCCCCCAATATACTTAAATCCCATACTGCGCTTCAAGCTCACAAACTCTCTTATCAATGAGGCGTAAATGCCTTTAAAATTTCTATTCATAAAAATAGCCTCCTTTCTGGGTATAAAAGTTTTCACATACAGGTGATACATCAAGGGAGCATTTTTTCAGTGATTGGATATCTATTCTTAGATAATAACTTGTTGATTCCGTGTTCTCATGCCCTAAAACTTCGCTTATAACAGGGAGCTTTACCTGCTCTTCTAAAAGAAGTGTCGCTAAGGAATGTCGAAGGGCATGTGCGCCATGATGCTTGTTCTTTATATTTACGTTGGCTTTAAGAAAATATTTCTTGGCTATCTGGGATATGACCGGTTGGTTTATGTGAGTATAGGGAGAACGTGCCAAGAGAAATATATATGATGACTGGGACTTTGGACGTCCATACCGTAGATATTCAATAATAGCATTGCCTATTTCCGGTAGAAGTGGCAGTTCTAATTCCTTATTTGTTTTATGCTGGATTAAACGTATGGCATTATCCTCCCACAATATATTTTCAAACTTTAAATTTGCTATATCAGAAGCCCTCAAACCAAGCATTGTGGCTAATAGAATAATTGAGTAATTACGTTTTCCTGTAGTCGTACTTCTATCCACAGAAGACACTATCTTTTTTATTTCTTCAGAAGTGTAAGCTGACGGTAGCTTAGGCTGTTTCTTATAATTATCTTTTGGAATAAATGCCGCTAAATCCATATCTATAATTTTGTGTTCATATAGATATCGGAAAAAGTTACGTAGAATATGGATGGATATACTTGCTACAGATTTATATTTAGTACCAATGGTATTAAGATATTTAATGATGTGGGTAATCTCAACTTGTTCTATGGAGGCTACTTTTGCAGATGTTAGAAAATCAAGGAAACGATGGAATATTTGTTTGTGATTGTAGATAGTGTGTCCGGACAAGCGTTCTTGACTTCGAGATAATATATATTGCATCATCAAACTGCCAATCTCTCCTTTCAATTCTACCGGAACTTTTCTTGGAATAACTTGGCCTGTAATGAGGTAATTTTTCAGGAGTAAGATAGCGGATAAAAATTTCTTGTCACCAGATTTTAATGAAGTTAAATCTTTAGAACCATAAAGAGAAGATAAAAAATCATCGCAGACTTTAGGGGTGAGGGAATGCAAATCATTGTTCTCCATGAACTGCCTTAATTGATTCCATTTCCATGCATAGCCTTCCAATGTACTATCTGTACGAGAAAAATCCTCTTTTAAGATTTTCAGCATAGAGGATGTGACTGCTTCAAAAGTTGTTGAGTGATTATTCATACGTCATTAATTTAAGTTGTGGCAATATCACCGCACTTAAATTAATGAAATTCTTATGTAAAGAAATAAATGATTATATTTTTATAATTACTTTTGTAGCTGCGATTTAGTTTAAGTCACTTTGCATAATAAATTTGTTGGCATAAGAATTATTATGTAAAGGTTTGCATAACAGTTCCAAAAGGAACTGCTCCATGTGGTCTTTCAGAGCCTTTTCCAAGTCACTCTCCTTATAGCGTTTCTGTTTGGGAAGCCCTGCAAATTCAAGCACGAAAGGGTCACGGATGATGTCTTGCGGAGTTTGTACTTGATGCCCCTCGTTTGCCAAAGCAAGAACTCCAGCCTTGTCTGTGCTTAGTGCAAGTCGCTGAAACAGACAGCTCTTCATCTGTCTTTTCAGTTCCCTAACTTTCCAACATTCCTTGATGGATTCCTTATAATAGAACTGCATTTCAAGTGCATTATCACACTTCAACAGTTCATAATAATGACTCCATGTCAATTTGTGGGACAGTGTCCCACATTTTGGGAATGCCAAGTATAACTTACGCATATAGGTAAGGTTTGTTCGGTTAAAACCTTTTCCATTTCTTGCTGTCAAATCCTTTGCAAGGTTTACAAGTAACCTTTTGCCATATTCTGCTCTTTGTTTGCCACCCTGTTCAAATTCAACAATATACTTTCCTGTTTGCCAGTTGGCATCAAGCAATTCCGTATTGACCGCAGCAATGGCTTTTGACTTCGCCTCACCCCATAGCGTGGTTATGTTGTCTATCAACTTCTGATAGGCAGCATCATTTATGTTTGTCAAATCTTTATTCTCCATGCCAATCTTTTAGATTTGTGGAACACCGTTCCACATTTTACAATTCGTCCACATTTACATTTATTCCCAAGATACGCTGTATCTCTGCCAATGTCTTATCAATTTCATGATCAAGAGCCTTGCGTTTCTTGAAATAGTCGGCAAGCAGTTCGGCAGGAGGCAAGATTTCTTCATCCTCTTTCGGGAACTTGCACAGGTCGAAGTTGCAATCGGTGGCAATAAGGTCTTCAACCGAATAGCAACGAGATTTCTCGTCACCATCAGCAATAATAATCTCCTTACGGTCGTTCCACCACTCACGGATTGGGTCGCAATGTTCCGACTTCATGGACTTTGTCTTGGAGAAATGCTTGTACTCCTCTGGCATATCCAAACGATAGAACCACGTTTCCTTTGTAGAATAACCTTCTGGAGCACCTTCCGCACAGGTATTGTCGAAGAACAAAATGTTCGTGGCAATCGAAGTGTAAGGTGCAAAGATACTGCCAGGCAAACGGATAATGGTATGCAAGTTGAAATCTCTGAGCAGCTTGGTCTTGATGGCTATCTTTGTATTGTCCGCTCCAAACAGGAAACCGTCTGGAACAATGACCGCTGCACGACCATTCTTCTTCAGTCGGTACATGATGAGAACCATGAACAAGTCAGCAGTCTCGCTACTGCGCATATCAGAAGGGAAGTGTGACTTGACATCCGACTTCTCGTTTCCACCGTATGGTGGGTTCATCAACACAACATCAAACTTGTCTCCGTCTGTATAGTTGAGTACATCTTTTGTAAGCGAGTTGTCGTGATATACCAATGGC
>CAJJOL010000049.1:0-26060 GCA_905193385.1 uncultured Prevotella sp. | reverse complement strand
GTTCTGAAGGTCTTGGGTTTGAATCCCAACGGGATCACATAATATTAAGGAGAGTCACTTGTTGGCTCTCCTTTTGTGTTTAATGAGCAGCAAGATCTGGTTGAGAAAAAGTTCTGAAGGTCTTGGGTTTGAATCCCAACGGGATCACATAATATTAAGGAGAGTCACTTGATGGCTCTCCTTTTTGGGTTTAATAAGGGTTAACTGTAGGAGGCTATGGCGTCCTCGCCATGACCTGAGCAAGCAGCGGTGCAAATACTAACTGCTCAGACATGGAGTCAGTGATGTTCGAAATCCAAGTATATTAATAATAAACGCCCAAGTATATTAATAATACATGCCTAAGTATATTAATGATACTTGTCCAAGTATATTAATGATACTTGTCCAAGTATATTTATATTAAAAAAAGTGGACCGGCAATCTGTTGCCAGTCCACTTTTTTAATGATATGTATTCATACCTTGAAGGGTATCATTCTGCTTTAATACCACTGCACAGCGTTGCTGTATCCCGAGCGTTTGTCATATTTGAGAGCGTCGGTCAGAGTAGCAGCGTTGCATCTGAACGAGAAGTTGTAGCTTGTGTACGGAGCGAGTACCACCGAGCACGACATGTTGAAGCAGTGCAGGTCGCGTTGCAGCGACGCTGTAGTCATTGACATCTTGTGCTGGTCGAAGTCGTAGCCAGACGAGAACGAGATGTTCCATCCGTCACTCAATCGTACGTTGCCGCTCACGTTAAGGTTTTGCGAGAACTTGTATGGATAGCGCATTGTCTTGGTATTGAATTTGCCACCGGTGTTCTCTCGCATTGTGATACCATAGCCGAACGTCAGCGACCACGGCATATTGAAGCGCATATATCCATCGGCATCAGTCTCCGCCTTGCCTCCGCCACTCTTCTTTGCACCGCGCTGCCCTTCAATCATCGTGTCGTCCACATTCGATTCGATGTCGGTATCGATGCCGTCCTCGTCATCCTTATTGCTTTTTTTCTTGTCCTCGGTGTCGTCGCCACCACCAAACCATTTCTTTATCTTCTCTGGTGTAAGCGTGAATGAGAAGTTCTGCGATGTACCCTGGAATCGTCCGAACTTGCCCATTCCCCACAATGTTCGGTTGCCTACGTATGGTCTGCCGTTATTGTCCAGCTCATAGGCATACGAAGCGAATACTGCAGTCATATTGAACGTGTAGTTCTTCCACCATTTCAGTCGCACGCGCATTGTCAAGTCCGACAGCGGATGATAGTCGGTGGCAAGATTATAGCTCATGGCCAAACCGAGTTCGTCGATGATTGAGAGTTTCTTGATGCCCGTGCTGTCCTTGTCGCTCTTGATTTTCATCTCGACATTGTTCGATAGGTCGAACGATATATTGCCCGTCTTGCCCTTGCCCGGCACTCCGTACAGCTGACCCTGATAGGGCGAATACTCTACGAGTTCAACCGAACCGTCGGCATTGGTCTTCTGATAGGTCTTGTAATAGCCGTACCTTCCCTGTCCGAAGTCGGGCGCATAGCTGAAGCTTACGCTTGGAGTGATGACGTGACGAATGGCCTGTATCTTGTCGCCGAATATCTTGCGGTTCGGAGTGAAGAATCCGTAGAGCTTGGTCGACGCACTGATAGACATGTTATAGTTGTACACGTTGTTGAATCCGTATATCGTGTCGCACGCCTCTTTTTGTGCGGTCTCGTCCCACGAGCGCATGATCTTGTGCGTGTACATGCGGTCCTGGAAGTTGAACGAGGGCGAGATGTTGATATAGTTGAACAGTGTGAAGTTGCCGCTAATAGGAATAGAGTGGTTCCAACCGTTGCGCCAGTCCTTTATGAGGTTCGACTTGAGGAATCGCTCCTCCTTGGTGTTGATGCTGTTCGAAATCTGTCCGGTGTACGACATTGAAATCTTCTCATACCAGCGTTCGTTGCCCACGACGTGCTTGCGCTTGAACGGATAGAAGCGCGAGAGCGAGATGTTGAGGTCGGGCAGCGTCACCGACATTGAAGAGTCGCGCATGTTCTGCGAGAGGTTGGCTGTAGAGCTGAGCGACAGACCTATGCTTGAGAACGTAGTGCTCCACGACACAGACGATGTACGTGTCGACTGCGACAGCGTCTGAGGATTGTACAGCGAGTTGAGGTTGTTGCGTTCGTAGCTCGATGTAGCGAAATTGACGCTCGCCGAGAGCGAACTGTATGGATTTGCTTTTGAATCCTGGCGATGACTCCACTGCACTTTGAACGATTTCTGCTCCGAATAGTCGGGCATGTTCTTGTCGCCGGTCTTGGTATTCTGATAACTCAGGAAGAAGCTGCCCGAATAGCGGTAGCGCTTGTTGTAGTTGCTGGCTGCCGACAGTCCCCATGAGCCTTTGGTGTATATCTCGCCGAGGAGCTTGAGGTCCCACTTGTCGTTGATGGCAAAGTAGTATCCGCCGTCGCGCAGATAGAATCCGCGGTCGTTCTCGTCGCCGTATGTAGGCATGATGAATCCCGACGAATAGCTCTTGGTGAACGGGAAGAAGCCGTAAGGAATAGCCAGTGGCAATGGCACATCAGCCACAACGAGATAAGCCGGACCGAAGGTTACGTCCTTGCCCGGGCGCACCTTGCCTCGCGACAGCGCTATGTAGAAGTCGGGATGTTTCTTGTCGCACGTGGTGTAGCGTCCGTGTTGCAGATAGATGTCGCCGTTGTCGTTGCGCTTGGATATTTCGCTTTGCAGGAAACCGTCTTCCTGCTGGGTGTATACTTTTGAGATAAGGCCCTTCTTGGTCTTGAAGTTGAACGCCATAGTGTCGCTCTCATACTTGTCCTGACCCATGCTGAACACAGGCGTGCCCATAAGCGTCTGTCCCGTTGAGTCGGTAGTGTCGCGTGTTCCGGTGGCGTGTACGAGCGACGAGTCGATGCTCATGTATATCTTCTCGGCAGCGAGATCCATGTTCTCGTATTTCACAGTCGACTGTCCGTAGAGTTTCGCCGTCTTTGTCTTGGCGTCGTACACGAGCGAGTCGGAAGCCGAATAGTTTACGGGCGAGTTGATGCCATTGGCTCGTTGTCGGTTGATTGAGTCGAGACGAATGGAGTCGTCGATAGCGCGGTTGTGGTGATATATTGCAAGTTGCAGTGAGTCCATCTTTGTTGTGTCCACAATCTCGCGTCCCAGCGAGTCGCGCAGTATGGTGGCAATGCTGTCCTTAATGGAGTCGGCAGCCACGGCAGTGGTGTCGGCAGGTGCAGTCTTGCGCACTTTCTTGCGTTGCGAGTAGGGCATATCGGCTGCTGCCATCACGAAAATGACGGCACACAAAAGAAGGGCTATGACGGTCTTGGTTCTCAATTTTGCTGTTTATTATTATGTATGATTACAAATTCGGCTCAAACAAACGTTTCATATCGCGGAAGCGGGCGAGAGTTTCGCCTCCGAATTTGCTTAGACTTTTCTCTGCCTGCTCTATGGTTTTCTCGCGGTCGAGATGTGTCTTCGAGAAGAACTTGTCGGCATAGCAGATGAGTTTCTCCTCGATAGTCTCTGGCTGGAGGTCGTGATGTGGCAGAGGGAGGTTTTGCGACACGATGTCATTGAGCGTCAGTCCGGCTCCGGTGTGTCTCTCGCACACACGTGCATAGCTTTCGGGCAGACCTTCGGCGCGCAGCATTTCGGCTCCGCACACGCCGTGTCGTATATACGGTTCGGTGCCATGGCACTCGATACCGGGTGCGTCGACACGTACTATTCCTATGTCGTGCAACATGGCTGCGTTGCGTACAAAGTCGGTGTCGATGTTTAGTTCGGGGTGCATAGCAGCTATCCGTAGCGCACGTTGCGCTACAGACTGGCTATGAGTAAGGAGGATGTGGCGCAGCGCACCGCATCCTCCATAGTATTTGTCAATAATCTGTTGGTACATATTACGATTTTACTCGTGCTCGCGCTCGATGTAAGCGATGACGTCGCCCTTCGAAACCTTAGAGCCACGCTTGGCGTTTATCTCTACGATCTTGCCGCCCAAGGCTGCCGGAACCTCAACGAATTCGCCCCAAGGAGCCTGGATGTAGCAGAGTACGTCGCCCTCATTGTATTCCTTACCGATGAAAGGCTCGACTGTAGGAGCGCACTCGCCTTCGCCGGAGAATTCCCAGTAGATGTCGCCCTTGACCGGAGCAACGATGGCATCGGCCTTGGCGTGCTTGTAGGCGCTAAGCTGTTCGGGTGAGAGGTTGGCACCGAGCTTGGCATCCTTGAGCTTCTGCAGGTCGGCAAGGAAGTTCTTCTTGGCCTGTCCGCTCTTGAGGTTGCGATACTGTTCGGGGTGCATTGCAAGCTCGAACAGCTCCTCGTCGTCCTGACCATACTCCCATCCGTTCTCGTCCATTTCCTTGCGGAAGTCGTCGAGGGCGTCGGTGAGGAGTGTGTGGGCGTCAACATCGGTGAATTCGCGGCCCTGCTTCTTTGCAAGCTCAACGAGTTCAGGATCGATAGTGCCAGGAATCTTGCCCGACTTGCCGAGAATCATACCCCACATCGACTCGTCCATCATCACGAAGCGGCCCTTGCCCTGCTCGATAGTGAGAAGGTTCATCAGCGCAATGTTCTTGACATACTGCGAGAATGGTGTCACCAATGGAGGATAGCCTACGCGCGGCCATACATACTCCACCTCGTCGAAGAGCTTGATGAGCAGGTCGTCCATGGAGAGTTCGTCCTCGCCCTTCTTCTTGCGTACGTTGTTGATAGTGGTGCGCATGCCGCCGAGGTCGGCCATCATCGATCCCATCATACCGCCGGGGAGTCCGCAACCGAGCAGAAGCGACGACATAATCTTGTTGCCGGGGTTGATGAAGTAGCCCAACCAGTCGTCGATGAACTCCTGGGTGAGTGCACGGGCCTTCATATATGCCGACATATTGATTTCGGGAACCTCGAAGCCCTCGTTCTTCAACATGCTGATTACAGAGATAACGTCCGGATGCACCTTGCCCCATGACAACGGCTCGATGGCAGTATCGATGATGTCGGCACCATTGTTGCATACCTCAAGGATTGAAGCCATTGACAGACCCGGACCTGAGTGGCCGTGATACTGGATGATGATTTCGGGATACTTGTCCTTTATCATCTTGGTCAGCTTGCCGAGGAATGCGGGCTGGCCGATACCAGCCATATCCTTCAAGCAGATTTCCTCTGCACCGGCAGCGATAACCTGGTCGGCTATGTTCATGTAATACTCCAAAGTGTGAACCGGAGAGTTTGTGATACACAGCGCACACTGCGGAGTCATGCCGCCTTCCTTGGCCCACTTGATGCTGGGGATGATATTGCGAACGTCGTTCAATCCGTCGAAGATACGTGTGATGTTGGTACCCTGCTTTGCCTTAACCTTATACATAAGGGCGCGAACGTCGTCGGGCACGGGATACATACGCAAAGCGTTGAGACCACGGTCGAGCATGTGGGTCTTGATGCCTGCCTCGTTGAAGGGCTTGCAGAAGGCGCGCACAGCATCGTTAGGATTCTCGCCGGCGAGAAGGTTTACCTGCTCAAAGGCACCGCCGTTGGTTTCAACACGGGCGAAGCAACCCATCTCGATGATAACGGGAGCGATGCGCTCCAACTGGTCTTTGCGTGGCTGGAACTTGCCAGAAGACTGCCACATATCTCGATAGACGAGACTGAACTGGATTTTCTTTTTCATATCTATTATTTGTATTATTATAGATTTTTCGTTGATTACCTTATTCTATATGCTAAAGCCATGCCCTGACAGGCGCACGATAAACGGCTGTGCTACATAGGCATAATCTTTCAAATGTGCAAAATTAGGGAAAAAAATCCAAATCATAGGTATTACGGGGCAATTTTTAGTAATGTTAAGTGTTAATGCATATACAGGCTGCGTGCAAAAGGAGTCCTTTTGCATCCAAAAACGAGTCCTTTTGCATTCCAAAAGGAGTCCTTTTGCCAAGCAAAACGAGTCCTTTTACACTCCAAAAAGAGTCCTTTTGAATTTTTTTATGTACCTTTGTCTAATCATACAAACATGCATTCACATACATAAAAATATTGGATATGAAGACAATAAACACACGTCGCAGCATACGACGTTATGCCGACCGACCCGTAGACGACCAACTGTTGCGTCGATTGCTGGCTGAGGCTGAGCGCACGCAGACCATGGGCAACTTGCAGTTCTACAGTGTTGTGGTGACTCGCAGCGATGAGATGAAGCGCCGTCTGGCTCCTGCTCATTTCAATCAGCCTATGGTCACCGAGGCACCTGTAGTGTTGACGTTCTGCGCCGACACTCGCCGCACCACCGTATGGTGTGAAAACCGCTATGCACAGCCGGGTTATGACAATATGCTTTCGTATCAGAATGCAGCCACCGATGCTCTGCTCTTCTGCCAGACATTCTGCAATCTGGTTGAGGAGGAGGGATTGGGATGCTGCTTCCTTGGCACTACGGTCTACATGCCGCAGATGATTATCGACACATTGCAGCTGCCCGAGCTCGTGGTGCCGGTTGCAACGATTACGTTGGGATGGCCCGACGAGCAACCCGAACTGACCGACCGCCTTCCGCTTGACGCTATCATGCACAGCGAGACCTATCACGACTATACGCCCGAGAGCATCAACCGGTTCTATGCCGAGAAGGAAGCGCTTGAGGAGAGCAAAGAGTTCTGCCGCATCAACAACAAGCAGACGCTCGCCCAGGTGTTCACCGATTGTCGCTACACCAAGAAGGACAATGAGGCTATGTCGGCAGGACTGATGGACGTGTTGCGCCGTCAGAGATTTCTGAAGTAATGATAACAACTATCGAATGACTAAGACATTATCCCTATACGAACTCAACTCTATCGTGGCTTCGGTCATTGACATCGACATGCAGGGCGATTATTGGGTGGTGGCAGAGATTTCCGAACTGCGGGAGGTGCGTGGCCATTGCTACATGGAGCTTGTCGAGAAGGACGAACTCTCAAATACGCCCATTGCAAAAGCCTCTGCCAAGTGCTGGGCTTCACGATGGTGCATGCTCCGACCTATGTTCGAGCGCATCACCGGACAACGCCTGCATGCCGGAATGAAGGTGATGCTGAGCGTGCATGCGCAGTTTCATGCTGCCTATGGGTTCTCATGGATAGTCAGCGACATCAATCCCGAATATACAATGGGCGACCTTGCCCGTCGTCGTCAGCAGATAGTGGCTCAGCTGAAGGCCGAAGGAGTGTTCGACCTTCAGCGTGAGCTCACTCTTCCATTGTTCGCCCAGCGCATTGCTGTGGTGTCGAGCGATGGGGCTGCAGGCTATGGCGACTTCTGCCGTCAGCTACACGACAATAGCGCACATTATATATATAAGGTGGAATTGTTTGCTGCCACAATGCAGGGCGAGGCTGTTGAGCATAGCGTTATAGCCGCTCTCAATCGCATTTACAGCCGTCACGACAGTTTCGACGTTGTGGTGATAATACGTGGTGGTGGCGCTACGAGCGACCTTTCGGGTTTCGACACGCTCGCATTGGCTGAGAATGTGGCCAACTTTCCGCTTCCCGTCATAACGGGCATCGGACACGACCGCGACGAGAGCATTCTCGACATGGTGGCGCATACACGTGTCAAGACTCCTACAGCGGCTGCACAGTTGCTCGTCGACAACCTTGTTCGCACCGAATCTATGATTGATGCGGCACGCCAGAGCATCGTCGACAGCACGCAGCGACGCATGCAGCGCGAGCGTGTCAGGGTGGAGTCGCTGTCGGCTCGCATCCCCATGATGTTCTCGTTGGTGAAGACCAAGGAGGAAGCTCGTGTCGATATGTTGGCGCGACGCATTGAGACTGCCACACAGCGACGCATTGCTATGGCATTGATGCAGATAGACAGCTTGCAGGCGAAGCTTCAGTCGGCTGTCAACAGGCAACTTGTAGATGCCCGTCATCGTCTGCAACTTATAGAGCAGCGTGTTGAGGCTGTCAATCCTGAGCGACTTCTGCAGCGCGGCTACAGCATCACTACATACAACGGACGTGCCGTGCGCAATGCCACGGAACTGCCCGAAGGGGCTGTTGTGGAAACGCGTGTGGAAAAAGGAAAATTCACTTCGGTAGTAACCAAAAACAAATGATTATGGCAAGAGAAATGAAATACGAAACGGCAATGAACCAATTGCAGTCCATTGCCGATAAGATGGAGAACGGTGAGCTTGACATTGACTCGCTCTGCGAGCAGTTGAAGACAGCGCAGAAGCTTATAAAGCTGTGCAAGGACAAGCTCACCAAGACCGATGCCGAGATAAAGGCTGTGCTTTAGGAGAAATAATCATCGGCTCATCCGACATTTCTCACAATAATTCGTGACAAAGACCACGCAATTGTTTTGTCACGAATTACCATAAATTATTCACGAATTAAGGATGTCATATATTAATGTATCACTTGAATTCATGGTGAATTCATGATAATTCGTGACAAAGACCACGCAATCGTTTTGTCACGAATTATTGTGAGAGATGTTAAGTGTTGAATGTTAAGTGTTTAATTCGAAATTGAATAATTCACAATCGCAGGCGTAGCCGAGAACAATTCAAAACTCAAAACTCAAAATTCAAAACTCCTAAACACGCCAAAGCTTCTCGCCACGTATTGTGAGTGGCATCTCAATGTTGTCGGTGAATAGCATACCGGTGCCCAATCCTTGTGGCATACTGATGTTGGGCCCATATACGTCGGCTGCCAATTGTGCCACGGCGTTGAGTCCGACATTGCTCTCAAGCGCACTCGTTATCCACGAGCCTATGCCACGTTGGTGCGCCATGTCTATCCATTCGCGTGTGCCGCTTATTCCGCCGTGCAGCGACGGTTTGAGTATTATGTATTGCGGACGAATGGTGTCGAGCAGTTCCTTCTTCATTCCGGGCATGTTCACGCCTATAAGTTCCTCGTCGAGGGCAATGGGTATCGGCGACGAAGCACACAGTTGAGCCATACGCGCCCATTGATGCTGGCGTATGGGTTGTTCAATGGAGTGTATGTCGTAGCGAGCCAGTTGTTCGAGTCGGCTCGGAGCGTCCTCGAATGTGAATCCGCCGTTGGCATCGACACGCAATTCTATCTGTTCCTTTGTGAAAGCCTGGCGTATATGACGTATCAGGTCAAGTTCGCTATCGAATTCGATAGCACCGATTTTCAGCTTCACACAGTGGAATCCTGCTTCCATTTTCGATTCCAGTCGGGCAAGCATCTCGTCATGACTGCCCATCCATACCAGTCCGTTTATTGTTATACCTTCCTCGCCACGTGTGAATGGAGTGTCGAAGAGCATGCCCTTTCCGCCGTTCTGCAGGTCGGTCATGGCTGTCTCTATACCAAAAAGTATGGAAGGATAGGGGCGCAGCATGTCGTAGTTGACGTTACCAGTCAGTTCTATCATACGGCAGATTGACTCCAGAGTCTTCTCGTATTCGGGGCGCGCGTCGCAACTGAGGTCGGGCAGAGGAGCACATTCGCCCACGCCCTTGCATCCCGGACGCTCGCTGTCCTCAATCTCTACAAACCACGACTTGCGTGTATTGTACACTCCGCGCGATGTTCCGGCAGGTTGCTTGAAGTGCAGCGTGCGCGGCGTGATGCTTATCTTGTATCTCATTGTTATTATAGTTGGTTGATGAGTGGGGCGTGTCAGTCTTCAGTTCTTCCAATAGTCATAATGCTTATCGTCACATCCTCAAGCTTCGCTATTTCCGTTGCGCATGCTGTCAGCGTCGCGCCGGTAGTGATGATGTCGTCGATGAGCAGTATGTGCATACCGCTTGGATGCTGTCCTTGTTTCAGTGCGAAGGCACCGCTTACGTTAGTTGAGCGTGATGTAGCTTTGGTCTGCGTCTGGCTTTGGGTGTAACGCACGCGCTCAACGATGTCCTCACGCACTGGTATATGAGTCAGTTCGCTTATGCCGCGTGCCACCTCACAGCTCTGGTTGTATCCACGTTCGCGTCGGCGCCTTTTGTGTAGCGGCATAGGCACAATTGCATCAATGCCGTCGAAGAATCCCGACGGCATATAGTCGGCAGCCATCATTCGTCCTATTTCCTCACCAATGTCTTCGCGTCCGCCATACTTCAGTCGGTAGATGAGGGTTGCGAAGGGTGTGTGAGGATGATATTTCACGAACGATGCACACCGCTCCACCGGCACAAGTCCCCACAACCGCCGTGCAGTGTGGTTGTCGTAGGGCGACGAGGCGTCGTCGGTGCGTGGCAGCAGAGCGTTGCATGTGGTGCAGATGAGCCTCTCGTTGATGCCAAGTCGGGTGCCGCACATCTCGCAAGCACGTGGTGCTATCAGGTCGATGAGGCTGCGCCATAGCGTAAGCAGCCGCTTCGTTATAGCTGTCTTGCTTTTCATTAAGGCAGTTTGGGATACTTGCTGAAGTCGGGCTTGCGCTTTTCGAGGAATGCCTTGCCTCCTTCTTGAGCCTCGTCGAGCATATAGTAGAGCATGGTAGCGTCGCCTGCCAGTTCCTGTATGCCCGCCTGACCATCGAGCTCGGCATTGAGTCCGGCTTTGATCATGCGCAGTGCCAACGGCGAACGTTCCATCATGATCTGTGCCCATTCTACGCAAGTGTCCTCAAGCTGGTCGAACGGCACCACCTTGTTGACCATTCCCATACGCTCGGCTTCAATGGCTGAGTACTGACGGCACAAGAACCATATCTCGCGAGCCTTCTTCTGACCCACGATGCGAGCCAGATAGCTGGCACCAAAACCAGCGTCGAACGAGCCGACCTTAGGTCCTGTCTGTCCGAAGATGGCGTTGTCGCTGGCAATAGTGAGGTCGCACATGAGGTGAAGCACGTGTCCGCCACCGATGGCGTATCCGTTTACCATTGCTATTACGGGCTTTGGCAGCGATCGTATCTGCTTCTGTACGTCGAGAACGTTGAGGCGTGGCACACCGTCATCGCCTACATATCCGCCACGACCCTTAACGTGCATGTCGCCACCCGAGCAGAATGCCTTGTCGCCGGCACCCGTAAGGATGACCACACTGATGCGCTGAGCCTCGCGACACCATGCAAATGCCTGCGACATCTCCCACGTTGTGCGAGGTGTGAAGGCGTTGCGATAGCGCGGACGGTTGATGGTTATCTTGGCAATGCCGTTGTATTCGTCAAACAATATTTCTTTGAAGTCGAAGCCTTCGATCTTCTTCCATTCTCTATTTTCCATTATTTTGAATTATGATAGTTTATAATTTGAAGTATTTTTCAAGCGCCTTCATGTCGTCGTTGCAGTCGGTGAACACTTCGAGCAGCATAGGTCGTTCGCTCTCGCGTGTAAGCAATGTCACGATGCCAATCTGCATTTCGTCCATGTTTTTTGCCGACATGTAGCCTATATCGTTTTGGGTGCAGATGCCTTGAGCCGTGTTTTCGTGACTCGCCATGACCAGATCGTCGGCAGCCGGACTGTCGCTGAGTCCTGGCAGTTGTCTGAATATGCCACCACCGCGATTGTTGAGCAGTATGATACGAAGATTGCCGCGCAGATTGGAGTTCCAAAGGGCGTTCTGGTCGTAGAAGAAGCTCAGGTCGCCTATTACACAAACAGTCATGTCGTGCGTTGCGAGCGAGAATCCGGCAGCCGTCGACAGCGAACCTTCAATGCCGTTGACGCCACGGTTGCACCATACATAATGCTGAGCGTAGATGCACGCCAAGCGTACGGCTGAGCTGTTGGCGTAGTGAACGCATATATCTATGTCGAGGTCGGCAAGCTGCTCTTCAAAGTATTTTACAGTTGCCATCTGCGAGTATTCGGGTGCATAGGCATCGGCATGGGCTGCACATGCGTCGAGGAACGACTGCCAGCGGTCGTGGAATCGGCATCGTTCGTCGGTGTCGGGAGTCTCGCACAGACTTGCAAGCAATGCGTTAATACTGACGGTATCGCATTCTACGATGTCGGTCAGCGTCATAAGCGGGTCGTGAATGTCTGCCGCATCGGGTGTGATGAGGCACGACGGAGCCTTTGCATTGCGCAGAAAGCGGCGTGCGGGTTTGCTTACGAGCGTGTCGCCTACGTAGATGACGTAGTCTGGATAGTATGCCGTCTTGTCGTCTTCGTCGTCGTTGATGCTACTGTTGTCGCTGACTATATATCTGATTGCCTCGTCGAAGTGTATTGTCATGTACGAAGGGTTTGACAGTGGTTCGCTCATTACCACATACTTCTCGCTCAGCGAGCGTATTGTTTCGTGCGAGATGGTGCCGTGAGCCAGTTGTCCGATCACAATCATGGGGCGCTTTGCCTCATGGAAAGCGTCGGGCATATCCATCGAAGCGTCCTTGATTGCAGCACGCTTGATGTTGTTGAAGCGGCTGAGTTGGGGCAGTTGCTCGGTGTCAAATTCAAAGAGCGGTTCGCTTATGGGCACGTTGATGTGTACGGGCGCGCCCTGTCGGCACGTAGCAAGGTGTATGGCTTCGTTGACAAGTCGACGGCACAGCCATCGTTCTTCGTCGTTATGAGGTTCGGGCAGTTGCACAGCCTTGCGCACAAAGCGTCCGAGAGCGTCTGATTGTGGAATGGTCTGACCGTCGAGTTGGTCAATCCATTGCTGCGGACGGTCGGCAGAAATGACTACAAGCGGAACATGCTGATAGGCTGCTTCAGCCACAGCCGGCATCACGTTGAGCAATGCAGACCCCGACGTTACGCACACTACGGTAGGGCGTCGGGTGGCTATAGCCAGTCCGAGAGCGTAGAAAGCCGCCGAACGTTCGTCGGTAACGGGTCGGCAGCGTATTGCCTCACACACGCTAAGGTTGTGCACGATGGGTGCGTTGCGGCTGCCTGGGCACACCACAGCGTCGCTGACACCATATTCAAGGAGCAGCGAAGTGAGTATGTTGACGTTTTCCTTATTGCTGTACATAGTCGAATAGTTTTCTTATAGTATTCATCTTGGCTTCGGTCTCGTTCCATTCGTCCTGCTCGGTGCTGTCTGCCAGCAGTCCGCCTCCTGCAAAGAGCCGGTACACGGCAGAGTCTTCCGCCTCGCTCTCGATGTGCATACATCTTAGTGTTACGAACAGGTGGGTGTCGCCATTCGGATTGAATGGTCCGGCAAAACCGCTGTAGTAGCCACGCGGTTGCGACTCGTTGTCGATGATGAAGCGTCGTGTCGCGTCCTTCGGAATGCCGCATACGGCAGGTGTAGGATGCAGAGCATCCACCACATTGCCTATGAGCGCAGTGTCGTTCATGCTGAAACGTATGTCGGAGCGCAGGTGTTGCAGGTCGGCAGCATACGTAGTGTATGGTCCTTCGACGTTGATGTCGTCCGAGAATTGCCTTACACATTCGGTGATATACGTTTCTACATATTTCTGTTCACGCTTGTTCTTGTCGCTCCATTCGCCCGTTCCGGGTCGCATAGTGCCCGCCAGAGCCATGGTGTGCATCTGTCCGCAATGTCCGCCAATCAGAGTCTCGGGCGTAGCGACAAGCCATGTGCCGCTGCGCTTGGTTGAATAGAGTGCTATGAACATGCGCGGATAACGTTGGCAGGCTCGTGCGAACAGCGTCAGTGCGCTTATGCGTGCTGTAGCTGTGAGCCGGGTGCAGCGTGCCAATACGATTTTGGCAAATCGTCCCGCTTTCAGTTCGGCGTGGAACCTATTGAAGTCGGCGTTGTATTGCGTGCGTTCGGCAGTGCAGTCGCAGCTGTTCAGCGTGGTCGACATTTGCGTGTTGCCGGTGGCTGAGACAAGAGTGTGCAGCTGCGATGGCTCAATCGTTTCCCATTGGGTTGGTACAAGCAGTATGGGCATGTCGGTTGACGGAGCGAAAGGTGCAATGACAAATCCGCTTCGTCCGTTCAGTTCGGCTGCCGTTGACAGTTCTTCAGGCTCGTCGTTCAGTTTGTTGTGAACGACGAGTGTGGTGTTGGGCAGTCGGAAATATACAAAACTCATATTGTCTTATTGTGGGTGCTATTCTTTTTGGGGCTTGCCCACATCCTTGCCTTTCATTACAAAGTTGGTGATCTCTACCGACGATATGAGTTCGCCGGCTCCGTTACATATTTCGATGTGCCACTGGTGCAGGGTTTTTCCTTTGTGCAGTATGCGTGCTGTGGCTGTGACGGTGTCGCCTTCGCGCACCGCCTTGACGTGGCTTCCGCTGACGTTGATGCCCACGCAGATGTTGTTGGGGCACAAAGTCATTGAGCCTACACCTGCCAGATTCTCTGCCAGCGCCAGTGTGGCGCCACCGCTGAGAAATCCGAATACCTGACGGTTGCGGCTGTCCACCTTCATTCGTGCCTGACAGGTGTCGGGGTCGGGTGTAGACAGAAACTCCATGCCAAGCGTGTTCGACAGTCCGTCCTGTTTGAGTCGTATCTCTTTTATTCGTTCAATGTCCATAATCTGATGTTTATAGTTGTGGCTCTATCCTTCGCGGAAGAAGTCGAGAGCCTCCTTTATTTCTTCTTCGTTAGCAGTCTGGTTGATGCGTATGTCGCCGACATTGCCCAAGAGTGTGAAGTTGATGATGCCCGACGTGTTCTTCTTGTCGTGGTGCATCAGTTCGATGAGTGTCGGGTAGTCGTCGCATGTGATGTTGATAGTGCCGTAGTTTTCGCGTATGAACCGTACGGTCTGGTGCATGCGGTCGGTGGGGAAAGCCGTCTTGCGTGCGCTCATATACAGTTCGCTGATGAGTCCGTACGCCACTGCGTATCCGTGCAGTATCGGTGTGCCGCGTCGCATGGCAAACGATTCGAAGGCGTGTCCCATTGTATGGCCCAGGTTCAGTGCCTTGCGTATGCCGTGCTCGTGTGGGTCGGCTTCGACGATGCGCTCTTTCACCTTGATGGATTCTGCCACCATACGTTGCAGCTGGCTGAGGTCGGGTGTGTCAAGATCGAATGTCACCAGTTCTGCCCATGTGCGTTCGTCGGAGATGAGTCCGTGCTTGAGCATCTCGGCATAGCCCGAGCAGATGTTGTCGTGGTCGAGTGTGTCAAGGAATTGTGTTTTGATGATGACGAAGCGGCTGTCGGAGAACACGCCGATTTCGTTCTTCAGTCCGCCGAAGTTGATGCCTGTCTTGCCTCCCACTGAAGCGTCGACCATTGCCAGGAGCGTTGTGGGTATGTTGATGAAGTCGATGCCTCGCTTGAATGTGCTTGCCGCAAAGCCTCCGAGGTCGGTCACCATTCCGCCGCCGAGATTTATCATCAGCGAGTGGCGTGTGGCTCCGCCGTTGCTCAGCGCCTGCCACACCTGCGAGAGTGTGTCGAGGTTTTTGTGAGTGTCGGTGGCTTTGATGATTATTGGGGTGCTGTTTTTGAGTGCTTTGAAGTTCTTGATTTTGGGCCAGCACAATTGTTGTGTTGTTTCGTCGGTGAGTACGAAAATGCGGTCGTGCTCACATTCTGATATGGCGTTTACAAGGTCGCGCTCGAGGTTTCCCGAAATTACTACTTTCTGTTTCATAAGGCTCAACGTGTTTATTCTTATGCTGTTTATTCACCTACAAATTTAACTAAAAATCCGCAAATTGCACTCATATCATCATCAAATATAATGGGGGTATAAAAAAAGTAGTCCTTTTGACTTGCAAAAGGACTACTTTTACTATCCAAAAGGACTCCTTTTGCCTGCCAAAAGGGCTCCTTTTGCAACTCAAAAGGACTCCTTTTCGAGAGGGTTGGAATCTCTTGGTGAAATTGGTCGTTGTTACATCATCGGTCTGCCCATGCGCATCATCGGCATGCGTCCGCCACCCATTGGTGGGCGTCCATATCCTGGTCGGCGGTTGCTTGGTCCGTATTGTCCGCCGCGTCGTGCCTGCTTGCCTCCGAAGAGATTGAGTCGGTAGATGACGTGCAGCATTGCGTAGCTGTTGATGGAGTTGTACTCTACGTCGCTGCGGCTTGTTGCCGACACAGTACGCGAGAAGTTGCTCTGATTCTTGAGTATGTCGTAGAACTGGAGTGATATTGTCAATGCACGTCCGCGCATAAAACTTTGCGACAGTTGTGCGTTCCATATCAGCTCGTTGGTGTTCATCGACTTGTCGGAATAGCCTCGGCGTGAGTTCTGGTGTATGTCGGTCGATAGGCTTGTACCCCACGGTGCGGTGAGGTTGATGGTTCCGCCGTAGGCAAACTGCCATGTGTCGAGATTGCTCTGCGGCTGCAGGTTGTTGCGGGCGTGCATATAGTCCATCGAGCCGTCAAGCTCTACCTCAAGCCATGAGTTGCGGAAACTCATGGCGAGACGCTCGCTTACGCTTGTCGACTTTGTCACGTTGCGCTGCGAGTCGGCGTTGCGGTTGAGCGACAGATAGCCCACACGGTTCTGGTAGTCGACGTTGGTGAATGTGTTGATGTTCCAGTAGCCCGTGGTGTCGATGGCCATATTGAATATGAACATGCCCGAAGCGTTCCAGTTGCCGTTGATGTTCTCTGGTCGGCTTATGCGTCCGCCGGTCTTCTCGTCGTATGTCACCTTGTAGCCGATGGAGTTGCGCGTGTTGGAGTAGTTGACGCTTGTCATTATCGACATCTGGTGTTTCTCGATGTAGTTGTTGTATTCGGCGCGCAGATTGTTGGTGAACGAAGGCTTCAGTCCGGGATTACCCTTGCTGATGTTGAGCGGATCGCTGTCGTCGGTGATGTCGAGCAGGTCGGTCATTGAGGGTTGCGACGTTGAGCCTCGATAGTTGATGCGCAGTCGGCTTACCTTCGAGAATCGGTAGCGGAAGTCGAGTGTCGGCGTGATGTTGGTCACGGTGCGCACTGTATCGACGTATTTGCCCTGATAGTCCTGTATGAACTTGGATGTCTGCGGCTGCACTTTCACGCCGAAGTTGAGCTGATACTTCTGTCGGAGCATGCGGAACATCAGGTCGATGTCGTGCGTATAGTTCTTGTATTCAGAGTAGCGGCTCAGCGACTTGTCCTCATATTCGGTGTAGGGCTTGTCGAGCAGACTGAGATAGCTGTCCCATTGGCGGTATTGCGGAGTGAGAGTGCCGAAGAAGTCTTCGCCCAGATTGGAGAAATTGTATGTGGCACGGTCGCTCTTGCTGTACGAATACTTGAACTGATAGCTCATCTGCAGGAACGTAGCCTTCCACAACGGCTCGCTGTATGTAGTCTGTACGCTGTAGCTGTACGTCTTGGTCGGCGTCACGTTGTAGCGGTTTGTCTGGTAGGTAGAGTCGGCGAGAGGATTGTCCTTCATCTTTATCTGATACAGATGGACGTTGTTGGTAGATAGCGATTTGCTGTCACCGTCCTTATAGTTGAAGTCGCCGCGCAGTGTGACGTTGCGTCCACGGTTGCCAAGCTTGCGGTTTAATTGCAGCATTCCGCCAAACTGTTTGCTGTCGCTGTAGCTTATCGAGTTTGACTTCGAGGTGTTCACCATCTTGTTGGCTTCTGCCATTGTGCTGATGCCTTTGTCCGACAGCGGGTCGTCGGTGTACGAGTAGGGGTCGTCGTTGAACTGTGCAGAGGTGGAAGCCGAGCGTCCGTCGCTTGACGACAGGCTCATCGACGGGCGGAACATGATGTTGGTCATTGAGTCGGGTTTCCACTCGAATCGCATCTGGGCATTCCATGAGTTGCTGCGTGTGAACTGTTTGTTGAGCGAATTGGCAAACGACTTCGACGAACTCACGAAGTTCTCGGATGACGACTTCGACTGTGTGTTGCCGTTACTATGATTCCATCTCACCGAACCGTCCCACGAAAATGTCTTGCCATTGTCGTAGTTGAAGTTGGTGCCGACCATCTTTGATGTGTTCAGACCGTTGCGTCCGCCTCCGAACGAGCCGCGTCCGAATCCCATGTCGTTGGTATTGTTGAGCGAGCCGAATCCCATTACGCGTATCTTCGAGTTGAAGTAGGCACCCATAAGGCGTTCGGCAAATCGGTCGTGTGTTCCGTATGCAAGGTCGGCGTTGGAGAACATACCCTTGTTCATGCCCGGTTTCAGTCCGAAGTCGAGCACGGTCTGCTCGTTTCCGTCGTCAATGCCGGTGACACGTGAGAGGTCGCTCTTCTCGTCGTAAGCCTTGATACGGTTTACGATGTTGGTAGGCAGGTTCTTCATGGCAGTCTTGGTGTCGCCCACCATGAATTCCTTTCCGTCCACCTTAATCTTCTTCACCTCCTTGCCGTTGATGGTAATCTTGCCGTCGTCGCCCACTTGCGCACCCGGCAGACGCTTCACCAGTTCCTCAATGGTAGAACCTTCTGGAGTGCGGAAAGCAGTAGCATTGTATATGAAGGTGTCCTTCTTGAGCGTCACCTTGGCAGCATTGGCTGTCACGGTGGTTCCCTTCAGGGCTATAGCCGACGATGCGAATACGATGTTTCCAACGTTCACGTTGTTGTCGTTGCTTACATTCACGTTGCGGTAGAGGGTCTTGTATCCCACGTTGGAGAACTTCAGTATGTACTTTCCGTTGTTTGGAGCGGTGATGCTGAATGCTCCATTGGCATCGGTCACGCTGCCTTTGACATACGAACTGTCCTGACGCAGCAGTTGTACGGCTGCCTGCTCCATACGCTCGTGAGTGTCTTTGTCGGTCAGCGTACCCGTGATTTTGCGGTCTTGGGCTGCCGCTCCCAATGCGCAGAGCATAAGTAGGAGCAAGAAGACGATCTTTTTCATTCTGTTGTTATTTTCTTGTTTGTGTATTTGTTATTTTCTTATTTATGTATTCTTTATTTTCTTGTCAATAAAAAGGCAAATGCCAATTTACGTTTTTTATGACGTTTGTATGGCTTTGTGGTTTAATTATATAGAAACAAAAAAATGTAGAAAGTAAAAACGGAAGAAACAAAAAACAGCAAAAACAACATTGTTATACATAAATGATGATGCATATCAATGTTGTTTTTGCTGTTATATCCTTGTTTGTAGGAGTTTTCTTTATTTGTAGAGATATCGCTTGATACTCTTCTTAGGTGTCTTCTCAAACTCTTCCTTCACAATCTCTATTGCCGACAGACGGCAGTAGGGTGGTTGTACGGCGTTGAGTTCCTGACGGTTCTGCTCCATTATCTTCTCAAGATCGGCATCGTTGAGGCGCATAGTGTCGGCTTCGTCGAAGTCGGGATATACAAGACCGACGAGTTTCTCGCCGCGCTGCACTACAACCGACTCGTTCACCATAGCCAATGAGTTGAGTTTGTCCTCGATTTCCTCCGGATATATGTTCTGACCCGAAGCTCCGAGCAGCATATTCTTCGAACGTCCCTTGATGAATACGTTGCCGTCAGCGTCCATAAGTCCGAGGTCGCCGGTGTGATACCATCCCTCTGCATCGAGAGTTGAGGCTGTTGCTTCCTCGTTTTTGTAGTAGCCCAGCATGACGTTGAGTCCGCGTGCCAGGATTTCTCCGGGTACATTGGCTGGATCAGGACTGTCAATCTTCACCTCCATGTGTACTACTGGCTTGCCGCATGAACCTTGTACAAAGTCGTTGTGGTCGGCATAGCAGATGATAGGGGCACACTCAGTAGCGCCGTAGCCTACGGTGTAGGGGAATCCGATGCGCTTGAGGAACTGCTCTACCTCCTGATTGAAGGCTGCACCGCCTACAATGATTTCGTAGAAGTTGCCACCGAATGCCTTGACAACCTGCTCCTTTATCTTCTCGTTCACCTTCTTGCTCACGATAGGCATGTTCAGCAGGATGCGCATGCGGTTGTTCTGTATCTTGGGGAATACCTTCTTGCGGATGATCTTCTCGATAATGAGAGGCACAGCGATGATGATAGCAGGCTTCACCTCGGCAAATGCGGCTGCGATGATGGCTGGCGACGGTATGCGTGTGAGGTAGAACACGTGGCATCCGAACAAGAATTCAAATAAGAACTCAAATGCCATGCCGTACATGTGTGCCATAGGCAGGATGCTGATGATGTTGTCACCCTTCTTGATAATCTTGCCCAAAACCGAGATAGCGAAGTCGTAGTTGCTCCACAAAGCACGATATGGAATCATAACGCCCTTCGAGAAGCCGGTGGTTCCACTGGTGTAGTTGATGAGAGCCAGCTCGTCAGGACTCTGCTCCTTGTAGTAGTGTACGTGTTCCTTGCGGAAATACTTAGGATATTTCTTTCCGAACATCTCGTTGAGGTGTTCGCGTGCATAGGTGAGTTTGTCGGTGCGCGACACTACGAGCGAGTAGTCGGGGATGTAGATGATGCCTTCGAGGTCGGGCATCTTTGTCTGGTCGATGATTGTAGCCACATAGTCGCCTACGAAGAGCAGCTTGGCTTCGCTGTGATTGACGATGTTGTGAATCTGGTCAGCAGTAAATTCGTGCAATATAGGTACTGCAACGGCTCCGTAGGTGAGTGTAGCAAGGAATGCAACAGCCCAGTTTGAACTGTTACGTCCGCATAAAGCGATCTTGTCGCCTTTAACTACACCACTGCTTTCGAACATGATGTGCAGTTTCTCTATTTTGCGTGCCACGTCGTGATATTGCAGAGTGGCCCCCTTAAAGTCGGTCAGGGCATCCTTGTCCCAATTGGTAATGATGCTCTGTTCGATAAGAGCGTTAAAACTCGGTATTTCCATTCTTTGTTTGTTTATCATTGTGAGGTGTTTTAGGATTTATTTGTAGAGGTATCGCTTGATGCTCTTTTTGGCAGTTTTCTGGAATTCCTCTTTCTGTATTTCTATTGCCGCTATCTTGCAGAAAGGCGGCAGCTGGTTGTTGAGGGTCTTAAGGTTTTCGTCCATTATTCCCTTTATGTCGTCGTCGTCGAAATCCATTGCTTCCTTGTCTTCCAATTCCGGATGTACGAGAGCAACGAGTTTGGTGTTGCGCTGTATTATTATGCTTTCGCCGACGAGCGGCATATTATTGAGCTTGTCCTCGATTTCCTCCGGATAGACGTTCTGTCCGTTGGCTCCGAGGAGCATGTTCTTGATACGTCCTTTGATATATATGTGTCCGCTTGGTTCCATTGTGGCGAGATCTCCGGTGTGAAACCATCCGTCTTTGTCAATAACTGCGTTTGTGGCTTCCTCGTTTTTGTAGTAGCCGAGCATCACGTTCATGCCCTTGGCGATGAGTTCGCCAGGCACGTTGGCTGGATCCGGGCTTACAACCTTCGCCTCCATGTGGTCAACAACTGGTCCGCACGACGCTATTTTGTATTTGTCGTAGTTGGCAAAGGTGATGAGCGGTGCGGTCTCGGTGGTGCCGTAGCCGATGGTGACGGGCACTCCCACGCTGTTGAGGAATTCCTCGATGCCCTGATTGAGCGGTGCTCCACCTACGATTATTTCGAATGCGTTGCCTCCGAAGGCCTCCATTATGCGGTCGCGGATGTGCTGCTTTATCTTTTTATTGATAACGGGCATGTTCAAGAGCAGCTTCATGCGGTTGGTCTGCACCTCTGCCAGCACCTTGCGACGTATGATTTTCTCTATTACGAGTGGCACAGCCACGATGAGTCGGGGCTTCACCTCGGCAAATGCTTCGGCTATAAGCGACGGCGACGGCATTCGGTTGAGGAAGTACAGGTGGCATCCGTTGATGAATCCGAAGAGGAATTCTACTGCCAGTCCGTACATGTGTGCCATTGGCAGAATGCTTACGAGATTAGAACCGGGCTTTACGTTGGGTGCAAGACACTTCAACACGTAGTCGATATTGCCCCACAGTGCGCGGTAAGGCAGCATTACGCCCTTTGAGAATCCCGTAGTGCCGCTGGTGTAGTTGATCATAGCCAGTTCTTCGGGGCTTTGCTCCTTATAGTAACTGATGTGTTCCTTGCGGAAGTATTTCGGATATCGCTTGCCGAATATCTCGTTCAGGTGTTCGCGTGCAAACGTAAGTTGCTCGCTGCGTGATATGACGATGGAGAAGTCGGGCAGGTATACGATGCCTTCGAGAGCCGGCATCATGTCTGGGTTGACTTGTGTGCACACCACGTCGCCTACAAACAGGAGTTTCGACTCGCTGTGATTGACTATGTTGTGTATCTGTTCAGGTGTGAACTCGTTTTGCACCGGTACGGCAATAGCGCCGTATGTCAGTGTGGCGAGGAATGCCACAGCCCAGTGGCTGCTGTTGCGTCCGCACAGGGCTATCTTGTCGCCGCGCTTCACACCGCTGTTTTCGAACATGATGTGGAGTTTTTCGATTTTCCGTGCTACATCGTGGAATTGCAGTGTTGCGCCTTTGTAGTCGGTGAATGCGTCCTTATTCCAAAACTTTATTACGCTGTCCTCTATATATTGGTTAAAACTTGGTATTTGCTCCATTGCACAATCTTCAAAATTTTGTGCAAAGGTACGTCATTATTTGCACATTCCCAAAACTTTTGTGCTGTAATTGGTGTTTGATAGTAATAATTGTATACAAAAACGCCTCCTTACCTTATTATATAGTAAGGAGGCGTATATTTTGTTTATTCGTATCGCATTGATTTTGCAGGATGTATGTGCGAGACAAGATAGCTGGGT
Source organism: uncultured Prevotella sp. (assembly GCA_905193385.1). Lineage (GTDB taxonomy): Bacteria > Bacteroidota > Bacteroidia > Bacteroidales > Bacteroidaceae > Prevotella. The sequence continues at coordinate 3,526 of CAJJOL010000049.1, read as the reverse complement.
GCTATGAGCACGAATAGTGCTATGAGCATGGTGGCTATATTGAGCGCTACGATGAGCGTCCAGTCCAGTTCTACCGGTACCACGTCGACATAGTAGGTCTGAGGGTCGAGTTTGGCAAATCCGGTGAGTTTCTGTAGCAGTATGAGAACCAGTGCCAGCGCGTCGCCGATGAGCAGTCCCTTGCCTATGATGAATGCTGCAAACCACAGGAACGTGTGCCTTACTGTAGAATTGCGTGCGCCCAATGCCTTGAGCACTCCAATCATCGTGGTGCGTTCGAGAATGATGATGAGCAGTCCGCTTATCATTGTCACCACAGCCACGGCAGTCATTATGGCGAGTATTATCCACACGTTGAGGTCGAGAAGGTCGAGCCATGAGAATATCTGCGGGCTCAGCTCGCGTATGGTTTTCGACGAGAACGTGTTGCCATACTGGTCTTGTGTGCGGTTGACACGATTGATGATGTCGTTGGCAGTGGTGCCGAGTTGCTTGAAGTCGTTCACGGTCAGTTCGGCACCTGTCACCATATCGTCTGTCCAAGCGTTCAGTTTGCGTGCCGTGTATAGGTCGCAGAAGCACGTGGTCTTGTCGTATTGAGCCAGATTGGTCTGATAGACGCCGCTGATTGTGAAGCGTCGGGTGCGCACTCCGCCCTCGCCTATGAAGTAGGCGAATATCCGGTCGCCCGCCTTGACGCGCAGTTTGCTTGCCATATCCTTCGATATGAGTATGCGGTTGGTGCTCTGCTGGTCGGAGAAGTGGGGGATGCTGCCCTCCACCATACTCTTGTGTATGAAGGTGGAGTCGAATTCTGGTCCCACGCCCTTGAACATCACGCCCAGGAAGTCGTTGTCGGTCTTCAGTATGCCTTGCTTCATGGCGAAGCGTTGCACGTGCTTCACGCCGTCAGTTCTTTTCAGTACGTTCATCATCGAGTCGCCTATGGCTACTGGCTGGTCGATGGCTGACGACTGCAGGGTGTAGAAGTTGGCCACTTGTATATGGCTTCCGAACCCTACTACTTTATCGCGTATGGTGTGCTTGAATCCCAGCACCACGCACACGCTTATTATCATCACCGCCAGTCCGATGGCAACGCCAGCCACGGCAATGCGTATTGCTGGTTTCGACACCTTCTGTTGGTCGCCTATATGGTCGGAGTATATGCGGCGGGCAATAAAAAGAGGAAAGTTCATTGTTTTAGTGTTTAATTATTAATGATTAATGTTTAGTTGGTGTTTAAGTATAAATGTTTAATGTTTAATTAGCGTTTGTCTTATTCATTAAACCTTACTCATTAAACATCAAACATTAATAATTAAACACTAAACATTACTCATTAGCAACAACTCTTCCCGGATAAGCCTCCAGAGCCTTGCGCAGCACGATGAGTGCGCGTCCCAGATCCTCCTTCTTCAGCACGTAGGCTATGCGCACCTCGTCGCGTCCTACGCCGGGAGTGGTGTAGAATCCGGCTGCAGGAGCCATCATCACGGTCTCGCCTTCGTAGTCGAACTCCTCCAGACACCAGCGGCAGAACTTCTCGGAGTCGTCAACGGGCAGCTTTGCCACCGTGTAGAATGCGCCCATAGGTATGGGTGAGTAGACACCAGGGATGCGGTTGAGTCCGTCGATGAGGCATTTGCGGCGCTCGACATACTCCTCGTACACGTCGCGGTAGTAGTCTTCGGGTGCGTCGAGCGAAGCCTCGGCTACAATCTGACCCAGCAGAGGAGGCGAGAGTCGTGCCTGGCACAGCTTCATTACGGCAGCGCGCACCTCAGCGTTCTTGGTTATGAGTGCGCCGATGCGAATGCCGCACTCCGAATAGCGCTTCGATACGGAGTCGATGAGTATGACGTTCTGCTCGATGCCCTCCAAATGGCATGCCGAGATGTAAGGCGAGCCGGTGTAGATATATTCGCGGTAGACCTCGTCGGAGAAGAGGTACAGGTCGTACTTCTTCACCAAGTCGCGTATCTGGTTCATCTCGCGTCGTGTATACAGATAGCCTGTAGGGTTGTTGGGGTTGCAGATGAGTATGGCACGTGTGTGCTCGTTGATGAGTTCCTCAAACTTCTCCACCTTAGGCAGCGAGAATCCCTCCTCAATGGTAGTGGCTATGGTGCGTATCTTGGCACCAGCCGAGATGGCGAACGCCATGTAGTTGGCATAAGCGGGCTCTGGGATGATGATTTCGTCGCCCGGATTGAGGCACGACATGAATGCGAAGAGCACGGCTTCGGAGCCTCCAGACGTGATGATGATGTCGTCGGCGGTGACGTTGATGTTAAACCGCTTGTAGTATCCTGTGAGTTTCTGGCGATACGAGAGGTATCCTGCCGAAGGCGAATACTCCAGGACTTTGCGGTCGATGTGCTTCAGGGCATCAAGTCCAACCTGCGGTGTGGGCAGGTCGGGCTGGCCGATATTGAGGTGGTAGACTTTAACACCGCGCTCTTTGGCAGATGCAGCCAATGGGGCCAATTTGCGTATTGGCGATTCGGGCATTTCAAGTCCGCGTACTGAGATTTCTGGCATTTCTGTACTCTTATTTAATGATTAAGTTTTAAGCGCATTCTTATGCGCCTTGTTAAATGCAAAGTTACGATAAATTTCGATAAATCACGGCTTTTCTGTATTATCTTTTTGATAATTGTGTAATATTATCCAATAATGTAGGTTTATTGTATGTCATATTGTTAGTATTTGCAGGTCGATAAAACGGTATTATAACCGGTGCTTTTCAAAAGGACTCCTTTTGCCCTCCAAAAGGACTCGTTTTGCTCATCAAAAGGACTCCTTTTGCACCTCAAAAGGACTCGTTTTGCAAGCTAAAAGGACTCCTTTTGAAAATCCGATGGATTTGCTTCATCTGGCATTTGGGGTGACCATATTTGAAGTTCAAGTTTCATAGTGGATTGGCAATGCAAATAGTAGGAGGCTATGGCGTCTCCGCCGTAGCCTGAGCAGACTGCCGACACTTTCTTATTGTTGATTTTTCACATAGCTGCTTGCTCAGGTTATGGCGAGGACGCCATAACCTCCTACAGTCAGGTCTTCATTGAAAACAGTCGTAACACTCCATATTTCGGATGAATCTTAATTATAGAAATATGGCGAATGATTTCGTATGGTTTTGTCAATATATATAATATAATAAGGTGTAGAGCCTATACGAGCTTGCAGACTGAAAGATTTATACATCTTTTTATGTGAATTTAATAGAATAACGTATAAGTTATGTTATATTGTGTAATTAATTTTGTAATTTTGAACGTGTCAAACCTCTGATTCTATTATTTCAAATTATTAATGCGATTTATGTCAAGTTATTAATGAGAGCCAATCAGATTATTGTTTGAAAACTCTTTGAATACGAACCATAAACGATTTCTTGCCTATGAACGACAAAGTATTGATGTGTATCGTGGCGTCTTTGTTGGCTGCACCGGTTGGTGTTTCGGCTAATAACCTGAGTTCGGGATAAGCGACTGTCGTTTTTCTTGCTATGCCAGATTTC
>CAJJOL010000048.1:0-26171 GCA_905193385.1 uncultured Prevotella sp. | reverse complement strand
TATTTGTGAGACTACCAACTTTTTTATGAACTATTTCTTATCCCGAACTGGGGTACAGTTACTTAAAGCATATGAAACAAATCTACAGACAAGGTACTAAAATTCTACAAATATCGAGTTTTAGCACATAGAGCAAGTATATATAAAGTGTTAAAACAGAGACTTTTAGCACAAAACAGGAAGAGGCTGAACAAAAGCAACCTCCTCCACAAATGAGTAGGTAAATAAATCACTTATGCACTTAAAATTATAAATTCAAAGTAAACTCTTATATTAAGATTACAAAATACAGTTATGCATATAAACCTAAAAAACGTTTATTCGACGAAATCAAGCGACAACTGAGTTGCACCAGTCAAGTTGTAACTCATACGATGATAAGGAGACTGACCATGCAATCGTATTCCCTCACGGTGAGCCTTTGTTGGATAACCTTTATTGCTTTGCCAATCATAATAAGGATATTCCTCAGCCAATCGGCACATATATTCATCACGAAACGTCTTTGCAAGAATACTCGCAGCGGCAATTGACTGATACTTGCCATCACCCTTTACTATCGTAGTGTAAGGAACATCGCCATAAGGATTAAATCTATTTCCATCCACAATAATTGCCTCCGGACGAACCGTGAGCTGGTCAAGTGCGCGATGCATTGCAAGAAAACTCGCATTAAGAATGTTAATCTTGTCAATCTCCTCGGGAGTTACAACGCCTACAGCCCACGCTACTGCATCACGAACAATTTGATCACGCAACTCACTGCGACGCTTCTCGGAGAGTTTCTTCGAATCGTTAAGCAATGGATTATCATAATCCTTGGGTAAAATTACAGCAGCAGCATACACGCTACCAGCCAAGCAACCACGACCTGCTTCATCACATCCGGCCTCAATAAGATCTGTATAAAAATGTGGGAGTAAACGAAGTTTGCATTCTGTCTTTTTCATATCAATAAATATAAAACAAAAAAGAAAGGCTAGCAGAACTCTTCAGTCCTACCAGCCTTCTTTTATTGAGATAAAGTCGATAATTCGAATTATTCAGCCTTTGCCTCTTCTGTAGCCTCTATTGCAGGAGCCTCAGTTGCAGGAGCTTCTACAGCTTCTGCTGACTTGCGGCTACGGCGAGTCTTCTTACCTGCCTTAGCAGTCTTAGCCATGTTCTCGTTGAAGTCAACGAGCTCGATGAATGCGATAGAAGCAGCGTCACCCTTACGAGTACCGAGCTTAATAACGCGTGTGTAACCACCAGGACGATCACCTACCTTCTCAGCAACTGTACCAAAAAGCTCCTTAATGGCATACTTGTTCTGAAGATAGCTGAATACTACACGTCGAGAGTTAGTGCTATCGTCCTTACAGCGTGTAATCAGCGGTTCTACATACATCTTCAAGGCCTTGGCCTTGGCAAGAGTCGTAGTGATTCTTTTGTGCATAATCAGCGAGATAGCCATGTTAGCGAGCATAGCGTTACGGTGAGATGCAGTACGACCCAAATGGTTGAATTTCTTATTGTGTCTCATTTTGTTTTATTCTTTATCTAATTTGTATTGAGAAATGTCAGTTCCAAACGACAGATTCAGACTCTCGAGCAAATCATCAAGCTCTGAAAGCGATTTCTTACCGAAGTTGCGGAACTTCAAGAGGTCAGTCTTGTTATACTGAACCAAGTCGCCAAGTGTCTCAACATCAGCAGCCTTTAGGCAGTTAAGCGCACGAACCGATAGATTCATATCTACCAACTTTGTCTTCAAAAGCTGGCGCATATGCAATACTTCCTCGTCAAACTCTTGGTTGCCTTCGTGCTCTGGGCTTTCGAGTGTTATCTTCTCATCGCTGAAGAGCATGAAATGCTGTATGAGAATCTTGGCAGCTTCCTTAAGCGCATCCTTCGGGTGAATGGAACCGTCCGTGGTGATTTCGAGTATAAGCTTATCATAGTCGGTTTTCTGTTCAACACGATAAGGCTCAACTGAGTATTTCACATTACGGATTGGGGTGTAGATAGAATCGATTGGAATTACGTTGATATCAGTGCAGTATTCTCTGTTCTCATCAGCCGTAACATAGCCACGACCTTTGTTGATGGTCAGATCAATCTGCATAGAGGCTTTGACATCTAAATGACAAATCACCAAATCAGGGTTTAACACTTCAAATCCAGTCAGATACTTGCCTATATCACCAGCCTTGAACTCAGTTGAATTCTCAACGGTGATACTAACTTTTTCGTTCTCGAATTCTTCTACTACTTGCTTGAATCTTACTTGCTTCAAATTCAAGATAATGTTAGTTACATCCTCCTTAACGCCTGGAACTGAAGAGAACTCATGCTCAACACCAGCAATTTTGATGGTATTGATAGCATAACCCTCCAGCGACGAAAGCAGAATGCGGCGCAGGGAGTTACCGATGGTAACACCGAATCCTGGCTCCAACGGACGGAATTCGAACTTGCCGAACTTGTCGTTGGAATCCAACATTACAACTTTGTCAGGTTTTTGAAATGCTAATATCGCCATTAATTTAATGATTATTTAGAGTACAACTCAACGATTAACTGTTCCTTAATGTTCTCAGGGATATCGGCACGCTCCGGCTTGTGGAGGAACTTACCGCTCTTTGTGTTCTGGTCCCATTCAATCCAAGGATACTTGCTGTGGTTATAACCAGCGAGAGCAGCCTCGATAACTTCGAGAGACTTAGACTTCTCACGAACACCGATAACCTGACCAGGCTTAACTGCATATGAAGGAATATTCACTACCTGACCGTCAACCACAATGTGCTTGTGGCCAACAAGCTGGCGAGCAGCTGCACGAGTAGGAGCAATACCCAAACGGAACACTACGTTATCCAAACGGCTTTCAAGATTCTGAAGCAAAACCTCACCGGTGATACCGTCAGCCTTAGCTGCCTTCTCGAACATGTTACGGAACTGACGCTCGAGAACACCGTAAGTATACTTTGCCTTCTGCTTCTCTGCCAACATGACAGCGTACTCAGACTGCTTTCTGCGACGGTTGTTGCCATGCTGTCCAGGAGGGAAGTTTCTCTTGGACAAAACTTTGTCAGCGCCGAAGATGGATTCACCAAAACGGCGTGCAATTTTAGATTTCGGACCTATATATCTAGCCATAATAAATAATATGCTTTATTGTTATTTGTATCTTTAAAGAGTTGCAGACCCAGAATAATAAGAGTCTGCAAAGGGAAATTTAGACCTTACGACGCTTCGGAGGACGGCATCCGTTGTGTGGAAGCGGAGTAACGTCAACGATCTCTGTCACCTCGATACCGCAGCTGTGAACGCCACGGATAGCAGACTCACGACCGTTACCCGGACCCTTAACGTAAGCCTTTACCTTGCGCAGACCAAGGTCGAATGCTACCTTGCCGCAATCCTCTGCTGCCATCTGGGCTGCATACGGTGTATTCTTCTTGGAACCACGGAAGCCCATCTTACCTGCAGATGACCATGAAATTACCTGTCCCTCGCTATTTGCTAAAGATACAATAATGTTGTTGAACGAGCTGTGAACATGGAGCTGTCCGATAGCGTCAACCTTTACATTTCTTTTCTTAGATGTTGCTGTTTTCTTTGCCATAATTTTGTTTAGTTAAAAGTTAAAAGTTAAAAGCCTACCTGTCAGTCACTGACAGTACATGACTTTGCTTTCAACTAAATTTTACTTAGTAGCCTTCTTCTTGTTAGCAACAGTCTTCTTCTTTCCCTTACGAGTACGGGCATTGTTCTTTGTGCTCTGACCGCGAACAGGAAGACCGTTACGATGACGAACTCCACGATAGCAACCAATATCCATCAGTCGCTTGATATTCATCTGGATCTCAGAACGGAGATCACCTTCTACTTTGAATTCAGCGCCGATAATTTCGCGGATCTTGGCAGCCTGATCGTCGTTCCACTCGCTGACCTTCAGGTCGCGGCTAACGCCGGCTTTGTCCAATATCTTTGCTGAACTACTTCGACCGATACCATAGATATAGGTCAATGCGATTTCGCCACGCTTGTTCTGGGGCAAATCTACTCCAACAATTCTTATTGCCATTGTTTAAATAAATAATTAAAAAATTAATACCTTTCGTTTAAAGCGGTGCAAAAGTACAACTATTTTTTGAAATAACGGCACTTTTACAATACTTTAACATTAACCCTGACGCATTTTGAACTTAGGGTTCTTCTTGTTGATAACGAACAGACGACCCTTACGACGAACGATCTTGCAGTCGGGTGTACGTTTCTTTAATGATGCTCTTGTTTTCATATATTTAAAATGTTACTTGTATCTGAAAACGATTCTACCCTTAGTCAAGTCATACGGACTCATTTCGACCTTCACCTTGTCACCGGGTAGGATTTTTATGTAGTGCATTCTCATCTTGCCTGAGATATGGGCGATAATCTGCACACCATTCTCCAACTCGACTCTGAACATTGCATTGGACAACGACTCAACGATTGTGCCGTCTTGCTCAATAGCGGATTGTTTTGCCATAAATAATTTAAAAATCTATATTAGGAATGTTCTATTTCTTCAAACGTAGACAGTATCTCAGCCTTGCCTCTCCTTATAGCAATTGTATGTTCAAAGTGAGCGGCTGGTTTCCCGTCGCGAGTACAGATACCCCAACGGTCCGGCATAAGCCATACTTTTCTATCGCCCATAGTTATCATAGGTTCTATAGCTATGCACATGTCTTCTTTAAGCATGACGCCATTGCCACGCCTTCCATAATTGGGTATCTGCGGATCCTCGTGCATTTGCTTGCCAATGCCATGTCCAGTGAGTTCTCTCACCACTCCATATCCATGGGCTTCACAAAAAGTTTGGATTGCATCGCCGATATCTCCGACATGATTTCCTGCCACTGCCATTTCAATACCTTTTGTCAGTGACTGTCGTGTCACTGTCAGTAAATCTTTGACATCTTGGCTGACTTCACCAACACAAAACGTGTAAGCAGAGTCTCCATTATAACCAGCAAGAAGTGTGCCACAATCAATAGAAATTATATCTCCATCCTTGAGGAATGTCTTTTCATCGGGAATTCCATGTACAACGACATCGTTGACAGAGGTACAGATACTTGCGGGAAACGGCCCTCCAAATGGATTAGGGAAATTCTTGAACGTTGGAACAGCACCGTTGTCACGGATAAATTCCTCCGCTACCCTATCCAGTTGAAGGGTCGTCACGCCTGGTTTGATATGTTTGGCCAATTCCGCAAGGGTTGCTCCGACTAATCGGTTAGCCTTGCGCATCAGCTCAATTTCATCTTCTGTTTTTAGAAATATCTTCATTTCAAAGATAAAATCAATATGCAGAAACTACTCCGTTGCGAGTGCGACCAGAGTTGAGCAATCCGTCATAATGACGCATCAGCAAGTGACTCTTGATCTGCTGTATGGTGTCAGAAACAACACCAACAAGAATGAGCAGTGAAGTACCGCCGAAGAACTGCGAGAAAGCCTGCTGTACATTCAAAAGTCCAGCGAGAGCCGGCATAATAGCGATGAATGCTATGAACAATGAACCTGGGAAAGTGATGCGGGTCATGATTGTATCAATATATTCTGCTGTGTCCTTACCAGGCTTAATGCCAGGGATAAAGCCGTTGTTACGTTTCATGTCCTCAGCCATCTGAGTAGGATTCAAAGTAATAGCTGTATAGAAATACGTAAACGCTATGATGAGAATCACATAGATGCAGTTGTAAGGCAGACTACGGTTGTCCATAAGAGCTTGAGCCCATGATGAACCACCATCGCTCTGATAGCGTACGAATACCAATGGTATAAACATCAGCGCCTGAGCGAAGATGATTGGCATTACGTTAGCTGCAAATAATTTCAGAGGTATGTACTGGCGAGCGCCGCCATACTGTTTATTACCTACGAGACGCTTGGCGTACTGTACAGGTATTTTTCGGGTACCCTGAACAAGCATGATTGAAGCACATATTACTGCATACAGAACCAAGATCTCGATGATGAACATCACAAGTCCGCCGCTTGAAATGGCCGTGAACCGTGAGCCCAGTTCCTGCACGAATGCCTGAGGCAGACGCGCGATAATACCAATCATGATGATCATTGAGATACCATTACCAACTCCCTTGTCAGTGATGCGCTCTCCAAGCCAAAGGATGAACATTGAACCAGCAGCGAGAATGATCGTAGCCGGAATCATGAACATAGGCCATGAGATACCTGAGGCGAGAGCCGAAGCGGCTTGGGCCTTAAGGTTGAGAAGGTAAGAGGGAGCCTGGACAAGAAGGATACCCACAGTAAGTATACGTGTGTACCAGTTTATCTTCTTGCGGCCGCTCTCACCTTCGCGCTGCATCTTCTGGAAGTAAGGCACTGCCACTGCCAGTAGCTGCATAACGATAGAAGCTGAGATGTATGGCATAATTCCAAGCGCAAAGATAGACGCATTGGAAAATGCTCCACCAGAGAACATGTCGAGCAGTGACATAAGACCACCCGCTGTTTGCGACTGAAGTTGATCCAACTTGCTCGGGTTGATGCCAGGAAGCACAACGAACGAGCCAAAACGGTAAATAGCCGTAAACAGGAGAGTAATGAGGAGCCGCTGACGCAGATCCTCAATTCTCCAACAGTTCTTTAGTGTCTCAATAAACTTTTTCATCTACTTAGATAATAGTTGTGTTACCTCCAACTGCCTTGATAGCTTCCTCAGCTGACTTAGAGAAAGCGTGAGCCTCAACCTCGAGCTTAGCCTTGAGTTCGCCGTTGCCGAGAACCTTAACGAGCTCCTTGCCGTTAGTGAGGCGAGCTGCCTGGAGCTCCTCGAGTCCAATCTTAGTGAGGTTCTTCTCCTCAGCAAGCTTCTGGAGAGTAGAAAGGTTTACTGCGAAGTAATCCTTGTGGTTGATGTTCTTGAAACCAGCCTTCGGAACACGGCGCTGCAAAGGCATCTGACCACCTTCGAAACCGATCTTTCTCTTATAACCTGAACGTGCCTTGGCACCCTTGTGTCCACGAGTAGAAGTACCACCGAGTCCTGAACCAGGACCGCGACCGATACGACGACGTGAGTGTGTGGAACCTGCAGCAGGCTTTAAATTATTTAATTTCATAATTTGTTCCTTTAATGATTTTATTATTCAACTACAGTTACCAAGTGGTGAACCTTGCGAAGCATACCACGGGTGCTCGGAGTATCCTCAACCTCAACAATCTGAGAGATCTTGCGGAGTCCAAGAGCCTGAAGAGTAGCCTTCTGATCCTTCGGATAACCGATTTTGCTCTTTATCTGCTGTACTTTTATTGTTGCCATTGTATGAATCTCCTATTAACCGTTAAACACCTTATCCATAGAAATGCCACGCTGACCTGCTACTGTGTAGGCATCACGGAGCTCAGAGAGAGCAGCGATAGTAGCCTTCACGAGGTTGTGGGGGTTAGAAGAGCCCTTAGACTTAGCGAGGATGTCCTTAACGCCTACGCTGTCGAGAACGGCACGCATAGCACCACCGGCTACAAGACCGGTACCTGCAGCAGCCGGACGCATGAACACCTGAGCACCGCCGAAGCGAGCCTCTACCTCATGAGGGATAGTGCCCTTGAGCACCGGAACCTTAACGAGGTTCTTCTTAGCTGCCTCAACACCCTTAGCGATAGCAGCGGTAACTTCGCCGGCCTTACCCAGACCGTAGCCAATTACGCCCTTGCCGTCACCAACAACGACGATAGCAGCGAATGTGAATGTACGACCACCCTTGGTAACCTTAGTTACACGGTTGATAGCCACGAGACGGTCCTTCAGATCAACGTCATTATAATTTTTTACTTTATTCATTGCCATAATCGTTTAGAATTTGAGACCGCCATTACGAGCTGCGTCAGCAAGCTCCTTAACACGTCCGTGATAGAGATAACCGTTACGGTCGAAAACCACTGCGGAAACACCTGCTGCGATAGCGTTAGCGGCTACGAGCTCACCAACCTTAGCAGCCTGCTCCTTCTTAGGCATCTTCTCAAGTCCGAGAGATGAAGCTGAAGCGATGGTAGTGCCAGTCAAGTCGTTGATAACCTGTGCGTAAATCTGCTTGTTGCTGCGGAACACGCTCAGACGGGGACGCTCAGCAGTACCGCTGATGCGCTTACGAACTCTATATTTGATTTTGATTCGTCTTTCTACTTTCTTTGTTGTCATGATCGTAAAATTTAAAATGTTACTTAGCTGAAGCTGACTTACCAGACTTTCTGCGGATGACTTCTCCCTTGAACAAGATACCCTTGCCCTTGTAAGGTTCAGGCTTGCGGAAAGAACGAATTTTAGCACAAATAAGACCGAGCAACTGCTTGTCGCAAGACTCCAGAGTAAGAACCGGGTTCTGGTTGCGCTCGCTCTTAGCCTCTACCTTAACCTCAGAAGGAAGTTCGAGGAAGATAGGGTGAGTATAACCGAGGGAGAACTCGATGAGGTTGCCCTGGTTAGAAACACGATAACCGACTCCGACAAGCTCGAGAACCTTAGTATAGCCCTCGCTTACACCGATAACCATATTGTTAACGAGTGAACGATAGAGACCATGGAAGGCTGACTTCTGCTTATAGTTTACAGGGCTGTTCTCATCTACCTCGAAAGCGATGTGGCCATCCTCAATCTTAGTGATGATAGACGGGTCTATCTTCTGTGACATCTCGCCCTTAGGACCTTTTACGCTTACAACGTCATTAGCGAAAGTGACGGTAACGTTAGCAGGGATACTAATTGGTAATTTTCCTATTCTTGACATATTCTAAATCCTCCAATTAATAAACATAGCAAAGAACCTCACCACCAATCTTCTGGGCAGAAGCTTCCTTATCGGTCATAACGCCCTTAGAAGTTGAGAGGATTGCGATACCCAATCCGTTAATTACTCTCGGCATGTCCTTGTATCCGACATACTTGCGGAGACCAGGAGTAGACACACGCTTCAGCGAAGTGATAGCGTTGGTCTTTGTGGTTGCGTTGTACTTGAGAGCTACCTTGATTGTACCCTGAGGACCGTCCTCAACGAATTTGTAGTTGAGGATGTAACCCTTCTCGAAGAGGATCTTAGTGATCTCTTTCTTCAAGTTAGACGCAGGAACTTCTACAACACGGTGATGAGCCATGATTGCATTTCTGAGTCTTGTCAGATAATCTGCTATTGGATCTGTCATAAAATATAAATGTTTAATTAATCGGGACTACCCCGACAATATTAAAGTGAAAAAATTAAATTACCAGCTTTATGTGAGGCGCGTGGTTTACCAGCTTGCCTTCTTTACGCCCGGGATGAGACCCTGTGAAGCCATCTCACGGAACTGAATACGAGAAATGCCGAACTGGCGGATGTAACCCTTAGGACGACCGGTGATCTTGCAACGGTTGTGCAGACGGATAGGGTTAGCATTCTTAGGAATAGCCTGGAGCTTACGAGCAGCCTCATAAGCCTCTGCAGGATCCTCAGATGTAGCGATGACCTTCTTCAGAGCGGCACGCTTCTCAGCATAGCGAGCAACGAGCTTGGCACGCTTTACCTCACGAGCCTTCATTGATTCTTTTGCCATATTGCTTAATCGTTTTTAGCGTTTTTAAATGGAAGACCGAATGCCTTGAGGAGAGCATAACCCTCTTCGTCTGTGTTGGCAGAGGTCACGAATGTGATGTTCATACCCTGGATGCGGTCGATCTGGTCGATATTGATTTCAGGGAAGATAATCTGCTCCTGAATACCCAGTGTATAGTTACCACGGCCGTCGAACTTGCTCTCAATACCCTTGAAGTCGCGGATACGGGGAAGTGCGATGCGAACGAGCTTCTCGAGGAACTCGTACATTCGCTCACGACGGAGAGTTACCATAACGCCGATAGGCATCTTCTTACGAAGCTTGAAGTTAGCGATATCCTTCTTAGAATATGTAGCAACTGCCTTCTGGCCAGCGATAGTTGAAATCTCGTTGATGGCTACGTCGATGATTTTCTTGTCCTGAGTAGCATCGCCAAGACCCTGGTTGATGACGATCTTCTTCAGAACTGGAATCTGCATTGATGAAGAGTAGTTGAACTGCTCCTTCAGTGCTGGAGCGATGCTCTCAGCATAGAACTTCTTTAACTGTGCTGTATCCATTATTTGATTTCCTCCCCAGACTTTTTAGCGATGCGTACTTTCTTGCCATCCTCTGTAACCTTGATGCCGACGCGAGTAGCCTTGCCACTCTTCGGGTCAACGAGGCTGAGGTTAGAGATGTGAATCGGAGCTTCCTGCTTAACGATACCACCCTGAGGGTTCTTAGCAGAAGGCTTGGTGCTCTTGGAAACCATGTTCACACCTTCAACGAGTGCGCGGTTCTTCTCAACCAGCACTTTGAGCACCTTACCAGTCTTGCCCTTATCCTCACCGGCAAGAACAACGACTGTATCATTTTTCTTAATATGTAACTTACTCATTACTTGTTTGCGTTTTAATCATTAAAGAACCTCAGGTGCCAAAGAAACGACCTTCATATTCACTGCACGCAACTCACGAGCAACGGGGCCGAAGATACGGCTACCACGGAGCTCACCTGCGTTGTTGAGCAGTACGCATGCGTTGTCGTCAAAGCGGATGTATGAGCCGTCAGCACGACGGATTTCCTTCTTTGTGCGAACTATCAAAGCCTTAGATACCGCACCCTTCTTCAAATCACTTGATGGGATAACGTTCTTGACAGCAACGACAATAACGTCTCCTACGCTTGCGTAACGACGGCGTGTGCCACCGAGGACACGGATGCAGAGAGCCTCACGAGCGCCGCTGTTATCACATACTGTAAGTCTTGATTCTGACTGTATCATATTTTACTTAGCTTTTTCTACGATTTGTACTAATCTCCATCTCTTGGTCTTGCTCAAGGGACGGGTCTCCATGATGAGAACTGTATCGCCAATGTTAGCCTCGTTCTTCTCGTCATGAGCATGGTATTTCTTTGTCTTCTGGACGAACTTACCATAAATAGGGTGCTTCTCCTTGAACTTAGCTGCAATAACAATGGTTTTATCCATCTTGTTGCTGATAACGACACCCTGTCTTGTTTTTCTTAAATTTCTTGTTTCCATCTGGACCATTGTTATTTGTTAAGTTCTCTCTGGCGGATCTCTGTATTCAGACGTGCTATATCACGACGAACAGCTTTAATCTGTGATGGATTCTCAAGCGGAGTAACTGTGTGGTTGAGCTTCATCTGAGAGAGCTTCTCCTGGAGGTTCTCCTTAGTTTCTGCCAATGTCTTGGCATCCATTTCTCTTACTTCTTTGATCTTCATAAATTAAGCGTTTTTGTCGTAGTCGCGTCTTACAATGAACTTAGTCTTAACCGGCAGCTTCTGGGCTGCGAGGCGAAGAGCCTCCTTAGCGATGTCGAAGCTTACGCCTTCCACCTCGAAGAGGATGCGTCCGGGAGTAACCGGTGCTACCCATCCTGCGGGATCACCCTTACCTTTACCCATACGTACGTCGGCAGGCTTACGAGTGATTGGTTTGTCCGGGAAAATGCGGATCCAGACCTGACCCTGACGCTGCATGTAACGGTTTACTGCAACACGGGCAGCCTCAATCTGACGGCTGTCGATCCACTTTGCCTCAAGTGTCTTGATGCCGAATGAACCAAAAGCCAACTGTGTGCCTCTGTGAGCGTTGCCTTTATTGCCACGTCCATCTTGAGGTCTTCTATATCTTACTCTTTTTGGCTGTAACATTGTAGTCTTTTACTTTTAACGGTTATTGTTTCTCTTGCGGTTACCGCGGTTACCACGGCCGTTGTTTGAACCACCGTTCTGCTTCTCCTGAGTGAAGTTAGGTGTGAGGTCACGGTCACCGTAAACCTCGCCACGGCAAATCCAAACCTTGATTCCGAGGAGACCTACCTTAGTGAGGGCCTCTGCCTGGCAATAGTCGATGTCTGCGCGGAAAGTGTGCAGCGGAGTACGTCCCTCTTTGTACATTTCCTTACGTGCCATTTCAGCACCGTTCAGACGGCCAGTGATCTGGATCTTCACGCCCTCGGCACCAGCGCGCATAACGTTCTGGATAGCCATCTTGATAGCGCGGCGATAAGCAATCTTGCCCTCTACCTGGCGAGCGATGTTGTTGCCCACGATAGTAGCGTCGAGATCAGGCTTCTTCACCTCGAAGATGTTGATCTGGATGTCCTTCTTGTAGAGCTTCTTGAGCTCTTCCTTGAGCTTGTCTACATCCTGACCACCCTTACCAATGACGATACCCGGACGGGCTGTGCAGATTGTGATAGTGATGAGTTTCAGTGTGCGCTCGATAACGATCTTAGAAACGCTAGCCTTCTCAAGACGCTTGTTGAGGTAAGTACGGATGTTCTTATCCTCTACGAGGTTGTCTCCGAAGCTCTTTCCACCGAACCAATTTGAATCCCAGCCGCGGATAATGCCGAGACGGTTGCTTATTGGATTAACTTTCTGTCCCATTCTACTTATTATTTTTCGTCATTAGTTTTGGTATCAACAAACAGAGTAACGTGGTTGCTACGCTTGCGGATGCGGTAGCCGCGACCCTGCGGAGCCGGACGCATGCGCTTCATAGTAACGCCTTCGTCAACGAACACCTTAGAGATGAAGAGTTCGCCGTCCTCAGCCTTGCGGTCATTCTTAGCTTCCCAGTTTGCAATAGCCGAACGCAACAGTTTCTCAACGTCAGCAGCAGCCTGCTTCTTAGAGAAGCGGAGTACGCCGAGTGCGCGGTTAACCTCCAAGCCACGAACCATGTCTACAACGTAGCGCATCTTACGTGGTGAAGAGGGAACGCCGTTGAGCTTTGCGAAGTACAAGTTCTTACGGGCTTCTTTTCTTTTTTCAGCCGATATATGTTTTCTTGCTCCCATTATTTGTTTCTATATTTAAAATGGTTTAAACCCGCTTACTTTCTGTTACCTGAGTGGCCACCGAAGCGACGTGTCGGAGAGAACTCGCCGAGCTTATGTCCTACCATGTTCTCAGTGATGTAAACAGGGATAAATTTGTTTCCGTTATGAACTGCAACAGTGTGTCCCACGAAGTCAGGTGAGATCATTGATGCTCTGGCCCAAGTCTTGACAACTGTCTTCTTGCCACTCTCGTTCATGGCGAGAATCTTCTTCTCAAGCGACACGTTGATATATGGACCTTTTTTTAATGAACGACTCATAATTTACTCTTGTTTGATTATTTGTTAGCTCTTTCGATGATATACTTGTTAGACTGCTTCTTAGGTGCACGTGTCTTGAGACCCTTAGCATACAAGCCCTTGCGTGAACGTGGGTGTCCACCAGACTGACGGCCTTCGCCACCACCCATCGGGTGATCGACAGGGTTCATAACAACACCACGGTTGTGAGGACGGCGACCCAACCAACGAGAGCGACCAGCCTTACCTGACTGCTCAAGAGCGTGGTCAGAATTTCCTACACTACCAATTGTGGCCTTACAAGCGCTCAACACCTGGCGTGTTTCACCAGAAGGGAGCTTAATAACGCAGTAACTGCCTTCACGAGAAGTCAACTGAGCGAAATTACCAGCCGAACGAACGAGCAGAGCACCCTGGCCTGGACGCAACTCAATGTTGTGAATCACAGTACCAACGGGAATGTTTGCTAGGGGAAGAGCATTACCTACTTCAGGTGCAGCCTCAGCACCTGACATAAGCTTAGCGCCTACTTCCAGTCCGTTAGGAGCAATAATGTAACGTTTTTCGCCGTCAGCGTAGAACAAGAGAGCGATGCGAGCCGAGCGGTTCGGATCATACTCGATTGTCTTCACTACAGCGGGAACACCATCTTTCTCTCGCTTGAAGTCGATCAGACGATACTTACGCTTGTGACCGCCGCCCATGTAGCGAACTGTCATCTTACCAGTGTTATTACGACCACCAGTAGCGCGTTTTCCGAAAACGAGAGACTTCTCTGGCACGGATGCAGTAATCTCCTCGAACGTGCCAATAACCTTGTGTCTTTGTCCCGGTGTAACCGGTTTAAATTTACGTACTGCCATTTTTTATTTAGATATTGCTATAAAAATCAATTACATCGCCCTCTTTCAGAGTAACGATAGCTTTCTTGAACGAGTTCTTCTGTCCACGAACGAGACCCTTGCGTGTGTAACGGCTCTGGCGCTTGCCAGCATATACCATTGTGTTCACGTCGAGTACAGTAACGTTGTAACGTGTCTCGATCTCCTTCTTAATCTCAAGCTTGTTAGCCTCGGGAAGCACGATGAAGCCATACTTTGTCTCGGCCTTCTTTGTGCGCTCCTGACCCTTAACCTTATATGTCTTGGCTACAGAAGACTTGTCAGTGATCTTGGTCATCTTCTCGGTAACCAACGGTTTTACGATGAATGTCATGTCTGTTGCCTCCTTTATTTTGTTAAGATTGAGTCGATAGCCTTGAGCGAATTCTCAGTGATTACGAGCACGTCTGAGTTCAAAACCTTGTAGGCATTGAGGGCTGTTGCTGTCATCACTTCAGCACGCTGCAAGTTACGAGTTGACAAATATACGTTTTTATTTACTTCTGGCAAAAGAAGAAGAAGCTTTTTGCCCTCAACTTTCAGATTTTTAGTAATGTTTACGAAATCTTTAGTCTTCGGAGCCTCCATTGCGAAGTCTTCTACTACTACGATAGCAGCCTCCTGAGCCTTGTAAGACAGAGCTGACTTACGAGCAAGAGCCTTCACCTTCTTGTTGAGCTTGAAGCTATAGTTGCGTGGCTTCGGACCGAATACGCGGCCACCACCTACGAGCACCGGTGAGTTGATATCACCACGGCGAGCACCGCCGCCGCCCTTCTGGCGACCAAGCTTACGGGTAGAACCGCTAACCTCGCTACGCTCCTTTGACTTAGCTGTACCCTGACGCTGGTTAGCGAGGTACTGCTTAACGTCGAGGTAGAGAACGTGATCGTTAGGCTCAATTCCGAAGATTGCGTCGTTCAACTGAACCTTTCTTCCGGTCTCCTGACCGTTGATATTTAATACGCTAACTTCCATTATTTCTTGATTAATACGGTTGAACCATTGCATCCGGCTACAGAACCCTTAACGATAATGAGGTTCTTGTCCGAGATTACCTTTAACACTTTGAGATTCTGGGTTGTAACGCGGTCGCCGCCCATCTGGCCGCCCATGCGCATTCCCTTGAATACCTTTGCTGGGTAAGAACAAGCACCGATAGAACCCGGCTTGCGAGCGCGGTCATCCTGACCGTGAGTGCTCTGACCAACACCACCGAATCCATGACGCTTAACAACACCCTGGAAACCTTTTCCCTTAGAGGTGCCTACAATGTCAACGTATTCTACATTGGCGAAGAGATCTACAGTGATTACGTCACCGAGGTTGTACTCCTCGTCAAATTTGAACTCGGCCAAGTGCTTCTTAGGTGTTGTACCTGCCTTCTTGAAGGTGCCCATCATAGGCTTAGTGGTGTTCTTTTCCTTAGCCTCACCATAGCCCAGCTGAACTGCCTTGTAGCCGTCTGTTTCAACGGTCTTGACCTGTGTTACAACACATGGACCAGCTTCGATAACAGTGCACGGAACATTCTTACCGTCGGCACTGAAAACGGATGTCATTCCGATTTTTTTTCCAATTAATCCTGGCATTTCAAATGAATATTAAAAATGAAAATTACTATACTTTGATTTCTACTTCTACACCGCTGGGGAGCTCGAGCTTCATAAGAGCGTCAACTGTCTTAGCTGTTGAGCTATAGATGTCGATAAGACGCTTGAAGTCAGAGAGCTGGAACTGCTCACGTGATTTCTTGTTAACGAAAGTACTGCGGTTTACAGTGTAGATACGCTTGTGTGTAGGCAATGGAATTGGACCGCTTACGATGGCACCAGTAGCCTTCACAGCCTTTACGATCTTCTCAGCTGACTTGTCTACGAGCTTGTGGTCGTAGCTCTTCAGCTTGATACGAATTTTTTGACTCATAATTGTATTTAAAGTTTATAATGCAATTCTTAATTGGCGCGTTCAGCGTGATTATGGTCTCAACTTGGAGTGCTGAACAGCCGAAAAAAGGAGGTGGGGTACGTCACTTAAGAGTCATTCGCTAAGCGACGCCCCATGTCCCTTTAGATTTTTTATCTTGTGAGATAA
This sequence comes from uncultured Prevotella sp., assembly GCA_905193385.1. Lineage (GTDB taxonomy): Bacteria > Bacteroidota > Bacteroidia > Bacteroidales > Bacteroidaceae > Prevotella. Next base: position 10,001 of record CAJJOL010000048.1, on the reverse strand, counting down.
ACCAGGAGAGAGGAGTCAGGAGTTAAGCCATTTGCTTGGTTTGCCAAACATTTGGCTTAACTTCTATATTCTTCAATTCTGGATTCTTCTCGTTTAACGTGCTGATTACACGAGGTCTGCGCGACCCTTAACCTCCTCGAGCACTGCCTTAGCGATAGCACTTGACAGAGGAGAGTGATGATCGTACTCCATAGAGCTTGTAGCACGACCAGAAGTGATGGTACGGAGAGCGGTTACATAACCGAACATCTCTGACAGTGGCACCATAGCCTTAACGATACGGGCGCCAGAGCGAGCCTCTTCCATGCCTTCTACCTGACCACGACGCTTGTTCAAGTCGCCGATTACGTCACCCATATTCTCCTCAGGAGTAACAACCTCTACCTTCATGATAGGCTCCATAAGAACCGGACCTGCCTTCGGGCAACCGTTCTTGTAAGCATTGAGGGCAGCAAGTTCGAATGACAACTGGTCAGAGTCAACCGGGTGGAATGAACCATCGGTGAGGACAACCTTCATACCAGTCATTGGATAGCCACCGAGGATACCGTTCTTCATGGCGTTCTCGAAGCCCTTCTGAACTGAGGGGATGAATTCCTTAGGAATGTTACCACCCTTAACCTCGTTAACAAACTGCAAGTCGCCTTCCTTGTAATCCTCGTCCTTCGGGCCGATTGTTACGATGATGTCAGCGAACTTACCACGACCACCAGACTGCTTCTTGTAAGTCTCACGGCTCTGAGCTGTCTTAGTGATAGCCTCCTTATAGTTAACCTGAGGCTTACCCTGGTTACATTCAACCTTGAACTCACGCTTCAGACGGTCGATGATGATGTCGAGGTGAAGCTCACCCATACCAGAGATAATGGTCTGACCACTCTGCTCGTCGGTACGAACGGTGAATGTCGGGTCCTCTTCAGCGAGCTTAGCAAGACCGTTGTCAAGCTTGGCGATGTCAGCCTGGCTCTTAGGCTCAACTGCGATAGAGATTACAGTATCTGGGAATGTCATTGACTCGAGCACGATAGGATGTGCCTCGTCGCAGAGAGTATCACCTGTGCGGATATCCTTGAAACCTACACCAGCGCCGATATCACCAGCGTCGATTGACTCCATAGGAATTTCCTTATTTGAGTTCATCTGGAACAGACGTGAGATGCGCTCCTTCTTGCGTGAACGTGGGTTGTAAACGTAAGAACCAGCAACAACCTTACCTGAGTAAACGCGGAAGAATACCAGACGGCCCATGAACGGGTCGGTAGCAATCTTGAACGCAAGAGCCGAAGTAGGCTCGTCCTCAGAAGGCTTACGATTCTCCTCTTCCTCAGTGTCAGGGTTTGTACCTACGATAGCGGCTGTATCGAGAGGTGAAGGAAGGAATGCGCAAACGTAGTCGAGAAGCGGCTGAACACCCTTATTCTTGTATGAAGAACCGAGGAGCATAGGAGTAAGTTCCATTGAGATTGTACCCTTGCGGATAGCTGCGATAAGCTCCTCCTCAGTAATTTCCTCACCCTCAAGATACTTCTCCATGAGAGCGTCGTCGAAGTTGGCAGCAGATTCTACCATCTTGTCATGCCACTCGTTAGCCTCGTCAACGAGGTCGGCAGGAATTTCCTCAACATCGTACTCAGCACCCATTGTCTCGTCGTGCCACAGAATAGCCTTCATCTTGAGGAGGTCAACTACACCCTTGAAGTTCTCTTCAGCACCGATAGGAATCTGAATAGGACAAGGATTAGCACCGAGGATGTCCTTCATCTGCTGTACTGTCTCGAAGAAGTCAGCACCTGAACGGTCCATCTTGTTAACGTAACCGATACGAGGAACGTTGTACTTGTCGGCCTGGCGCCATACTGTCTCAGACTGTGGCTGAACGCCGTCGGCTGCAGAATAAGTAGCAACTGCTCCGTCAAGTACGCGCAGTGAACGCTCTACCTCAGCGGTGAAGTCAACGTGTCCCGGAGTGTCAATCAAGTTAATCTTGTATGACTTGCCAAGATAGTTCCAGTTACATGTAGTAGCAGCAGATGTGATAGTGATACCACGCTCCTGCTCCTGAGCCATCCAGTCCATTGTGGCAGCGCCGTCGTGAACCTCACCAATCTTATGAGTCTTACCTGTGTAGAACAGGATACGCTCAGAAGTTGTGGTCTTACCGGCATCGATGTGAGCCATAATGCCAATGTTACGAGTCAAATGTAAATCGCGATTTGCCATTTTCCTTTTACCTTATTATTATATTAGAATCTGAAGTGAGCGAATGCGCGGTTAGCCTCGGCCATACGGTGCATATCCTCCTTACGCTTGTAAGCACCACCCTGGTTGTTGTAGGCATCCATAATCTCAGCAGCAAGCTTGTCAGCCATGCTCTTACCACCACGTTTGCGGGCGAAAGCGATAAGGTTCTTCATTGAGATACTCTCCTTGCGCTCCGCACGAATTTCTGTCGGAACCTGGAAAGTAGCACCACCGATACGGCGGCTCTTTACCTCAACCTGCGGAGTGATGTTGTCGAGGGCCTGCTTCCAAATCTCGAGAGCCGGCTTCTCTTCCTTAGCCATCTTCTCCTGAACGGTGTCAAGTGCATTATAGAAGATTTCGTATGAGGTATTCTTCTTACCATCATACATCAAGTGGTTTACAAACTTAGAGACCTTCTGGTCGTTGAATTTCGGATCCGGAAGGATCACGCGCTTCTTTGGTTTTGCTTTTCTCATTTTGTTTCGAAAAAATTTGTCTGCGTGGGGTTGTTTCTTACTGTTCTTCAACGCCCTCTCTTGGGCATTTACTCAACCTGTCTATTAACAATTCTCCAGCAAAACGATTTTAAAAAATACGTCCGACAATTAAATTATCTTCTGATTACTTCTTGGCTGCCTTAGGACGCTTAGCTCCGTACTTTGAACGACGCTGTGTACGGTTTGCTACACCGGCTGTATCGAGTGTACCGCGAACGATGTGATAACGTACGCCAGGAAGGTCCTTTACACGACCACCGCGAACCAATACGATTGAGTGCTCCTGAAGGTTGTGGCCCTCTCCCGGGATGTAAGAGTTAACTTCCTTAGAGTTTGTCAAACGTACACGGGCAACCTTACGCATTGCCGAGTTAGGCTTCTTAGGTGTTGTAGTGTAAACACGAACACAAACACCACGACGCTGAGGACATGAATCCAGAGCCGGTGACTTGCTCTTGTCTACGAGCACCTTTCTGCCTTTTCTTACCAACTGTGAAATTGTAGGCATAATTCTAATTTTTAATTTATATATTTTTATTTCAATTGTCGATCTTATAAAACAGCTAGTATCAAGCCGTTTTCGGGGTGCAAAGGTACGAACTTTTCTTGAAAATACCTAATATATAAAATTACAATCTTACCGCATACATCTAAATTTACGGTTTTACAGGTTATATTAACAGTTATTTACCTTTATTGAGCATCATTCCATGCTTTTCTGTTGCTATATATTATGTAATGTGATGAATGTCAATCATAATTGACCATACCGATATTTCTTAATTCGACAATCACATCCATCTTGAGCATGAGCGCAAAGAACTCCATAAAATCAAGCCGGCTATAGGTCTGAACTTTTTCAAGTGCCGACCTATACTCTTCCACCCACGCCAGATGTTCGGTATCAAGCTGCTTGAAATCTGTCAGAACGGACATAATATCTTGTATTGACTCTTGTACCAAAATATGATCGTCATCCATTTCGAGTCCACATTGCCATAACATCGACTTACGTTTATTCTTATCATAATCAATCATGCCTCGGAATATGTATCCGAACGAACGGTCAAGTGCATTAGTATGGTCTACCGAGTTGATTTTCAATCCGTCGTTTGAGGCTAACGCATTGAAATACTGCTGATATCGCTCATATTCTTCAGGACAGTTCTTTTGCAGCTTAACAAGTTCATCAATGACCTTTGGCAAATTGATTGCTATCTTCTTCAGATGTTCTTTGATTATTATCTTAATCGAGCGCACGAGGAGTGCATCCACTCGCTGTTGCATCGTCAGTTCAGGCTGTTTAGATATAAGAAAATGGCGTTTGAACGCTTCACGCCAACAGTGGTCTTTCTCTTCCTTGAGCTGCGCCTCCATGTTGCACGCATTCCTTACAAGAAAGAGCGGTTTGAATATCAGATTGTCATAATCACGGTTCACAGCATCGTCATTGATAGTTGGTCGTGAGAGATGATTGCACGCCACATTGATTTCAATGTTATAGTTTCTGAGCAGCAGTCGCATTTCCGAAACAGTTGCAGCCATCTGCGGATTGATGTCAAGCACAAAATCTTCGGGTGCAGCTTGAAGCTTAAGGATATGGCTTTCAGAAGGATACGCTTTCCGTATACCGTCCTTTGCGTTGTCATCGGCAAAGAACTTCATCGCCGTAGTCAGCACTACTACCAGATTGCGGTATTCATGTCTTGTCAGGTCACGGAACTTGTTTATCTGATCTTTGACAGGAACGTTTCGCGTATTGCTCTCGGTCTGGCTCTGCGACACATACGAACGGAACGTATAAAGCAGCGAGAACAACGCCAGTACCACGCCAACTATGCCGTAAAAGTTGAGGTTGCTCCAGAAGAAGCTACCGTTCACGTCACCTTTTACTGCCGTCACCTTGGCTGGCCACGACACTATCCATTCGTCGGAAAACAACAATACGACGACGCACAGAAAAAGCACGGCTGAGACGCATTGCCAAAATAGATTGCTGGTTTTCATAGATTGTAGAAGTTATGGTTATAATGATTTTGCAAACTTACACAAAATCAGTGAAAATCAGAACCCTACAACAAAAAAATGCAACAAAACGGACAAGAATCTTGTTACTTTTACTTACATTGCTTATATTTGCATTACTATTTTCCAAGTATAATATTAACCATAAAAGCATCAATTATACATTACATTTTTGATGCTATTAATGTTTAACAGATGAAAAAGATTATACTTATAATAATCTCATGTCTATTCGTCTTGGCTGCACACAGCCAAGACAAAATGTTTGTATCGGAGCGCATATTCATAGCATTGGCAGACCAATTTGTCCTTAAGAACGACACGGTGAAGATTATGGGACAGTTGTTGTCAACAGACTACAACGACTTTTATCCATATAGCAGATATGTATATGTAGAACTTATCGATAGGCACAAACAAGTTATTGAGCGCAAGAAAATACGTTGCAACGACAACGGAGCTTTCTTCACTTCCATCCTTTTACCTGACAAGAGTCCAAACGGCATATACTACGTACGTGGCTACTCACAATTCATGCGCAATCGCGAAAGCCATCAGTACCCCATGGTGCCACTTTATGTGGGTGTCATGCCACAAGAGCAAGAAACGAAGGAAAAAATATATGCGGGGTTCTTTCCAGAAGGCGGTCATCTGGTAAAGGGGCATGTTCAGACTGTTGGCATATATATTTGCAACGAACACAAAATGCCATCTGCAACCAATTTCGTCATCTTGAACAGTCGGCGCGATACAATATGCAGCGGGAAAACTGACACTAACGGACTTGCGTCAATATCATTCATACCCGACGGCAATAGATACTTGTTGTCTACTGAAACCGACGACAAAGCAACACATAATTTTCTGCTACCAGAAACCATGCAAATACCGACATTAAGAACTGCAGTCAACCGCAAGAGACTTGTTTGCTACGTTCTGACAGATACTGACGACAAAGAACCAATTGACTCCTTGGAAATAGCTATATACCACTCCAGCTTCGGCATCAAAAAGCTACAACTGAGAAAAGGAGTCTGCATGGCTGACTTGTATGGATGTACACCCGGACTTATTACATTGTGGCTATGCAATAAAGCAGGCAACATTCTCGCCCAACGTGTATTGCGGATCGGTGGCAGCAACATTTCAACAAGCACTAATGACACCATCGGGAAAAGTTCGGTATTTGTAAGATTTCTCCCCGAAAAAGCAGGCAAAATCAGCACAGCATTCGAAATGCTTAATTTCACCGACGAACTGTTGTCACCAGTACCTTTCCCAGAGACATATTCTGACAGCTCAAACATCCAAACTGACCAGAATATCAATACATGGTTATTGTCTGCCAGCAACAAGATGATTGGTGCAGATGCTTTGAGAGCAGACAGCATATCATACAAATATCCCATAGAGCAGGCGTTATGTATATCAGGAGTCGTGAGAAATGGCAAAAGACCTCTACAGAATGCCAATGTGCAAATATACAATGTGCAGAACAACGATGCCGTATCGGTAAGTACCGATGCAACCGGACATTTCAATGCTACAGTCAACGACTTCGTGAATGGCAGCAAGTTATACATACAAGCATACAACAGCAAAGGAAAAACCGGTACATTTACCTACCAACTTGACGAAGAAGACTATCCGCCAGTGACGGACATTTCCTACAACGTACCATTCGCCCAAGAACTCACCGACGAGAATCTGGCAAAGATTATAGAACCGATAGACACGGTGCGACGTCATAAAGTGTCAGAAGTAGTAGTAAACCGCAAACATCCGAAAGAAAAGCCATACGAATGGGTACGCACCAGAAATGTGTTCAACTACTACGACCGTGAATTCCTTGACAAGCACCCTAACATACAGACAGTAAAGGACGCTGTACTATATACGTCAAAAGTGATTGTCAGCAACCAAGACAGGTCGATAACGTGGAAAAGCAACAAACTGCAAGGGCTAATGCCGCAGCATCTAAGAGTAGAAAAGATGCTCAGCGATGACGACGATCCCATAGTATACAGCCAAATAGCTGTTGTAGTGAACGGTCTGAAAATAGAAAATGGAATAGACGGCATTCTGGGATGGCCCATAACCGACATCGAATCGATAGAGCTTGTCAGTCCTTTAGATCCACGCTCATTATGGCATTATGCCGGCTACGGATTCTTTGACATTAAAATGCGCACAACGGTAAGAACGACACCGGTAGTTTCCAACGGGGTCACCATCCAGCCTCTCGGAATAGCAACACCCACAGAGCCTTTCACATGGCAACCGCCAACAAAAGCCGGTACATACAGAATGATTGTGGACGTAGTGTCAGCCGACAGAAGCATACGGCATGTTGTCAAGACCATAAATGTAAAATAACAAGGCTATACATGCCGCTAAGCTCTGACAAGCACAGCTTTAACTTGGGCCATAATAAAAGGCAGACGAATCCTTGCGACTCGTCTGCCTTATTTTTTGCATAGGTATTCCAAATCTTATGCTTCAGCAGGCTGTTCGAACGGAGTAGCGGTGCGTGGCTGCTGCTGTTCGGGCAGGTTGATCTTGCCAAACTGCTGCTCATACTTCAGGATATTATCGTTGAGGGCCATCAGAAGACGCTTTGCGTGCTCGGGAGCCATCACTACGCGGCTACGAACCTGCGGCTGCTGCATACCTGGAAGCATGCATGTGAAGTCGAGGATGAAGTCTGAAGAAGAGTGAGTGATAAGCGCAAGGTTAGCGTATACTCCTACTCCGATTTCCGGCTTCAGCTCAATCTGAAGACCCTGGGGCTGCTGATTCTGGTTGTTTTCTTCCATTTTCTTATTTGTTTAGGTTTAAAAATACGTTGTTTAACTCAAAACAATACGCCCCGCGCAGCCATAACCTTGCATGGTTTGGCTTCGTGGGGCATAATGTTTGTAATGCAAAGATAGCATTTTGTATGCTAACCTGCAAATTTTTATACGATTTATTTCATTTTCAATTTCACAAAAACGGGATAGTGGTCTGACGGCAATCGGCGCTGTGCCGGGCGGAAGTCTATCTCCTGCGGAGCGTCGCTTGCCTTGTTTGCCTCATCTACTTTTGGCGCTGTCCAATAGCAGTCGGTGAGAATTGCGTAGTTGTCAACGAGGAAATTGGGCGACACAAACACGTGGTCGATACGGCTGTCGGTGTAGGTATCGTTGTTGTAAGCATTGAAAGTGCCGTTCTCGGCATAGCGCAGACGGGCTGCGGTATAGCTGTCGCGGAGCAATCCCGAATTGGTGAAGATGGCATATATCTCGTTGTTTTGGTCTACATTGAAGTCGCCCGTGAGTACAACGGGGGCGCTGCCTGCTATCTCGCGTATCTTTCGCACAACGAGTTTGGCACTTTCTCTACGTGCCACTATGCCCACATGGTCCATGTGCAGATTGAAGTAGAAGAACATCAAGTGCGAACGTTTGTCCTCAAACTTTCCCCAAGTACAGATTCTGATGCACGCTGCATCCCAACCAAGATTCGGTCGTGTGGTATCTTCAGCCAACCAGAACTGTCCGTTGTCAAGCAGTCGGATATGGTCTTTCTTGTAGAATATGGCGGCATACTCACCCCCACGCTTGCCGTCATCACGACCTACACCTATATAGTCGTAGCCGTCGAGCGTAGCGAGCATGTCCTTCAACTGCGGATACAGAACCTCTTGTGCGCCGAAGACGTCGGGCTGTTCGAAGTTGATGATGCCGCAAACGCGCGGACAACGCTGTTGCCAGTTGTTTCCGTCTTTAGCATCCAACTTGTTCTGATAGCGTATATTGTACGAACCGACAAAAAGATTTTGGGCTTGAAGACCCACTGCTGCCATGACAAGCAGCAGCGACATAATGATTTGTTTCATTTTTTGTTTTTAGGTTTATTATAATTATGGTTGAAGTCTTGTTCAACTGCGCTTGCGCTGCGCGTCCCATATCTCCCAACTGTTGATAATGTTCTGCCACAGAATGTAACAACCAGGACCTACCGACGACAGTGGTGTGAGATAGGCACAGGCTATCCATATTGCAAAGGCGGTGTTTTTCTGTCCGAGTGCCTGACCGGCATTGACGGTCTGACCGAATCGCGAGCCTATTGCCCTACCGCAGCCAAACTGAAACAGGCACAGCACAAGCGAACAGAAGGCAATAAGCAGCAAGAACGTTATGGTAGTCTGAGCATGCAGTATATTCTTCATCGTGGTGCCCGACACTATCAGCAACGAGCATCCCCAAAGATAATAGGACAAGTCTTTCACTGATGTGATGCGCCTACAGAGTTGCTGTGCATGATGCTTCACCAAGTATGCCAACACCATCGGCACCACCAACACCATGAATACCTTATATAATATAAGGGTGAAAGCATCGAGAAAATGTATGTCGGCAGCCTGGTCTATCATCGGGAAGCAGACGGGAATGAGCATTGCGGTGATAAGATTGGAGACGAAGGTGTAGGTTGTCATCTCCTCAAGGTTGCCTCCGAGTTTCTGTGTAACCACTGCTGCTGCCGAAGCACACGGACAGATAATACATGTGAGAACGGCTTCGGCAAGCGTCAGACTGTCACCCGTAAGCTGGAACGCCACAATCACAGCTACCACTGCCGACACCGTCAATACCTGAAACACGCCAACCCACAAATGCCATACTACTGGCCGCAACTTATGGAAGTCGACCTTGCAGAACGTCACGAACAGCACCAGGAACATGAACGTCGGCAACATAGTATCGAACACCGGTTCGGCTGCCAGTGCGAATCCGTCGAGTGCAGGCACGAGTGCAAAAATTAGATAAACGGTTATGCCGGTACCAATAGCCACCGGCAAAGTCCAGTCTTTTATAAATCGGATTATCTGCATGTCGTCATTACTTTGCGTTAAGCAAAGGCAAAAGTACAAAATAAATGGCAAAATAAATGGCAATATAAAGGGGCAAATATCAATAAATATGGTTCATACGATATTAGCGGCAACAAATATACACCGGCTAACTGCTCAGGCTATGGCGAGGACGCTATAGCCTCCTAATAATATAAACAAAAAGATGGTTCTTTCCAATTATGGAGTGATACATCCATTAACTAAAAGCTAAATGCAGGAGGAGGGTGTGTTCAAAAGTCAATTATATGGGCTGAAAGCCCAATAAGCACATAGCCCAAGGCAGCACCCTACCCTTTATACACATCTTTTGTTCTTTGAAATCATTGGAATTCTGTATA
>CAJJOL010000047.1:0-26939 GCA_905193385.1 uncultured Prevotella sp. | reverse complement strand
CCTTCTTTACTTTGGGTCTTCAAGGTCTAACGACTTTGGAGACCTTTTTTTATTTGTACACTTTCTCCACGCATTTACACATTATTATATACGTACATTATATTATATATAGCATGTGTTCTTAATACAGCCCCATCATTCCTTATTGCTGTTTTATAGATTTTGCTATATGTTTTTCTAGTTAAATATTGTTGAAGCCATCAAAGTTTAATATAAAACCATTACTTTTGTAGTGTATTATAATGGTAGTACACTATAGGCTGTGTTATGTATTTATAACAATTAAAATTTAATGGTATGATAGAATTAAAGAATGTGACGTTCGGTTATCCAGGAACAATGCGTGATATCTATGAGGATTTTAGTATTTCGCTTTCAGAAAACAAAATATATGGACTTCTTGGAAAGAATGGTATGGGCAAGTCTACGCTGCTATATCTTATATGTGGACTTCTGCGTGCTTCATCGGGCAAGATAACTGTAGATGGATATGATGCGCAGTTGCGTCGTCCAGCGATGTTGCGTGAGATAATGATTGTGCCAGAGGAGTTTGAGCTTCCTAAGGTCACGCTTGATGAATATGTCATGATAAATGCTCCTTTCTATCCACGTTTCTCGAAGGATGTACTCGTAAATTGCCTGCAAAACTTTGAGTTGCCACTCTCGCTTCGTCTTGACCAACTTTCAATGGGACAAAAGAAGAAGGTGTATATGTCGTTTGCACTTGCTGCAAATACGAAGTATCTGCTTATGGATGAACCTACCAATGGATTGGACATTCCCTCAAAGAGTCAGTTTCGTAAGGTTGTGGCAAGTAATATGAGTGCAGACCGCACTATAATAATCTCCACTCATCAGGTGCACGATATAGAGCAGTTGCTCGACCATATCCTGATTGTAGGTACAGATAAAATAATGTTCAATGCCTCTACGGCCGATATAGCCGACAGTTATGTGTTTGAGACACGCCGTCAAGGAGAGGACATGGCAGATGTAATCTATTCGGAATACGGCGTGCAAGGCATTCAAGTGATAGCCAAACGTGGTGAGAAGGAAGAGACTCCGATAAATCTTGAGATGTTGTTCAATGCCGTTGTAGGAGGTAAGTTGTAGGAGGTAAGTTATAGTAGGTGTATATCTTAGCATTAATCATTTAAAACAAATATCATTATGTATAAATCATTTAAGTTCAACAATATGTGGCACACTTTCCAGTGGATGCTTTTCAGTAATAGGCGTCAGCTTATTACATATTTTATAGGTATAATTATTGCAACATTTGTTGGTGGAGAGTTACTGGTCTTGGATTTAAATCATTCCAATATTGCCGCTCGTGATATTTATTTTCAAGAAAACTATAATGCTGCTAGTCTATATCTTGTTTATTTGTGTGCCTATGGTCTGTGGATGTTGTATGGAGCGAATCAGATGTTTGACTTTATGGAGAGTAAGCAGTCAGCGATAACTTATTTGATGCATCCAGCAACAGTAGCAGAGAAATATGTAGCCCGTTTGGTATATGTCTCACTTTTGTGGGCGATGATAGGTGGAGTAGGATTGCTTGTGGGTGATTTTCTGCGTTGGATTATTAATGTTGTGACATTAGGTAGTCATACACAGATGGCAATAGTGTATTTCTGGGAACAAATACTAAAACCACTTGCTTTGGAATTATGTGGTGATAGCAGTGCGCGGGTAGGGATTTCTTTGGTAAGTATCATTTGTGTATGGATGTATACATTCTATATTCTTGGCAGTGCTGTGTTTAGACGCTATCGTTTGTTGTTGACAACAGCAACTCTCGTGTTTGTAATGGTTTGCCTTATAAATAGTGATATTATTAGTGGAGGAAGGGTTGCATTAACTTATGTCATATTTATTGTATTGTCGATAGCCAATATCGTAGGCTCTTATATGATTTTCAAGCGGATGCAGGTTATCAACAACAAGTGGTTAAATATATAAAGTGTATCATTATGCAGTTCAACAACGACAAACCAATATACCTCCAACTTGCCGACCGTCTTTCCGATGACATTGTTGACGGAAAATACAATGACGACGATCGTGTGCCGAGTGTACGCGAGTTTGGTATGTGTTTTGAGGTGAATACAAATACTGCTGTGAAGGCATACGACATACTTTCGCGTGACAATGTAATATACAACCGTCGCGGTCTTGGCTACTTTGTCACTCCAGGTGCACGAGAGAAGATAATGGAGTCGCGCCGCACTGAGTTCATAAACTCTGTGTTGCCTGACGTATTCCGCCAGATGCGTATGCTTGGCATAGGCATTGAGGAGTTGACAAGAATGTGGAAAGAATACATTAAGAAATAAAACAGTAAAGTATAGCTATATAATTATGGATAAGCAATCAAGATACCGGGAGCTTCTCTCGCAGATAGAAGTCTTCGCAAATACTGACGACAATCCAATCAGCGTATTGTCAAATTGTGCGGCAGTGATGAAAGTAGTCTTCCCAAAGGAATACTTTTGGGTGGGTTTTTATATTGTAGATGGTGACGAACTGATACTCGGTCCGTTCCAGGGCACTCCTGCATGTACGAGGATAAAGTTCGGTCGTGGTGTTTGTGGCATAGCATGGATGGAAGGTCGCAGTCTTGTAGTAGAGGATGTTGAGGAGTTTCCTGGTCACATAGCGTGTTCGTCGCTGTCAAGATCGGAGATTGTAGTACCATTGTTTTCTGACGGAGTAGTAATTGGCGAGATAGATATTGACAGCACCGAACTTGCTACATTCGACGATGTAGACAGAGAATATCTCGAAAAGGCAGCTGAGAAGATTGCTCCGTTTATGGCAAAGATCTCAAAAGCAGCTTCTTGCAAAATGTAGATTTTACAAACTTTTATTGACGTTGACAGAATGGTTTGGGTGTATACTTAATCTGTTCTGTCAACGTCATTTGGAGGGTATGTTGCGTTGGCATATCCTCTTTTAGTTTATGCTTTGGTAAGATGAAAATGTTATAGATATTGAAGATATCTGATAAGCTGTTAAGCTAATTTTGAAAAAATGTTTATCTTTGCATTTGTTATAGTTATATAAGTGATACCATTATGGATAAGTTTACAAATAGTACATTCCTTATGTCAGCCCTTGCCGATGGCAACGAGATGGCATTTGACGCATTGTTTGTGGATTATTATCCCAAGGTATTACAGTTTGTAATGCGTTTTTGTCGTGAGAAGAGTGAGGCTGAGAACATAGTTCAGGATCTTTTTATGGAACTATGGATTAAGCGTGAGCGTTTCTTGAAAATAGAAAATCTCGACAATTACCTTTTCATTTCTGCTCGTAATGCTGCCATACATTGCGTGAAGCAATCGCTTGTATATTGTGATGACGAGTCGGCATGTGACATTCAAGGCAATGATGTGACGGGTGACATGAAGTTGTGCTACGAGGAACTCTACGATTTCATAATGAGCGAGATTGACGCTATGCCCGAGCAGCGTCGCCGTGTGTTTGTTATGAGTCGTGTAGACGGACTGAGCAATGCTGAGATTGCTGAGCGTCTTGGCATAAGCAAGCGTACTGTGGAGACGCATATTTCTGTTGCACTTGCCCATTTGCGCAAGTTATTGCCATTACTTGTAATGTTAACATTGATTAACTATAAGTGGCTACGTGTGGTTGCCGGTTTTTTACTCTTATTAATGTAACCTAACAATAATAAGAGAAAACCGTATGATAAAGATTAAATGTTTATTGTTACTGGCTTTCATAACATTTTGTAATGTTGTAGAAGCTTCCAATAACAACCGCGTTATACCAGTTCCTTCTGTTGCACAGTTGAATTGGCAAAATGCGGAGATAGCTGCTGTATTCCATTACGATTTGCATGTATTTGATGGTGTCAGATATAGTCAGCCCCATAATAGAATAACTCCCATTGCAGACATGAACATATTCAATCCACAATATTTGGATACCGACCAGTGGATACGGTCTGTAAAAGCTATGGGAGCCAAGATTGCAATCATTACGGCAACACACGAGACCGGGTTTGCGATGTATCAGTCTGATGCCAATCCTTATTGTCTTAAGGCTTTAAAGTGGCGTGACGGTAAAGGCGACATTGTCAGAGATTTTGTAAACTCATGTCGAAAATATGGTATTTTGCCTGGTATATATATAGGTATACGTTGGAACTCGTTTTTAGGTGTTCATGATTTTATGATGCCTAATGATGGTAGTGAATTTCAGAAGAATCGTCAGAAGTTTTACAATTGTATGTGTGAGCGTATGACAGAAGAACTTATGTCACGATATGGTGAGTTAGCTGTTGTATGGTATGATGGCGGTGGTCATGGTCCTGAACTTGGCGGACCTGATATTTTACCAATAGTTGAACGTTATCAGAAGAATATAATATTCTATCATAACAGTCAGCGTGCAGATATGCGTTGGGGAGGCTCAGAAACAGGAATGGTACCATATCCATGTTGGGGTACTTATCCTTTCCCGTATTCTCATTCTAAGAATCAAGATATAATATTCAAAGATGACAATCGACTTCTTAAGAACGGTGATCCAGATGGTGGCTATTATATGCCTGCTATGTCTGATGTCCCATTGCGTGGATATAATGGACGTCACGAATGGTTTTGGGAACCGGATGACGAATCGCATATACAGCCTCTTAACAAGTTGATTGAAATGTATTATAATTCAGTCGGACACAATTCAACATTGATTATTGGTGTAACTCCCAATCCAAGAGGTTTGTTGCCTGCAGCTGACAGTATCAGAATGAAGCAGTTTGGTGATGAAATAAGACGCCGTTTTGCAAAACCTTTGGCTGAGGTAAATGGTTGTGGAAAACAACTGGAGATAAAGTTGAAGACTCCATGCCAAGTCAATGCTATTGTATTATGTGAAGACATAAGTAAAGGTGAACGTGTGCGTCAGTATAAAGTAGAAGGAAAAGTGAACGGCAAGTGGAAAATGTTGACTACAGGCTCGTGTATCGGTCATAAAAAGATTGATACAGTAGTTGCAGATAAAGTCTCGGCATTGCGGTTACGTGTAGATAAAGCCGTTGATGTTCCACATATTTCCCGTTTTGCTGTATATGCTTATTAAAATGAAAATACAGATAACAGGTAGAAATGTATGAATAAGAATAAGATAGATGAACTGCTTAAGCGCTATTGGAATGCTGATGTGCCCCAAATGCCTGAGAACGAAATTGACAATGCACTTGAGGCATTTCGAGATAGAAGAAGTGCTTATGAACGAAAGTGTAGTCGTAGGAAGATGGTGCTGGGTATAATAAAGTATGCAGCAATGTTTGTATTACCACTGTTAACAGCATTGGTAGCCTGGAACTATTCGGCTGAATATTACGCCCAAGGCAATGAACTTACGGAGTATTACGTTCCTGAAGGGCGTATAGACAGTCTTCTGTTGTCTGACAATACACGTGTTATAGTTAACTCAGGTACGTCTATTATCTATCCGCATAAATTCAATTCACGTTCTTTTTATAGAAATGTGTATGTAAATGGAAGTTGTCACTTCGCAGTCACTAAAGACTGTAATCATCCATTTGTTGTGAATATGGGTAGTCTGAAGGTTAAGGTGCTTGGAACTCATTTCACAGTAGACTCATACAACGATGATGATAATATCACTGTAACACTTGAGGAAGGATTGGTTAAGGTATCTGACCAAAAGCATTCGGTGATGTTGCATCCCAACGAACAGTTGATTTACAATCGCAGCAATGGTAAAATGATAAAGCAACGAGTTGACGCATTGACTTATAATTCATGGGTGCATGGCGAACTCAATTTTGTTGCTCAGCCATTGTCTGAAATTATACATACTCTTGAGCGCAGCTATAATGTGAAGATAGAAGTAGCTTCTGGGGTAGATATGCATAAACGATATACTATGAACTTTATAAAGAACGAAAGTATTGAAAGTGTGATGAAGGTACTGGCTACTATATCAGGCAATATATCATACTCACAGAACGGAAACAAAATAACGGTCCGTAAGAACCAATAATTAAAGACCTGATACTACAGAGAAGTAAGACAAACTTAATATTAACAATAATACTAACAAAAAATGAACATCTTTATGAACCGAAAAACAGCCGCTACGCTTGCGCTTTGCATGTCGATGTCGGTTGGTGCATTTGGACAAAAGCAGGTGATACATCTGCAACGTACCAAGGCAACAGTAGAAAGCTTTGTGAAGGCCATTGAAAAACAGACTAACATGTCGGTGGATTTCACACAGAATGCTTTGAATCTAAAGCGCAATGTAACGGTAAGCAGTAGCAAATTGACATTGTCAGAATTGCTTGATGAGATTTTGCGTGGACAGGGTCTCTCATACAAAATCATGGATCGTCACATTGCCATAGTTTCTAAGAATGGAGAAAGTCGTGTTGCACAGCAGCATTCAAACAAACCTGCAAAATATGAGGTGAAAGGCTCTATTGTTGATCCGAATGGTGAACCGATTATTGGTGCAACTATTGTAGAGCAGGGTACTAACAATCGTACAATAACAGACATCGACGGTAACTTTACATTGAAGACTTCGGCAGAGAATCCTATGCTGAATGTTTCATATATAGGTTTTACCGAACGTCAGATCAAGGCCCGTGCAGGACAGAACATGTCTATAAAGATGCAAGAGAATTCCCAGGCTTTGTCAGAAGTTGTTGTGGTGGGATTTGGTACACAGCGCAAATCTAATATTACAGATGCTATTACTACAGTCGACACAAAGATGCTTTCAGACCGTCCTGTAACCAACTTGAGCCAGTCGCTTCAAGGTACAGTACCAGGTTTGAATCTTTCTGTAGGCGGATATGGTGGACAGCTTGGTCAGAGTATGAATGTTGCCATTCGTGGTACTGGTACTATATCTACTGGTTCAAAGGCTGCAACACTTGTGCTTATTGATGGTATTGAGGGAAATATGGATGATGTCAATCCTGATGATATCGAGTCAATTTCAGTATTGAAGGATGCTGCTGCAAGTTCGATTTACGGTTCGCGTGCAGCGTTTGGTGTGATACTCATCACCACCAAGTCGGGTAAGGCCGACCGTACTAATGTGTCGTATACAGGAAATGTCAGATATTATGGTCCGGGCAACCTTCCAAATCCTATGAACTCATGGGAGTTTGCCAACTATTTCAATGATGGTTGTGTAAATGATGGTGTAACGCCTATCTTCAATGATGACACACTTGAGCGTATACAGAAATACATGAATGGTGAGATTAATACTACCACCATAGCCAACGCTAATGGTAACTGGCAGTTCCATGAGAAGGCTAATGATAATGTGAATTGGTGGAAGACTCATTTCAAGTGGTCGTGGGCACAAGAGCATAATGTGAACGTAAATGGTGGAAATGCAAAGAACCGCTATTATGTATCGGCTAATTATCTTGGACAGGACGGTAACTTGCGTTATGGTGATGATAAGTTCAAGCGACTTACTACCAACTTCAAGTATAATGCCACTCCATATGATTGGCTTGATGTGCAGGTAAATGCACGTTACATATACAAGAATCTGGATAATCCGCTTTACACAGATCTTGGTGGACTCCTTTATCACGACATCTCGCGCCTGTGGCCTATGATGCCATTCAAGGATCCTAACGGATACTATATGCGTAATGGTAAGCTTAACCAACTTACAAACGGCAGCCGTTCGGAGACTTCTACCAATGATGTGTATTTTCAGGGTCAGCTTGTGTTCCATCCGTTGAAGAATTGGAACATAACTGGAAATGTAGGATTGCGTTCGGTCAATCAGTTCCGTAAGCAGAATCTTAATACTGTATATGAACACAATGTGAAAGGTGAACCATTGACATTGGCATATGGCAGTTCGTATACTACTGGTCAGACTGCTGCTATGCAGTATTGGTTGCGTTCAAGTATGGTTACAACCAACCTCTATAGTGACTATTCGTTTGCTATTGACAAGCATATGTTCAAGCTTATGGCTGGTATGAACACTGAGAAGTACAACAACCGTGACCTTGACGTGCAGCGAATGGATCTTATCACCGAGATGGTACCAGAAATAGGTGGTGCTACGGGTCTTGACAAGATAAAGGATGCAGGTGCATATTCATGGGCTACTGTTGGTTTCTTCGGTCGTCTCAATTACGATTACGAAAACCGCTATTTCCTTACCGCTAACATACGTTATGACGGTTCTTCACGCTTCTTGAGTGATGATCGTTGGGGATTGTTTGGTTCTGTATCAATGGGATGGAACATTGCAGCTGAGAAATTCTTCAAGGTTGACGAGCGCATAATAAGCCTGTTGAAGCCTCGCGTGTCATGGGGTACATTGGGTAATCAGAATACCAATTCGTATTATCCTTTCTATTTGCTGCAAGACGTGAATGCTGCAAGTGGCTCATGGCTAATGGACGGCAAGAAGCCTACTGTTGCTTCTGTGCCTGGTACAATCAGTAATTCATTGACATGGGAGACTGTGAGATCAATAAACATTGGTTTCGATTTGGCAATGCTCAATAACAGATTGACCATGAACTTTGACTATTATAACCGTAAGACCTCAAATATGGTTGGACCGTCAGGTGAGATAGCCTCGGTATTCGGTACAACTCTGCCAAACAGCAATAATACTGACTTGCATACACGTGGTTGGGAATTGGCTGTCAACTGGCAGGATTATATTGGAAAGGTACGCTATAATGTAGGCTTTAATATCTCTGACGCACGTACATTCATTGATAAATATCCTAATGCTTCAAAGTCTTTGTCAACCTATTATGAGGGACAGGAACTTGGCGAGATATGGGGATATGTCACCCATGGTATAGCCAAGAGTCAGGAGGAAATGGATTCGTGGTTGGCCAACAACAAACCTTCTTGGGGTTCAGGTTGGGGCGAAGGTGATATCATGTATGAAGACCTCAATGGTGATAAGGTGATAAATACAGGCTCGAACACTCTTTCTGACCCTGGCGACCGTAAGGTTATAGGTAATTCTACACCTCGATACAACTTTGGTGTCAATATGGGACTTAGTTGGAATGGATTCGATTTCAGTATGTTCTGGCAAGGAGTAGCCAAGCGAGATCTGTGGTTGACCGGAAATATGTTCTGGGGTCTCAATGGTGGCGAATGGCAGTCAACTGGTTTCAAGGAGCATCTTGACTATTATCGTCCTGAAAATACGACATCTGTGTTTGGTCCGAATACAAATGCTTATTTCCCGCGTATTTACATGAATTCTGGCAAGAACCAGTACACACAGACACGTTATCTGCAAAATGGAGCATACGCAAGACTGAAGAACATACAGTTGGGCTACACTCTGCCTAAGTTCTTGACTAATAGAATAGGTCTGCAGAAAGTGTATTTGTATGTGAGTGCCGAGAATCTGCTGACTATATCAAGTCTTCCTGATTCCTTCGATCCGGAAACTGCATATTCAAACTATTCGGGAGCAAATACCGGTAAGGCTTACCCATTGCAGAAGACTGTTTCGTTCGGTCTAAATGTATCATTCTAAAATAAATAATTAAAAATGAAAAAGCAAGTAATAACATATATAGGTCTGTTGGGCATGACTTTAACAGCAGTGTCATGCAATGACTTTCTTGACAGCGAGCCGATAGCAGAAGTTACTACCAATGTATATCTGCACAAAGAGGGCGATCTTGCTGCATATGCTGCAAAATTGTATGACGACAATGATATATTGCCGTCTCATGGTTCGGCTACGTATAATCTTGGATTATTCAGATTAGACAATGGAACTGACAATCAGACATCAAATACACCATCCAAATTGTTTGTCAAAGGACAGTATCATGTCAGCGAAGACGGTACCAACCTTTGGAAATCGTATATGAAGAAAATACGTTCTACCAACTATTTTCTTGAGCGCGTACCAAATTATTTGGAGCAGGGGCAGATAAAGGGTAATTCAACCAATATAAAGCATTATATAGGTGAGATGTATTTCTTCCGTGCCTATATCTATTATATGGCATTGCGTGATTTCGGTGATTTCCCGATAGTAAAGAATGAGTTGGATGACGATTATAATAATGTGCGTGAGGCTTCGCGCCGTCGTCCGCGTAATGAGGTGGCTCGTTTCATTCTTGAAGATCTTGACAATGCATACAATCTTATGAGTAAAGTTCCTCCTATGAGCAATCGTCTTACAAAGGATTGTGCTGCATTGCTTAAGAGTCGTGTGGCATTATTTGAAGGAACATGGGAGAAATATCATAAGGGTACAGCCTTTGTTCCTGGTGGCAACGGATGGCCAGGCGCAAGTGCTGACTATCTAAAAGGATTTACCATTGATTTGGACAAAGAAATCAAGTTCTTCCTGCAGCAGGCTGTTGATGCAGCAGACATCGTAGCGTCATTCCATCCTTTGTATGGCGACTATGCTGCGTTGTTTAATTCAGTTGATTTGAGTTCAATGCCCGAAGTTTTGTTGTGGCGACGTTACAGTCTGGCATCTGGCAATACTTCATATCATTGGGTTGTAAGCTATCTGCAGCGTAATGGTGGTGGTAACCTTGGATTGACAAAGTCGTTTGTTGATTCTTACTTGATGAAGGATGGTTTGCCCATATATGCAGCCAATTCTGGCTATGAGGGAGATGATACCTATCAGCATCTGTTTGCAGACAGAGACCCACGTATGGATCAGACAATTCTTAAGACAGGTGACTTGTTATCTACAAAGCCTAATCTGATAGAATATATAAAGGCATCAGACAAATGTGGATATTTCTACCGTTCACCTATTTTTGAGGGGCAGGCAGAGAATAGTTGCGTTACAGGATATTCATTACGTAAGGGATTAAATACGTCAGGCGATATGCAGCCGACAAATGAGTCGTACACTGGTTGTCCGGTATTCAGAGCAGCTGAGGCTTATCTGAATTATATTGAAGCTTATTATGAGCTGAATGGCTCGCTTGGTGGAAACTGCGACCAGTATTGGAAAGCATTGAGAACAAGAGCCGGAGTAAGTACCGACTATCAAAAGACTATCGACAATACCGATATGTCTAAGGAGACTGACGACTGGGGAAGTTATTCGGCAGGACAGCAGGTTTCGGCTACATTGTACAATATACGTCGTGAAAGACGAGTAGAACTTGTAGCTGAAGGACTCCGACTGATGGACCTTAAGCGTTGGCGTGCTCTCGATCAGGTAAGGGCTTATCAGGTGCGTGGTGTCAACTTCTGGGATAATATTTATAAGCTGTATACACAGCCAACTCCCGAGGATGCTTCCGAACCGCTTAAGTCAATATCATTGATAGAATATGGCAATACTTCGGAAACCGCAAACATATCAGCAAAGAGCGATCAGTATGCTTCAGGTAAATATCTGTTGCCTTATCGTAAGAACAAGGCTAACATTGGATTTGACGGACTTACATGGACTACGGCAAATTATCTGTATCCAATAAGTAATGTAGAATTCAAGCTTACAACAGCTGTCGAAGGTTCTAACGATTATTCGACATCGTCTATTTACCAGAATCCAGGATGGAGTACTGAAGACGGTACTTTGCCTAATGAATAAGTATGCATTCTGCCTATAGATTGAAAAATAGTAAATATGAATAAAAAGCTTTTAGCTGCAATGACTGCCACATCCTTTGTTGGATGTGGCAGTTTATATGCACAGCAATATGACCGCCCAAATATTATCGTGTTTATTGTTGACGATATGGGGTGGCAAGACACTTCGTTGCCATTTTGGGACAAGAAGACCAAGTACAATGAAATGTATGAGACTCCTAATATGGAACGATTGGCTAAGCAGGGTGTTATGTTTACACAGGCTTACGCATGTCCGGTAAGTTCGCCAACACGTTGTAGTCTTATGACGGGTATGAATATGGCGCGTCATCGTGTTACTAATTGGACTTTGCAGCGTGACAAGACTACTGACGACAAGAGTGATACGGTTACTCTGCCCGAGTGGAATTGTAATGGTATTGCCCAAGTTGGAACTGTGCCACGTACCACAGTTGCAAAGTCGTTCGTTCAATTGCTTAAGGATAGTGGCTATCACACAATACATTGTGGTAAGGCGCATTGGGGTGCTATCGATACTCCGGGTGAAAATCCATGTCATTTCGGCTTTGATGTGAACATTACAGGAACAGCAGCAGGAGGTCTTGCTACATATCTCAGCGAATTGAATTATGGACATACACGTGATGGCAAGCCTTATGCTCTTAATTCTATTCCAGGACTTCAGCCTTATTGGGGAACTGGTACTTTTGTCACAGAGGCTCTGACCAAAGAGGCTGTGAAAGCTCTTGACAAAGCCAAGAAATATGGTCAGCCGTTCTATCTTTATATGTCGCACTATGCTGTTCATATCCCTATAGATAAGGATATGCGTTTCTTCCCTAAGTATGTGCGCAAAGGTCTTTCAGACAAGGATGCTGCCTATGCTTCATTGGTGGAGGGTATGGATAAGAGTTTGGGTGATATTATGGACTGGCTTGAAAAGAACGATGAAGCTAAGAATACTATCATCGTTTTTTTGGGTGACAATGGTGGACTCGCCACTTCCGAAGAATGGCGTGACGGTCCTCTTTACACACAGAATTCACCACTTAAATGTGGCAAGGGTTCAATGTATGAGGGTGGAATCCGTGTGCCGTTTATTGTGAAATGGAACGATGTCGTAAAGCCTGACACCCGCAATAATACCAGCATAATGATTGAGGATCTTTTCCCTACAATTCTTCATATGGCACGCATTGACGACTATAAGGTTCCGCAGACTGTAGATGGTAAAGACATTGTCCCTCTTCTTGAAGGCAAGAATGATGCGACATTCAAGAACAGGAGCATTGTGTGGAATTTCCCAAACATTTGGGGTAATTCAGGACCTGGCATTAATTTGAATTGTGCTATACGTCGTGGCGATTGGAAACTTATATATAATTACCAAACGCGTCAGAAGGAACTTTACAATATTCCGCAGGACATTGGCGAGAATAATAATCTTGCTGATAATAATCCATCAAAGGTTAAGGAATTGTCCACAATCCTTGGTAAGACTCTTAGGCAGATGAATGCTCAAAGACCAGTCTTTTCTGCAACCTCAAAGCCTTGTGCTTGGCCTGATGAATAGTTTTAAAGCAGTTTACTTGAACTGAACCAACTCTACAAAGTAATATAATGATACTTGGCCATTTATTATGATATTAAACACCACTTTAATATATAATATTATGCAAAGTATCATTATATTACTTGTGAACGCACATTCCGTGACTTGCGTACGGAACTGATAATTATGAACTTTTACTTATTCTGAGACGTTTGTATCTGTCTCCTAATACGAATACGTATTCATCTGCCAACGATAACGTCTTCATCTGCCAACGATAACGTCTTCATCGGGTGATGATAACGTATTCATTCTTCCGCTTTCAAAATATTAATAATTCTTATCAAGATATTTGTCTCCCAGTATTAACGAGGCTGTCTTGAGCCAATTCTTTTCAGTATCCATAATGCTGAGAAAATCATTGCTATGCCGAATATCCATGAAATTGCGGCACTTGCTATTACGCCTAATTGTTGTGTGAATCCTGCTACGACGAATGTCAGGAACGACACGGCGGCTACTGTCAGGGCGTACGGCAACTGCGATGACACATGATGTACGTGCTTGCATTCAGCACCTGCCGATGCCATAATGGTTGTGTCGGATATCGGTGAGATGTGATCGCCGCAAACTGCACCTGCCATACATGCCGATATGGAAATGATGCGTAGCGGTGCTGCATCCGGGAATACGGCTATGCATATTGGAATGAGTATACCGAATGTTCCCCAAGACGTGCCGGTTGCAAAGGCAAGCAATGCTGCCACGATGAATATTATTGCCGGTAGCAGCATCTGGAGTCCTGAGGCACTGCTTGCAACTACGCCCGAAACGTATTCGGCTGCACCAAGCGAGTCGGTCATGCTCTTTAGTGTCCATGCAAGTGTAAGTATCAGTACGGCTGGAACCATGGCTTCAAAACCCTTGATGAGGCAGCTCATGGCATTGTCGAACTTCAGTGTGCGACGTACTACGAACATTGTTATTGTAAGAATCAATGCTGCAAGCGAGCCGATAACCAATCCTACTGATGCGTTGCTTGCTGCAAAGGCATCTACGAAATTGTGATAGCAATTGCTTGTTGTGTCGAAATATCCGCCTGAGTAAAGCATGCCAGCCATGCAGAAAACAATAAGCATCAGTATCGGCACCACAAGGTCTACGACCGAACCATTGGTAGTTGCAGGTTTCTTGTTGTCTTGCTTGGCACCCACACCATGCTCTACGATATGCAGCTTGGTGTCAATCACCTCGTCTACCTGTCCGCCCGTGCGCTCATACCATTCCTGCAGGCGTGCGTCGTACTTGCTCATAGCCTTGAAGTCGAAGCCCGACACTACAATCATAAACATGAAGATAATGGTGAAGAATGCGTAGAAGTTGAACGGTATGGCCTGGCAGAATAACGCCAATCCATTCTCTCCGCCAGACACAAATCCTGATACTGCTGCAGCCCAACTCGATATGGGCGATATGATGCAGACCGGAGCTGCAGTAGAGTCGATGAGATAGGCGAGCTTTTCTTTTGTCACACCATGGCGTACGGTTATAGGACGCATTACTGAGCCAACTGTGAGGCAGTTGAAATAGTCGTCAATGAAGATGAGAATGCCGAGAATGATGGTGGCTATCTGTGCGCCTATCTTTGTCTTGATGTGTTTTGATGCCCAACGTCCGAAAGCTGCCGAGCCTCCTGCCTTGTTCATCAGCGATACGATAGAGCCCAGAATGACAAGGAACACGATAATGCCTACGTTCCATGGATTGGACAGGCATGAAATGAGTCCGTATTGTTTGGCATCTGAACCAGTTCCTACTGTGTCGTTGAGCAGATGTGTCAAGAAGCCTTCAAAGCCAGTGCCCATAGACATACTGTATAAAATAGCACCAAGCACTATGCCTATGAACAACGATGAATATACCTCCTTGGTCTTCAATGCCAGTGCAATGGCTACGACTGGAGGAAGAAGGGACCAGATTGTCCCAATAAAATTGAAGTCCATAATAAATTCTTATCTCATGATTTTTTCGGAGTGCAAAGGTAAGGCTTTTGCTGCAAAAAGTAAAACTAAAAAGTGTAATTGTATGAATAATCATTAGTTTTAAGTAACTTTGCATCATTGAATTACTTTTGAACTAATATTAATAAACCTCTATAACAATGACACCAAAACGAAACCTACTGATTGCTTTCATGTTTTTTATTGCATTGCAATTGTTTGCTGTTACCCCTATTGAGGGTTTGCTTGAACGTATTGACAAGGGAGCGTCGCGCAAGATTATGACTGAAACGGTGCGTTCCGACCGTGATTTCTTTGAGATTACAAGCAAGAATGGCAACCCGCTTATCCGTGGAAACAACTACGTCAGCATTGCCTCGGGTATAAACTGGTATTTGAAGTATAGTGTGGGCGTACACCTTACATGGAACTCTATGCACGCTTCGTTGCCCGCTACGCTTCCGCTTGTGCAGGGGGTGGAGCGTCATACTACGGACATAAAGCACCGCTATTATCTCAATTATTGTACGCTGTCTTATTCTATGGCGTTCTGGGATTGGAAGCGTTGGGAACAGGAACTCGACTGGATGGCTTTGCATGGCATCAATCTGTGTCTTGACATCGTAGGCACAGATGTTGTTTGGCGTAATGTGCTGTTGAAGTTGGGCTATACGAAGGATGAGGCCAACGAGTTTGTTGCTGGTCCGGCATTCCAGGCATGGTGGCTTATGAACAATCTTGAGGGGTGGGGCGGACCCAACTCCGACAACTGGTATCAGCAACGTGAGCGTCTGCAGAAGCAGATAATGAAACGTATGAAGGAGCTTGGCATCAACGTTTGTTTGCCAGGCTATTCGGGTATGGTACCACATGATGCCAAGGAGCGACTCGGTCTTGACGTGGCAGACCCTGGCAAGTGGAACGACTATAAGCGTCCGGCATTTCTGCAGCCTACTTCAAAGCGTTTTGCTGAGATAGCCTCAATATATTATAAGGAGCAGCAGCGTCTATATGGCAAGGCTGACTTCTACAGCATGGACCCCTTTCATGAGGGTGGTAATGCCGGTGGCGTAGACTTGCGTAAGGCAGGCGAGGCCATTATGGGAGCCATGAAGGCTGTCAATCCAAATGCTGTTTGGGTGGTGCAGGCTTGGGGTGCATGTCCTTATCCGTCTATGATTAAGCATCTGAAGAATGGTGATATGCTTGTGCTCGACCTCTATTCGGAGAACCGACCGCAATGGGGCAACTCTGAGTCGACATGGTATCGCAAGGAAGGATTCAACGGACACGATTGGGCTTTCTGCATGCTCTTGAACTTTGGCGGCAACGTAGGAATGTTCGGCAAGTTGCAGCATGTTGTTGACGAGTACTATAAGGCACGTTGCAGTTCCTTCAAGTCAACGATGAAGGGTGTGGGACTGACAATGGAGGGCATAGAGAACAATCCCGTGATGTACGAACTCGTGTCGGAGTTGCCTTGGCGTGATGCCAAGTTCTCATGGAAGGAGTGGCTTCATGATTATGTTGAGGCACGCTATGGCAACATCAATAATGCCAAGGTGCACGATGCTTGGTTGCTGCTTGCACGTTCGGTATATGGTGCCGGGGCAAAGGTAGTAGAGCAAGGATGCCACGAGTCTGTGCTGTGTGCCCGTCCGGCATTGGATGTATATCAGGTGTCGTCGTGGTCGGAGATGGAAGAGTTCTATAATCCCGATGATGTAATAAATGCTGCCCGACTTATGGTTGAGGCTTCGCATGAAGTGAAGGCAAATGACAATTTCCGCTACGACCTTGTTGACGTAACGCGTCAGGCGATAGCTGAGCAGGCACGTTATGTTTATGACGAGGTGGTGGCTGCCTATAAGGCTAAGGACCGCAAGATGTTCGATTATACCACAAAGCGCTTCCTTGACATTCTGTTGCAGCAGGATCGTCTGCTCTCGTCGATGCCTGACTTTATGGTGGGAGGATGGATTCGTAGCGCAAGAAATCTTGGACAAAACGAACAAGAGCGCAATCATTACGAATGGAACGCCCGTGTACAGATAACTACATGGGGCAATCGTAGTGCAGCCGAAAGTGGCGGACTGCGTGAGTATGCCCATAAGGAATGGAACGGTGTATTGGCTGACTTCTATTATCCGCGTTGGAAGGCTTACTTCGAGGCTCTTGCTGCCACACTTGACGGCAAGCCAATGAAGGATATTGACTTCTATGCAATGGATGAGAAGTGGACGTTGCTCCACAATGTCTATCCGTATGAGGCGCAAGGCAATCCTGTAGAGTTTGCGCAGACTGCGTTTAATAATGTATTTGAATAGCAAAACGCCCTGCAAGGGCAAAAGCATTGATAATTAACGCTTTTGCCCTTGCAGGGCGCATTGGTGTTTGTGATACTTTTACCCAGGGCGGTGCCCTGGGCTATGTGCTTCTGCCCTCTTCGGGGCGTGTTGCTGTGACTTTTGAGGCTCCCTCTTTTTTATTTAATATCCGAAAATCTCTTCAGTAGAAATACGCTTGATTGGAGCTATTTTCTCAAGAGACTTGATGTCAAGATTCTTCTCATCGCCGAGGATGAGATAGCGCCACGGCTTGCGTGCCATGTTTTCGTTTTCAAACTTCACGATGTCTTCGAGAGTCAATGTAGGCAACTGCTCGTAAACCTTGCGACGCAGGTCGTAGTCGATGTCACGCTGCTTGGCTGCGAGATACGAATAGATGATGTCGTCCTTTGTGATACGCTCTGAAGCGATGCGCTTTATTGTGGCCTGCTTTGCCAGTTCGAAGGCAGCTGGAGTCTGCGGCAGAGTGTCGAGAATGTTGCTGAACACGCGGATGCAGTCCATCATCTTGTCGTTTTGTGAGATGATGTAGGTGAAAGCGTAGTTAGGATTGCCCTTGCGACGTGGTGTGGCGTAGTTGGCAAATGCGCTATAGGCAAGTCCGCGGCTTTCGCGCAACTCCTGGAACACTACTCCGTTCATGCCACCACCGAAGTACTCGTTGAACACTTCAATCTTGGCTTCGTCCTCCGGATTCCACTTCTGTCCCTCGTTGTGATACTGCACCATATATATGTTCTTTGCCTCGTAGGGTGCAATCCATATCTCGTTGTTGGGAGTCTGCTGCATTGTGTATGGACGGCCTGCAGGAACATCAGCCGGCGACTTAGCCACAGCATGGTTCTTGTCGATAGTGGCTACGAGCTGCTTCTCGCTCAGCGGACCGTAGTAGACGATGCTGTGCTTGTAGTTCTTCAGATTGCCAATCATGTCGACGAGAGTCTGCGGATTGGTGTTTACGAGTTCGGCGCTGTCGGGTATGTTGCGGAATGAGTTGTAAGCACCGAATTCGCCATACTGCTGCAGAGCACGGAAGTTGGCCTTCTGGCTGAGCTTGTTGTCGCGACGCGACTTGAGTTCCTGCTCAACAAACTTGCGGTAGGCATCGCGGTCGACCTTTGCGTGGTTGATAACACTCTCCATAAGGGTCATAGCCTCCTGCATATTGTCGCCCAAACCACGGAGTGAGATGACCATATTGCTATTGCTTACGCTTATGTTGTACTCGCATGCCAACTGATAGAAACGCTCCTGCACCTGCTTAGCCGACATCTTGTCGGTGCCGAGATAGTCGAAGTAGTTCTTGGCATAAGGCAGCCACTTGTTCGACTCCTCGCCCATCTCGAAGTAGTATGCCAGATTGAACAGCTGGTTCTGCTTGTTCTGAATGTAGTAAACGGGCAGCGCACGCTTGGTCTTGGTCTGTGTGAAGTCGGTCTTGAAGTCGAGGAATCGCGGCTGGATAGGCTCCACCTTCGAGTCCTTTATCTCCTTCACGAATGCGCTCTGCATGTCGCGGTTGGTAGGGATGGCTGTGATTGAAGGCTTGTCAATCTTCTTCTGCGAAGCGTCTTCGCCCTGCTTCTTGTACACGATGGCGTAGCCGTCAGTAAAGTGGCGGCGTGCGAAGTCTACAATCTGCTGCTTGGTCATAGCGGCAATGCGGTCGAACTTCTTTACCTCAGTCTGCCAGTCGCGTCCGTTGACGAATGTGTTGACATAAGCGTCGGCACGCTTCTCGTTGTCGTCGAGCGATTGCAGGAATTCGAGTTTCATGTTGTTGACGATAGCAGGCAGCAGCTTGTCGCTGAATTCTCCCTTCTTCAGCTTCTCTATTTCGGCAAGGATGAGGCTCTTCACTTCGTCAAGGCTCTGACCCTCGTTAGGCATTCCGGCTATGATGAACTGCGAGTAGTCGCGCATGGCATAGTTGAAAGCCTGGGCAGCCTGGCAACGCATGGGCTGATTGATGTTGAGGTCGAGCAGTCCTGCCTTGCCGTTGTTCAGAATAGACGAAATCACCTCAAGCGTATCGTTCTGCAGAGCGGCTGCGCCATCCATCTTCCATGCCATCATGATGTTATCAGCCTCTTTGCCTATAACGGTTGAGCTGGCAGGCGATGTAGGGTTCTTCTGTACGGGGAACTGCGGATATACAACGTTGTCGCTCTTCTTCCACGAACCGAAATACTTGTCGATAGTAGCCACTACCTTGTCGGGGTCGAAGTCGCCAGCCATACATATTGCCACGTTGTTGGGCACATAGTAGTGGTGGAAATAGTTCTTGATATTGGTGATTGACGGGTTCTTCAGATGCTCCTGCGTACCGATAGTGGTCTGTGTGCCGTAGGGGTGGGTAGGGAAGAGCAGCTTGCCTATGGCAGCAAACTCCTTGCGTGTGTCGTTGGTCAGCGAGATGTTGAACTCCTCGTACACAGCCTCAAGCTCTGTATGAAAACCGCGTATAACCATATTCTGGAAGCGGTCGCCCTGAATGCGTGCCCAGTTTTCCACCTCGTTCGACGGAATGTTCTCCACATAGCAAGTCACGTCGGTAGAGGTATAGGCATTGGTGCCGTTGGCTCCGATTGACGACATCAGCTTGTCGTACTCGTTAGGGATGAAGTATTTGGCTGCAATCTGCGATACCGAGTCAATCTCGTGATACAGCACTCGGCGCTGGGCAGGGTCGGTCACGGTACGATAGTGCTCATATCGGCGCTCGATGTCATCGAGATAAGGCTTCTCCTTGGCATAGTCGGATGTGCCGAACTGGTGTGTACCCTTAAACATCAGGTGCTCCAGATAGTGGGCAAGACCGGTAGTCTCGGCAGGGTCGTTGCGCGAACCCGTACGCACGGCTATGTACGTCTGTATGCGCGGCTGCTCCTTATTTACCGACAGATAAATCTTAAGTCCGTTGGGCAGGGTGTAGATGCGTGTCTGCATCGGGTCGCCCTTAACGGTCTCGTAGTTGTAGGCTGATGCTTTGGAAGAAAAACAAAGTCCCAAAGTCAATACTGTAAAACTAAATAAATGCTTTATTTTCATACTTTTGATATATATATTATAGTATTTCAATCCAAGAGGTATCAAATCCAATAGATTCCAATGCTTTCTCTTGTGGCAGCAATTCTGGCTTACGAACTTTAAATTTCAACGCATCGTCAGGTACATGTGAAATTATAGTGAATTGTGAGCCATGTGGTTGCCATACAAACTGTTTAATGCCAGTGTGCTTGTTTATTCCTTCAAGATTGCTATTTGTGTTTTCTCTCCATTCAAAATCGGAAATATTAAAATGCTCAAGATACTCTTCGTAAAGAGTGAAATTTGTCAATTCGTCATTGCGAATAAGCACACTTACTCTAACACGTGGATAATGACAGAGAGCGATGTCTACTCGCGAATTCCATATTGACAAAACTGCTTCACCTGTTTTTTGTATGTCATCATGAGGGTCTTCTATTCCATACGAATAGTCAGGTGAACATCTTCCACTTATCAATCTTACAGCCTGTGAATTGAATGGATTTGTTGACTTTACTGTTTTCATTGACCACGCAGTTTTGTCTTTGGCTACATCAACTATACCAATGGGCCGGCTAAGATGTGTTCCTTCTACTGCTTTGGCAAAAATGTCTCCCCAGTCGTTTCCGGTAAGATCACGTCTACCTGTATACATCATATACACAATATCAGCTCCAAGTTTGTTTATAACATCCCTTGGTACTTTGTTGATGGGATATAGTTCTGTTATGAGATTGCGTGAATCTCTTAGTTTTGGCTGTTTCATATTAGTTTTATCATTTTTTGTGCAACGGCACGTATCATAGGAACTGCAACGCTGTTTCCAGTCTGTCTGCGTATTTCAGAATGTGGCACAACTATTCTAAAACTCTCAGGAAATCCCTGAAGGCGCAATAATTCTCTTGATGTCGGACGTCGATAGCCGTTAATTAATAAATAATTGTAGGATGCTCCAGTACGTAGAGCGCAAGCGTATGGTAAGACAGAAATATTACCCGATTTATTCTCATGCCATATAGACGGGTAAAACACTTTTTTGCCAGCAACGCTTTTCATTCGCTTTTCGCGTATCATATCTGAAGCCATTAGTTCTGGTGCAACTGTTTCTTCTGGCTCTAATATATCTGCAAGATTGTATGGCATTTTTTCAAAATCGAAATTAAAGGCCTCTGATGCTTCCTTGTTTAAGAAACCGACAATTATGACCCTTTCGCGTTTTTGAGGCAAGCCGAAATCAAGAGCATTAAGAATTTTCCATTTTACATAATATCCCAATTCAGATAGTGTTTCCAAAATAACTTTAAATGTTTTCCCTTTATCATGCCCAACAAGTTGTTTTACATTCTCTAACAATATAGCTTTTGGATGATGGTGGGCAAGAATTCGTGCTACCTCAAAAAACATAGTACCTCGTGTGTCTTCAAAACCACGCATCTTACCCATTATTGAGAAAGCTTGACAAGGAAAGCCTGCAAGTAACACATCATGAGAAGGAATGAAATCGGCCTCAATCTTTGTTATGTCTCCAAATGGAACTTCTCCAAAATTGCCAGTATAAGTTCGACATGCTGCAGCATCCCATTCCGAAGAAAACACACATTTGCCTCCTAATTCAGTAAATGGTAATCTAATACCACCTATTCCAGCAAAAAGATCGATGAACTTAAATTTTGAATTTACTTTATTATGAAAAGGTACATCTTCCCATTCTTTGAAAAGATTTAATTGGAACGGATTCTCACACAACATGTCTATTTCTTCTTTGGTTGCATTAGAATCCAATGAGTGTATATATTCCCGAAGGCAATAATTGGCCTCTTCTTTTTCTTGATAAGATGTAAAACCTTTATTGTTGAAATAGTGTGAGATTAGAGCCATACGGTCCTGTTCAGACCTTTCTCCATATATTCTTATACGATAAGTGCAGTCGTGCTTTTTATGCACGACTGTCTCTTCTGGGTATCTTTCTGTTTCGAATTTTACTTTTGTCATTATTACATATATAGCTTTTGGTTTTCGAAGTCCACTTCCTTGTCAAGCTGTTCGTTGAAGTTGCGTAATACTTCCTCTTCAACGTCGCCCAACTTGTATTCCTTTGCAGCGTCCTTCTTTATTTCGGCTATCCATGCCCGGCGGGCTGTGATATAGTCGCTCTTGACGCGCTCCACATTCTCATCCGTAAGCGATGTAAATCCGTAGTAGTCCATAATCATGCGATACGACCATGCCCAACGATACTCAGAGTACATAGCATTAATCTGTTCGAAACGTTCGGTCAGAGCCTCAGTCGTGTCTATGTCGCCCGATATGATGTCGTCAATAATGCGTTGTTCTTCCGATTCGGGCAGCAGCAGACCTGAGATGTCGGTCCACGATCCTGTGCCCACAGTTGTGGTTGGTTCTACGGGAGCGTGGCGTTTCAGCACGGCACCCATGTATATACGCAGAGCAATGTCGTAGTATTTGATGCCCTTGCGCAGCGACGAGTTCTTGATGACATATTCGTGATAGTTGTATGTCGAAACGTCTTCGCCCGAAGCTTCGCGCAGGTCTTCCAGTATTTTCTTGCCACGCAGAATTTCGCCTACGGTAAATGGCGACAGCCAGTCGAAGTTGACAATGCTCTTGCGTGCGCCGTCGGGTCGCATGTCGCGCTTGGGCCATTTGCGTATGTCGCGGTAGAGGCCAACTGTAGTGAGGTTGCGTCCCGGCACAAGATACATGGTGTCGTTGTAGGCAATGAGATAAGAGAAGGGCAGCGAGCGTGTGTCGGGATGATACATCAGTTTGCCGAAGCACACCGAGAAGGCTCCAATGTGTGCCGGCATCAGTATGTAGGCACCGCTGGCAGTCTTGGTTCCGCGCTCCAGGGTGCCGTAGTGCATGGGTCCCATCTTATAGGCATGGTTGGAGAAGTTGGTGGCAGAGCCAGCGTTGTAGAACGAGAACTGTCCGCCAATGAGCAGCGAGCTCTTGTGATGTGATGCTGTGAACGGACCGCAGAATGCTGCGCATGCCTCGCCGTTCGACATATACGAGTTGGCGAAGAACACGCTTCCGGCAGCCGTGAATCCGTTGCTCAGCTTGCACGCCTCGCCCACGAAGCAGTCCTGCATCTTCACGCTATTGATGATAGACGATCCGTCGCTGATGATAGAGTTCTCGCAAATCACGCCCGTGCCGATGTAGACAGAAGCGTTGCTGTTGCTCATTATGGTGCAGTCGCTCAGTCGCGAAGCTCCCGAAATCTCGCAGTCGTCGTATATTACGGTATTGGTTATCTCCTTGGTGTTTACTATCTTCACCCTATTGCCTATCGTAGCCATTTCGGGCGATGTACGTTCTATCTCCTCACGTATCAGTCGGCGTATGGCATCCTTCAAAGCACGGTTGTGGAAATGCTTCACCATTAGCGCAGCCACCTGACTTGTCAGACCATGATAGAGTATCAAGTTTCCCTCGCCCACCTCGTTGAGCACCGAAATGAGGTTGCCCTCGCCATATGTGGCTCCGTCTGTAGTCTCCATGGTGCATACGTTTGAAATGATGCAGTCGTTGCCAATGACGTAGTTGTTGATAAATCCCGAGATGTTCTCTATGAGGCAGTTGTCGCCAATGGTCACATTACGCAATGTGGCGTTGTTCACGCCTGAGTGTTTCATGAAGCCGCGGCTTACCTCCACGTTGTTGTTGAATGCTCCGAGGCTTATGTTGCCGTAGAACATTACACGGTGGAAGAAGTTTGGCTTGAAATCGTCGCTCACTTCAATTCGTTGCCAGTCCTCTGCCCAACAGCTGTTGGCTTGGAGAGCTGAGATTTCGTTGTCGGTTAAGTTTCTTTTTCCCATGTCGTTTTGTTCTAAAAGATTATTATGGTGTGGTGTTGCCTCCTTTTATTCCACCTCATACAGGAAGTCGTTGTACGGATATTTCTGTACGTGCAGTTCGCGCACCTTCTTGTATATTGTTTTGCGGAACTCGTCTATATTCTCCTTTTCCTTTGCCGATATGAACATACAGTTTTCGTTGAGGCGTGCCATCCATGTGCGCTTCAGTTCGTCGAGTGTGATGTTCTCCTTGGTGGCAGGAGTAAGGTCGTCCTCCTCCTTTTCGGTCCACGAATAGTTGTCAATCTTGTTGAACACAATCATCGACGGCTTGTCGGCGCAGCCCAAGTCCTTCAGAGTATTCTCCACTACATTTATCTGCTCCTCAAAGTCGGGATGTGATATGTCTACTACGTGCAGCAGCAGGTCGGCTTCGCGCACCTCGTCAAGAGTCGACTTGAACGAGTCTACAAGGTCGGTAGGCAACTTGCGTATGAATCCTACTGTATCAGCCAGCAGGAAGGGCAGATTGTCAATCACCACCTTGCGCACGGTAGTATCGAGCGTAGCGAACAGCTTGTTTTCTGCAAACACCTCGCTCTTCGACAGCAGGTTCATGATGGTCGACTTGCCAACGTTGGTATATCCCACAAGAGCCACACGTATCATGCGTCCGCGGTTCTTGCGTTGTGTGGTCTTCTGCTTGTCTATTTCCAGCAGTCGTTGCTTTAGCAGGGTGATGCGGTTGAGGATGATACGGCGGTCCATTTCGAGCTGCGTCTCACCCGGTCCACGCAATCCCACACTACCCTTGCCGCCACCCGAACCTGAGCCGCCTCCTTGTCGCTCAAGGTGAGTCCACAGTCTCTGCAGACGTGGCAGCATATAGCGGTATTGAGCCAGTTCCACCTGAGTCTTGGCGGCAGCCGTCTGAGCACGCATGGCGAATATGTCAAGAATGAGCGATGTGCGGTCGAGAATCTTCACGCCCAGCTCCTTCTCAATGTTGCGTATCTGTTTGGCAGAGAGTTCGTCGTCAAAGATAACCATTCCCACGGGGCGTTCGGCATCTTCCTCGTCCTTGATATACTGGGCTATCTCCTCCAGTTTGCCCGAACCCACGTAAGTAACCTGGCTCGGTCCGCCCACGCGCTGCGTAAACCGCTTCACGGTAACGGCACCGGCTGTGTCGGCGAGGAATTCCAGTTCGTCGAGATATTCTTTGGTCTTAGCCTCGTCCTGGTCCTTAGTGATGAGTCCAACGAGTATGGCGGTTTCCGCCTTAACTTCTGATATTACAAATTCTTTCATCCAGTATGTATAATCTTTTAAAATACAAAATTATACAAAATACTTCACATCCGCAATTTACTGAATGTCAATTTGCTTAGTGCCGCCCATTTTTGTTGTTATAGTTCGTTCGGGATGCGTTCGGGATGCGTTCGGGATGCTATACAAATATAATACAGACGGTAAGAAATTGTTACAAAATGAAAAGTGATTCTAGAGTTTTGCTGAGTGGTTTTTTATGCTTTGTTTGTCGCCGGAAGCCATTCCTTTCTTCAATCTTACCCCTTTTGCCCTGCCAATGTACCCCTTTTGCTCTTCAAATGTACCCCTTTTACATTCCAATAGTGCCGCATTTGAAGCGCAATAGTACAGTAAATGGAGTGCAATTGTACTCCTTTTGCTGCAAAATAGAGTCGTTTCAGCGCAACGGCTTTATGCGTATTGAAACTGATTCTTATGTAACTTGCTGTGTATTAACGTTATAACTCAAACCGCTCAAAACTCGAGAATTTCGAACCAAAGATTTCCTTGTGCGTTCAACTCGCAGTTTTGAGCGGCTAAAAATACAAATATAGGATAGTGGCGAGGGTGAAAGCTCGCTTAATTAGCAGAAAAGATGTCCCGTGCAAATTTTATTATAGGTTTGTCTGCCTGTTCTGTTTTATTTTATTTACTTTTGCATCGTGTAATAGAACGTTTATAAATACTAACTTTTTCACTATATGATTATCAACAGATCGTTTTCCTCGTCTTTATTGAATAAGGAACGTTTCGGCTCCTTGAAGAGTCTTGTTCTTTTGGTGGTTATCGCTATCTTAGCCACAAGTAATTCCTATGCCCAAGCCAGCTTCGAGACTATCGGTGGCTTAAGCTATCTGATATATCCTGACGCCAAGACCGCAACGCTCACAGCTAACCCTAATGGCGAGAAATATACTGGCGATATCGTTGTGCCGGGAAAGGTAAAGGCAAGCAATGGAGTGGAATATCCGGTTACAGCATTTGCTGATTATGCATTTAAGGATTGCGGCGGATTGCAGAGTATCATAATTCCTTCTTCTGTTACCTCTTTGGGTAATAGCTGCTTTTATAAATGTTATGGCTTAACAAACATCACAATACCTACTTCAGTTACTTCTTTGGGTGAGAGTTGCTTTTGTTACTGTATTTAGAGCCTTATAACTAACCATAACTTACTATGACTAACCAACCATAAAGTCTTGATTTTCAATATTCTTTGATTTTTAACACTTTCTGAGTGCTTTTTGGCAGTTCCCGATTTTCCACAT
>CAJJOL010000046.1:0-28079 GCA_905193385.1 uncultured Prevotella sp. | reverse complement strand
ATCCCAAGCACCACCACTCTGGCCTACTTTCCAGTTTCCAGGAACCCAACGGTTAGAATAACCGGTTCCCGCCTGGTTATCTGTATCATTATCGTAAGCAAAGGTACTCATACCATAGCTACCAGGACCAATACTTGTCAATACACCATAGAGATTTACGGTGTAGGCTGCCAGGTCGTCTGCGCTAGTAAAGAAAGACGCAGGTGTCACGTTGCTTTCAGGCTCCTTGTCGAGGAAATCGTTGCAGCTGGTCAGGCCGAGCGATGCGCCCAATACGAGCATTGAAATATATTTAAGCTTCATAAGTTGTTTCCTTTCCTTTATATTTATATCTATATAAGAATTAGGTAATTTTTTAGAATGTCACACTAAGACCGCATGAGAATGTCTTTGACAATGGATAGGTCTTACCAATCTGACCGCCATAACCTGCTCCGATAAGCTCTGGATCGCCAGCCTCTGTGAAGTTGGTGATGGTGAGGAGGTTCTCGCCTGATACGAAGAAGCGGAGGTTCTCGATGTATACCTTGCGTGTAAGTTCCTTCGGCAGTGTGTAGCCGATAGTGATGTTCTTCAGACGAGCGTAAGCAGCATTCTGCAAGTAGCGTGTCTGTGTCTGTGTATTGCGACCACCATTCCAGCTAACACGTGGGTAGTAAGCGCCCTTGTTGTCCTCACGCCAGTAGTCACTATGATACTTCATACCTAATGCCTGCCACTTACCTTGACCGGTAGCACCCCAGAACATTGGTCCACCTGCAGCGTAGTCGCGCTTTAGTGTGCCCTGGAAGAATACCTTGATGTCGAAGCCCTTCCAAGCTGCATCGAGGTTCAAGCCGAAGTTATAGCGAGGAGTAGAGTTACCGATGATGCGTTTGTCACCTGGCTTGTTGGCTGTGCCTTCGCCACCATTAATCTTGCCGTCGCCGTCGAGGTCCTTGTACATGATGTCACCTGCTGTCCAACCGCTTCCGAGTGCGCTTTGGTCAACCTTTTTGAGGTGAGCGTCCATCTCTTCCTGGCTCTGTGCGATGCCGAGAGTAGTGTAGCCCCAGATGTCGCCGAGCTTGGCACCCTTATAATATGAACCGAGGTTCTTAGAGGGGTTTGGATACTTGTCGATAACCACCTGGTTGTCGCTCAATACGAATGAAGCGCCGTAGCTAACCTCACCGATGATGTCGCGCCAGCTAATCTGCAAATCCCATCCCTTAGAAGTCATGTCGAGGTTGTTGACTCTTGGAGGATTGGCACCGAGGATAACGGGCAACTCAGGAGCAGGACCTACCATGTCGAATGTCTTGCGCTGATAGTAGCCGAACGAACCGGTCAAGCGGTTGTTGAAAGCACCCCAGTCGAGACCTACTTCCCATGTGCGGCTCTTCTCCCATGTAAGAGTATTAGATACGAGTCCGGGCTGTGATGCAGTGTTAGGCTTAACACCGTTTACGAGCCAGTTGCTGCCCTGAGCCGAGAATCCGATAGTAGGATAGAACGGATACCAGTTGTCGGTGTTCTGGTTGCCGAGCTGACCCCAAGAAGCACGGAGCTTCAATGTGTTGACATACTTGGCCATTGGCTCCCAGAAACTCTCCTGAGCGATGTTCCAACCTGCTGAGAATGAAGGGAAGAGGTTCCAACGGTTGTCGCGGAGGAAGCGTGAAGAGCCGTCGTAGCGGAGGTTAGCCTCGAAGAGGTAGCGTCCGGCGAAGTCGTAGTTGATACGTCCGAAGAAGCCTGCTGTGGTCCATGAGTTGTAAGAACCGCCTACGCTTGGCTTTGTTGTTGTAGTGTCGAGAGTAGGCAGGCCTGACATGATGCCGTTCTGGCGTGCTGTCACGTTGCGCTGACGGAACCACTCGCTCTGGAAACCGCCCATCACCTTCATGTTGTGGTCGCCGAATGCGCGGCTATACTCAGCAAAGAGGTTCGGGTTGAAGTAGTTCGACTTGTATGTATACTCGTATACACTTGTTGTCTCGTTCTTGTCAACAAACGGGTTGTTGTCGCAGTCGTAGCCGTAAGTGGTCTGCCAGTCGCGGTGGTTGAAATGTGTAATGATACGGTAGTTCAACTCGGCATTGAGGGTCAAACCCTTAACAGGAGTAGCTACAAACGAGAGCTGCTGTGACAGGCGGTCGGTCTGGTTCTTGGCGCGTCCGCCGTTCTGGAGGCGTCCGATGTACGACTCAGGCAGCCAGTTGCCGTTCGGGTCCTTTGTAGGAAGGATAGGCCAGTAGCGGCACATGTTGTGATAGAACTCGTCGGTACCGTTAACAAGGTCGCCCGGCATCTCGAAGTCGGTACGTGTGAAGCGTGTGTTGTATGTCACACGCAACCAGTTGGCAAGCTGAGCCGAAACCTTACCTGTAAAGGCGTAGCGCTGTGTGCTATCGTCGCCATGACGCAGAAGACCGCCACGGTCGAGGTAGTTGGCTGACAGATAGTACTGCATGCGGTCGTCGCCGCCGGTCATGCTGAGGGTGTGCTCCTGCGAGAAGTTGCTGCCAAACTGCTCCTTGAGCCAGTCGGTGTTGCCGAGAGGCAAGAGCGGAGTGTTGTCCCAAACTTCCCAACGGTTGTTGCCGTTCTTGAACATCTTCTGCATGGTAGGGTCGCTCTGGGCCTTCTTGATCTGCTCAAGCTTGTCGTCGGTAAACCAGATACCAGCACCACTATTGACAGAAGCCTCGTTCATATATTTAGCCCATGTGTAAGAGTCCATCATCTCCGGCATGTTGAGTGGAGAATCAAAACGGAATGAGTTGTTGTAGTTAATAGAAGTCTTACCCTTCTTACCACTCTTGGTAGTGATAAGTACAACACCACCGGCAGCACGTGAACCGTAGATGGAAGAAGCAGAAGCATCCTTCAATACAGAAATGTTCTCGATGTCCTGTGGGTTGAGTGCGTTCATATCGCCCTCCATACCGTCGATGAGCACGAGCGGAGTTACCGAAGAACCAGCACCGATAGTACCGGTACCACGGATGTTGAATGACTTAGTAGAGTTAAGAGTACCACCGCTGTTTGGTGTAGAGAAGTTCATACCGGCTACTGCACCCTGAAGAGCATCAACAACAGAGTTGACTGGGCGAGCGCTGAGGGTTTTGGAATCAACGGTAGAAACGGCACCAGTGAGGTTTACCTTCTTCTGTGTACCGAAACCTACTACTACTACTTCCTCAAGCATCTTCTTGTCGTCCTCGAGAAGCACGTCGAGCGGAGCACCGTTCCACTTAACTACCTTTGTAGTGTAGCCGATGTAAGAGATTTGGATTGAGGCACCCTTCTTTACACCAGTGAGTGTAAAGTTGCCGTCAATATCAGTCACAGTGCGCAAGTTGGTACCTTCGACAATTATCGAAGCTCCGATTACGCCTTCACCAGTAGCGTCTTTGACAACGCCTTTACAAGCCGACTCTTTCTGCTGTATAGATGCAGTCAGTACAGCGTCATTTACCCCCCCCGCGTATGCCATTTGTCCACCGCTCATAGGAGCAGCAAGCAATGCCATAACCATACCGGCGGTCTTGACTTTCTTGTTCATAAGCAATTAAATTTAGTTATACTTGATTTTAGTAGAGTTAGAAACTTTGTAAATTCCCATTAGGACACAGCACAATGGTATGGACACATATTTTTTATATGTATGCTCACTTGTTGTGTTATTATAACACGCATTAAGCTCTATCCTTAAAAACTAAGGGTCGAATTGTTGTTTTGTTTTTAGTTTATGATAAGACTTTTTAAATCTTATATTTTTTAGTGGTTTATGGAGACAAAATTACAAAATATGTTTAATATAATAAAGATAAATTTGAAACAATCTTTATTTATTAATATTCCTTAACATAATGTGCGACAAACTACACCATCTCACCATCTCACTACCTCACCACCACAACATAACAACTGTGGAACCTGTTCTACAACAATATTTGCATTTTTTATAGCTCAAAACTGTGAGTTGAGCGCGCTAAGAAATCTTTGGCTCGAAATTCTTGAGTTTTGAGAGATTCGTGTTATGTTGTTCATTGTCAGCGGTTTAAGTGGTGTGGTGAGAAGATGCACAATGTGCTGATACGCAAAAAGGGCTACATTTTCATGAAAATGTAGCCCTTTTACCTTCCAGCTGTAGTCGTTTTGCACTGCAACTGTAGTACATTTACCCTTAAAATGTAGTCCTTTTGCAATGCAAAGAAGCTACTAATGGCGAGTAGGAGTGTTTCTGACCCTTCAAAAACCGATAAAATCTGCGTTTGAAATCTCCAGAATCAATTTTTCGTTTGTAACACTTTTTTACTGCCTGTACGATATTTGCATCAGCACACAACTTTCTTTATAGTCACGAATTATCATGTATAGTCACGAATAGTCATGAATTATCCATGAATGTTTGTGATTAATTAGTGAGCATTCAGCTTCTCTCTTACTTCTTCCATTATTCCAGTCAGTTCCTCAACCGTTGTAGCTCGCAGCATAGCTATGCGTGTCTGGCGGAAGTCGGGGATGCCCTTGAATATGGGCGAGGCAGCAATGTGGCGGCGTGTGTGCAGAATGCCGCGGTATTCGTCAATGCGTTCTACGTTGATGCGTAGCTGTTCGAGCAGGATGTCGAGCTTGCGGTCGAAGGTGAGCGACGTGTCTTCGGGACGGCCGTCGAGCAGGTCGCGCATCTCCTTGAATATCCATGGGCGGCCGAAGGTGGCGCGTCCCACCATCACGGCATCAACGCCGTAGCGGTCGAAGGCGTCGCGTGCCTGCTCGGGAGTGCAGATGTCGCCGTTGCCGATAATAGGGATGTGGATGCGCGGATTGCGCTTCACCTCGCCTATCAGCGTCCAGTCAGCTTCGCCCGTGTACATCTGGGCGCGTGTTCTGCCGTGAATGGTGAGCGCCTGGATGCCGCAGTCCTGCAGAGCCTCTGCCAGATCGGTGATGACCAGATTGTCTGAGTTCCATCCAAGGCGCGTCTTCACGGTGACGGGTGTGTTTACTGCTTTCACCACATTGCGTGTTATGTCGAGCAGCAGCGGTATGTTCTGCAGCATTCCGGCACCGGCGCCCTTGCCAGCCACCTTCTTTACGGGGCAGCCGAAGTTGATGTCGATGACGTCAGGATGCACTTCCTCAACGATGCGTGCCGCTTCGACCATCGATTCTACGTCGCGTCCGTATATCTGAATGCCCACGGGGCGTTCCTCATCGCTAATGTGCAGCTTGCGCAGGGTGGCGTTGACCGAGCGCACCAGTGCCTCGGCACTGACAAACTCGGTGTATACCATTGATGCTCCGAAGCGCTTGCACAGATGGCGGAAGCCTATGTCGGTGACATCCTCCATCGGTGCGAGAAACAGCGGACGTGGTCCGAACTCTATGTTGCCTATCTTCATTTAGCAGACTTTCGATTGGTTGTCGGTGGCGCTTACTCGAAGTAGTAGAGGAATGTGGCAATTCCGGTGAGTGCCTTCTTGGGCGACTCCTTTATCTCGATGGCAAACTTGATCTGTACCTTGGCAATGCCGCGCAGGTTCTCGATAGAGTAGAGGTCGGCAACGAGGCGTACGTGCTCGCCCGACTTTACAGCCTGGCCGAACTTCATCTTGTCCATACCGTAGTTGACCATCATCTTAAGGTTCTTCACCTCGATAATCTGATTCCACAGGCATGGCAGCATTGAGAGTGTGAGATAGCCGTGAGCGATGGTCGACTTGAACGGGCTTTCTACTGCGGCACGCTCGGTGTCAACGTGAATCCACTGATGGTCGAGTGTGGCATCGGCAAACATGTTGATGCGCTCCTGCGAGAGTTCTACATAGTCGGATACTCCGATGTTCTTGCCGAGCAACGCGGCAAACTCATGATAGCTGTTGATGATAACTTTGCTCATAGTTGTATTTATTATTGTTTTTATGCGTATATTTTATGCAAAGGTAAGACTTTTATGCTATAATAGCAAAAAAAAGACCGGTTCCAATCAAGGAAACCGGTCTATTGCCTTTTTACGTTTTATAATTGTCGTAGCAAGAATGTCATATATAGAGGTAGCGTAAGGAATTGTCCGCTGCTGCCTACGTTAAGGTCGCCAAGTTTAATGGCATGGTTTACGTGGTATTTCTCGGGGTGTGAGAGTATAGTCTTTGAGCTTTTGATGTTTCCGTCTTTAGCCTTCACTTCCACAAGTACGCATTCGCCTTTGTATCTTGTGACAAAGTCTACCTCCAATCCCGAATCCTTACGGAAATAGTACAATCGGCGTTTCATTTTGGTGAAGATATCAGCCACAAGATTCTCGAATATGGCTCCCTTGTAGGCATGCAGGTTGCCTTGCATAATATCAAACTGCGTACCATCGTCAAGCATAGATACAAACAATCCAGTGTCTGCCATATATATCTTAAAACAGTCGTCGATGGCATTTCCGTTGAGTGGTAGTTCGGTAATAGTGAGATTTCGACATCGGGTTATAATTCCTGCATCCTCAATCCATTGTATGCTGCCGGTATATTGTGAAGCTTTAGCACCTTTGCGGATAGTAGAATACTGAAATTTCTTGTATTCCTTGCTCAGTTGACGTGGTATTGATTCAAAACATTCGCGTATGCGTGGTTTGTCAGCATCAGAGGCATACTTCACCATATCTTCTTCATATTCAGCAACTATTCCTCGTTGTTCGGCAAGAACTCTGCCCATGTTGTGGGTATTGACAAATGTGTTTACTACAGATGGCATACCACCTACAACGGTGTATTGCAGTATGAGTTGACGCATTTTCTGATGAATGGCTTCGGGTACGGGCTGAATGCTGTCAAGGCATTCTGTGAGTTTGCCAATTATAGCTTCGCTTATCCCATTTGCCCAAAGAAACTCTTCAAAGTCAAGAGGATACATATCAATAATGGTTTCGTAGCCAACGGGGATTGACGTTTTTGAACTTTTGTTGCCACTACTGTTTCGTCTTTCGCCATATCCTTTTACTCCAAGCAATGATCCGGTGGCAATAATGTCGTAGCGACCGTCCATCTTGAAGAATTTCAAGGCGGTACGTGCAGCAGGACATTCTTGTATCTCGTCTATTATTATACATGTTTCGTTGGCTACAAACTGACTTTGTGGTATCATGGCTGATAGATTCATGACGATGTCGTCAACCCTTTTTGACCCTTCAAAGGCAAGAGCATAATCAGAGTCTTGCATAAAGTTGAGATATACAACATTTGCATAATTCTCTTCTGCAAATTTCTGTACTATGAAAGTTTTGCCACATTGTCGGCAGCCTTTTATTACGAGAGGCTTGTGATTAGAATCGTTCTTCCACGCAATGAGTTCTTCCTCAATCTTACGTTTAAGCATGACTATCAATTGTTTAGGAGTGATTTACTTTTGTTTGTGTCACTTTTCCAAGGGACTTTTTGCCTATTCGTGCCACTTTTTCAAGGGACTTTTTGTGTGTTTGCATCACTTTTCCAAGGGACTTTTGTGCAAAGATACACTTTTTTTACCCAAATAACAAGTTTTCAATGTGTGATAAACTGCCTTATAATAAACTTTTAGTTTTTTTGCTTGATATAGCATTATAAGCATTTGGCTTAACTTCTTAACTCCTTTAACTACTGAATACTCTGAACTTGCGAAAGTTCAGCAATTGTATTATACCGCCAGCTGTCATACAACAACCGTCAGTATGATGGGTCTACGGGAGGTTCGGGTCCTTGGTCGGGTTCTTATCAGAACCTTTACAAGATACATAAAGGTATAGAGAAGATAAGCAGTGCCAGTGCACTTTCAGAATCAGTAAAGAGCTAGTTGCTCGCTGAGTGCTACTTCTTCCGTGCATGGGTGTACTTCGACATGGAGAAGTTCTGGGGCACTGTGCCTTATGTTGACCACGCTCTATCTGTAAACGAAGAGACCTTCCTGCCGCAG
The DNA here is from genome assembly GCA_905193385.1 of uncultured Prevotella sp. Taxonomy (GTDB): domain Bacteria; phylum Bacteroidota; class Bacteroidia; order Bacteroidales; family Bacteroidaceae; genus Prevotella. Next base: position 20,150 of record CAJJOL010000046.1, on the reverse strand, counting down.
ACCAAGCGTGAGACTCTGTTCGACAACATGCTTGTATTACGGCAACAGCGACAAGGTGACACGTTCATGGAGTTTCCGTACCGGACTCTTCCCGACACAGGACCTCGTAGACTGCTATCTGCAGAAGGATGAGGCTGACGGCAAGTGGAAGCACTGGTGGGAAACCAAGCAGGCGCGTGACCTCAATATTGCTGTTACAACAGACAAGGATGGCAACAAGCAGTACTCTGGTTCGGGCGACAACTATCGCAAGATGTTCGAGAACCGTGACAAGCGCTTCTATGCCACTGTGACTTACGATGGCGCCTATATGGGTCCGACAAACAATCCTATCTACCAGATTCAGACTTGGATTGACAAGACGACAATGGATGAGAAGACTCTGCAGTACAGTTCATTGCACACTGGTTATCGTAATATGGAGACAATTGAATCAGCTCCAACTAACCGTGGTTCAGCACAGACTATTAGTGGTTACTACTCTCGTAAGTCCTCTCACTTCGACCAGTTTAACGATGACGGTACACTGAAGACCAATCAGCGCACTACATGCTACTTCAACATCCGTTATGCTGAGGTGCTTCTGAACCTGGCTGAGGCTGCCGTTAATCTCGACAAGTCGGCTGAGGCTATCGCCCAGATCAACAAGATACGTGAGCGTGCCGGAATGAGCGCATACGATGGCGCTACCGGCAAGCAGAGCGTATACGACGAGGTTAAGGAAGAGCGTCGTCTGGAGTTCGCATTCGAGAATCCTGGCTTCCGCTATTTCGATCTTCTGCGTTGGGGCGAGGCTGAAGGCAAGACTGTAATTCCTGAGCTAAACAAGGCCTCACGCGGTATCATGATATTCCGTGTTGGCAAGCACAGCAATATCGCAGGCGAGAACGGCGTGGCTCTGGAGCCGGGTGAGACAAACACCGACGGCAAGAACTATGAGACACCGACATTCCGCACATATCCGATGGACTTCAGCTACTACAAGCGCAAATTCGACAATGTGCGCTACTATTTCACACCGTATGCTGCCACAGTGCTTATCTCTAACAAGCAGATACAGCAGAATCCGGGTTGGCATGGCTTCAAGTATCAGAGCAACAATTAATTTTCTAACAATTCGACACTATGAGACTTTTCAGTAAAATAAAGAACATCTATACAGGCGTGTTCGTGATGCTGGCAGCCATGGCAACTACAAGCTGCCAGACCGGACTGGAATATGACGATGTGCCTGAGAGCTATTACACTGATGTGAACTTGCGTTCATGCTGGGTAAGTTCGCGAGCTCTTTTCGAAGACTGCCTCTTTGCAAAGAACTACAATGGTGGAAAAGGCGAAATCACATCGGCAATAGGGAACTGTTCGGGAAGTAATATAATAATACTTGGCAAAGTAATATATATTAGTTTGCCAATGAATATATATTACTTTGCCAATCAATTTTATAATATATTCTTTATCTCTCCTTCTGACAAGCCCGATGCTTGTATGATAGTTTCAATAGGCACTCCAAGAGAAAGAAGATTAGATGCTATCTTTACCTTAGCTTCTTTTTCTCAACACCTCAACTGGGGAGCCGTGCCCTTTATCCTTAATCTCCGTCGGGAGCGTAGAAGTAGTCGTGCAATGGGTCGGGATATTCGAATATCTCGCCTTCGCGGAAGAATCGTTTCATCTCGATTTCGGCTGTCTCGATAGAGTCTGAAGCGTGGATGATGTTCTCCTGACCGCTCATTGAGAGGTCGCCACGGATAGTGCCGGGAGCAGCCTTGCGTCCGTTGGTAGCGCCAACTATGTTGCGCACTACAGTAACGGCGCTGTTGCCCTCAACACACATGGCAATGACGGGAGCCGACTTCATAGAGGCTGTGAGCCACGGGAAGAAGGGACGGTCGACGAGGTGAGCATAGTGTTCGTTGAGGATAGCATCGTCGAGCTGCATCATCTTCAATCCAACAATGCGCAGACCTTTGCGCTCAATACGGTTGATAACTTCGCCTATGAGACGGCGCTGAACTGTACACGGCTTTAACAAAATCAATGTTTTTTCCATAAAGATAGTATTTAGTTGAATAAATATTTTTACTTCATATACAATTTCAAGGTAGTGGTCTGGTCGCCCACTTCTACGTTCTTGGTTTCCAATTCGCCCTTGCCGTTTGTGAACTTTACTGTGTACGACTGGTTCTTCTCTACCTTGAAGGTGAGTACGTCGTTCATGTCTTGCGTAGCGCCTGTGCTGCGACCGCCGAACAGCTTTTCCTCGCCTTTGAATACGTCCAGATTGGTGGCTACACGGTCGCCCGAATTCTCGGCATGCTCCTTGTCCTTGAACACCATTACTCTCAGGTCGACGTGCTGTTCGTCGGCAGGAGTGGCAGACAGCTGCGCTCTGTAAAGGCTTGTATAGCGGTCGGTAACGTTCTCGGCATGAACATAACGGATGTCCTTGTCCCATACCAAGGGGAAGTAAGAACCCGTAGGCTTGAACGACGCTGCGTATATAGCCTTGCGCAGGTCTTCCTTGATGGCCTTGCCGGCATCGGTCAGAAACCACGACTTGTCCAAGTCTTCCGAAGGATAATATTCAGTAAATCGCCATTTGCCGTCAATCCACACTTCGTTCCAGTTGTGGTTGCCGCGGTCGTCGTACCACGCCGGAGTGCCAGCCACACGTGAGGGGATGCCCACAGCACGGAACGCATCGGTGAGCAATATTGACAGACCCGAACATGAGGCCATGTGCTGGCGCATCGACTCGTAAGGAGCCTGGTCGGGTTTCTCACGCTTAGTGTTATAGTCGACCAGCAGTTCGTCGCGTACATTCTTGTTGACAGAGTCGATAGCTTCGCGCATAGTCTTGCAGTTAGCCACATACTTCTTGAAGCGTTCGTAGAAGTCCTTACGCCAGTTTTCGCGCTTCTCGTTAAGGTTGACATAAGCCACCACGTCGTTGAGGAAGATGTCGTTGGGCACCTCTTTAGCCCACGGGAACTCAGCTCGTGCCTTATATGCATAATCAACATTCTCCAGCAGGAAATCGGCTGTCAGAGACTTTGCGTCCCTTTCGGGCATGTAAGAGATGAGGAAAGCCATGCCTTCTCTTTGTGTGGTAGGAGTCTGCTTCAATGCCTTCTTCAGTTCTTTGGCATTGCTGCCAGCCGTCTGCATAGTCTGGCTTATCAATTCCTGATACTGCTTGGGTACACCTGCATACTTGCTGCCTGTGCAGGCAGACATTCCTAAGGTCAAAAGTACAAGTAGACTTTTGATTTTCATAATTCTTATTCTTGAAATCATTTTTCTATAGTAGATTTAAATAACGTAGCAAATTTACATAAAAACTCACAAATGCAATCCATTGTAAATGTAAAAGATAGCTATTTTCTATATATTTTTGTGGTTTTACAATTATAAATCAGTAATTTTGCACCAATATGGATAATACAACAATAAAAGACTATGAGATAATGGCGCCCGTAGGCTCACGTGAGAGTCTTATGGCAGCCATACAGGCTGGTGCCGACAGCATCTACTTCGGTGTGGAGCAGTTGAACATGCGTTCACACTCTGCCAACCATTTCACCATAGACGACCTGCACGACATCGCTGCTATCTGTGCCGAGCACGGCATGAAGAGCTATCTGACCGTCAACACCATCATCTACGACGAGGATGTGGAGCTGATGCACCAGATAATCGATGCTGCCAAGAAGGCTCAGATTTCGGCTGTCATTGCGTCGGACGTGGCTGTGATGTCATACTGTCGTGAGATTGGCCAGGAGGTTCATCTGTCTACACAGCTCAACATCAGCAACGCTGAGGCTCTGAAGTTCTATGCTCAGTTTGCCGACGTGGTGGTGCTGGCACGCGAGTTGAACATGGACCAGGTGGCTTATATCTTCGAGCAGATAGAGAAGCAGCACATCTGCGGACCCAACGGAGAGTTGGTGCGCATTGAGATGTTCTGTCATGGAGCTTTGTGTATGGCGGTGAGCGGAAAGTGCTACATGAGTCTGATGAACACCGGACGTTCTGCCAACCGTGGCGAGTGCATGCAGATATGCCGCCGCTCTTATACCGTCACCGACAACGAGACGGGTACGCAGCTTGAGGTGGACAACAAGTACATCATGTCGCCTAAGGACCTCAAGACCATTCGTTTCATCGACCGAATGATGCGTTCGGGTGTGCGAGTATTCAAGATTGAGGGTCGTGCACGTGGCGCTGAATATGTATATAATGTGGTGCGCTGCTACAAGGAGGCCATTCAGGCTGTGCTCGACGGCGACTTCACCGAAGAGAAGAAGGACGAATGGGACAAGCGTCTTGCCACTGTGTTCAACCGCGGATTCTGGGACGGCTACTATCAGGGTCAGACTCTGGGCGAATGGAACAGCAACTATGGTTCGAACGCTACGGAGAAGAAGGTGTACGTTGGCAGAGGTGTCAAGTACTTCTCAAAGCTTGGTGTTGCTGAGTTTACATGCGAGGCTGCCGAGTTCAGTGTGGGCGACAAGCTTCTCATCACGGGTCCTACTACAGGCGTGATGTATGTAGACGTGGACGAAATACGCTACGACCTCAATCCCGTACAGACTGCACATAAGGGACAACACGTGTCGTTCCGCGTTCCGGGCAAAATCCGCCCAAGTGATAAATTGTTTAAGATGGTTCTCAACAAATAACACCATCTCAACATAACAACACAACAACCTTTTTTTCAACGAAGAAAAATGACTATAAACGAAATACAAGATGAAGTCATTGAGCAGTTTCAAGACTTCACCGACTGGATGGACAAGTACCAGTTGCTGATTGACCTGGGTGGCGAACTTGAGCCACTCGACCCTAAGTATAAAACCGAGCAGAACCTCATAGACGGCTGTCAGAGTCGTGTATGGGTGCAATGCGATATGACCGACGACGGAAAGCTGGTGTTCACAGCCGACAGCGACGCCCTTATCGTTAAGGGTATCATCGCCCTGCTTATTCAGGTGATTAGCGGACATACGCCACGCGAGATTCTTGATGCCGACCTTTACTTCATCGACCGTATCGGTCTGAAGGACCATTTGTCGCCCACCCGTTCTAACGGATTGCTGGCTATGGTGAAGCAGATACGTATGTACGCTCTGGCGTATGAAGCGAAGAAGAATTAGGAATTTGGAATTTTGAATTTTGAATTGTCGGCTTTGCCGATTTTGAATTGTTCAATTTGGAATTTTGAGTTTTGAATTGGTCGGCTTCGCCGATTTGGAATTATTCAATTTGGAATTTTAATTATGAAATCGATATTCTCTATATTATTCGCATTTCTTGTGGTGGCAATGGCTTGTTCGTGCATGTCGTGCAAGAGTTCGCGCAAGTCGGCTACTGAGCCAGACACCGTTGCTCTTGTAGGTCCGACATTCTGTGCCGACTCGGCTTATGCCTTCTGTGCCAAGCAATGCAGCTTCGGACCGCGCCTTATGAACACCGAAGCACACGATAAGTGCGGCGAATGGATAATGAAGCAGTTTGCCAGCTACGGAATGAAGGTTGAGGCTCAGGACGCAGAGCTTAAGGCTTGGGACGGAACTATGCTCCGTTCGCGCAACATCTGGGCACGCTTCCGCCCCGAACTTACCACACGCATATTGCTGTGTGCCCATTGGGACACACGTCCGTGGGCAGACAACGACCCCGACTCTACCAATTGGCGCAAACCCGTTATGGGTGCTAACGACGGAGCAAGCGGTGTGGCTGTGATGCTGGAGCTGGCTCGCATCATAAGCAACGACTCTACACTCAACGTAGGTGTCGACTTTGTGTGCTTCGATGCCGAAGACTACGGCACTCCGCAATGGTCATCGGCCCCCGACTCGCAAGACTCGTGGGCACTTGGCGCTCAGTATTGGGCAGAACATCAGCCCCATGGCTATGAGGCACGATACGGTGTGCTGCTCGATATGGTAGGAGGCGAGGGCGCACGGTTCTATCAGGAGTCGGTGTCAAAGCAGTATGCTTCAGAGATTGTAAATAAGGTGTGGCGCACAGCGTCGCAGATTGGCTATGGGTCGTACTTCCCCATGCAGGAGGGCGGCATGATAACCGACGACCACGTGCCCGTAAATGAGAAGGCAGGTATAGCCTGCATCGACATCATTCCGTTCTATCCTGACTGCCAGCAGAGCTCGTTCGGACCCACATGGCACACCATAAACGACACAATGGAGCACATCGACCGCGCCACACTCAAGGCTGTCGGACAGACTATGGTGCAGATATTGTACTCGGAAAAGTAATATATAAATATGTATAGAAGCAATCGCAACATAATACTGTTGGTCGTGTTGCTTGCGTTCAGCGCCATGTCAGCACGGGCGCAGGACAACGGCAGTCGCCGTGTCAACCCCGAAGACCGCGAGGTGGATATGGATACGCCCACGCTTGTGCCTATGGTCAAGGTGGGCAAGGTGCTGCACGACGGCGACAGCATACAGTATGTCGAGCTGAACACGCTGTATGTCTATCCGCAACCCGTATTTGCCGACGCTCGGCAGAGGCAGGCCTACAACCGACTTGTGGCTAATATCAAGAAGGTGTTGCCCATAGCCAAGGAGGTGAATGCGATAATTATAGAGACCTACGAGTTTCTGCAGACACTGCCCAACAAGAAGGCTAAGGACGAGCACATGCAACGTGTGGAGCGCAGCATACGCAAGGAGTACACGCCGCGCATGAAGAAGCTGACGTATTCGCAGGGCAAACTGCTGATAAAACTGGTGTATCGCGAGTGCAACTCGTCGTCGTATCAATTGATACAGGCGTTTCTCGGACCTATAAGGGCAGGCTTTTATCAGGCGTTCGCAGCCTTGTTCGGCGCGTCGCTTACAAAAAAATATGACGCAGAAGGCGTCGATAAATATACCGAGCGCATTGTGCGTCAAGTAGAAGCGGGACAGCTGTAGAGCTGCCCCGTTTTTTTATTGGTTTACCAGAAATGTGGAGTAAACAACGTTTTAGATAATAACTGATGTAGGAGGCGGGTGTGTCAAAAGCCAGATTATACCTTAAGCTTGCGCGTAGGAATCCATGCTGCAGCCCATCCTATGAGCAGCACCGTGACGAAGACTATAGCCACGTCGTCGTAATGGACGCTTACGGGGTAGGCATTGACCACGAACGAGCCTGCCGAGTCGCCCATGTGCACCAGTCCGAACTCCTGCTGAAGCCAGCAGAGCAGCAGTCCGAGCAATATGCCCACGACGGCCCCGATGGCTGATATGATGCGGCCTTCGAATAGGAAAATGCTGCGTATCTGTCGGTCGGTAGCGCCGAGGTTGCGCAGGGTGGCAGCGTCGGCCTTCTTGTCGATGATGAGCATCGAGAGCGACGATATGATGTTGAAGCAAGCCACCATAAGTATGAACGTCAGGAAGACGTATGCCAGCACCTTCTCTATCTGCATGATGTTGAACGTGTCCGACTGCTGTTCGAACCTGTCGAGCACCCTATACTTCGAGCCGACAATCTCGCGCATCTGCTTCTTCACAGCCGCGAGGTCGCTGCCCGGCTTCAGCCGTATCTGTAGAGACGACAGCATGCCGTCCTGATCGAACAGTCGGCGTGCGAAACCTATGGAGCATATAATGTGGTCGCGGTCGTATTTTGCCTGATTGACGGCAAACACTACGCCCGGCGATATGAGCGAGTCTACCACAAATCCGTCTGACGGATCTTCAAGGTCGGTAATCTGTCCGCGTCGTACGGGAGCATACAGCTTCAGATAGCCGTCGAAGCGTGCGCCCAGTCCCATGTCCTGCGCCAGGCGTATGCCCGGAATGGCATAGAACAGATTGGCAGCCTGAAGCGTGAATTCGCCGTCGCCGTACAGGATGTCGCTGATGTTGGTGAGCTGGGTGAAGTTGTCGTCGACACCCATAACGGTCACCATCTGCTGACGGTCGCCATATACAGCCAGTCCCTGATCCTCAAGCACATCGGTGTGAACGCTCACCTGAGGCATCTTGCGTATCTTGTCGAGCAACGGATCGTCGGCAGGAGCCGTCTTGCCTTGCGTCGGTACAAGTTCGATTTGAGGGTCGAAGTTGGTGAAGAACGACGCCACGAGGTCGTGAAATCCGTTGAACACGCTCAGCACAATCACCAGTGCCATTGTGCCCACAGCCACGCCTACCACCGAAATGGCAGAGATGACGTTGATGGCGTTAGTCGACTTCTTCGAGAAGACATAGCGTCGAGCTATAAAGAACGGGAAATTCATTTCTTCAGCAGTTCGTCAATGCGTTCGATGTAGTCGAGCGAGTCGTCGATGAAGAATCTGAGTTCGGGGATGATGCGCAGCTGGTTGCGTACGCGGGTGCCCAGTTCGTAGCGTATTGTCTTCTCGTTGGCTGTTACGTTCTTGATGAGTTCCTCGGCTTTTTCCGACGGGAAAATGCTGAGATAGGCTGTGCAGATGCTCAGGTCGGGCGACACACGGCAGCGTGTCACGCTCACCATGATGCCGTGCATGGCACGTGTCTGCGACTGGAATATAAGGCTCAGCTCCTTCTGCAGGAGTCGTGCTATACGGTTTTGTCTTGTTTCTTGCATGTTGTTTATCTGTTTAAATTTTGTTTTTAATAGGCAAAGATACAACAAAAAACCGAGAATGAGGGCAGAATGATGAAAAATCTGTGAGAATGAGCGGATTAATTGATTTAGTTGGATTTTCTGTGAAGACAACGGATGCCACAAAAAAGTCAGTTGAAGCAAGAGTTTCGTTACTATCCCGTTACTCTTTTCGCTGGCGAAGAGGTCTGAAAAGTCCGTGAGGAAATGGCTGTAAACTATCGAGATACAGCGTTTCGGGAGGCAAAGTTAGGGTAATATCTGATGTTGCCTGCGGGAAAAGGACAAAAAAAGACGAGAAGCGGATGCGATTGCGCCGATGTGCTGCGGTTTGCTTACAGCCTTTCAGCTCTACAGAAACTAATTTTGCAATTAAAAAACGTAGAGTATGAGCAGAAGCACTTTTAGGGTGTTGTTCTACCTCAAGCGCAACGCGCCGAAAAAGAACGGAATGATTCCCGTGATGTGCCGCATCACGGTGAACGGAAAGGTATCACAGTTCAGCAGCAAGCTGGACGTGGAGGAAAAGATGTGGAACGTGGAGCTGGGCAAGCTGACAGGCCGCAGTCTCGTGGCACAGGAGGGCAACCGTATGCTGGACAAGATACGGCTGGGCATCAACAAGGCGTATCAGGAAGTGTGCGACACCGACGGATATGTCACGGCGGAGAAGGTGCGCAACGCCTATCTGGGTCTGGGGCAGAACCACAAGACCCTGCTGGCCGTGTTCAAGCAGCACAACGAGGACTATGCGAAGCAGGTGGGCAAGATGAAGAGCGAGCGCAGCTACTGGAAATACTGCGTGGTATATAACCACCTGACGGAGTTCATCAAGCAACGCTACAAGATGAGCGACATCGCCCTGCGTGAGCTGACGCCCGCCTTCATCACCGATTTCGAGCTGTTTCTCCGCACGGAGAAGAACCACTGCACCAACACCGTGTGGTCATACATGATGCCCTTCCGCAGCATCATCTTCACCGCCATCAACAACGGCTGGCTGGCGCGTGACCCTTTCTATGCCTACCACATCACGAAGGAAGAGACCAAACGTGGATTCCTGACCAAGGAGGAGATTACGGCACTCATCAACGGTACGTTCAAGAAGAAAAGCTATGAACTCATCCGGGACCTCTTCATCTTCTGCTGCTTCACGGGACTGAGCTGGCGTGACATGTACAACCTGACGGAAGAGAACCTGCAGACCTCCTTCGACGGCCACCTGTGGATAAAAACTAACCGCCAGAAGACCGGCGTGGAGTCGAACATCCGCCTGCTCGACGTGCCCAAGCACATCATCGAGAAGTACAGCGGCATGGCAGAAGACGGACGGCTGTTGCCCGTCCCATGTTATGGGAACTGCAAGAACGGCATCAAGGCGATAGCCAAACTTTGCGGCATCAACAAGAACGTCACATGGCACCAGAGCCGCCACTCGTATGCCACCACCATCTGCCTCTCCAACGGCGTTCCGATTGAGACCCTGTCGAAGATGATGGGCCATACCAGCATCCGCAGCACGCAGATTTATGCGAAGATTACCGCCGAGAAGGTAAGCAACGACATGGAACGCCTGTCCAAGCAGATAGAGTCCATGGAACAGTTCATTTGTCAGACCATCTAACACGGAACGCCATGAGAAGAACTATCAGAATAGACGAGCACGGCCACGTGCGCATGGAAGGTAATCCGCAGGAAGAGGTGTGGATGACCCTCGCCGAGATAGCAGACCTGTTCAACCTCCCTGCAGCCACCGTAGGCAGGGAGATAAAGGCCATCCGCAAGACGGGTGTGCTGGTGGACTATGAGGCATGCAAATATATCCGCAAGGCGGACGGCTGTTCCGTGGACATATACCACTGGGACATCATCGTCGCCTTGGCCTATCGGATAAACACCTTCTATGCCCACGCCTTCCGCGAGTGGCTGAAAGAGACAGCTACGAAAGAAAAGGATAAAGAGGCGCACCAAGCCATCATCATTCCCCTGTGGACTTTCGGGAACAACTGAAAGGACAGACTGAAATAACAAACGAAAAAGACGGACGGACAATCCCACTCATCAGGGTTGCCCGTCCGTCTTTATTCGGCCCCATACGTGCTTATACATCCGCCTTGCGGTAGTTCGTCTCCAACAGCTGTTGTATGTCATACTCCCTGTAGAGAGCCTTGCCGCCAAGCAGGATGAACGGCAGCACACGGTTGTTGCGCAGGTTCTGCAAGGTGCGTCGGCTTACCTTCAAAACTTCCGCCACCTCCTTGTCCGTCAGGTAACAGTCACCGTTCAGCGGAGGAGTATATTCCTGCAGGAAGCGGTTTATCCTGCGATGGCTGTTTTTCAGCGAGAGGAGCATGTCCGCCACCTGCCCCTGCTCCAGCGTGAGAATCTCCTGCTTCATAGGCTGGCCTCCTTGCTGTCCGCAACGAGGCTTGCCACGTCCTCCCTGCGGTAATAAAACTTCTTGCCAATCTGCGAGCAGGTAATCAATCCCTTGTCCCGCATCGTCTGCAGAGTCCTCGGACTGAGGCGCAGCAGTCGGCATACCTCCTCGTTGTCCATCCACTTCGCCATGCGCCTGTCCTTCTCACGACCGCATAGGCGGTTCACTTTCTCCGTCAGCGACGAGACATCCGCCATCAGTGCCTCGAACGCCTTTCTTTCAATGATTACTACTTCCATGATTCTGAGTATTGCTGTGATTGTCGGTGCAAAGTTACATCGCGGTTTCCTAAACCCCCTCATTTCCAGCGCAGGTGGCAGCATCTGGAACCGAAAGATATGCCATCCAAAGCCAGTTGCAAGAAAATCTTCTATGAGTCATCTATGAGTCATAAGTTCGCACTTCCCATACCTTGTAATTTTGCAGCAGAAACAAGAAAAACTATATTGATTATGAACGTAATAATGATAGAAAGTGTCGCCTTTCAGGAACTGGTCGGACACATTGAGAAGATAGCAGAGCACATCCGCAAGTATGAGGACAGACAGCCCGTACAGCCACAGGAACGGTGGCTGACCAGCAAGGAGGTAACCGCCCTGCTCGGCATCAGCCTGCGCACCCTTCAACGCTACCGTGACGAGGGGCGCATCCCCTTCTCGCTGATAGGGCGCACCTGCCGCTACCGCCTCACGGACGTAGAGCACATGATGAAGGAATGTTCCATGAGCGGCAACGCAGAGCGCATCGGCGAACTGCACAGACAGTATATGGTAAGGACAGGTAAGAAAACATAAAACGGGAAAGAAGATGGATACCTACAAGATAGAACGGCTGTTCCACCTCCTCATGGAACGGCTCGACAGACACGAAAAGATGCTCGACGACCTGCTCTTTCGCAGTCAGCGGCAGTCGCCGAATCAGGAGGAAGGCACGGAGTGCAGGCTGTACAACGGCGAACGCCTCTACGACAACCAGGACCTCTGCCTGATGCTACAAGTCAGCAAGCGGTCACTGCAACGTTACCGCACGCTGGGCATCCTGCCCTATCTCATGCTCCGGCAGAAGACCTACTACAAGGAGTCGGACGTGGAGAAGTTCCTCGCGGAGCATATCGACTGCTTTCAGAAAGAGAAGATGGCGGAATACAAGGCCCGCATCCGATAACAATCAATGTTTCACAATTAAAAGTCAATCAAGATGGCAAAGAAAAAAGACGAAAAAGACGTGCTGATAGTCCGTGACGAGAAGACGGGCGAAATCAGCGTGGTGGCCGGACTACAGGCGGACGGCACCCCCAGACGCACACCGCCAAAGATGGAGAACGCACAGGACTTCCTACAGTTCGACAAGAACGGCGACGTGCTCGACAACTTCTTCCGCAACTTCTTCCGGCAGTGCAAGGAACCCAGCCGCTTCGGCTTCTACCGTATCGCAGCAGACCAGGCGGAGAACCTGCTCGGCGTGATGAAGGAACTGCTGAAAGACCCAGTAGCCAATGCCGAACTGCTCGCACCCCATAAGGTGGACACCTCCACTTATGAGAAGCAGGTGGCGCAGGAGCAGAAGGCGCAGGAAGAGCAGAAGCAAGAACAGAATCAGACAAACAATGTAGAACCCCCAAAACAAGAAAACATGGAACAGAAACAACAGGAAAACGTGCAGAAGAACGCACAGGAAAACAAACAGGAGAATAAGCAAAGGCAAGGTTACCAGCCCATTGACGAAAGCCGCATCGACTGGCAGGCATTGGAAAAGAACTGGGGCGTGAAGCGTGAGGAGCTGGAGCAGTCCGGCGACCTGCAGAAGATGCTCAACTACGGCAAGTCCGACCTCGTGCGCGTCACGCCCAACTTCGGCGGCGAGTCGTTCAGCCTCGATGCCCGCCTCTCCTTCCGCAAGGACGATGACGGCAACGTGCGCCTCGTTCCCCACTTCATCCGCAAGGAACAGAAGCTCGACGAGTACAAGGGTCACAAGTTCACCCCGGAAGAGAAGAAAGCCCTGAAGGAGACAGGCAACCTCGGCAGGATCGTGGATTTGGTGGACAAGGCCACGGGCGAGATAACCCCCTCCTTCATCAGCATCGACCGCAAGACCAACGAGATTACCGACATGCCCGCCGCCCGCATCCGCATTCCCGAACGGATCGGCAAGACGGAAATCACCCCGCAGGAGCGTGAGATGCTCCGTGCCGGACTGCCCGTCAAGGATAAGCTAATCGAGCGCAACGACGGCCGCAAGTTCGTCACCACCCTTCAGGTGAACGTGGAGCAGCGGGGCGTGGAGTTCGTGCCCGGCACAGGCAAGTCGCCCCGTACCGTAGAAGAACAGAGCAACAAGGAATCCACGAAGGTAGTGCAGGAAGCACCGCAGCAGGAACCCGGCAAGCAACGCCGCAACACATGGACCAACGAAGACGGCAGCATCCGTCCCATCACCAAATGGAAGGGCGTGCCCTTCACCGAGGAGCAGAAAGCCGACTATGTGGCAGGCAAGACCGTCAAGCTGGAGAATGTGCCCGACGACAAGGGTGTACCCTCCGCCATGTACCTCCGCTTCAATCCCGAGAAAGGCCGTCCCTACCGTTACAACACCAATCCCGACAACGCTCAGAAGGTGGCTCCGGCAAACGAGAGCCGCACGCAGGTGGCCGTCAACAGTCAGGGCAAGACCAACGAAGCGACCAAGAATGTCAACGAGCCGCTGCAGAAGGGACAGACTGCCCCGAAGGACGATGTCCAGCAAAAGCAGGAGAAACGCAAGAGCAAAGGCATGAAGGTATGAACCGAAGTGCCACCACTAAATCCATCATTATCCCAAACATGAGAACAGAAACAATAGGTAAAAACATCAAAACAGTAAATCAGTATGAAGACCATTATCGCAGAGAAGCCATCCGTGGCACGTGAGATAGCCCGCATCGTGGGCGCGATCAAGAGAGAAGAAGGTTATTTTTCCGGCAACGGCTATGCCGTCACCTGGGCCTACGGGCATCTGGTGCAGCTCACCATGCCCGAAGGCTACGGCATCCACGGTTTCGCCCGTGAGCACCTACCCATCCTGCCCGACACCTTCACCCTGCAACCCCGTCACACCAAGACGGAGAAGGGCTACAAGCCCGAACCCAGCGTCGTCACGCAGATACGCATCGTGAGCAAACTCTTCAGCGAGAGCGAACAGATTGTAGTGGCCACCGATGCCGGACGCGAGGGCGAGCTCATCTTCCGCTACCTCTACAGCTACCTGAACTGCCGCACGCCCTTCGTTCGCCTGTGGATCAGCTCCCTCACCGACAAGGCCATCCGCGAGGGATTGCGACACCTCGAAGAGGGCAACCGCTACGACCGCCTCTACCATGCCGCCAAGGCACGCAGTGAGGCCGACTGGCTGGTAGGCATCAACGCCACGCAGGCCATGACCATCGCCGCAGGCAGGGGCACTTACTCCCTCGGACGTGTGCAGACACCCACGCTGGCCATGGTGTGCGCCCGCTACTGGGAGCACAAACGCTTCACGCCCGAAGCCTTCTGGCAGGTGCATCTGTCTGTGGAAGGCACAGGGGAACAGACAGTGAAGTTCTCTTCCTTAGAGAAATGGAAGGAGAAATCCCCTGCGGAGCACATATATAATAAGGTAAAGGCGCAGCCCTCCCTGCTCGTCACCAAGGTGGAGTGCAAGGAGAAGGTGGAGGACACGCCGCTGCTCTACGACCTTACCACCCTGCAGAAGGAAGCCAACGCCAAGCACGGCTTCACGGCGGAGAAGACACTGGAGATAGCGCAGAAGCTCTACGAGAAGAAGCTCATCACCTATCCGCGCACCGGCAGCCGCTACATCCCTGAAGATGTCTTTGCCGAAATCCCCAAGCTGCTCACCTTCCTCGGCGGCTATCCCGAATGGATTGGCAAGGTGCCCCACAGGGACAGGCTGACCCGCCGCAGCGTGGACAGCTGCAAGGTGACGGACCACCACGCCCTGCTTGTCACGGGCGAGAAACCGCTGTTCCTCTCCAAGGAGGACAACACCATCTATCAGATGATAGCCGGGCGCATGGTGGAAGCCTTCTCCGACAAGTGCGTCAAGGAACTCACTACCGTCACCGTTCTCAGTGGCGAGGCGGAGTTTGCCGCCAAGGGCTGCGTCATCCGTCAGGCAGGATGGCGTGCCGTGCTGGGCGAAGAGAACGAGGAACAAGTACTTCCGCCTTGGAAGAGCGGCGACACCCTTGCCGTATGCGGCGTCAGCCTCACCGAGGGCAAGACCAAGCCTAAGCCCCTGCATACCGAAGCCACCCTGCTTTCGGCGATGGAGACGGCAGGCAAGGACGTGGAGGACGAGGAAGTGCGTCAGGCCATGAAGGAATGCGGAATAGGCACTCCCGCCACCCGTGCCGCCATCATCGAGACCCTCTTTGCCCGTGGCTACGTGCAGCGTTGCAAGAAGTCGCTCGTGCCTACCGAGAAGGGGCTGGCTCTCTACTCCGTGGTGAAAGGGAAGCGCATCGCCGATGCCGCCCTCACGGGAGAGTGGGAACGTGAGTTGGCACGCATCGAGCGTGGGGAGAAGGAAGCCTCCGCCTTCCATGAGGAGATAGAACGATACACCACGGAAATCACCGCCGAACTGCTCTCCTGCGACAAGATTTTCGGGCATAAGCCATCCGGCTGCAACTGCCCCAAGTGCGGCAAGGGGCAGATGCAGTTCTACGGCAAGGTGGTGCGTTGCGACAATCCCGAATGCGGTCTGCCCGTGTTCCGCCAGAAAGCCAGCCGCAACCTGAAGGACGAGGAGATCAAGGAACTGCTCACTACCGGGAAGACCGCCCTGCTGAAAGGCTTCAAGAGCAAGCAAGGCAAGAGTTTCGATGCCATTATCGCCTTTGATGCCGACTATAACACGGTATTTGTCTTCCCCGAAGTGAAAAACAAGGGAAAACATTCCCCGAAGAGGAAATAAATGAGTACCTTCGCCACTGAATCAAAGTCGAATCGTTTTCGTTCTTGTTCTTCTAAGACCGGACTGATTTACTTTGGATTTAGTGGTGGCACTTCGGGAGGGATACCCGGAGTGCTTTTTTCTTCTATCCGCATTTGATTATCCACTATAATCCAAGAATAGACATGAACAAGAATGAAAAGAAGCGGAAAGAGCTGTCGTACTACCACCTCTATCTGCAAAAGCACCTTCAAGAGAACCGTTTTGAGCAGGCCGGTGATGCCTCCTTCATCGAGACCCGTGCCGACCTGGCCGCAACCACCTACGAGCAGGCACGCCGTGGGGGCTATCCCATAGAGGGTGCTCAGGAACTGGCGATGCAGACCCTGCTGAAAGGGCTGCACCACTCCAAATACGCCATCCTGCGTGAGGTCATCACGAACGAGTTTGCCTACGAGATTCCCGAAACACGGCAGGAAGCCTTTACCGCAAAGCTGTTGCCCTTGGTGGACAACGTGTTTTCCATCTACGACCTGTCCGACGACCACTTCGCCCAGTCGTTGGACTATGACCTGCTGTACAGCGAGCTGACGGGAGCTGTCGTACTCTATCTTGCCGAGTATGGCGTTTAACCGCAAGCAGCGACTGAGGGACAACATCGAGGCGATACGGACGGCCTTCCTCCTTGACCGGGAAGGACGCACCCCCACTGAGGCCGAGCGCGACATATTGCGCAGCTACTGCGGCTTCGGAGGCTTGAAGTGCATCCTGAACCCCGCCAAGGAACTGACGGATGCCGTCCACTGGGCGAAATCCGACCTCGAACTCTTTGCCCCCACGGCGGAACTCCACCGCCTTATCCGTGAGAACAGCCGTGACGAGACGGAGTACAAGCGTTATGTAGATTCGCTGAAAGGCTCCGTGCTCACGGCCTTCTATACCCCGAAGGAAATCACCGATACCCTCGCAGGCGTGCTTGCGGGGTACGGTGTCGTGCCCGTACGGTTGCTGGAGCCGTCGGCAGGCATGGGTGCTTTTGTGGACTCCATGCTGCGCTATGCCCCCCAAGCCGATGTGATGGCTTTCGAGAAAGACCTGCTGACGGGCAGGATGCTCCGCCATCTTCATCCCGACCGGAAAGTGCGTGTGGAGGGATTCGAGAAGATAGAGAAGCCCTTCAACGGCCATTTCGACCTTGCCCTGTCCAACATTCCCTTCGGCGACATCGCCGTCTTCGACGCAGAGTACGAGAAGCGTTCCCTCATGCACCGGGCTGCGGCGAAGAAGATTCACAACTACTTCTTCCTGAAAGGGCTCGATGCCGTACGTGACGGCGGCATCGTCGCCTTCCTCACCTCGCAGGGTGTGCTGGACAGTGAGAGCAACAACGGCACCCGCTTCCTGATGATGAGGAATGCCGACCTACTGTCGGTGGTGCGTATGCCCAACAACCTCTTCACCGAGAACGACAACACCGAGGTAGGCTGCGACCTGATCATCCTCCAGAAGAACAGCCGCAAGGAAGAACTGTCGGAAGATGACCAACTGTTGACGCAGACGGTGAAGGACAACCATACCCATGTGACGACCAACCGCTACCTGCTGGCGCATCCCGAATTGGTCATACATACCAGTGCCAAACTGGACACCGACCCATACGGAAAACCTGCTATGGTCTATCTGCACGAGGGCGGTGTAGCAGGAATCGCCGAGGACTTGCGTAAGCGAATAGATGCCGATTTGGCTGCACGATTGGATGTGGCACGCTATAATGGTGTGACAGAAGAGATACCTGTCCAAGCCATTCCGTCTGCAACCGTGGAAATCAAAATAGCGGAAGAAGTCCCTGCAATTACAGAGACTTCGAAAGAACAACTCTCAACAGATTTTTTCGCAGAAGGGAAAGCTGTACAGCTAACACTTTTCGACCTATGGGAGTACACCGTTCCGCAAGAGAAGCCTGCCCCGAAGAACAAGAAGAAGTCCGCTGTTGCCAAGCAGGCACAAAAGGGGAACAATCCCACACCTGCCCGTACGGAGAAGCCGAAGAAGCAGATAGATGTTCTATCAGGTCAAGGTGAAAAAGACCCTTTGACTCCGAAAGAAGAAAAAGACGATGTCCCCAAAGAAGAAAAGAAAACCCTGCCGGGCGACATCTATGCGGACATCAACTGGGAGGACAACCCACCCATCAACGGCTTCTATGAGGCCATGATGACGCTAACACCCGAACGGCGTGTGGCACTGCGACAGGAAGCGGAGCGCCATCGTCAGGAACAGTTGAAGAGATTGGGCGTGGCAGATACGCTCGATCCAGCCTTCATCCCTCCTATGGGAGAGATAAAGCCGCTGTCTGAAGCAGAGCCGAAACATGCTGAGGCAGAGCAGACAGTGGATAAAACTGCGCAAACCGAAGGAAACGGATTGTTCCAAGGTACAGCCAATGCTCCTGCCAAACAGGAGCAGCCACCGCTTGACCTTACTCCGCATCCCTACGACCGTACCTTGGGGCCACACCATCGTGAAGGCTCCATCGTGCTCGATGCGGCAAGGAACGTGGGCTACCTGAAAGACATCACGCCATACGGGGCGACATTCCAGCCGCTCGACCTGAAAGGATACCAGAAGGAAAAGGCGTTGTTGTATGTGTCGCTGCGTGACGCCTACGAGCGTCTGTACCGTTATGAATCGCTCCGGCGCGAGGCAAATGTTCCGTGGCGAGAGCATCTGAATACCTGTTACGATGAGTTTGTCATGCGCTACGGCAACCTCAACGCCAAGCAGAACGTGAAGTTAGTGATGATGGATGCGGGCGGGCGCGACATCCTTTCGCTGGAACGGATGGAAAACGGAAAGTTCGTCAAGGCGGACATCTTCGAGCATCCTGTTTCCTTCGCGGTGGAGAGCCATGCCAACGTAGGCTCTCCCGAAGAAGCCCTGTCTGCGTCGCTCAACAAATATGGTACGGTCAATCTCGACTATATGCGGGAGATAACCGACAGCACGGCGGAGGATTTGCTCACTGCCCTGCAAGGGCGCATCTACTACAATCCGCTCGTGACCGGTTACGAAATCAAAGACCGTTTCATCGCCGGAAATGTCATAGAGAAAGCGGAACGCATAGAGGCATGGATGGGTGACAATCCCGAAAATGAGCGTATGCCGGAGGTGAAGCAGGCGTTGGAGGCTCTGAAAGATGCCGAGCCGCAGCGCATCGCCTTCGAGGATCTGGACTTCAATTTCGGGGAACGCTGGATTCCGACGGGTGTCTATGCCGCCTACATGAGCCGGCTGTTCGACACGGAGGTGAAAATCGCCTATTCCGCAAGCATGGACGAGTTTTCGGTGGTGTGCGGCTACCGCACCATGAAAATCACGGACGAGTTTCTGGTGAAGGGGTATTACCGGAACTATGACGGTATGCACCTCCTAAAACACGCCCTGCACAACACCTGCCCTGACATGATGAAGTCCATCGGCAAGGACGAGCATGGCAACGACATCAAGATGCGCGACAGCGAGGGAATACAACTCGCCAACGCCAAGATTGACGAGATACGAAACGGCTTCTCCGAATGGCTCGAAGAGCAGTCGCCGCAGTTCAAGGAGCGGCTTGTGACGATGTATAACCGCAAGTTCAACTGTTTCGTGCGCCCGCGCTACGACGGCTCCCATCAGACCTTTCCCGACCTCAACCTGAAAGGGCTGGCAAGCCGGGGTATCAAGAGCGTCTATCCCTCACAGATGGATTGCGTCTGGATGTTGAAACAGAACGGCGGCGGAATTTGCGACCACGAGGTGGGAACCGGTAAGACGCTGATAATGTGCATCGCCGCGCATGAGATGAAGCGTCTGAATTTGGCACACAAGCCGATGATTATCGGGCTGAAAGCCAACGTTGCGGAGATTGCAGCCACCTATCAGGCGGCATATCCCAACGCACGTATTCTGTACGCTTCGGAGAAGGACTTTTCGACCGCCAACCGTGTGCGCTTCTTCAATAATATAAAGAACAACGACTACGATTGCGTCATCATGTCGCACGACCAGTTCGGCAAGATACCGCAGTCGCCGGAATTGCAGCAGCGCATCCTGCAAGCAGAGCTTGACACGGTGGAGGAAAACCTCGAAGTGCTACGGCAGCAGGGAAAGAACG
>CAJJOL010000045.1:0-29214 GCA_905193385.1 uncultured Prevotella sp. | reverse complement strand
CGAACTTATTCGTGAATTATTCATATTTGTAAAATTAATTTTGAACAGTTACTTAGTATTTTATTGCAATTGATTTGCGCTTATAGGGCGAAGTTGTGCTTCGACTTGGCAAAAATCACCATTTACCAACTTTTTGTTGTAACTTTGCATTATAAGAAATTATAAGAACTATGGCAAAGATAAAAATCGAAACACAGAAGGGCGACATCGTTGTGCGCCTTTATGACGAGACTCCAAAACATCGTGACAACATGCTTAAGCTGATTGGCGAGGGCTACTATGACGGCACTTTGTTTCATCGTGTGATTAAGGACTTCATGATTCAGGGTGGCGACCCTGAATCGAAAGGTGCGCCTGCCGGCAAGCATCTCGGTGCTGGCGGTCCTGACTATACTATTGAGGCTGAAATAAAGCCAGACCTATTCCACAAGCGCGGCGCTTTGTGTGCTGCACGTCTTGGCGACGAGGTGAATCCGAACAAGGAATCGAGCGGCAGCCAGTTTTACATTGTATGGGGAGATGTTTACAAGACTGCCCAACTGAAACAGATGGAGAAGCAGATGAAGCAGAACCAGGAGATCACCACATTCAACGACCTCGTGACTTATCACAAGGACAAGATTATGGAAATGAGACGCAATCGCGACCGTGCGGGTCTGCAAGAACTGCAGGACAGTCTGCAGAAGGAGGCTAAGGAAATCTGCAAACAGCAGCCTGTAGGATTCACGGAGGAGCAGATGAATGCCTACACTACGGTAGGTGGCACTCCTTTCCTCGACAGAGAGTATACTGTGTTTGGCGAGGTGGAAAGCGGTATGGACATCGTTGAGCAAATAATAAACGTGGATACCGACCCTGCCGACCGTCCCAAAGAAGACATCGTAATAAATAAGGTTACTGTAGTAGAATAAAGCGCGATAATAGTCACGAATTATCATGAACTGACCACGAATTATGGAAAGAAGTACTTATGAAACAATTCAAGGATAATTCGTGATGATTCGTGACAAAAAAATTATTGACTACAAAACAAAGAGAAATGATTTCAAAAGACTGCATAGAATCGGCTTTTTGCTTCTTTCATCAGAAGTGGCGCGTGTATATGTACAGCAACGACATGCGGCAGAAGGACGACATAGAATACTCCATAGCTTCGTATGTGGAATCGATGAACCGTCAGCTGTACGAAAAGACAGCAGACGGAAAGAACGACTTCCTGACCGACCATACATCTTTTGCTACAGACATGCAGGCAGCCATAAGCCGACTTGACGCAATGGCTGCCGAAGCAGAATAACCATAACGGCTAAAAACAACTTCCAGCTTATGAATACCGCACATAAAGCACTCACAGTATACAAAGCCAGCGCTGGTAGTGGCAAAACATTTACACTATCAGTAGAGTACATCAAACTGCTTATCAACGACCCTACGAGTTTCAGGTCTACGCTTGCCGTGACATTCACCAACAAGGCTACGGAGGAGATGAAAACACGTATACTGAGTCAGTTGTATGGCATATGGAAACGACTGCCTGACTCGAAAAGCTATATTGAGAAGATAAAGACTGACATGGACGTCACGGAGGAGTTCATGGCTGAACGTGCGGGTATGGCCCTACACAATATAGTGAACAACTACAGCTACTTCCGTATCGAGACTATCGACTCGTTCTTTCAGAGTGTATTGCGCAACCTGGCTCGCGAACTGGACCTTACTGCCAACCTGCGCGTGGAACTGAACGACTACCAGATTGAACGTAATGCCGTTGACAATCTGATAGACAATCTTTCGGAGGACGACCAGCTTCTGGCATGGATTATGGACTATATACACGAGAACATGCAGGACGACAAGAACTGGAACGTGATAGGACAGATAAAGAAGTTCGGCGAGAACATATTCCGTGAATTCTATAAGACCAACAGCAAACTGCTTAACGAGAAATTGCTTGAGGAGGGATTCTTCAAGCAATACACTTCGAAATTGCGCAAACTGCGCAATGAGGCTGAGGCGGAGATTGTGAACGAGGCTGAACTGTTCTTCGACATTCTGAACAACAACGGCATTGACATACAAGACCTTAGCTACGGCAAAAGCGGACCTGCAGGATATTTCGTCAAGATACAATCGGGTGTGTACGACGAGAGTCTGATAACCAGTAGGGTGAAGACTGCCATAGACAATGGCAATGGCGACGGATGGGTGAAGAAGACTGCCGATGCTGAACTGAAAGCCATTGCTTCGTCCAAGCTGGCGCCTGCCCTGATAAACGCCGAAAACACAAGAAGCCGCAACTGGCCTATATACCAATCGGCTGTGCTCACATTGCGCCACCTTAACCAGTTGCGACTGCTCAACAGCATAGAAAACAAGGTGAGAGACATGAACCAGGAAGCCAACCGGTTTCTGCTGAGCGACACACATACCCTACTCCACTCACTTATAAAAGACAGCGACTCGCCATTCATATTCGAGAAGATAGGTACACGACTCAACAACATCATGATTGACGAATTCCAGGACACGAGTACCGTACAATGGCAAAACTTCAAGGTGCTGCTTGAGGAGTGCATGAGCCACAGTAGCGAACAAGGCAATCTCATTGTGGGCGACGTGAAGCAGAGCATATACAGGTGGCGGTCGGGCGACTGGCGCATGCTTAACAATATTGAGCAGGAGTTTCACACAATGAGAAACATGCTGAACGTGAAGAGCCTTGACACCAACTACCGCTCGTCGAGACGTGTCATAAACTTCAACAACGCTTTCTTCACACAGGCTGCCGAAATAGAATACAAAGACCTTACGGCTGACTATGACAACAAGGAAGAGAAAACGGACAACGCTGCCGGACAACTGAAGAAGGCATACTCGGACGTGGAGCAGAACGTGCCGGAATTCAGAAAGCAGACGGGATATGTGAGTATTGAGATGCTGCCACAGGAGGACTATCTCGAACAGACACTACAGAAGACCGCCGATGCTGTAAAGCAACTGCTGGAAGCCGGAGCTGAGTGTTCGGACATAGCAATAATAGTACGTTCGAACGGCACCATACAGCAGCTGGCTGAATACTTTGCCGAGGTGATGCCTGAGGTGAGGATTGTGTCGGACGAGGCTTTCAGACTGGATAGTGCCGACTCGGTGAACATTATAGTCAATGCCATGCATTGCCTCACACACAACAACGACAAGATTGCAAAGACATACATAGCCAAAGCATACCAGACAAGGGTGTTGGGCAAGGACAACGAACTGGTGGACAGACTGCTGGCTACCGATGAAGGCGTGAACGAAGCTTTGCCGAAAGAGTTTGCCGACAACGCCCCCGACCTGCTGGCTATGCCTCTATACGAACTGGCTGAGAAGCTGTATGACATGTTCAGCCTGAAGAAGATAGAGGGAGAAGACGCATATATGTATGCCTTCTACGACTGCCTCACCGACTATCTGAAGAACAATACTGCCGACATAGACAAGTTTGTGGAGGAATGGGACGACAGCATCTGCTCGAAGACCATTCAGGTGAATGCCACACATGGCATCAGACTCATAACAATACACAAGAGCAAGGGTCTGGAATTTGAAAACGTGATAATACCATTCTGCGACTGGAGCATAGAGAAGACCAACACTATATGGTGCTCGCCTAAGGTGGCACCTTTCAACGAACTGCCACTCGTACCTGTTGACTTTAACGCCAAACAGATGAAGGGCACAATATTCGAGGACGACTACAACGACGAGCATCTGCAAAACTGTGTAGACAACCTCAACTTGCTGTATGTGGCTTTCACGCGAGCCTCACAAAGCCTGTATGTGATAGCACGCAGAGGCAATGCCAACCAAAGGTCGTACACCATAGAAGAAGCTATAGTGAATATGAATCTGGAAGGAGGCGAACTTGAAGGCGACCCGAGCGACAAGAAGAGCAATATAAGATATACTTACGGCATGCTGGAGACTGCCGACAAGAAGACAAAGGCACTCTCGGACAACATATTCATGCCACAGGTGAGCAACAAGAACGTGAGAATGGAGACGTACGAGAACCATACCGACTTCAGACAAAGCAACAAGAGCCGGGAGTTTGTGTGCGACGAGGACGACAGCAATAGCGAGGAGAAGCAAAGACTGGCGTATATAAAGACAGGACGAGTGTTGCACCACCTGTTTGCCACTATAAACACGGCTGACGACATAGAACCGAGTCTGCAGAAGCTGGAGATTGAGGGACTGATAGAAGACAGCAACACCACCTGCGACAGCTTGCGCAAGATGCTACACAAGCGTCTGGAGAACAAGCAGGTAGCCGACTGGTTCTCGGGACGCTGGGAACTGTTTAACGAATGTACCATTCTCGACTACGATGAAGCTACGGATACGGTAAGGGAGCACAGACCCGACCGTGTGATGAAGGATGGCGACAAGGTAGTGATAGTAGACTTCAAATTCGGTGCCTACCGTCCGGAATATACCGACCAGGTGAGACGCTACATAGCACTAACCAAGGGTATGGGATATAAGGACGTAAGAGGATATCTGTGGTTTGTATACACTAACAACATTGAAGAGGTGAAAGAATAAGCATCATGAATACGACAAGAACTTTTTTGGAATATGTGGCTGAGGACATGTTAGCGAAATGGGGTACTGACATGTCACGCATTGTGGTGGTGTTTCCTAACAAGCGTGCCGCATTGTTCATGAACGAATATATGGCACGTATGGCTGGCAAGCCTATGTGGAGTCCGGCATATACTACCATCAGCGAACTCTTCGGCAAGCACTCGGAGTATGTAGTGGGCGACTCCATAAAGCTGGTGTGCGACCTGCATAAGTCGTTTGTAAAGTGTACGGGCATTGACGAGACGCTCGACCACTTCTATGGTTGGGGACAGCTTCTGCTGACCGACTTTGACGACATAGACAAGAATATGGCTGATGCCGACAAGATATTCTGCAACCTTAAGGACATACACGAGCTTGACGACCTGTCGTATCTTACTGACGAGCAACGCGAACTGCTGAAACGATTCTTTGCCAACTTCAGTCATGACCAGGAGACTGAGCTGAAGAAACGATTTCTGAGTCTGTGGAGTCACTTCGGCGACATATATCACGACTATAACCAACGACTGAGAAACCAGGGCATAGGATATGAAGGTGCCATATACAGAGAGGTTGCCACAAGAAAAGACATAGAATTCGAGTATGACACATACATATTCGTAGGTTTCAACCTGCTTCAGAAGGTGGAGCAAGAACTGTTTGCCAATCTGAAGAAGGCTGGCAAAGCCCACTTCTACTGGGACTTCGACACCTACTATATGCCTCGCAACAATAGTGCATATACCAATGCGGCTGGCAAGTATATAGCCATGTATCTGGAGGATTTTCCCAACGAACTTGACGTCTGCTCGGCAGACATCTATCAGAATATGCGACGCCCTAAGGACGTGTCGTTCGTGATGGCATCGACCGAGAACATACAGGCAAGATATGCCTCGCAATGGTTGCGCGAGGAAGGCAGATGCCTGGCTGGCAGGAAGACTGCCGTCGTGATGTGCGACGAAGCCATACTGGCGCCTATTATACAAAGTCTGCCACCCGAGGCGGACAAGGTGAACATAACAAGTGGTTTCCCGTTGGGCATGACCCCAATAGCCTCGTTTGTGTCGCTACTGTTAGACACTTACACTTCGGGCATTGCGGGCAAGGGGACGTGCTATCGTGCGCAATATGCAAGCAAGCTTCTGAGGCATGCCTACACGCGCTATATTTCAGACAAGGCGAACGACGTGTACGCCACAATAAAGGAGCAGCATCTGGTATATCCCGACCATGCGACTCTTACAATGAACGGCGAAGACCAGGGATTGGCTTTGCTGTTCAAAACCATAAACATCGGCAACGTGCATTTGCTACATCACGTAGAAACAATTATCAAGCTGATTGGTGTGAACGCCAAGGACACAGAAGACGCATTCCTGCAGGAGTCGGTGTTCAGAATGTACACCATCATAAATCGACTGGAACAGCTGGCTGCCAACGGCGACATGGATGTAGACATTAATACATTGCGCAGACTGATAAAGCAACTGATAGCGGCTGCCACAATACCTTTTCACGGCGAGCCTGTAGTGGGAATACAGATTATGGGTGTGCTCGAGACGCGTAATCTCGACTTCAAGCACCTGCTGCTGCTATCGTGCAACGAGGGCAACATGCCTAAGGGCGTGAACGATTCGTCGTTCATACCTTATGCCATACGCAAGGCTCACGGACTGACTACCATAGACAATAAGGTGGCTATATACTCTTACTACTTTCATCGGCTGCTGCAACGTGCCGAGGACATTACCATCGTGTACAACAACACTACCGACAACGGGCATACGGGCGAGATGAGCCGCTTCATGCTACAGATGATGGTGGACGGACAGCAAAAGATAAAGCATTACAATCTGCTTGCCGACAACTCGCCTATCGCACACAAGCCTAAGAGCGTCAGCAAGGCAGGAAGCATCAAGGAGAAGCTAGACGGCATGAAGAGTCTTTCGCCATCGGCTATCAACAGATACATAAAATGTCCGCTTATGTTCTTCTATCAGTATGTGGCAAGCATCAAAGAACCTGATTGTGAGGACGACGTGGTGGACAACCGTATGTTTGGCAATATATTCCATAAGTCGGCGCAACTGATATACGACGAGAGCATGAGTCACAACAATGGCAGGATTGAGAAAGCCTCAATACAGAAATATCTGAACACCAAGGGTCTGCTGGAGAGCATTGTGGACAGGGCTTTCAACGAGGAACTGTTTAAGGTGAAGAACTCTATGCGTAGTCCCTACTACAACGGTCTGCATCTGATAAACCGCAAGGTGCTGATAGAATATCTCAGGCAGTTGCTGCATAGCGACCAAAGGACAGCTCCCTTCGAGATGCTGGCCCTGGAGGATGCCGTATACACTCAGATAGCATTCGAGACGGAAGACAATAATGTGCGCAAGATACGTATAGGCGGCATTATAGACCGACTGGACAGGGTGACAGACGCAAGGACCGGTGTGTCGACGATACGCGTGGTGGACTATAAGACGGGAATTCAAGCCACAAGAAAGATTAAGGAGATTGAGGAGATATTCTCGGATATGAATATAAGCCAAAAACATTCCGACTATTATCTGCAGGCTATACTCTACTCGCTCATCGTTGACAATTCAACCAAATACAACAAACAGAAGGATTGCGTCAGTCCGGCATTGCTCTTTGTCAAGCAGGCTTCGAAGGAGAACTACGACCCTGTGCTTGAGATTGACTCGCAAAAGATTGCAAACGTTAGAGAATATAAGGTGGAGTTTGAGCAGCATCTGAAGGAAGTGCTGCACGACATCTTCAACACGAACTTACCATTCACGCCGACAACGGACAATACACGCTGTGACAAGTGCGCTTATAGAAGAATATGTAAGGTTTGATTCAGTTGAAAGTTGAGGGTTGAAAGTAATCATAACTCTCAACCCTCAACTCTCAATTAATCACTAAAATGGAGCTGGCGAAGAAGGTTCACCAAATGGGGCGTCATCGGGCATTCCTTCCAAATCGGGTGGCAACGGCATGCCTGATCCACCATTCATCTTGCTGCCTATAATCTCCGAACCGAAAGGAGCATCGCCTATAGGAGCCAACTGCTTCTCAGGGTCTTGGAAGCGGGTGAACTCTCCACGGAAGGTTAACAACACATCGCCCGTAGCACCCTTACGGTGCTTGGCTATGATAATCTGTGCCATGCCACGAAGGTCGTTGCCCTTCTCGTCATGAAGAATGTGATAATACTCGGGACGATGCACAAACAGTACCATATCGGCATCCTGCTCGATGGCTCCCGACTCACGAAGGTCGCTCAGCTGCGGACGCTTGCCCTCAAGACCTTCACGATTCTCAACAGTACGGTTCAACTGCGACAATGCAAGAATTGGAATATCAAGCTCCTTGGCAAGTCCCTTGAGCGACTGCGAAATCTTTGATACCTCCTCCTGACGGCTACCGAAACGCATACCATTGGCATTCATAAGCTGAAGGTAGTCAATCATGATAATCTTGACACCCTTCTCGCGTACCAGACGACGAGCCTTTGTACGCAACTCGAAGATGGACAGACCAGGAGTGTCGTCAATATACAAGGGCGAACCCTGCAGCAGACGGATGTTCTTGTCCAATCGTTCCCACTCATCGGGAGCCAACTGACCATTGAGCATCTTGTTGCCAGGAATCTCACATACATTGGAAATAAGACGGTTGACAAGCTGCACATTGTTCATCTCAAGCGAGAAGAACGCAATGGGGGTGTTGTAGTCAACCGCAATGTTCTTGGCAAGCGAGAGTGCAAACGAAGTCTTACCCATCGCCGGACGTCCGGCAATGATGACAAGGTCAGAACTCTGCCATCCACTCGTCTTCTTGTCCAATTCCTCATATCCAGTAGGCACACCTGTAAGACCACCGGCATTGGCTTGCGCCTTCTGCAGAATGTCAATGGCCTTGGTGATGACAGGGTCTACCTGGGTGTAGTCCTTCTTCATGTTGCGCTGCGACAACTCGAAGAGCGAACCTTCAGCCTCCTGCATCAGTTCGTCTACATCCTGGGTCTCGTCGAAAGCCTTTGTCTCCACAACGCTGGCATAAGATATGAGCTGACGTGCCAAATATTTCTGAGCAAGAATCTTGGCATGATACTCTATATGTGCCGACGATGCCACATGCGAACTAAGCTCTACTATGTATGGCGCACCGCCCACATCCTCTATAGTACCCTCACGCTTAAGCTCGTCGACAACGGTCATGATGTCGACAGGATTCTCGTTCATAGACAATGTCTGTATGGCATTGTATATCTTCTGATGACGTGGTTCGTAGAATGTCTCAGGGCGCAAAGTCTCGGACACCATCGAGAAGGCATCCTTGTCAATCATAAGCGCTCCCAGCACCACCTTCTCTATATCAACAGCCTGTGGCTGCAGATGGCCGTAGTTCTTGTCGAACGCCTTGCCCTGCGACTGCTTGCCCGACTTTCTTTCTGTACTTGTATTTGGCATAAAAGAATCTAACGACTGCGTTTCTACTTGACAACCTTGTTGTTTTCGGGGAACACCACCGTAGGACGGAACTTCTTTGCTTCCTCGAAATCCATCAAAGCATAAGAAATGATTATAACGGTGTCGCCAATGGCCACCTTGCGTGCCGCAGCACCATTGAGGCAGATACATCCGCTGCCACGCTCACCCTTTATAATATATGTCTCGAAACGCTCGCCATTGTTGTTGTTGACAATCTGCACCTTCTCGCCCTCAATCATATTGGCAGCATCCATAAGGTCCTGATCGATTGTGATGCTGCCCATATAGTTGAGATTGGCCTGTGTCACCTGTACACAATGCAGCTTGGATTTCAATACTTCTATCATCATAACGGTAAAAATACTTTCTGAATGTTTGTTGCTGACTATTCCTTAAATGTAATATGGTCGATAAGACGTATAGGGGTCTTGCCACAATATACGGTTATGCAACCGGCAATATACTGGCTGTCGTCCCACGACTGCACTTCCTGCAATGTGTTGCCATCGACGATTGAGAAATACTCCACCTCAAGTCCGTCAACGGCATTGATGTCGGCTACCACCTTGTCGTGAGTCTCCTTAAGCGTATGGGTGGCACCATATTCCTTGCCCGCCTTAAGTGCGCTGTAAATCTTGGGAGCAATGGCACGCTCGTCGGCAGAGAGAAGAGTGTTGCGCGAACTCTTTGCCAATCCATCGGCCTCGCGTATGGTGTCGCACTCTACTATCTGCAGCTTCAGACCGAGATAGCGCACCAAAGCCTTGACAACAGCTATCTGCTGCCAATCCTTTTCGCCAAAATAAGCTCTGTCGGGACGCACAATATAGAAAAGACGTGACACTACCTGGCAAACGCCATTGAAGTGACCGGGACGATGGGCTCCTTCCATAACCGTCGTAACGGGAGGAAACTCAAAATGCCTGTTGTCCTTTGTGGGATACATCTCTTCTACAGAGGGTGCAAAAACATAATCGGCACCACATTGTTCCAACAAAGCGCAATCGGCATCGAGCGTACGCGGATAACGGTCCAAATCACCTTGGTCGTTGAACTGAGTCGGATTGAGGAATACTGATACAACCGTAACATCATTCTCTGACACGCTACGATTGACAAGCGATGCATGACCCTCATGAAGAGCGCCCATAGTTGGGACTAATCCTACTGACTTACCTTCTTTCCGAACTTCGAACAACTCATTCTGAAGTTCAACAATACTTCTGAACAGTTTCATCATTTTTTAATTTTAACGCCATAAGCCATTCACCATTTTTATAACACTAAACAATACGGGTAACGGCTTAAAGCTTGTATCCTTTTGAATTTTCGATGCAAAATAACAACTTTTTTCTTAAACGGGAAAGAATAAATCTAAAAATATGACAAATACTGACCTCAAATAACGTTATTAACAAAAAACGACGATTTTCCGAACTTTTTTTTATACCTTTGCACCTGTTTTACGCGCACACAAACAAATCATAGTAATATGGCGCGACAATAAAAAAGAATCAAGCATGGCAAAGAAAATCTTATTCATCAATCAGGAGATATCCCCGTACGTTCCAGAAACTACACTTTCTGTAATGGGTAGAGACCTTCCAAGCAAAATGCAAGAAGAAGGTTTTGAAATACGTACATTCATGCCGAAGTGGGGCAATATCAACGAGCGTAGAGGACAACTGCATGAGGTAATACGTCTGTCGGGCATGAACCTCGTTATAGACGACACCGACCACCCGCTCATCATCAAGGTTGCCTCTATTCCGCAGACACGCCTTCAGGTGTACTTCATCGACAACGACGACTACTTCATGAAGCGCAAGATGGCTACCGACGAGAACGGCGAGGAATACGAAGACAATGGCGAGCGTGCCATATTCTTTGCAAGAGGCGTTCTTGAAACTGTAAAGAAACTGCGTTGGTCGCCCGAGGTAATCCACTGCCAGGGATGGATGGGATATATCGTTCCGCTATTCATCAAGACTGCATACAAGGACGAGCCTACATTTGCAGGCACTAAGATCGTTACATCCATATTCAGCCAGGGACTCACCAAGAAGATTGGCGACAACTTCAAGCGCTGCCTTGAATTCAAGGACATCACCGAGGAAAGCCTGTCGGACTATAAGGACGACTTCGACTTCATCGAAATGTGCAAGCTCGCCATCGACCATAGCGACGCCGTGGTGGAAGCCGAGGCTGATACCTACCCCGAACTTATAGAGTATGCCAAAAGCAAGGGCATAGAGGTTCTCCCCTACTCTGGCGAGGGAGCCAACGATGCCTATAAAGCTTTCTATGAGAGCCTCTAAATAAAAAGGGGAACTTTATCTAACATTATATTTTTGTAAGATGAAAATAAAACTACTGGCAGGTATCGCACTTGCCTCTATAGCTTTGGCATCGTGCGACGACAATACAAGCGAGCTTGGATCGTCGCTCATCGGCAATGCCGACAAGCTGGAAATCACTACCGACACTTTCGGGATAATCTCTAATTCGGCTGAAATGGGTGCCGTATTGTCAAACAGCTCTACAGGATGTCTCGGCAAGGTGCGCGACCCTGAGACGGGAGCCTACCTCACAAGCAGCTTTATGACCCAGTTCTACACTCCCGAGGACTTCACTTTCCCCGTGAAGGACAGCATAAAGAGTCTGGACAGCAACAAGCGTATCATAGCCGACTCGTGCGACATTCGTCTGTACTACACCAACTTCTTTGGCGACTCATTAGCCACAATGAAGATGTCGGCTTACGAACTGACCAAGCCTGTACCCGAAACCGGCAAGTACTACTCCGATTTCAATCCTGAGGGCGAATATGTCACACCACAGTCGATGAAGGTCAGCAAGATGTACACTCTCACCGACCTCAATGTCGACGAGAGCACACGCAACAACAGCGACTATATGCCGGGCATACGCATTCCGCTGAGCAGAGAATACGGCACAAAGATTATGAACGCATACTATGAGCATCCTGAATACTTCAAGAACGCTTATGCCTTCATACACAATCTGGTTCCGGGATTCTACTTCAAGACTACAAGCGGCATAGGCTCAATGGCATACATCCGTCTGAGCCAGCTCAACGTCTACTTCCGCCACAAGACCACTTACACTATGACTGACGGAACCAAGAAGGACACCATATATGCTGCTATGGCTTCGTTCCCAGGAACCGAGGAGGTGCTGCAGACTACAAGAATCCAGAACGACCAGAACGTTATCAGCCAGCTCGTAGCCGACAACTCTTGCACTTACATCAAGTCGCCCGCAGGCATCTATACAGAACTCACCCTGCCTGTGACACAGATTGTAGAGAAGGAATATACCGTTGGCGGAAAGGTGTACAGCCACAAGAACGACACTATCAACTCGGCTAAGGTTGTGCTGCATCGTATCAATAACACTCAGGACAGCAAGTATACGCTGGACGCACCAAAGACTCTGCTCATGCTGCCCAAGAGCGATGTGAAGGCATTCTTCGAGAACAACCGCACAGCCGACTACAAGACGTCGTTTCTCGCATCGTACAACAGTTCTTCCAATACGTACACATTCAACAATATCGGAAGTCTGATAAAGAACCTCTACGACAAGGCAGACCGCACAGACACCGATTGGAACAAGGTGGTACTGATACCCGTCAGCGTTAGCTACGACACCTCGAGCGGTGCAACGGAACTGATAAGCGTAAACAACGACATGTCGATGACAAGCACTCGTCTGGTACGTGGCAATAACGACACCAAGGACAGCAAGATAACCATAAGCGTCATCTACAGCAAGTTCAAGTAAATAGCTATGGCTGACAACTTTTTAGAACGCCAGCGACGCGACTATGAGGAGCGTAAGCAGCAATGGCAGAAAAGCACTACAAAGAAAACCGTAAGTGTGGCGGAAATACTAAGAAAGTCACGCCAACGGTTCAACAATGACTGAACCACAATGGACAATTACGATTAAAACAAAAAATCGTGATTGTCCATTGTTGTTTTATATTTTTGACATACCATCACCGTTTATCATGGCTCACATTCAGCTCACCATGTGTTGGCAACAACAACTCATACTTGTCTTTATAGTAAAGGGCCTGTAAAGACAACGAACCTGCCACGCATATAGTGAATATATATTGTTTATTGGATTTAGTTATATAAGCTTCTATGGGCTTTTTATGGATTTTCGGTTCAGTCGTCCTTGAACGACAGTTTCTCTAATTTCTCTTTCAATACCGGAGCCTCCGACGCTCTTATCGACAATCGTATCTCGCAAGTGTTGTCGTAAGTCTGACCGACGATGCGGGGAGACATCTCCTTGATTATCTTCATCACGTCGTTCATCATTATATAAGGAAAGTCGTAGACGACCTCCTCTTCCTTGTAGAGCTTCACTATCTCGGCAGCGGCTATAGCTTCAGCAGCGGCTGTGCGATAGGCTACTATGAGTCCGCTTGTGCCAAGATTCACTCCTCCATAATATCTCACAACGATGATGAGGATATCTGTAAGGTCGTTTTTGGTAATCTGTCCGAGTATCGGTTTGCCGGCAGTGCTACTCGGTTCGCCATCGTCATTGGCACGAAATTGCGAATGGTCGGCTCCGAGAGTATATGCCCAACAAACATGGCGGGCATCGTAATACTTCTTGCGATGTTCGGCAACAATATTTTTCACTTCCTCTTCTGTGGTGACATGAAAGGCAAAAGCGAGAAACTTGCTTCGTTTCTCACTGTAAAAGCCCTCTGCAGGGCTGTCTGTTATTGTCAAATATTCGTCTATCAGCTCCATTTGCTTGTGTTCGTTCAGTAAATAATATGCAAAGATAGTGCAAATAAATTATAAATTATTAATTATCAGTTATTAATTAATAATCTCGCAACAAATGAAAGCCAATAAATAAAAAAAATAGGAGGCTAAGACGGGGACACCATAACCTCCTACTGTAAGGTATTAATTAAAACTAATAACTAATAACTTAACCAAGTTTGTGGATAACAAGCCCAGAGCGGAGTTTCGGCTCAAACCATGTAGCCTTAGGAGGCATAATCTTGCCGCTGTCGGCTATGTCCATAATCTGCTGCATTGTGACGGGATAGAGAGCCAATGCCACACGCATTTCGCCACTATCCACACGACGCTTCAATTCGCCGAGTCCGCGAAGACCACCGACAAAATCGATGCGTTTGTCAGAACGCAAATCGGTTATACCAAGCAACTTGTCGAGAATCAGTCGGCTTGAGATGTCTACATCGAGCACTCCGATTGGGTCTGTGCCATCGTATGTTCCTTCCTTGGCCTCAAGACTGTACCACTTGCCGTCAAGATAGAGCGAGAACTCATGCAGATGCTGTGGCTTGTATTCGTCAGCGCCTTCACACTTAACGATGAAGTCAGCCTCCAATGCCTTCAAGAACTCCTCCGACGACATTCCGTTCAAATCCTTTACTACACGGTTGTAGTCGAGGATTGTAAGCTGCGAAGCCTGAAAACATACCGCCATGAAGTAGTTGTACTCTTCATTGCCAACGTGCTGCGGATTCTGCTTAGCCTTCTCGGCTCCTACAAGGGCTGCCGCTGCACTACGATGATGGCCGTCGGCTATATAGAGGGCGGGCATCTTGCGGAATTCCTCTGTAATGGTGGCAATGTCCTTATCGTCGGAAATTGTCCAGAACTGATGGCGGAAGCCGTCAATAGGTGCTATGAAATCATAAACAGGTGCTGTAGCGGCATAGCGGTTGATGAGTTCGTCGAGCACGCTGTTATCGGGATAAGCAAAGAATACCGGCTCGATATTGGCATCGCATACGCGCACATGCTTCATGCGGTCTTCCTCTTTGTCGCGACGAGTAAGCTCGTGCTTCTTGATTACACCATTCATATAGTCATTGACGAAGGCTCCTACAACGAGGCCGTACTGTGTCTTGCCATTCATTGTCTGGGCGTAGATGTAATACTGCTCCTTGTCGTCCTGTACAAGCCAACCTTTCTCCTGGAATTTACGGAAGTTGTCGGCAGCCTGCTTGTAGACACGAGGGTCGTACTCGCTTGCACCTGGCTCGAAGTCAATTTCAGGCTTGATGATATGATAAAGACTCATCTCGTTGTCGCCTGCTTCGGCACGGGCTTCTTCCGAGTTGAGGACATCGTAGGGGCGTGATTCTACACGCTCCACCAAATCGTGTGGGGGGCGCAGTCCTTTAAAGGGTTTTA
Source organism: uncultured Prevotella sp. (assembly GCA_905193385.1). Taxonomy (GTDB): domain Bacteria; phylum Bacteroidota; class Bacteroidia; order Bacteroidales; family Bacteroidaceae; genus Prevotella. Next base: position 13,865 of record CAJJOL010000045.1, on the reverse strand, counting down.
TTGTAGCCATAATTTTTTAATCGTTTTAGATTTTAAGGAATCGGTTAAAAAGAATTTATTAAAAAAAGGAATCAGTAAAAACCCACCCCCAGAGAACAATCATGATTTCATAAATATTCTACTCTCTCCCTAAATAGGGAGGGGCTAGGGGCTGGGCTTTTGTCTTTTTTATTTACTTGTTTACTTGATACTTAGTGCATCCCTCGTTGAAGAAAGCATTAATCTGCTTGGCTGCAGCAATACCTGCATTGATGTTGGCCTCAGCTGTCTGTGCACCCATCTTCTTAGGTGTAGAGAAGTAGCGACCTTCAAATTTGCGGAATTCAGAATCTGCATCAGGCATAATATCGGTAACGTACTTGATATCGGTGCGCTCTTCCATAAGTTTGAGCAGCTCAGGCTCATTGATTACTTCCTTGCGTGCTGTGTTAACGAGGATAGCATTCTTTTTCATCTTACCGACAAGAGCGGCATTGATGCTCTGCTTGGTCTGAGGAGTAGCGGGAATATGGAGCGAAACCACATCACAATTCTCGAAGAGAGCGTCCTGCGAATCAACTGCAGTAAGACCAGCAGCCTCAATAGCTTCCTTCGGACAGAAAGCGTCGTAAGCAGAAACTTCCATACCGAAGCCCTTTGCGATGCGAGCCACATTGCGACCTACATTGCCGAATGCGAGGATACCAAGCTTCTTGCCCAGAAGTTCAGAGCCAGACTTGCCATTATAGAAATTACGAACTGCATAAACCAGCAAACCGAATACAAGTTCGGCAACAGCATTCGAGTTCTGTCCAGGTGTATTCTCAACGACTACTCCCTTCTCCTTGGCATAAGCACAGTCTACATTGTCGTAGCCAGCACCTGCACGAACTACAATCTTGAGCTGCTTAGCAGCGTCGAGCACCTCGGGAGTAACCTTGTCCGAACGGATAATCATTGCGTCGGCATCGGCTACAGCGTCGAGAAGCTGCTGCTTGTCGGTATATTTCTCAAGAAGAACAAGCTCGTTGCCAGCTCCTTCAATTTCTGCCTTTATACCATTCACGGCTGCAGCTGCAAACGGCTTTTCGGTTGCTACCAATATTTTCATAGTAAACGATTTTTAATAATTATACGATAAGAAAAACACTATAATTAGTGCTCTGTCTCAAAATCCTGCATGCACTTAACAAGAGCCTCTACACACTCAAGCGGAAGGGCATTGTAGCAGCTTGCGCGGAATCCGCCTACTGAGCGGTGACCCTTGATGCCCACCATACCACGAGCTACCGCATAGTCGAGGAACGGCTTCTCAAGATCCTTATACTCATCGTTCATAACGAAGCAGATGTTCATGAGTGAGCGAGACTCTGGCTCTACTGTACCACGGAACAACTTGTTGCGGTCGATTTCAGCATACAGCATCTCTGCACGCTCCTTAGCGCGACGGTCCATCTCCTCTACTCCACCGTTCTTCTTAATCCAACGCAATGTCTCAAGAGCGCAATAGATAGGTACTACTGGAGGTGTATTGAACATAGAGCCTTTCTCTACGTGTGTGCGGTAGTCGAGCATTGTAGGAATCTGACGAGGAGCCTTGCCCAGCACTTCGTCCTTCACGATAACAAGTGTAACACCTGCCATAGCGAGGTTCTTCTGAGCACCGGCATAGATACAGTCGTACTTAGCCACGTCAATTGGGCGGCTAAAAATATCAGACGACATATCACCAATGAGTCTTACTGGGACATCGGGATCCTTACGGATTTCTGTACCGTAAATTGTGTTGTTAGTAGTGATGTGCAAATAATCCAAATCAGCAGGGCATTCGTAGTCCTTCGGATAGTATGTGTAGCCGGCTTCGGCTGATGAAGCTACTTCAACAACATCTCCGAACAATTTTGCTTCCTTCATAGCTTTCTTTGCCCAAGTACCGGTGTTCACATAACCAGCCTTCTTGATAAGGAAGTTGAAAGGAACCATACAGAATTCAAGCGAGGCACCTCCACCAAGAAACAATACTGAATATCCCTCGGGAACTCCTAAAAGCTCCTTGATAAGGGCTACAGCTTCGTCTACTACGGGCTGGAAGTCCTTGGCCCTATGGCTGATCTCTGCCAAAGAGAGTCCTGAGCCGTTAAAATCTAAAATCTGCTTTGCTGTATTCTCAATCACTTCACGCGGGAGTATTGAAGGACCAGCATTAAAGTTGTACTTCTTCATGTGCTGTTTGTTATTAAGTTAATATTTAAATGTTCTTTCGATAGCGAAGTTACAATTTATTTTCGAGAAGAACAAATAAAACCAACTTATTTATTTCGGTAGGGCAAAAACAGCATGTCCGTACCATCTTTTGTTGACAAAAAGCAACATGGCAACAATCTACACCTTATTAATAATATAAGGAAAGTGAATTATTGCATACAATCAGTTATTTTTTCTGATTCTTTTCTTAAGTTTAAGCTTAGGGATTTTCAATTTTTCACCAGGTTTCACCTCTGTACATTTGTTCAGTACTTCGACATAGCACTCCATGCCGTCGCCCAAGAAAGCCTTACTGATAGACGCAAGGGTCTGTCCTTTTTGGACAATCACCACTTGGTCTATACCGACTATAACATAAGCACCGGTTCTCACACGTGCGTCATAGTTATAATCTGTTATACTGGTCTGCACCTGTGGCTTTGACTCTACGACTGACTTAACCTCAGCAACAGGCTTTGCTTCAGCCACAGAATCTTTACTGACTATCGATTCCCTATTTCCAACCTTTTCAACAGGTTGAACTCTATTCTTAGCAACTACTTGCTTTGACAATGCCTGTTTTCTTTCTTCTATTTGCTTCTCAAGTTTTTCTATGGCTTGATTTCTCGCCTCTATCCTTACATAAAGCGCATACAACCCTGCTCCTATACAAAGCAATAGCAAAAACGACAAGGCAGAGAGCCAATACGTCAGTTTGGGATTCTTTTGCCTGCAAACCACCTTTGGCTCTTCTTCCTTATGTATGTCATTCTTCGCCATCAGCAGTTCTGCCATCTTACGGCATCGTTCACGTTCAGACTGTTCTTCTGACGTTTGAACACAAGTTTGAGCCTCTGCCTTATCACAACCGCAATGTATATCAGCAGTCGTCTGACCGCCAGCAGGCTGTTCTTCTATATTTTCATTGTCAACCAATACAGCAGCTGGCTCTTCCTTTATATCTACTGACTCTTTTTCTGTATTTACTGAGGTTTCTTCTGTATTTATAGACGATTCTTCCTCTGCCGTTTCGCGCACTTCAGTTTCCGGCACTTCTATTTCTGTTTCAGTTTCAGCTAATGGAACCTCCTCTTCATTGTCTTCTGAATTCACAAAGTTGTCTTCATCCATCTCTGAGAAGTCCACCCCATCATTCAGCACAACCGTCTCAAACTGTAGGAAAGGGCGGTTGATACGGTCGCGCAGCATCACCTCTGGCGAGAAGACATACTTGCCCCTACCCGCCTTGAACGATCCAAGTCCCTTTATCTTAACCGTGGCATCGGGATGTACCAGAAGCTCTTCGCTAACAGTTGCATACATAAAATGCACAAAACTGAAAGCATCGTTATCGTTCAAGCCGTAACGTTCGGTCAGAACCTTTCCAAAGTCGCTAATATCTACAGAGCCTTTAGGCACATTGACTGATTTTCTAACCGAAGTCTCAGCCTTGAAAGCCACAACAATCTTTGGCGGCACAAGCATACGCTGCCCATTTGACGGATTGACAACGATACGCTCCATACGCTTCTTGATCTCGAAAATTCCAAAATTGGCTATCGAGATTCCTACGCCTTCATCAAACTTCTGCGACATACATTCCACCACACAACGCACCATACGCTGTGTGTCATCTTGCGAGAATCCCGTATGTCGGGACAGTTCGGCTATATATTCCTTGTTGTTCATATAGACATTCGGTTAGCTTAACGTCAGTCAGTCGACCACTTCACCATACAGGTCGAAGTCGTCACTATCAGTAATATGTACATTATAGAAGCTTCCCACACGCAGACGGTGGTCAGCCTTTATCAATACCTCAGGGTCAACTTCAGGCGAGCAGAACTCAGTACGTCCGATATAATAGTCACCTTCCTTGCGGTCGACAATAGTCTTCAGCACAGTGCCCACCTTAAGCGCCTCCACCTCAGCACTAATCCGTTGCTGCACAGCCATAAGCTTATCGAGTCGGCGTTGCTTTTCCTCCTGAGGCACGTCGTCCTCATAATGCTCTGCACTATACGTACCGTCCTCAGCCGAATAGGCGAAAGCTCCCATACGTTCAAAACGTGCCCACTTGACAAAGTCGACAAGTTCGCGGAAGTCTTCCTCGGTCTCGCCTGGGAAACCTACCATAAGTGTAGTACGCAGATGGATGCCTGGCACACCTTCACGAATCTTCTCAATCAGCTCCATTGTCTCCTTTTTGGAAACGTTGCGGTGCATGCGTGTCAATACATTATCCGAAATATGCTGTAAGGCGATGTCGAGATACTTGCAGACATTCGGCTTCTCGCGTATAACGTCGAGCAATTCGAGCGGGAACTGGTTGGGATAGGCGTAATGCAGGCGTACCCACTTCACACCCTTTATATCGGCAATATCGGCTATCAAATCAGCAATATGGCGCTTGCCATCAATGTCGACACCATAATATGTCAGTTCCTGTGCGATAATCTGAAATTCCTTAACACCTCGCTCTACAAGTTCGCGCACTTCCGCAAGGATTTCTTCCTTTGGACGGCTGACGTGTCTGCCTGTTATGATAGGTATGGCACAATAAGCACAATGTCGGTCGCAACCCTCGCTTATCTTGATGTAAGCATAATGACGAGGTGTTGTAATATGACGTTCGGCTGACTCAGTAACTGGCGTTTCCGGTTCGCCCAAATCCACGAGCAACTGCTTGTAATTGAACTTGCCGTAATACTTGTCTACCTCAGGAATTTCCTTCTCAAGGTCTTCCTTGTATCGTTGCGAAAGACAACCCATGACAAACAACTTGCCTATGCGCCCCTCTTCCTTGGCCTGTACAAGTTCGAGAATAGTGTCAATACTCTCCTGCTTTGCATCTTCAATAAATCCGCAGGTATTGACAACCACTATCTCTCCCTCTATACGTTTTGCATCATGCGTACACTTATAGCCAGCCTTTTCAAACTTAGCCATAAGCGTCTCGCTGTCGACGAGATTCTTGGAGCATCCCATCGTTATGATATCTATCTGTCCTTTCTTCATCTAATTCTTTTATCTTAATCCTGTTTGAACAACGAGTCGACAAACTGGCGCTTATTGAACAACTGCAACGCCTCCATCGATTCGCCAAGTCCGATATACTTTACAGGCACCTTCAACTGATCGCTGATGCCTATCACTACTCCACCCTTAGCTGTACCATCGAGTTTAGTAATTGCGAGCGAAGTAATCTGTGTCACCTGCGAGAACTGCCTGGCCTGTTCGAAAGCATTCTGTCCTGTACTGCCATCAAGCACCAAGAGCACTTCATCAGGAGCCTGGGGCAACACCTTCTTCATCACATCCTTTATCTTCTTCAGCTCATTCATCAGTCCCACCTTGTTGTGCAGACGTCCAGCTGTGTCGATAATTACGACATCGGCACCATTAGCCTTAGCCGAAGACAAAGTATCGAAAGCCACCGAAGCCGGGTCAGAGCCCATCTGCTGCTTTACTACCGGCACACCAACACGCTCACCCCAGATACAAATCTGCTCGACAGCGGCAGCTCTGAAAGTATCAGCAGCACCGAGATAAACCTTCTTACCTGCCTTCTTGAACTGATAGGCAAGCTTGCCAATAGTCGTAGTCTTGCCAACGCCATTCACTCCAACAACCAAAATCACGTATGGCTTGTGCTCGGTAGGCAAATCCCAATCGTCATTGTCGCCAGTATGATTCTCTGTCAATAGCGAAGCAATCTCGTCGCGCATAATTCGGTTAAGCTCTGATGTCGACACATACTTGTCACGAGCCACACGTTCCTCAATACGCTTGATTATCTTCAGAGTAGTCTCCACACCAATATCTGATGTAATCAAAGCCTCCTCAAGATTGTCGAGCACCTCGTCGTCAACCGTCGACTTACCCATCACAGCACGTTGTATCTTGTCAAAAACGCTGTGCTTTGTCTTTTCGAGTCCGTTGTCGAGGACTTCCTTTCTGTTCTTATTAAAAAATCCAAAAATTCCCATATAACGTTATATTTTCTGCAAAGTTAGTTTAAAATAAGCAGAAAACAAAGCATTTCGATTACTAATTAAGGTACTATACACTACAACACCCAAAACAGAAGCCATTTTCTAAGGTCAAAAACGTTAATTATTATTAACCATACATCAAAATCACTCACAAGCATCTGTATTTTAAGAAAATATGTCTAACTTTGCACCCTGATTTTTAATTCACATAAAGTCTAACTTTATTAATTACATTTTTAACATTTAATTTTTTATGTCAGATTTAAAGAACGTACAGCCGTTGGCAGACTTCAACTGGGACGAGTTTGAGAACGGTGGCAGCTCAGAGGTAAGCAAGCAGGATCTTGAGAAGGCTTACGACGAAACCCTCAACAAGGTGTCAGAACATCAGGTAGTTGAAGGCGAAGTAATCTCTGTAGACAAGAAAGAGGTTATCGTAAACATCGGCTACAAGAGCGATGGTATCATCCCTGCATCTGAGTTCCGTTACAACCCAGACCTCAAGGTAGGCGACAAGGTTGAGGTTTACGTAGAGAACCAGGAGGACCGCAAGGGTCAGCTCGTTCTCTCACACAAGAAGGCTCGCCTGAGCAAGAGCTGGGAGCTTGTTAACGCAGCTCTTGAGAACGAGGAAGTTATCCAGGGCTACATCAAGTGCCGCACTAAGGGTGGTATGATCGTTGACGTATTCGGCATCGAGGCATTCCTTCCGGGCAGCCAGATCGACGTTCACCCAATACGCGACTACGACGTATTCGTAGGCAAGACAATGGAGTTCAAGGTTGTTAAGATCAACCAGGAGTTCCGCAACGTAGTTGTTTCTCACAAGGCCCTCATCGAGGCTGAGTTGGAAGCACAGAAGAAGGAGATCATCAGTAAGCTCGAGAAGGGTCAGATTCTCGAAGGTACTGTTAAGAACATCACTTCTTACGGTGTATTCGTTGACCTCGGCGGTGTTGACGGACTCATCCACATCACAGACCTCTCTTGGGGCCGCGTAAGCGATCCTCACGAGGTTGTTGCTCTCGACCAGAAGATCAACGTTGTTATCCTCGACTTCGATGACGAGAAGAAGCGTATCGCCCTCGGTCTGAAGCAGCTCACTCCGCACCCATGGGATGCTCTCGACGAGAACCTCAAGGTAGGCGACCACGTTAAGGGTAAGGTAGTTGTTATCGCTGACTACGGCGCATTCGTAGAGATTGCTCCTGGCGTTGAGGGTCTTATCCACGTATCAGAGATGAGCTGGAGCCAACACCTCCGTTCAGCTCAGGAGTTCCTCCACGTAGGCGACGAGGTAGAGGCAGTTATCCTCACACTCGACCGTGCAGAGCGCAAGATGTCTCTCGGCATCAAGCAGCTTAAGGAAGATCCATGGGAGGCTATCGAGGTTAAGTATCCTGTAGGCAGCAAGCACACAGCTAAGGTTCGCAACTTCACTAACTTCGGTATCTTCGTAGAGCTTGAGGAAGGTGTTGATGGTTTGATCCACATCTCTGACCTCTCTTGGACAAAGAAGGTAAAGCATCCTTCAGAGTTCACACAGGTAGGCACAAGCATCGACGTTGTTGTTCTCGAAATCGACAAGGAGAACCGTCGTCTCAGCCTCGGCCACAAGCAGCTTGAGGAGAATCCTTGGGACACATACGAGTCTCTATACACTCCGGGTTCAGTACACACTGGCAAGATTACTGAGATGATGGACAAGGGCGCTGTTATCACTCTCAACGAGGGTGGTGAAGGCTTCGCTACTCCTAAGCACCTCGTTAAGGAGGATGGCACACAGGCACAGCTTGGTGAGGAGCTCGAGTTCAAGGTAATCGAGTTCGTTAAGGAGACAAAGCGCATTATCCTCTCACACAGCCGCACATTCGAGGCAGGCAAGGAAGAGGCAAAGCCGGTTCGCAAGCACACCGCTAAGAAGGAGGTTGCTCCTGCTATCAACAACGTAGCTGCTTCTACAACTCTCGGCGACCTCGACGCTCTCGCAGCATTGAAGGCCAAGATGGAGAAGGGCGAGTAATCATAGCAGAGAACTTGCATCTGAAGATTTGACTATTCAAATCTATCAATAAATAATAAGGTCGCAAATAAGTAGGTACAAGCCCGCTTGTTTGCGACCTTTTTTCGTATACCATATATTTGCATCCATTATTTTATACTCTACACACTGCAAATTTCAATTCCGTTACATTTTGTCATTCATAAAATTGCCTGTTTAAAGAAAATTGCCTACATTTGCATTTAAATTAAGAAATACGGACTATGAAGTTAGCAATAATGACTCAATCCACATTCTTTGTGGAAGAAGACAAAATTCTTGCGGCCCTGTTCGAAGCCGGGTTGGATAATTTGCATCTTTATAAGCCAGGCTCGTCGCCAATCTATTCAGAACGTCTACTATCGTTGCTTCCGAGCACAACATACAACAAGATTACCGTTCATGAGCACTTCTATCTGAAAGACGAATACAACCTTGCAGGCATTCACCTTGACGATGCTTCCATTCAGGAGCCAATAGGATACAAGGGACGAATAAGCCGCACATGCAAGCGAATTGAAGACCTCAAAGAGACAAAGAAAAGCTCGTCGTATGTTTTTCTTGGCAACATACTCAACAGCCAGTCGAATAAATCGGTACTCTCCGACCTCGATATGAACAGTCTGACAAAGGCTGCCGACTGCGGACTGATAGACAAGAAAGTTTACGCATTAGGCGGAATGAACATCGACAACATTCAATTTGCGCGCGACCTGGGATTTGGTGGAATAGTAATATGTGGCGACTTGTGGAACAGGTTCAACATACATCACCAAAGAGATTACAAGGAGCTGATAGCGCACTTTGAGAAACTCAGAAAGCTTGTAGGCTAAAAAGAAACGTCAGTAGAAATTAGCCAAAAAGACAGCAAAATAGAGATTACAGAAAACTATAATATAACATAAAACAAATTAAGAAATGAGTGAGCAAAACTCTTTTTTGGTATTCTCTGGTACTAACACGAGATACCTTGCAGAGAAAATCTGTCAAAGTTTGGGGTGTCCGTTAGGAAACTTGGTTGTAACAAAGTTCTCTGACGGCGAGTTTGCCGTATCATACGAAGAGTCTATACGTGGACGTGACGTGTTCCTCGTACAGAGCACATTCCCCAATTCAGACAATCTGATGGAGCTTCTTCTTATGATCGACGCAGCCAAACGTGCATCAGCACGCAACATCATCGCCGTAATTCCTTACTTCGGATGGGCACGTCAGGACCGCAAGGACAAGCCACGTGTAAGCATTGGCGCCAAGCTCGTTGCCGACCTGCTTTCAGCTGCCGGCATCGACCGCCTTATCACTATGGACCTCCACGCCGACCAGATTCAGGGATTCTTCGATGTTCCTGTTGACCACCTGTATGCTTCTGGCGTTATCCTGCCCTACCTGCAGAGCCTCAACATCAGCACAGAGGATCTGGTTATCGCTTCGCCTGACGTAGGCGGTTCAAAGCGTGCCAGCACATACGCCAAGTATCTCGGCTGTCCGCTCGTACTCTGCAACAAGACACGTGCACGTGCCAATGTAGTTGAGAGCATCCAGATTATCGGCGACGTTAAGGGCAAGCACGTTGTTATCGTTGACGACATGGTTGACACAGCTGGTACTATCACCAAGGCTGCCGACGTCATGAAGGCTGCCGGAGCACTGAGCGTTCGTGCATGCGCATCTCACTGCGTAATGTCAGGTCCTGCTTCTGAGCGTGTACAGAACTCAGCTCTTGAGGAAATTGTCTTTACAGACTCTATCCCCTACTCTAACCGTTGCGCAAAGGTTAAGCAGCTATCAGTAGCTGACATGTTCGCTGAGACAATCCGCCGTGTCATCAGCAACGAAAGCATCAGCTCACAGTATCTCGTATAATTTGCATAAGTTTTATTGCAATAACATACTCACCACAAAAAAGGGAAGGCTTCACAGCTTTCCCTTTTTGTGGTTCTTCCGTTAAACCCAAATCGGTCATTAGAAAATTTCGCTTTCATTTTGTCTTGGAATAGGACGGGAAAAGTCTATTGTGTTAGCATACAGATGCTATTGCAATGATACGTTCTACTATAATCTGACCTTTTGTACGAAAAAAATCTCTAATGACCGATTTGGATTAAATGCGTAGACGCTTGTCGTGTAGAGCGTATAGCTTTAACGTGAAGAACTCATCATTTCTGAATCCATACATTTGTCTTTTCAGCACTTTAATCTTGTTGTTTATACCTTCAGTAGGGCCATGATATCAGGTAGTCATACCATGCAAGTATATATGGCTTGTAGGCGTGCAAGGTAGAAGCCATTTTGACCAATGGCTGTATTTTTGAATCAATGGCATGCAGTACCAATTCGTTAAGCACCAATTCTGCATCAGCCTTGTTGATTTGGTTGCATATTTCCCTCAAGTCTTCTTTCAGGTAATATGCAATTATCAACGGTTCATTCAAGTTCAGCACATTGTAAAGTCTTGTCTTGTATTTGGCATCAAAGATGTCGTTGCCGTTTCTCAGCAATATCCAGCACGTGCCCTTGATTATCTTATGCTTGTTCACGTCTTTCTCTGCATGTCACAACTGGCGGCGCAACTGGTCTATGGATATGTATCTGAGTTTAGAAAGGTCCGGGCTGACATACTCCTTTTGCAGGAACTCCGTATGTCTGCGCTTCCCTTTTGCGAGATCTACATCCTCGTTCTTTATGCAGCCACAATCAGAACATTTGACACATTAAATCTTCATCTCGACAAAAGTCTTTGAACAACCTAACGGTACGCTCATAAAGCGTCTGACCGTTAAACCATCACGGACTACATTATGGCTTCCACACTCCGGACAGCAAAGTTTGTCTGATGGAGTTTGGACATTCAAAACTATTTTATTACTTTCGCAACGCATATCCAAACATTCTTGCAAGGATATGTCAAAAGCTTTATTTTTCATAATAGAAATATTTTTTCTATCTATGCATTTAACGGAAGAACCACAAAATGTTATTGCGTAAATTCAAAAGTATCATTGCGTAAAAGGAGGTATCATTGCGTAAAAATATGACGATTTTTATAAGAATCTGATAGTACATAAGTCTTTTTCTTGTTTTTTTGTTATATATTTGCGATATCTAATGTTTTTTTTACGCCTAATGAACACTTAAAACTTAATGATATGAAAAATTTCAAACATTTTTTACTATAGGGCTTACTGTTATTGCCTGCAATACCGTTAAGCGCATAAACATTCGAGGAGGTATTTAAGAAGGGAGGGCAGAGGGTGCCTGCTTTCTATGATGACGTGAACAATGACGGCAAGTTGGAATTCCTTTGGAATTATAATAAAGATAAGATGCAATCGCTTTCTATTGATGGCAGCCTTGTATTGGATTTGAATGCCATTAAAGATAATGGTATTTGTGCCGATAATATCAGGAATAATAGATATTTGAAGTTGCAGAAGCTGAATGGTGAGCCTTATTCTGGTTTTGCCTATTATGGAGTAGATTATTCATCAATAAAGTGAATGGTACTCATTCCTCGAAAAGGTAGTTATGTCTACCATGAGTTTGGTATGAAGAATACCACAGGTGCAACATGGGCAGATGTGAATCTTGACGGATTGGAGGACTTGCTGTATTGGGATAATAGTGACGGTACGTATCGGCCTTACTTCAAAATCCAGAAAAGAGACGGTACGTTCACTACTCAGCCTATGCCCGTTGTTACTGATCCGGAGGAGCTGAAATCGGCACAGTATGCTATGGCTGGCAACGGAGCTTTTACTATACGAACCAATGGAATGACTGCCTTTGCAAGCCCTAATAGCGGCTATTACAGCAAAGACCCGATGACAGTTGTCGACCTGAATCTTGACGGATATCCCGATTTTATTGACGAAAACGGCAACTCGCTCATTTCTTTAGGTAATGGGAAATATTATTCTGCCGCTTTCTCTTGAAGGGTGAAAGTGGCTGATGTCAATGGCGACGGACTGTCCGACTTGATAGTATACAGCAATGGAGAACTGAAGCTTAAATTGAATACGGGTACAGACTTTCAGGAGAAATCATTGTTGAGCAATAATGCCGTTGACGGTATCCATGTGTTGGATTGCAATGGTGATGGTTTGCTTGACATTCTGGTTACGATACCTGGCAAAGAGAATAGCTTTATCGCATTCTTCAAGAATCAGGGCAATGGTACGTTCAAGCGTAGCGTCAAGTCGTTTACAGGAGAATATGAATGGAGTGCTCCTTACTTCATCAATAATAATGGTTTGCCAAGTTTATTTACTGTTGGCGATTTCATTTATAATAAGGAGAATCCAAGTTATGGCACATTAATAGGGGGACTTGTCACGATATGGAACTGGGATTCTGGCTTTAAGGTGACTCCATACTCTGTAAATCAAGACACACCTTATGCATTGGAATTGCCACCACGCGATATAGACGGCGATGGTAAGATGGAATTCCCGGCATTTATACCTAGGAGTGATGGAGGAGCAGAAAAGAGTGATATTTTCCGCTTTGCCGTTGATAAGGTAAATACTGCTCCTAAGAAGATGAAAGCGCCAGGCTTGGTGTTGGACAAATCTATAGGTATGTTGCGAGCAGAATGGGAGGCTGGTAGTGATGCCGAAAATGCAACGGGCGACTTGAGCTATGAATTTGAAATATCTTCGGATGGCGAGTACCTGTATCGTACTTACACCAAGAGTTTGTTTGGCCTTGCCTCTGCTGGTGTTTGGGGTAAGAATAGTGTGTCTGCCCGTGTTCGTGCCATAGACGCATGTGGCATGAAGGGAGAATGGAGCGATTATGCACAGCTGAACGATATTTCTCAGTTGGCAACATTCGTTATCGACAAGAAGACTGTCAGCACATGTGATACTGTGTTTGTGTCAAGTCTTAATGGGCAGAATTTTACTCTGAGAGGAAAACCTGATGGTACAATCGTCACTTCTGATGACGGCAGACAGGGCATAATGTTTGATACATTCGGCAGGAAGCAGATTGAAGGCCTAAGTTCCGACGGATTGACATATGCCATAGATGTCGAAGTTTTGCCTATAAGAATAGAGAATGTAGCCCCGTCTTTCATGTGTGGTGCTTTCTTTGACTATTTCCAAGAGGGGAGATTGCTTGATATGACTTATAAAGGTCTGTATGTTTATAATAAAGAGGCTAAATATGGCTATAATGATGGTAAGTTTGAGAAGCTGCCTGTCTTCGGACTTTCAGATGGAGTAAGCAATGACGTATTAGCAGCTTTTGATGCAAATATGGACGGCTTGCCTGATGTCTTGTGTTCACCTTTTAATACGTATAAAACACAGACTGTAATAAATCTAGGTGATGGTGACTTCGAGATGTCTACGGATGCTTATACCTATGACGGTAAAGAATATTACGTGCGCTATCCTTATTATTATGTTGACCTGAACAATGACGGCCTGCTGGATTATTATTCGTATGATTCAGATGCGTCCAAATATAAAGTTTATTATAATAAGTAACTGTTCAAAATTAATTTTATAAATATGAATAATTCACGAATAAGTTCGTACCCACAGATGCCAAGGCCCTGTTCGTACAATAGAAAAGCGAGTCCGTAGTCTCGTAATCTATCG
>CAJJOL010000044.1:0-29548 GCA_905193385.1 uncultured Prevotella sp. | reverse complement strand
CGTGTATCTGTCTTCATATGCAACTAATCGCTATTTTATCCCGAATTGGGGTAAGTTTTGGTTGGTTTTTAATGCTGTCAGCCGACAAGTGGAGGGGTGAAGGAGCCTGGTGATGTAATATATAAAGGTGTTATGAAGAGAGTTTTGTACGGCGTCTGCGCCTGCTCCCGAGCAATCCCTCCACTTGTCAACTGACAGCACGTTCTCATCAGTATCGGAGTCTGTAGGGCTTGTGCTGCCAGACAGTCCGACGGCGGTACTCGCCAAGTCGTAGAGAAGCTTTAGTCTTGTTTAGTCTTGCTGTGGCAAAGTTACGAATTATCCAGTCTGAAGTATTGTGATAATCGGACATTATTGTGTGATAATCGGACAAAATTACATGAGCAAAAGTGTTCTAATCGGACATCGGAATGGCGTAAGTGGCTGATGCTCAATACAAATCAAAAACACAAAAGCCCCTCCCCCGGCCCCTCCCCCGTAGGGAGGGGAGTGGTATGATTTGAATGCTCAATATTATTGCCTCGAATTGCAATCAAAAATTAAACATTAATCATTAAAAAATTAAACACTAAAAAAAAGGAGTCCTTTTGGGTTGCAAAAGGGTTCGTTTTGGATTGCAAAAGGAGTCCTTTTGGAAGGTAAAAGGAGTCGTTTTGGAAGGCAAAAGGAGTCCTTTTGGAAATAGAACGAAAAAAGCCCCATACAAAAACCCACAAAGCCCTACCCCCTGCCCCTCCCCCGCAGGGAGGGGAGTGGTATGATTTGAGGGATTATTGGAGGGGGAATAGGCTAACTGTAGGAGGAGGGTGTGGTCAAAACTCAAACAATGCGGGCTGAAAGCCCAATAAGCTCATAGCCCAAGGCAGCGCCTGGGTATACGAATTGAAAATAGCAATGCGCCCTGCAGGGGCAAAAGCATTGATAATTAACGCTTTTGCCCCTGCAGGGCGCATTGTTATTTGTGATACTTTTACCCAGGGCGTGTGCCCTGGGCTATGTGCTTCTGCCCCTTTGGGGCGTGCTGCTTTGACTTTTGACGCCCTCACTGTTATTTCATCCCCACCATATCAGCATTCAAATCATATAACTCCCCTCCCTGCGGGGGAGGGGTCGGGGGTGGGGCTTTGTGAGGGGTTGTATAGGGCTTTGTATGTTTCTATTTAAAATTGTCTGATTCTTCTTCATATTTCGCTATATTTGCACTATCTTTGCATAAGATAGGCTGCACCTCGGCAATTGAAGCAAGCTTCATTGCACTCGGTTTGCGCTATCTTTGCAAAACACATGCACAAAACACAGACAAAACTTAGAATCTATGTATAACCCTCGACATATGCCGACTGCCACATTGTGGTGCCTGATCATACTGCTGCTGGTTTCTTGCGGAAAGAAACCGGCTACCAATACGCATGCCGAACGTAAGACTCTCGACAGCCTCATGGCCTCTTCGCACAATATCGACACACTCTCCATCCTGCAGAAACGCATGGAAAGCGAGGGCAATATGCTGGGCAGCATCATCGCATACAGAGAAATAGGCAAACATCTGCGCAACGAAAGCCGATTTGACGAGGCTCTGAAAGCACACAACGAGGGACTGAAACAAGCCGAAGCCATAGGCGATACGCTTGAAATGGTGCAGGCTCTGAACAATATCGGCACTGACTACCGACGCATGGGTGTACTCGAAATGGCGCAAGACTATCACTATAGGGCGTATGCCATATGCAAAGCGTCTACCGACTCATCGTTCACAGCACGCAAAAACCGCGTTGTAGCACTCAACGGACTGGGCAACATATACCTTACTCTCGGCAATTATACACGTGCCGACAGCGCTCTGCGACTGGCACTGGCGGGCGAACGCGAACTGAACAGCCCGTTGGGACAAGCCATAAACTACGCCAACATAGGCTCCATATTCCGCCAAAGAGGACTGACGGACTCGGCTTTTGCCTACTTCCGCAAGTCGATGGGACTGAACCTGCAGATAAACAACCAACTCGGCATTTCGCTTTGTCATATATACTTCGGCGAACTGTACGAAAAGAACAACAATTACAGTAAGGCTATCAACGAATACGAAACGGCGCTGACACCTATGCAGGCCATGAAGGACGAGTGGCACGCCATAAATCCGCTCATCGCCCTTGCCGGCATATACGTAAAGACCGGCAACTACAACAAGGCGCTGCATTATCTCGACACAGCACGAGGCATAGCCCAGAACATCAAGTCGACCGAACATAAGGCTGAAATATACTCGCTCTACTACAAGCTATACAAACGCATGGGCGACACGAGGGCTGCACTTGAGTGGCACGAAAAGGCGGCTGACATGCACGACAGCATAATGGATATGGAGAAAATGAACCGTATACAGAACGCCGGACTGCTCATTGAACGCAACCGACAGGCCAAAGACATGAACAAGGCGCAACTCAGCCTGAAGAGCGAACGAAACCTACGCTCTGCCTATACCATCATATTCAGCATAGTAGTGGCCATACTGTTAGGCGCAATAGGCATGTTCATATACATACAACGCATTCACCGACGCAACCATCTGGCACTGAAGAAACTCGCCGAAATGCGCGAGACCTTCTTCACCAACATCACACACGAATTCCGAACACCGCTCACCATTATACTCGGACTGAGCCAAGTGCTGCGCAAGAGCAAGAATGAGGAGGTGAAGCAATACGCACGCGACATAGAAATACATGGCAACGGACAGCTGAAACTCGTAAACCAACTGCTCGACATATCGAAGATAAAATCGAATGCTAACGATCTGAAATGGCGCAACGGCGACATCACTACCTACATTTCAATGGTTGTGGCCTCCTACAACACTTATGCAAGAAACAAGGACATAACCCTGCGAATGCATGGTGACGAAAATGTGGTGATGGACTTTGTGCCCGACTATGCACACAAGGTGATTGACAACCTACTGTCGAACGCATTCAAGTTCACACACGCATTAGGACAGGTTGACGTGTATGTAGTGCACGTGGGCAATATCCTGCACATTGACGTGAACGATACGGGCGAGGGTATGGACAATAAGACCATGGACAACGTGTTCAAGGCGTTCTATCAGGGACCGTCCGACTCGCAGAACCTGGGTACGGGTGTGGGACTGTCGCTGGTGAAGCATATTATGGAGTCGGTACACGGCACTATCAGCGTGGAAAGCCAAGTGGGCAAGGGCACGAAATTCCATATAGAAATAGCAATAACAAACAATTGCGACGTGCAACTGGAAGAGAAGGACATGGAATTCGACCCCGTGACGCCTATAGAACAAAAGGAACTGAAAGACAGCGACGCCAAGGCCAGCCAATACACAGCACTCATCATTGAGGACAACCACGACATTGCAGCCTTCATTGGCGGACAGCTGGCGGGAGACTATTCGGTGGCTTACGCTACGAACGGCAACGACGGACTGCAAAAGACAAAAGACATCGTGCCAGACATTATCATTACCGACATTATGATGCCCGGAATGGACGGACTGGAATTGTGTCGCAAGATAAGAAGCAACAAGGCGATAAACCATATACCTATTATAATAGTAACAGCCAAGGTTTCGGAGCAGGAACGCATTGAGGGATTTGAAGCCGGTGCCGACGCCTATCTGACCAAGCCGTTCAGCATGGACGAACTGCGCACCATCATCGAACAGCTCATCAACCGACAGAACTCGCTGCGCAACAAATTCAGCGAGAAAACCACAAGCAACAAGAAGGAGGAGAAGGAGATGGAACTGACGGATGCCGAACGACGATTCCTCGCCAAGACTGTGGACTATATCTATCTGCTGCTCGACAAGCAACAGCTCGACGTGAACGCATTGGCAGAGAAGCTTTGCATGAGTTCGCGGCAGTTCCATCGCAAGATTGTAACGCTGACGGGCAATTCGCCCGCAACGTTCATTCTGAAAATAAAGATGAAGCGCGCCCGCTATCTGCTCGAGACAAATCCCAAACTGAGTGCCGACGAAATAGCCTTCCGCTGCGGTTTCGAACATACCTCAAGCTTCTACCACGCATTCCGCAAGACGTATGGATATACGCCTAAGGAGATAAGAAGGGGAGTTTAGGGGGCGTTGCCCACAAGTTGTGATGTTGTGGGGCTTTGCCCCTGTTGAGGTAGTGTTGGTTATATCTTTTCCAACACTCCCTTAAACTTCTCATACAGCTTCTTTCGCTTGGCTTCGTCAGTCTGTCCGATTCTTTCTGGAGTCAGATCAGTCAGCCACTCTACATCATCGGGCATCAGCATCTTAAGGAGCGGCATGGCTTTGTGGGCTGCCTTGGCTATGGATGCGGTGTCGTTGGGATCGTTGAGCATTGAAAGGTAATCGGCTATCGACTGACGCGTGTCGGCAATAATCTGTTGCTCGGCTTCGGCATCGCCTTCGGCAAAGACAAGGAGGGGTGCGAAGAGAGTGGCGTCGTGTCGGGCGCTGGATGCTGATGCAGTCGGAACGCTAACGCTGGGAGCAATGCCAGTAAGCTGGCACAACGTGGCAGCAAGCGTCTGAACATTGAACGGCTTGAAAAGACAAGCATCGAAGCCCTCGGCACGCAGTTCGGTGTATATGCTTTGGTCGTGGGCGGTTATGGCAACGGTCTTTATTCCGTTGCGGTCAATACGCCGAAGCATCTCCCTACCGCTCATCTGCGGCATCTCTATATCGGTAAACACCAGTTGCGGACGCAATCGACCTATCATCTCTATAGCCTCATCGGCACTCGACGTGACGTGAATGTCGAGACAGATATTCTCCATACGAGCCATCATCTCGCCCAATAGCTGCAATTGCAAGCGGTCGTCATCAACGATAACGACCTTTATCGGGTGCGACGAAGACTTGACGCACGCCATATCAGGGGCTGGACTGGCTGCGATAGAAGCAGGATTTATTACGTTAGGGGTTGGATTGTCAGCCACGTTAGGGGCAGAATTGTCGGCAATTGTTGCAGGTTGGGCAGACTGAACGGTGTCGACGGTCACCGGAAGAGTAACGGTAAACTTCGAGCCTTTGCCCTTTTGTGAAACCACACGAATCGTTCCGCCAAGCATGTTGACCGCCTCGCGGGTTATGGACAATCCCAATCCTACACCTTCCTTGCCCTGCGCATCGGGCAGACGGGTGAAGGCATTGAAGATGCGCTGCTGCTCGCTCTCGGTCATTCCGCTACCCGTATCAGCCACACTCATCGTAAGCTGTGAGCCGTTGAGCGCAGCCGACACGGTAATAGTGCCACGGTCGGTGTACTTCACGGCATTGCCTATAAGATTGTTCATAATCTGACGTATGCGGAAAGCGTCAGCCTGACACATACGGTCGGCTCCAGGACGAAGGCTGCACACCACTTCAAGATTCTTTTTATTGGCAACGGGACGTGCCTGTGTGGCGCAGTCGCTTACAAGCTGGGCAGGATTGAAGCTCACGGCATGCGTCGTAGCCTTGCCACTCTCAAGCTGATGATAGTCGAGCAGAGCACCCACGAGTTGCAGAAGATGTTCGGCAGACGAACGTATGCTGTCAAGATAGGCTACGGGCTTGGGCTGGTTGACCCACTCGCGGAGCAAAGCTATAAATCCGGAGATAGAAGCTACGGGTGCCTTAATGTCGTGTGTGATGGTAAGCAGAAGTCGCTGGCGCTGCTGCATGAGCCGTTCGGTCTCGTTCTTGGCTTCTACTATGCGCTCGTGGTCGCGTCGTTGGCGACGAATATCGCGCAGCGTGTAGACTATCAGCACAATAGCAGCACCAATGGCAAGCAATGCCAGCATGGCTATCTTCATCATCGTAGAGCGTCGTGCCTGCATGTCAGCTTTGATAGCACGCTGCATGGCGTTGTGCTCGTCGCTCTGTATGTCCTCAAGCATCTGTCCGGTACGCCACGCCAACTGTATGCTGACGAGTTTGAGCGAACGCGTGCGGTTGTCGATAGCATCCTGCCGGCGAGTGTCGGCACGCTTTATCTCATGATGAATGTCGGCAAGAGCCTCAGCCACCGAGTCGGCAATGTTGATGCCTTGAGCCATGGCAGTGGAGTCGGTGCGTCCGCTTTGCATCGTAGTGGCTATCGTGTCTGAACGCTGTCGACGAAAGGCATCGCTCAATCGGCGGAAGAATCCGCGTCGGGTACTGACTATATTGTAAACTGTCTCGCGGTTGTTGGCACTGGTAATCTCGTTGGGATGAATCACCACCGAGTCGCGTCCGCTCTGCAAGTCGTGCACCTTGCGGGCATAGACAGCATCGCCCGAAGCATCAGCAAGTATGTTCAGCACCATCATGGCATTGTCGCGCTTGGCAGCAAGAAGGTTGGCAAGCGTGTCCATGCGCATCGCCTTGACCGAATCGGACACAAGCTGCTTCAGCTGCATAGCCTTGCGCTGCGACTCAGAGAGCGAAGTAGAGAAGCGTTGCCATTGCCGCGTGTCGCCCATCATGACCGAACGCTCAGCATTGGCAGCATCAAGCATGCTGTAAACAAGGCTGTCGACAATGTTGCGTCGCTCCATAAGTCGCTCCGAAGCGGTGTTGAGAGCCGTCAGCGAACGCGTACTGTCGTACACCATCTGCGCTGCAAACACGAGCACAATGGCAAGAATGGCATAGCCTGTGATTATCTTCAGACGTAACGTGCGGTAGTTCATACGTGAAAGTTGTTGTTTTTATTGAGTGCGAAGTTACGGAATTATTCGGACATAGCAGCAACATGCACTTCAAGTTTAGCAAGTTTTGGCAAGTATATAAATGCGAAACCGCCACCACTCAGCAGCATTAGTGCAGCTTATGTGGCAGCGGTTTACAATCCTTAAGACAATAGCTTTTTACCTTATTATATTTATATTCTTCTTATTCTTATGTTCCTTTCTTTTATAGGGTTATTAAACTGTCTCTGGCTTAGCAGGAGTTGCGGGTGTAGACGGTGTCTTTGTAGAATCGGTTGCAGTAGAATCAACGTCTACAGTATCGTTAGCGATGAAGAGAGAGAGGTCGAGAGCACCTTCCTTAGCAGGCTCTGTAGTTTCCTCTGTAGGCTCAGTCTTGGTAGTATCTGCTACCGGTTCGGTCTTGGTAGTGTCGGTAGTGTCTGCTACTGCAGTGTTGTAGCCCTTCATATATGTTGCTGACTTGGTAGCAAATGAGTTGCTTGCCGATACCATTACCATCATTGCGATTGCTGCGAAAACTAACTTCTTCATAATTGTTGATTTTTTAAATTGTTATTATTAATATGCGAAATCGAATCACGGCTTCAACAACTGTTCGTTGTGTAGAACTGTATTGTTGTTGTGCCGTTCGCTTAATAAAATGCAACGGGCGTGCCAAAAAGACACGTCCGTTGCATAATGTATTGACAATCAACACACAAGAAGAAAACCAACGTTTTCGTACTATTATGGAAATGTGTAGAAAGTGTGGAATAAGTGTGGAATTTTTCCACAATAAATGTGTGGATTACCCCAGTTTGTTATATAACGTCTTACGGTCGATGCCCAACATTCGTGCTGCCTTCGACTTGTTTCCGCCACATTGCTGTAGTGCATTGAGTATGCGCTGGCGTTCGGCATCGGCATCGTGAAGGGCTGTGATGGGTTCCTGACGCACGGGGCCCATAGCGGCAGACAGCTCCTCTTGCGTGATGTACGGGCCGCGAGCCACGAGTACGGCACGCTTGACGACGTTGTTGAGTTCGCGCAAATTGCCAGGCCAAGTGTGCGAAGCGAGCATCTCGGCGGCTCGTGCTTCGAAGCCTTCAACGTTGCGCGAGAGGTCTTCGTTGGCAAGACGTACGAAGAGGTCGGCAAAAAGAAAGAGGTCGGTGCCACGCTCTGAGAGCTGAGGCATGTATATAGTGAACTCGCTAAGACGATGGTATAGGTCTTCACGGAAACGTCCTTCAGCCACAGCCTGCTCCAGATTCTCGTTGGTGGCAGCCACAAGACGAATGTCGATGGGGCGCTCCTCGATGCCGCCCAACGGACGGACGCGACGCTCCTGTAGCGCTCGCAGCAGCTGTACTTGTACTTCGTAGCTCAGATTGCCCACCTCATCGAGAAACAAAGTTCCGCCATTGGCAGCCTCGAAGGCTCCAAGCTTGTCGGAATCGGCTCCTGTGAAGGCGCCCTTCTTGTGTCCGAAGAATTCAGATGCAGCCACATCGCGCGGTATGGCGCCACAGTCGAGTGCCACGAAAGGTTTGCCGGCACGCTGGCTCTGCTCGTGTATGCGACGAGCTACGTATTCCTTGCCAGTGCCAGAGGCTCCGAGTATGAGCACCGACATAGGCGTTGGTGCGACAAGACTGACGTAGCTGTAGAGCTGGCGGGACGCTTCGCTGTTTCCTTCGATGTGTCTTGTTGTGGTGTTGTGGTGTTGAGGTGTTGTTGTTGTGTTGTTTGTTGGTGTCGTTGCAGCTGCCGTTGCATTATCCGCATTCTTCAGCGCATCCTTAATCTTGCTCAGAAGGATGTCGGGCTGAATGGGTTTGGCTATATAATCGGCAGCGCCCGACTTCATAGCCAATACTGCGTTTTGCACTTCGGCATAATTGGTCATGACGATAAACGGGATAAGCATATTGTTCTTGTGCATCCATGCGAGCAGTTCCAAGCCGTCGCGGTCGGGCAGACGGAGGTCGCTGAGCACAAGATCGTATGCCGGCTTGTCCCCGATGAGGCGCACGGCAGCGCCTACCGACGTGGCTTTGTCCACATCAAATCCCTTCTTCTTAAGCCATGTCTGCATCATTGTTCCGAAGGCAATGTCGTCCTCAACAATCAATATACGTGTCATAAACCTATAAGTGTAAAGCTAATTAAATGTTTGTCAGTGCAAAATTACTGATTTTATAATTAAATGTGTAAATTTGTATTGTTAAACACCTAAAAAAGACATAGGAGGAAACTAAATCTATGATACCGCAAGAATACAGCAAGTTTATCCTGAAAGACGTGACGTTCGTGAATCTTATGATGCGACGCATATACAACGTGCTCATCGTAGCCAATCCCTACGACGCCTTCATGCTTGAAGACGACGGACGTGTTGAGGAGAAAATATACAACGAATACGTTGAGTTGGGACTGCGCTATCCGCCTACGTTCACGCAGGTGAGCACGTCGGAGGAAGCCTATCAGGTGCTGCGCACCATGAATATCGACCTTGTGATATGTATGCCGGGCAATGCCGACAACGACGCATTCTCGGTGGCGCGCGACATCAAGGCTGGTTTTCCCAAGATTCATTGCGTGGTGCTGACGCCATTCTCGCACGGCATCACGAAACGAATGGAGAACGAGGACCTGTCGATATTCGACTACGTGTTCTGCTGGCTTGGAAATACCAACCTGATATTGTCGATTATAAAACTCATTGAGGACAAAATGAACCTCGACCACGACATTCAGGAGGGCAATGTGCAGATGTTGCTGCTTGTGGAGGACAGCATACGCTTCTACAGCTCCATACTTCCCAACCTCTATAATTACATCCTGGCTCAGAGCAAACGCTTCTCTACCGAGGCGCTCAACCGCCATGCCGCCACACTTCGAATGCGCGGACGCCCCAAAGTGGTGCTTGCGCGCAACTATGAGGAGACAATGGCTCTCTACACCAAGTATTCGGACAACGTACTGGGCGTCATCAGCGACGTGCGATTCCCCATTGACGGCGTTAAGGACAGCGAGGCTGGACTCAAACTGCTGCGCAATATACACAAGGACAACCCTTATCTGCCGCTGATAGTGGAAAGTACGGAGAGTGCCAATCGCGAAAAGGCAGAGGCAGAGGGCTTCCGTTTTGTCGACAAGAACTCGAAGAAGATGTCGATCGACCTGCGTGCAATCATGGAGGAGCACATGGGATTCGGCGACTTCATATTCCGCGACCCCAAGACCAAGGCCGAGATAATGCGCATACACTCGCTGAAGGAGCTGCAGGACAACATCTTCAAGATACCCGACGACTCGATGCTGTATCACATTTCGCGCAATCACATGAGCCGATGGCTGTCGGCGCGCGCCATATTCCCGGTATCGGAGTATCTGAAGAAGATAACGTGGGACCGCCTGAAGGACATCACCGCCCACCGCGAAATCATATTCGACGCCATCGTGCAGTATCGCCACATGAAGAATCTGGGCGTAGTGGCTGTGTTCGACCGCATGAAATTTGACGCCTACTCGCACTTTGCACGCATAGGCGAAGGTTCGTTGGGAGGCAAGGGACGCGGTCTGGCATTCCTCGACAACATCATCAAGACTCATCCCGACTTCAATACGTTTGCCGGAGCGAGCGTGCAGATACCCAAGACCGTGGTGCTCTGCACCGACGTGTTCGACCAATTCATGGAGCAGAACAACCTGTATCAGATAGCCCTGAGCGACGCTTCGGACGACGAGATACTGCGCCACTTCCTGCACGCACAGTTGCCCGACTCGCTGATAGCCGACTTCTTCACCTTCTTTGAGGCGGTGAAGTGTCCTATAGCCATACGTTCGAGCTCGCTGCTCGAAGATGCCCACTATCAGCCTTTTGCAGGAATATACTCCACATATATGATTCCGTATCTTGAGGACAAGTATGCCATGCTCGAGATGTTGGCGTGTGCCATCAAGGGTGTGTACGCATCGGTATACTATAAGGACTCGAAGGCGTACATGACGGCTACAAGCAACGTGATAGACCAGGAGAAGATGGCTGTGATTCTGCAAGAAGTGGTGGGCAAGCAGTATGACGGACGCTACTATCCCAATATATCGGGTGTGCTGCGATCGCTCAACTACTACCCTATCGGTGACGAACGTGCCGAAGACGGCATAGCTTCACTTGCCTTAGGATTGGGCAAATACATTGTGGACGGAGGTCAGACGCTGCGCGTTTCGCCCTATCATCCCAACCAGATATTGCAGACCAGCGAGCTGGACACGGCTCTGCGCGAGACACAGACACGCTTCTACGCCCTGGACACTCGCCACGTGGGCAACGACTTCAAGGTGGACGACGGATTCAACATACTTAATCTGAAGGTGAAGGAGGCCGAACACGACAACTCGCTCAACTACATTGCCTCGACCTACGACCCATACGACCAGGTGATACGCGACGGAATATACGACGGCGGGCGCAAGGTGATAACCTTCGCCTCGGTGTTGCAGCACGGCGTTTTTCCTCTGCCACAGCTGCTACAGTTGTCGATGAAGTATGGAGCTGAGTCGATGCGTCGCCCCGTAGAAATAGAGTTTGCGTGCAACATCAACTCCGACCGCAAGGGAGCGCTGTATCTGCTGCAGATACGACCCATCGTCGACTCCAAGCAAATGCTTGACGAAGATGTGGCGGCCGTGCCCGATGCCGACTGCATTCTGCGCTCGCACAACTCGCTGGGACACGGCGTTACGGAAGACGTTACGGATATAGTGTATGTGAAAACCGACGACCGCTTCACGGCATCGGACAATCCAATGATAGCACGCGAAATAGAAAAGATAAACAAAACGTATCTTGACAGCGGCACAAACTACGTGCTTGTAGGACCGGGACGCTGGGGTTCGAGCGACTCATGGCTCGGAATACCCGTAAAGTGGCCCCACATATCGGCAGCACGCGTAATAGTGGAAGTGGCTCTGAAGAACTATCGTGTCGACCCGAGCCAAGGTACGCACTTCTTCCAGAACCTCACGTCGTTTGGCGTGGGCTACTTCACCATCGACGAGAACCGTGGTGAAGGATTCTTCTGCAAGAGCGAGCTCGACGCAATGCCCTCGGTGATGGAGACCGAACATGTGCGCGTAGTGCGTTTTGCCCGCCCGCTGAAGATAATGATGGACGGAAAGCGCCAGGAGGGTGCCGTACTGAGGCCTTAGCGTCCGAAGTATTTGTCGGCGAGATAAGCCGAAAGCGGCTCCTTATACATATCTCCTATGGGCAGATAGGTGTCCGGATCCATCACGATGCGGTTCTTGGTCACTTCCTGTACATGCCTCATATTGACAATATATGACCGGTGTATGCGCAGGAAGTGGCTGGGCAACCGCTCTTCCATCTTCTTCATGCTGAACAGCATGACTATGGGGTGCTGGCCCTCGATGTGAACCTTCAGATACTCGGACATTCCCTCGATGTAGCGTATGTCGGCAATGTCGACCCTTACGATTCGATGCTCGGTCTTGAGGAATATCGACTCGTCGTCGGAAGATACTCCACTGTGAACGGCAGAACTTGCGTCAGATACCGACGGGGCTGCATTGACAGCTGCATTATAGTCGGTAGGCTCGGCAGTAGTAGGATTTTCGAGTTCGAAGCGGTGCTTCACACGCATGGCAGCACGCTTGAAGTCGTCGAGTCCGAAAGGCTTGAGCAGATAGTCGACGGCATCAACCTTGAATCCGTCCACCGCATATTCCGAATAAGCCGTAGTGAAAACCACAAGCGGCGGCGCTGCCAGCGAGCGCACAAAGTCCATGCCATTCATGTCGGGCATATTGATATCGACAAAGATGGCGTCAATTCTTTCATTGTTTATTATGTCGCGTGCCTCGATGGCACTTTGACATTCGGCTACAAGGTCGAGAAAAGGTATCTTCCTGACGTAAGCTGCGAGCTGCTGCAATGCGAGCGGCTCGTCGTCGATAACGAGAGTCTTGATCATTGTTATGAATTTGACTGTTTGGCTATAAGCTTGTCAATTGGTAAGCGGTATGTCCAGATGTACGGCGTACGTATCTTCTTGTTCCTTTATGTCTAATGTGTAATTACCGGGGAAGAGCAGGTCGAGTCGGCGGCGCACGTTGCTCAGCCCGACGCCTCCCTTCATGTTTTCGTCTTGCGTATTTTGCTGACGGCTGTTGCGGCAGTCGAACAGCAGGCGGTCGGCTTGGGGCTTCAGGCTTATCTCAACGAACGACTTGTTGCGATAGCTTATGCCATGCTTGAAGGCATTCTCGACGAAGATGACAAGCAGTAGCGGCGGCAGCATGCTGTCGGGCAATGTCTCCGGCACGTCGAGCGAGATGCGTACATTGCCCGAATAGCGCATCGACATAAGCCTGACATAGTTGTGCAGGAACTGAACCTCGCGCGAGAGCGACGTGAGCTTGTTGTTTCCCTCGTACAGTACATAGCGCATCAGCTTCGAGAGTTCGACTATCGAAGCCTTGGCACGCTCGGGGTCGATGTCGACAAGAGCGTGTATGTTGTTGAGCGTATTCATCAGGAAGTGCGGATTGACCTGATACTTAAGGTATTGCAACTGCCGTTCGAGGGCGTGCTTCTCTATCTGCGCTATAGCCTTTGTAGCTTCCTGCGACCTGAAGTAGAGCTTCACGCCGAGATTCATGCCCATAAGCAGCAGTCCGCCGAAGAAAGCCACCACCTCGCCCGGTCCGAACATTACAAGCGGAGCGTCTTCTCTCATTGAGAATGTTTGCTGCTTAGGCGGAATCATCTGGGCATCCATACAGCCGTACTCGCAACATTCATAGCTTTGGGTAGCATGGCGCATCTTTCTGTGTGAGGGTCGAATGGCGCTGAGGGTAAACATTGTGGCAACGAGCAGCGCCACTACCAATGCCGCGTAGAGTCCTGTGCGACGCTTGATGATAAGCAAAGGCACAAGCAGAAAGTTGTGTATGGCAAACAGTATAATCCACACGGTATTGAATACCCATGCGTTTATTATCTCATCCCATGAAAAAACTATATGAGGATTGACCGACATGCGTATGTAAATACTCATAAGCGGCGAAAGGTACAATGCTATCCACATCATAGTGTATATGATATGTTCCTTGCGATAGTTCATCTTGGTTGTTTTTAGCAACGCAAAAGTATACATATTATATATTAGTTTAAAATTTATTCAACGAACCTGTTTGTTTTGTCAGCATAAAGATACATATAATTTGGCGAATGCAGATATGCTGTCAACTTTTTTTTGCTATTTTTAAACAGCGCATACAGCAGGCTTCGAGTGCCATTATGCATGATGCAAATATTGTACATGCAGTAAAAAATCGTTACAAACAAAAAATCGATTCTAGAGTTTACGAGAGTCGGTTTTATCGGTTTTGAGGGTGGCGGCAGCCCCGTTTTCAACCAACAAAGCCCCTTTTGCATGGCAGAAGGGGTCGTTTTGCATGGCAAAAGGACAACTTTTGATATGCAACGAAGGCTTAATTATAACGAAAAAGGAGCCCTTTTGCTACGAAAAGGACTCCTTTTATGTTTATTGAAATTGCACATCCGCACCCATACGGCACGTAACGCGCTGTGTCATAACGACATAATGCTGCACGCGCAAAACTCACGAATTTCGGGCTAAAGACTTCTTTGTGCGTTCAACTCGCAGTTTTGGGCGGTTAGAAATACAAATATCGTACTTCAAGAGCGACTCCAGCCGCCCTGTTTAGATTTGTCCTACGCTGTGCAGATACTCGGCAATCTGTACTGCATTGAGTGCAGCACCCTTGCGAATCTGGTCGCCTGAGAGCCAGAATGTGAGTCCGCAGTCGTCGGCGAGGTCCTTGCGTATGCGTCCAACGTATACGTCGTCCTTGCCGGCTGTCTCAAGCGGCATAGGATAAACGAGGTTGGCTGGATCGTCCTTCAGCGTACATCCAGGAGCGGCAGCGATAGCCTTCTGAGCCTCCTCGACGCTGATGGGGCTTTCGGTCTCAATCCATACCGACTCAGAATGTGAGCGCAATGAGCTTACGCGAACACACATAGCCGAGCAGCGCACGTCGCTGTGCATAATCTTGCGGGTCTCGTTGAACATCTTCATCTCCTCCTTGGTGTAGCCGTTGTCGGTGAACACGTCAATCTGAGGAATCACGTTGTAGGCGAGCTGGTGGGGGAACTTGCTTACAGTAACAGGCTCGTTGTTGACGAGTTCCTTGTATTCCTGCTGCAATTCGGCCATGGCAGCTGCGCCGGCACCGCTTGCGCTCTGATAGCTTGCGATGTGGATGCGCTTGATATGGCTAATAGCCTCAAGCGGCTTGAGCACCACTACCATCATGATAGTAGTACAGTTTGGGTTGGCAATGATGTTGCGCGGACGGTTGAGGGCATCCTCGGCGTTGCACTCGGGCACTACCAGAGGCACATCGTCGCACATACGGAATGCCGACGAGTTGTCAATCATGACTGCACCGTACTTGGTGATGGTGTCGGCAAATTCCTTAGATGTGCCACCGCCAGCCGATGTGAAGGCTACGTCGATGTCCTTGAAGTCGTCGTTGTGCTGAAGGAGCTTCACTTCATACTCCTTGCCCTTGAAGGTATATTTCTTTCCGGCAGAACGTTTTGAGCCGAACAGCACAAGGTTGTCAATTGGAAATTCTCTCTCTGCGAGTATGCGAAGGAACTCCTGTCCTACTGCTCCGCTCGCTCCAACAATTGCTACATTCATGTCTTGTATGTTTATTTGTTTGTTAACTTATTCCTGAAATTTGGTTGCAAAGTTACAATTTTTATTATAAACAACTTACATTTGTGAGTCTTTTGTCAACAAAAATGGCGTTAAAATGTTATTTTCGAGTATTTTGCGTATTTCTTTCTGCTTCCGACAAAGATTGTCTAATAGGTCGAATTGTATAATCGTGACACATAATATTTTCCACAAAAGGAAAATTATAACATAAAAACTGACATCTATATTATTCTTTTTTACGTAAAAACAAGTAACTTTGTAGTTGAAAACAAATGGAACGATAGTTATAACAGAAACATATAGGAGGAACATATATGGACATCAACAACAACTCTGCACAGAAAATCGGCCTCGACTACATCCTCGAAAGGGGTGTGGCTGACTATTCCGACGGCGACATTGTCATATTCGAGCATCTCGGAGGCAAGTCGGTAGACGGCTCAGTAAAGCTTGACATGATTATGATGGTTTACTGTGTCAAGGGTCGTATGCAGTGCGACGTCAACGGAAAGACATACACCGCCAAGGCTGGCGAGGTGATGATAGGACTGCCCAACAATGTGTATAGCAACTATATGATTTCGCCCGACTTTGAGTCGAGGATATTCGGACTGTCGTATGCGGCTGCCGAACGCAACATGCGCATCAACCGCGACGTGCTCGACCTTATAGGATATGTTGCCACAAATCCCGTTATCAGTCTCGACAACGAGCGCCAGGCTCTCATCACGAAGTATTACTCGATTATTGCGCATAAGATAAAGTCGCCCCACGGCTACTTCCACAAGGAGATAATGCACAGCCTATTCCAGTGTGCTATGTACGAGCTGTTTGCCATCATTGCTCCGCATGTGCAGTATTCGCACGACGGCGGCGAGACAAAGCAGGCCAATCTGCTGTTCCGTAAGTTTGCCGATCTGCTCTCGGCCAATGAAGGCAAGGTGCGCTCGGTGAAACGTTATGCCGACGAACTGTGCATAACGCCAAAGTATCTGTCGTTCGTGTCGAAGACGGTGACGGGCAAGACGGCACTGGAATGGATTCACCAGTCGACGGTGAAGAGCATCGAACGCTATCTGAGTCACTCGAATATGTCGATAAAGGAGATTGCAGACATATTGGAATTCCCCAACCTCTCGTTCTTCGGAAAGTTCACAAAGAGTCATCTCGGAGTGTCGCCTACAGAATACCGTAGGCAGCAGAGCATGAAGAAGAATAATTTGTAGGCTTTTTCGGGTCACGAATTATCACGAATTGTCCATGAATTTGGTAGCAACGATTATATGGAGTGACACATAAATGATATGGAGTGACACATAAATGATGTAGAGTGACACATTATAATATATAACAGTCAAAAACCGTAGGAGGCTATGGCGTCCCAGCCATAGCCTGAGCAATCAAAAAAGCACATTATATTACTAATTTAGTAATGCGCCAACCAACTGCTCAGGCTATGACGGGGACGCCATAGCCTCCTACTTTTCGTTTTGGATTATCTCAATTCAAGCCCCATTTCCTTGGCTTTCGCCACGAGCAGTTGCATAAGCGGTTCGCGCTCGTTGGGCACCCTATTGTCGAGCACCGCATCCTTAAGATATTGCTTAAGGAGTCCCACCTCGCGGCAGGGCTGCATATTGAAGAGCTGCATTATTTCGTTGCCGTCGATTACGGGTTGCAGCAATCGCTTGTAGTCGCGCTCCTTCAGGTCGGCAAGTTTCACGCGTACCATACGGAAGTTTTCAGCAAACTGCTTCTTGCGCACCTCGTTCTTCGACGTGATGTCAGCCTCGCAAAGCGTCATAAGGTCGTCGATGTCGTCGCCGGCATCGTTCATCAGTCGGCGAACGGCAGAATCCGTCACCTCCTCATCAGCTATTGCGATGGGGCGCATGTGCAGGTCGACGAGCTTTTCTACATACTTCATCTTGGCATCCATGGGCAGTTTCATACGGCGGAAAATGCCCGGTATCATCTTAGCACCAAGATAGTTGTGATTGTGGAACGTCCATCCTATGGCGGGTTCCCAGCGCTTTGACTTAGGTTTGCCTATGTCGTGAAACAGCGCTGCCCATCTGAGCCAAAGGTTGTCGCTATGCTTTGCCACATTGTCTACAACCTCAAGCGTATGGTAGAAGTTGTTCTTGTGGGCGCGTCCGTTGCGTGTCTCCACCACGTCGAGAGCCGAGAGTTCGGGAATGATGAGCTGCAACAGTCCGCAACGCTGCAACTCCACGAATCCACGACTGGGTTGTGGGGTGCGCATTATCTTGTTGAGTTCGTCGGCAATACGCTCGCCGCTCACTATCTTTATGCGCTCGGCATTGCGTCCGAGAGCCTCAAACGTCTCGTCGTCGATGTAGAACCGCAGCTGGGCGGAGAACCTTACGCAGCGCATCATGCGTAGCGGATCGTCGGAGAAGGTGATGTCGGGGTCGAGCGGAGTGCGTATTATGCCGTCCTCAAGGTCGTAAATGCCGTCGAAGGGGTCGACCAATTCGCCGAAACGGTCGTGATTGAGGCATACAGCCATAGCGTTGATGGTGAAGTCGCGACGGTTCTGGTCGTCTTCCAGGGTTCCGTCTTCGACGATAGGTTTGCGCGACGAGCGGTCATAGCTCTCGCGTCGTGCGCCTACAAACTCCACTTCGGTGTCGTGATACTTCACCTGCGCCGTGCCGAAGTTGCGATATACAGCCAGATGGGCGCGCCATCTGCCCGTCTTCGGGTTCTTTCCCAATTTGTGCTGCAGTGCTGTTGCCACATCGATACCGCTTCCCACCACCACTACATCAATGTCGTTGGTGGGACGTTCGAGGAAAATGTCGCGCACATATCCGCCTACGAGATAGCACTCTACGCCCAATTCGTCAGCCACCTCGCCTATGCGGTGAAATATGTTCTTGTCAAGGATTTGTGCCAGTTCGGCATCAGTGTATAATTTCATTCGTTTGTTTGGTTTCTAATTGCAAAATTACACATTTTTACCCGAAATTTATCCCGAGCCACGTATAATTGTATATTAATGTACATTATTAGGACGTTGAAGGCTTAATATTTCAAAAATTATGTCTAATTTTGCAACAACAATTTTAAATAACAATTCAATGAAAGCCAACAAATTGACTCTCGTGATGGCCATTCTTGCCATCATGTTCATTGCACCGGCCAAGGCCAAAGCACAGGTAAACGCACAGTTGTTTTATGATTTCGGCTCTGACCGCAAGTTCGTAACCCTCACGCTTGAGATGTTCAAGCAGGACAAGTGGGGCAACACCTACTTCTTCATCGACCACGACTTCAACTACGACCAGCACGTTGCAGGTCCGAACTTGGCTCCTGGTGGCACTTACTTCGAGATAGCACGCTGCCTTAACTTCTGGCAGAACTCAGCTATCAAGAACCTTTCGCTCCAAGTAGAGTACAACGGTGGTATCACTGCTTCTTATCCTATCAACAATGCGTGGCTCGCAGGTGTCGACTACTTCATGCACACCAAGGACTTCAAGAACACGCTCAACCTCAAGGCTCTCTACAAGAACATCAAGGAGAAGGACTCTAACGTTCCTATGCAGTTCACAGCAGTATGGGCTATGAACGACCTTTTCGGCGTGAAGGGATTGAAGTTTAACGGTTTTGCCGACTTCTGGTGGGAAGACCATCTCGTTGATTTCCGTGAAGACGGCACTGCAGACAAGAAGTCTACCGTATTCATTACAGAGCCTCAGCTGTGGTATAACGTAGGCCAACACTTCGGTGTAGACAACCTCAGCCTCGGTACAGAGATTGAGCTGTCTAACAACTTCGGTTCTACCGGCGGATTCAAGTGCCGTCCCTGCCTTGGCGTGAAGTGGGACTTCTAAGCCTGAACCTAAAAGTAAAAAGGGAAAAAGGTAAAAAAGTAAAAAGGTAAAAGAGTAAAAAGGTTTTTAATAACGATAAGACTATGCTTTCAAAACTCTTTGGCTTCGACCCCAAGAAGCACAACATCCGCACCGAGATAATGGCCGGCGTGACCACATTCCTCACCATGGCGTATATTCTCGCTGTCAATCCGAGCATCTTCTCCAACCTTGCATCGCAGGGCATGGACACCAATGCCGTGTTCACATCAACAGCCTTGGCTGCCATTGTCGGCACACTCATAATGTCGATATACGCCAAGAAGCCTTTCGGACTTGCTCCGGGCATGGGACTGAACGCCTTCTTCGTGTTCACCGTGTGCCTCACTATGGGCTACTCGTGGCAGTTTGCGTTGACAGCCATTCTCATTGAGGGATTCCTCTTTGTGCTGATGACCGTGACGAAGATACGTACTCTCATCGTCGACGCTATCCCCACAACGCTCAAGCGAGCCATCGGTGCGGGCATTGGACTCTTCATCGCCTTCATCGGACTCAAGAACGCCGGCATCATCGTTGAGAATTCAGCCACATTCGTGACCATCGGCAAGCTGACAGGCGGCTCTGCCCTACTCGGTGTAATTGGTATTATCATCACCTCAGTACTTGTAATCAAGAAGGTGCCGGGCTCGCTGCTCATCGGCATTCTTGCCACTGCGCTCATCGGTATACCTATGGGCATAACGAATTTCAACGGCATTATCGACACACCTCCGTCGATTGCGCCTATATTCTGTAAGTTCGAATTCCACCATATCTTTACTATTGATATGCTTATTGTGGTGTTCACATTCCTCTTCATCGACATGTTCGACACCATGGGCACGCTCGTAGGCGTATGCACCAAGGCGGGAATGATGCAGAAGGACGGCCGCATACCGGGACTGAACAAGGCATTCATGGCAGACGCCATTGCCACTATGACCGGCGCTTGTCTCGGTGCCAGCACCACGACTACGTACGTTGAGAGTGCATCGGGCGTTGCCCAGGGCGGCCGTACGGGTCTTACAGCCTTTGCAACGGCTATGTGCTTTGTCATAGCATTGTTCTTCGCTCCGGTATTCCTTTCGATTCCGGCTGCTGCTACTACACCGGTGCTCGTCATCGTGGGTCTGTTCATGCTGTCGCCAATCAAGGATATCGACCTCGACGACTTGGCTGAGTCTATCCCGGCATTCATTACAATCGTCATGATGCCTCTGGCATACAGCATATCTGACGGTATTCTGTGCGGTGTTATCTCTTATGTTGCCATCAATGTCATTTGCGGCAACTTCAAGAAGCTCAACATCACGCTCTATATACTTGCGGTGCTGTTTGTGATGAAGTACATTTTCATCTAATAAAAAGTTGAGAATCTCAATAGTTGAGAGTTGAAAGTTGAAAGTTGAGAGTTATGATATGCTATATACAATGTTATATACAATATCATCGTAATTACGATGTTTTAAAAAGGTAATCATAACTCTCAATTCTCAACTTTCAACTCTCATTTTTTAATCAATTGAGCAATTGCTCAATTTCCTCCACCATCGGCGCTGCCAAGGCGCGTTTGCTGGCTGGCACAACTTGCGGTGTGAACTTCTTGACCATTTTGTTCAGCTTCTGCAACTTTGCCTTTTGTCCGGTGCGTGTATATTCCTTGCGCAGCTGAACGATTTTTTCGCAAATCTGCAGACCCTGAATCAGTCGTTCAAAACGTATGCTCGAACGCGGACCGGGATAGATGCAATAGGTGTCGCCGGCTGCCCATGAGCGGAAACGTGAGTCGCGCAGCGGGTCGCGCGTCCAACTGTTGTACGACCAACGCAGGTAGCCGTCGTAGTCGCCGCCCAATGCGTGCACAGCCATCCATGCCGCCTCGGCAGGTGGCGAGAATGTGAATGTATTAGGAAATCCCTCGGTGCAGCATGTGTAGTAGGTGCTTATCTTGCCCTCGGCACGTCTGCGAGCCAGCACTTCGGGCGGGAAATCGTTGCCGTAGGCTATGCAATAATAATACAGGTCGCGCTCAATCTCATCGTGATATATGCCGGCGAGCGAGATTTTATAGTCCTTGTCGGCATCCTTTATCACCTTTATTGCAGCCTGCATGTCCTTCATCGGGCGTTCGTCCATGGCTATGCAGGTCTTGTCAAACCATCCCTTCTGGCGCAGATGACGGGCAAAGTCGCGCAGGAATGTGCCCCAGTATTCGGTGTAAGCATTGTCGCCGGGCTTTGCCTTGACAAACTTCATGCGGTTGGTAGCCTCGTCGTAGTAGTCGAAGCGCAGGTCCCAGGGTATCATGGTGTAGCAGGCGATGAGCCGGTTTATGCCGACATCGTTCATCATAAACTCCACGTAGCGGTCGAAGACGGCATAATCGAACGTCCACGTGCCGTCGATGTGCTTGATGCGTGTCACCATCGAGTCGTAATGGTCCTCGGTCTGTCCGTTCCAGGGCTTGTGCATGATGCTGGTGGTGATGCTGTACTGTCCGGCATCGGCAAGCATCTTCATGATGGGGCGCATTGCGTCGAAGTGCGCCTTGCTCCAGAGGGGCACCTTATAGTATCGTGCCACTGAGTAAGGGTTCTGCCAGAGGTCGAGATTGGTGGTCCACTGCTGCGGTGCGGGCAGCGTGCGGTTGATGACCTGCAACTTGAGCTGCAGCGACATAGGCTTCAGATTCTTGCCGCTCACGGTAATCTGTGCTGTGTAATTACCGGGCTTTGCGTCCTGCGGCACCCATACATTAGCCCATATAGGCTGCGTAGTGTTGCGGCGCACGGGCAATGTCTTGTTGATGTCGAGCACGTCTGCCACTACCGACGAGTCCCAGTCGGCAGGATTGCGATAGCCGCATCCGCTACCGTCCTTGTTGAGTTCGTCGGTCATGACGTAGCGCACGAAGTTGGTGCGGAGTACCGACGAGGGTATGACGGAATTGCCCGAGCGCAGGTCGCTGACCGTTATCTGCACGTCGTCGAGGTCGACATTGGTCCATAAGAGGGCCTGTGCGTTGACACGTTCGCCACGCCATGCCTTCAGGCTTACCATGTTCTGCTGCTTCACCTTCGGAATGTCGAGGCGGCGGTAGCGTGTGTCGATCGACGCCCAGCTCAGTTGGGTGGGCTGAACGAGCTTAGCCCATGCAGCGTCGGAGTCGTGCGGCTTGGTGTCGGTAAGTTCTTCGTAATTGCCGAGTGGGAAAAGGTCGGCTTTCTTTGTCTTCTGTGCGCTGGCGGTGAGGGCGGTCATGGCGAGTGCGCACAATGCGACAGTTAGTCTGTTTTTATTCATTATTGATTGGGTTTTAGTAAATGTCAGTTATTGTCGGTTAATCTGATGCAAGCACGCTCAATGTACTTTACGCTTACAAAGTTAGCCTTTTCCGATGAAAAATCATAGGTTTCGTAGCGAAAATACCAAATTCAGACTATTGCAAGAATGACGACAGTTTTGTAATTTTGCATCCATTCTCAGCAATAATGCTAACATAACGTAAGGGATATAAATCCTTGGAAATTCCTGACGTGGTGTCACCGCCTTGCAAAAGGACTCCTTTTGCATTGTAAAAGGGCCCCTTTTGAGGTGTAAAAGGACTCCTTTTGCACGGTAAAAGGACTCCTTTTGGAAGCCAAAAGGACTACATTTGGAAACGGACGGGATCTTATACCCATTAAAGCAGTAAAAAGAATAGAAAATGGATAATAAAAAAGAGATGGCTCAGCACAGTTGCGCTGAGTCGCAGAACTTCTGGTTGTGGCTCGGAGCGCTTGTCATCGGTACGTTGCTCGGAATGCTTGGTGTGGGATGGATCGACAGCGTCACCAACTTCGTGGCTACCATTTACACACGCCTTTTTCAGTTTGTGGCTATACCGACTATAGCCCTTGCCGTCACAACTACGCTCGCACGGTTCGGCACGCAGAAGGATACGGGCCGCATATTCCGCCACACGCTTACATACACGCTGCTCACTACGGTGGCTGCTGCGGCTGTGGGCATGCTGCTCTATAGGTTCATCGCGCCCGACAATCTGCCGCTTGACGCCATCCAGGGCGACACTGGCATCGACTCGGTGAAGCAGGAACTGGGCGACGCTTCGTACATGGACTACATCATCGGCATTGTGCCCGACAATGTGCTGCGCCCGCTGGTTGAGGGCAATGTGCTC
Organism: uncultured Prevotella sp.; assembly: GCA_905193385.1. GTDB lineage: Bacteria > Bacteroidota > Bacteroidia > Bacteroidales > Bacteroidaceae > Prevotella. Next base: position 6,011 of record CAJJOL010000044.1, on the reverse strand, counting down.
TCGCTGCTGCTCATAGCTGTGGCTGTAGGCATCGCTCTGGCACGTATGCCCGAGACGGACAGCAAGCGCACGCTGATGAACGGACTCAACGGACTGCAGAATCTTGTGTCTACGCTCATCCATTGGCTCATCGACATACTGCCGATTGGCATCGTGGCGTTTGCAGCACAGCTGTCGGCTGAGGTGACGGCTGGCACGGTCGTAACGTCGATAGGCAAGTATGTGGCTGTGATATTGGGCGGCAATCTGCTGCAGTTCTGCGTGGTGCTACCACTGTTCCTCATGGCTCGCGGACTGAACCCTATACGCGTGGCTCGCGCCATGACTCCGGCTGTGCTCATGGCATTGTTCACCAAGAGTTCGGCGGCTACGCTGCCCGTCACCATCCAGAGCGCCGAGGAGCGTCTGGGCGTTGACAGTCGTGTGGCACGATTCGTGCTGCCCATCTGCACAACTATAAACATGAACGGCTGCGCGGCGTTCATCTTCGTCACGTCGCTGTTCGTGATGCAGAACGGCGGAGTGGAGATTACGTGGGGCACGATGATTATGTGGCTCTTCATATCGGTGGTGGCAGCTATCGGCAACGCCGGTGTGCCTATGGGATGCTACTTCCTTACGCTCTCGCTCATGTCGGGTGTGGGCGCACCGATAGCCATCATGGGCATCATCCTGCCAGTGTTCACCGTGCTCGACATGATTGAGACGGCTGAGAATGTATGGTCGGACTCGTGCGTTGCGGCTATGACCGACCGAGACATCCGAAACGCCAGCCCACGCCAAGCATAAGGTGGCGGGGCCTGTGGAAGTCGTTGAGCGTGTAGCCTACGTGCAACAGCAAGCGTCGGGTGATGTTCAGCTTAAGCGCCAGCAGCTCGTATATGCCGTGAAAGTCGTCGGTGGCGTTGAGAAAGTTGCTGCCCATGCCGAAGTTGATGGCAAAATAGGGCATGCAGAATTCCACACGTGCCGACGCTCCGAGTGCCATCTGGCGCCACGCCGAATGCGGTCGGGAGTATAGCGGAACGATAGTTTCGTCAGTAGGATTGTCACCTATGACGATGTTGGAGCTGCGGTCGTAGGTGCCGTCGAGCGAGATGCCCGCCTTGAGCCAGTGGTTGAAGCGGTACATCGGATTGAAGTTGAATCCAGCCACGGCAAACTTCTCGGGAAATATGTATGCGTTGCCGTCGTAGTCGTAGAATCCCCGCTGATGCCAGGCGCCGTATAGGATGAGGTCGTAGGTGATGTCGTGGCGCACCGGTGGCACATGCGTGTGGCGATAGAGCAGGCGCGGCGTGTGACGGTTGATGTAATAGGCTGCACCTATACGCAATGCCACGGTGTTAAGTCCAAGGTTGGGAAACTGGGTGTTGCCGTTGGAGTAATGCGTAACGTTGAATCCGAGGTTGATGTCGACATGGCGCGACGCTATCCATCGCATATACATGTCGAGACCGATGTATGCCGTCACGCGCGAACCGATCAGCTTGTTGTCGGGATTAGATTCGGCATCATACGGATTCCACCCGAAGGTGAGTCCGAGATTCCACTCGTAGTTGAGCGAAAGCCTGTCGCTAAGGCTCGCTATGCGCGCTCCTTGCAGTATAAAAACAGACACGGGATTGCCCAACTGGGGGTTGAACTCGTTCCATCCGATGCCCACTCCTTGATAGGCATCACGATAAATGCTTGCCTGCTCGCTGTCCTCGGGGGCGGAGAAGGCATACTTAAGGTAATAACCCATATCGTGGTTCATGGTGCGAACTTCGGGGTTCTTGCCACGCAGAAAGTCGTTGGTGTGAAGAATTGCACCCGGACGATAGTCGAACATCAATTGATGTACGAAGTGACGGGTGGCTGACGAGTCGGAAGATTGCACCTCCGCTTGCACCGACATGGGCAATGCCAGGAAAGCAAGCAGAGCATATAATATATAATAAGGTGTAAATCTCATATTGTGATAAGGTTTTCCATTCGCACGTGAATAATAGTTTTGCAAAAGTACTTAATTTATATCGTTTTGCAAAAAATGTCATATAAATCTTTCCTTTTTACTTCCCTGTGCCATATTGACAGAGTTTAAAGCCACTAAAATGTCATCCTAAACTCAGCATCAAGGTTTTTGGCACAGCATTTGTATATTATACGGCGAACGCAAGTTCAATCAATCAACAAATTTATAAATCAGAATAAAAATAAAAAAAGATACAATTATGGGAAAGATCATTGGAATCGACTTAGGTACTACAAACTCATGTGTTGCCGTATTTGAGGGCAACGAACCTGTAGTAATCGCCAACAGCGAAGGCAAGCGTACAACTCCTTCAATCGTTGGATTCGTAAAGGACGGTGAGCGTAAGGTAGGCGACCCTGCAAAGCGTCAGGCTATCACCAACCCGAAGAACACCGTATATTCTATCAAGCGCTTCATGGGTGAGACCTATGAGCAGTGCGCTAAGGAGGTTACACGCGTTCCGTTCTCTGTAGTTAACGAAGGTGGCTACCCACGCGTTGACATCGACGGCCGCAAGTATACTCCGCAGGAGATCTCGGCAATGGTGCTTCAGAAGATGAAGAAGACCGCTGAGGACTATCTCGGACAAGAAGTGACAGACGCAGTCATCACAGTTCCGGCTTACTTCTCTGACTCTCAGCGTCAGGCTACTAAGGAAGCTGGTCAGATTGCAGGTCTTAACGTTCGCCGTATCGTGAACGAGCCTACAGCAGCAGCTCTTGCTTACGGCGTAGACAAGGCCAACAAGGATATGAAGATTGCCGTATTCGACCTCGGTGGCGGTACATTCGATATCTCAATCCTCGAGTTCGGTGGTGGTGTGTTTGAGGTTCTCTCTACCAACGGTGATACTCACCTCGGTGGCGACGACTTCGACCAGGTAATCATCGACTGGCTCGTACAGGGCTTCAAGGCCGATGAAGGCATTGATCTTTCTAAGGATCCGATGGCTATGCAGCGCCTTAAGGAGGCTGCCGAGAAGGCTAAGATCGAGTTGTCAAGCACAACTTCTACCGAAATCAACCTTCCGTATATCTCAGCCGAGGGCGGTGTGCCCAAGCACTTGGTTAAGACTCTGACCCGTTCACAGTTCGAGCAGCTTGCCCACAACCTTATCCAGGCATGTCTTGTACCTTGCCAGAACGCTATGCGCGACGCAAAGCTCCAGACTTCAGATATCGACGAGGTTATACTCGTAGGTGGTTCAAGCCGTATACCTGCCGTTCAGACTCTCGTTAAGAACTACTTCGGCAAGGAGCCTTCAAAGGGTGTTAACCCTGATGAGGTTGTAGCCGTTGGTGCTTCTATCCAGGGTGCTATTCTCAATAAGGAGAGCGGTGTGGGCGACATCGTATTGCTCGACGTTACTCCGCTTACTCTCGGTATCGAGACAATGGGTGGCGTAATGACAAAGCTCATCGACGCTAACACAACTATCCCTGCTAAGAAGAGCGAGGTATTCTCAACAGCCGTTGACAACCAGACAGCCGTAACTATCCACGTACTCCAGGGCGAGCGTCCGATGGCTGCACAGAACAAGTCAATCGGCCAGTTCAACCTTGAGGGTATTGCACCGGCTCGCCGTGGTGTTCCTCAGATTGAGGTTACGTTCGATATCGACGCCAACGGTATCCTCAACGTATCGGCTAAGGATAAGGCTACAGGCAAGGAGCAGGCCATCCGTATCGAGGCTTCTTCAGGCCTCAGCAAGGAGGAAATCGACCGCATGAAGGCTGAGGCAGAGCAGAACGCTGCTTCTGATAAGGCTGAGCGCGAGAAGATCGACAAGCTCAATCAGGCTGACTCTATGATCTTCACCACCGAGAACTTCCTCAAGGACAACGGTGACAAGATTCCTGCAGACAAGAAGCCGGGCATCGAGCAGGCTCTCCAGCAGCTCAAGGACGCTCACAAGGCAGCCGACGTTGCAGCTATCGACTCAGCCATCGCCAACCTCAATAACGTAATGCAGGCTGCTTCTGCACAGATGTATCAGGGTGGCGCACAGCCGGGTGCAAATGCTCAGGCAGGTGCTCAGCAGGCTGGCAACGACGCTAAGAGCGACGAGACAATCCAGGATGCAGACTTCGAGGAGGTGAAATAAGCACATAGAGAAATAAGAATACAATATCAAATGGAAAGCGTGTAGCTCAATGAGTTACACGCTTTTCTTGTTTTTGGCCGTACACAATAATATTGCTATCTTTGCGTTATTATTATAAACATCTGTACCTTATTTGTACCTGTAAGAAAAAGTAGATATGATGAGAAGAATAGATATTAAGAACTACAAAATGAATGAATTATGGCAGTAGCAAAGTATAAGATAGTACGGAAATGTCCTGTGTGCGGAGAAGAGTTCTTCGCAAGGACTTTGGAGTCCTGGTATTGTTCACCCAAATGCTCCAAGGTGGCGTGGAAGCGTAAGCATGATGAAGAAAAACGCCAACTTGAACTGGACAAGATTGTAAGCAATATGCCCAAGTCTAAAGAGTATATCAGCATAACGGAAGCGTATGCTATGTTTGGTGCAAGCCGCTCAACCATTTATAGGCTCATCTACATGAAAAAGATTTCCTTCATTGAGCCAGAGAAAGGAATACGACTTGTATGCAAAGGAGAACTAATGAATCTGTTTCCGTTAAGACAGTCTCCGCTTGACACCAAGCCAAGGAAACCAGTTACCATGTACCGCATGGAACCAGAGGATTGCTATACAATAGGTGAGATTTCCAAGAAATTTCATCTGGATGACAGCACCGTGTATGCTCATATACGAAAATACTCAATACCGACCCGGCAAATCGGTAATTATGTGTATGCTCACAAGGAATCAATAGACAAACTTTATAAAGATATAAAACCATTATGAAAAGATTAGATTATACTAAAGTCTCCGTCAAATTAAAGAAAAGTGAGTGGAGAGATGAGTGGTTCATCTATCTTGAAGCTTATCCTGTTTATGAGACGGGAAATGACAAACCCAAACGAGTGCGTGAATATCTCAGGAGGTCTATTACTACCCCTATATGGGATAAACGACGAAGCGAGCGAGCCGTTGCTGGTAGAATAAAGTACAAGCCCAAGCGAGATGACAATGGCGTTATTCAGTGTAAATCCAAGCAAGATATGGAAACTTGCCTTTATGCGGATGGCGTTCGAGTCCTGCGTCAAAAAGAGTACGACAACATGGCTCTCTTTACTGACCAGCAAATGGAAATGGCAGAACAAAGCGAACGCTCAAAATGCAATGTTCTGGAGTATATTGAGAAGTTAATCAAAGAAAGAGAGGAAACTGCGTCAGAATCGATAGTTGTCAACTGGCGCAGATTGCACACACTGTTGTCAATGTTTGCCAAGTGTGACTACATACAGTTCTCGCAGATTGACATGAAGTATATTGAGGCATTCCGTTCCTTCTTGATAAAGGCACCGCAGGGTGGTTCTAAGAAAGGAACTATTTCAAGGAATACGGCATCGACGTACTTCTCTATCTTCAAGGCGGCACTCAAACAAGCTTTCGTGGATGGCTATCTGAATTGTGATATTGCTGCCAAGGCTAAAAATATCATGTTTCAGAGTGCTCGAAGAGAGTATCTGTCACTGGAAGAACTTAATATATTGGCAAAGACTCCGTGTGATGATATACTAAAACGGGCAGCCTTGTTCTCTGCACTGACAGGAATGCGACATAGCGATATTCAAAAGCTTAAATGGTCAGAGGTTGAAGAATACAATGGTGGGTACCGTCTCAATTTCACTCAGCAGAAGACCAAGGGCGTTGAATACATGCCTATATCGCCACAGGCATACAAGCTTTGCGGTGAGCGCAAGAAAGACGGAGAACTGTTGGTGTTTGCCGGACTGCCTGACCCTTCATGGATATCTAAGCCTTTGGAACGGTGGGTAAAAGCATCAGGGATTACCAAGCACATCACCTTTCATGTATCGAGTCATAACAAATTCTTTTATTTATTGAATATCAGCGAGTTAA
>CAJJOL010000043.1:0-29659 GCA_905193385.1 uncultured Prevotella sp. | reverse complement strand
AAGGGCAAAAGCATTGATAATTAACGCTTTTGCCCTTACAGGGCGCATTGTTATTGGGGTTACTTTTACCCAGGGCGTTGCCCTGGACTATGGGCTTCTGCCCCTTCGGGGCGTGCTGATGTGACTTTTGACACGCCCTCGCTTCAATCAGTTTAAGCCTCAAGCTTCTTCTCCAGACGCTCGCGTATTGCAGCGATGAATCCGGCAGAAGTCTTTGTCTGTGGAGTAACGCCTTCCATAAGTCCGGCGAGGTCCTTAGTCACAATGCCTTCGTTGAGTGTATCGAAGCAAGCAGCCTCAAGCTGGTTGCCGAAGTTGACGAGTTCGGGCAGATTGTCCATCTCACCGCGCTTGCGCAATGCGCCGCTCCATGCGAAGATGGTAGCCATCGGGTTGGTAGATGTCTCCTCACCCTTCAAGTACTTGTAGTAGTGACGTGTCACAGTACCGTGAGCTGCCTCATACTCATACTTGCCGTCAGGCGAAACGAGTACAGAAGTCATCATAGCCAAAGAGCCGAATGCTGTAGAAACCATGTCCGACATAACGTCGCCGTCATAGTTCTTGCATGCCCAGATAAATCCGCCCTTCGAACGGATAACACGAGCCACAGCGTCGTCGATGAGAGTGTAGAAGAACTCCAATCCGCGCTTCTCAAACTCTTCCTTATACTCCTCGAATACCTCGTAGAAGATGATCTTGAACTGTGCGTCATACTTCTTTGAGATGGTGTCCTTGGTCGAGAACCAGAGGCTCTGGTTGGTATCAAGCGCAAACTTGAAGCATGAGTGAGCAAACGAGCGGATAGACTTGTCGGTGTTGTGCATAGCCTGAAGCACGCCAGCGCCCTTGAATGTGTGCACTACAACCTCCTCGTGCTTGCCGCTTTCGCCGTCGAATACGAGCTTGGCAACGCCCGGCTCGTCAGCGCGAATCTCAACGCTCTTGTATACGTCGCCGTATGCATGACGTGCAATGGTGATAGGCTTCTCCCAGTTGCGTACTGCCGGATGGATGCTCGGGATAGTGATAGGAGTACGGAATACGGTACCGTCGAGAATAGAACGGATAGTGCCGTTCGGGCTCTTCCACATCTGATGGAGCTTATACTCGTCCATACGCTGATGATTAGGTGTAATGGTGGCGCACTTCACAGCCACACCAAGACGCTTTGTAGCCTCAGCAGCATCCTTTGTTATCTGGTCGCCAGTCTCGTCACGCTTTACCAGTCCGAGGTCGTAATATTCTGACTTGAGGTCAACGAACGGAAGGATAAGCTCATCCTTGATCATCTTCCACAATATACGGGTCATTTCATCGCCATCCATCTCCACAACCGGAGTGGTCATCTGAATTTTCTTTTCCATAGCAGTATGATTTTTGAGTTTTGAGTTTTGAGTTTTGAATTGTTGCCAAAGGCAATTAGGAATTTTGAATGTTGAATGTTGAGTTTTGAATTGTCGGCTACGCCGATTTTGAATTATCCAATTTGGAATTGGCATCCGACAATTCAAAACTCAACATTCAAAATTCCTAATTGCTTCATCGCTTCGATGAAGCATAGTAATTCATCAAGCATCCGTCTGCCAATATCTGGCGCTCGTTGGCGGTCAGATTCTGGAAGTAGAGGTGTATAGGCTTAACGCCGTCCTTGGTGATTACCTGAGCGTCAATCTCCTCCTTGCCTGCGAGTATAGCCTCGCGAATACCAGGAATGAACACCTTATCGCCCGGTTCGTAGTTGAATTCAACATCCTTAGCGATGGTGAACGGAACGATACCCCAGTTGATACAGTTAGAGCGGTAGCGCTTTGTAGCATACTCGTAGCAGATGTTGGCATCGCCACCGAGCACCTTCTGGCAGCTGGCTGCCTGCTCGCGTGCCGAACCGTCGCCAGGACGATTGGCGAATACGCATGAGCCGAACGATGTGTTCTCTGCAGTAGCGCCTACAGCCTTCAATGCCTCAGCCACATTGTCGCTTACATTGCCCTCACGGCGTGCGAGGTCCTGCTTCTGAATCTCCTTGCTCAGTCCTACGTATTCAGGTACACGGCGTGAGAGAGCGAACTCAGAGAGCTTCAACGGATTAGAGCGATACGAACTGGTTTCGCCCGAAGGGATAAGCTCATCGGTCGTTGTCACTGGGTCGTGTATAACGGCAGCAAGCTCAACGAGCATGTTCTCCTGCATCGGATACATCTTAGGCCAGTCCTTGATGTTCGGACCATAGCGCAGTTCGGTCTCAGGACGAGCCTTGCCGAATCCGTTGTATACGCGGCACTTGTATATCTTGTCGTCGTAAACGTATGGCTTGTGTGTATTCTCGTACTCAACGTCGGTAGCAGCTGTGATAACGCCACCGTTGGCAGCAGTAGCTGCGATAGAGCGTGCGTCCATAAGGGCTACGAGTGAGAGCTGGCCCTGACCTGGCTTCGATCCCTCACGGTTGGGGAAGTTGCGGGTTGTATGGCGTATACTCAATCCGTTATTTGAAGGCACGTCACCTGCGCCGAAGCACGGACCGCAGAATGCGGGCTTCATCACAACGCCTGCCTCAATCAAGTCGGCTGTGATGCCCTCGCGTGTCACTGCCATCGAAACCGGAGTCGACTGCGGATAAGCCGAAGCTGTGAAGTAGTCGTTGCCGATGTTCTTGCCCTTGAGGATGGCAGCAGCCTCAGCGAGGTTGTCGTATGTACCGCCCGAGCAACCGGCGATGATACCCTGGTCGGCCTGCACCTTTCCGTCAACCACCTTGTCAACAAGATGTACGTCCACCTTATCGCCGAAACGCTTCTTTGCGTCTTCCTCTATGCGTGTAAGTATACCTACCGGGTCGGCCTGAAGCTCGTGGATTGTAACAGCGTTCGACGGATGGAACGGCAGTGCAATCATCGACTCCTGTGTAGAGAGGTCGATGCGTATCATCATGTCGTAGTAAGCCACGTCGCCCGGCTTCAGTTCGCGATAGTCCTGCGGACGCTCGTGTATTTCGTAATGGTGCTTCACCTCGTCGTCGGTAATCCAAATTGAGCTCAAGCAAGTGGTCTCGGTGGTCATGATGTCGATGCCGTTACGGAAGTCGATAGGCAGATTCTTGACGCCAGGACCGGCAAACTCAAGCACCTTGTTCTTAACAACGCCGCTCTCGAAAGTAGCCTTAACGAGCGAGATGGCAACGTCGTGCGGACCAATACCCTTCTTAGGTGCGCCCTCAAGCCATACCAATACCACCTCAGGAGCGTTGATGTCCCATGTGTTCTTGAGAAGCTGCTTGACAAGCTCGCCGCCTCCTTCGCCTACACCCATATTGCCCAACGAGCCGTAGCGTGTGTGTGAGTCGGAGCCGAGTATCATGTTGCCACACTTCACCATCATCTCGCGTGCATACTGATGAATGACAGCCTGGTTGGCAGGAACGTAGATACCGCCATACTTCTTGGCAGCCGAGAGGCCGAATACGTGGTCGTCCTCATTGATAGTTCCGCCCACAGCGCAGAGTGAGTTGTGGCAGTTGGTCATTGCATAAGGCAGCGGGAACTCCTCGAGTCCGCTGGCGCGTGCTGTCTGAATGATACCTACGTATGTTATGTCGTGCGACATCATAGCATCGAAGCGAATGCGCATCTTGTTGCCCTTACCGCCGTCGACATCATGCGAGCGCAAAATGCCGTATGTGATAGTATTCTCGCGGGCCTCATCGGGGGTCATGCCCTGATAGTTGTCGCGGATTTCATTTCCGTTGAGGAGATAGACTCCATGATTGATAAGTTCCACCATAATGTCAATGTTTTTAGATTTTCAAAATATAAAGTTAGTAATTATTTATCATTTAACGTTGTTTGCGTTAACAAAATCACCTAAAATGCATTAAAAATACACTTTTTCGGTATATTTGTTGCAAATTATTCAGTCTTTTCGCGTTATTCCGAACAAAAAGACAACGAGCGCAAGCATGTCGGCACTGCCTCCAGGCGAGATGTTACGACTAACGAAATCGCGATTCAAGTCGTCAATTCCTGCTTCGGAGAAGTCCTCAAGCAGGTGTCTTGCCAGGGTCTTCACGTTGAGCATCGTGTCGTAGTCGGTGCGATATACGATGTTGGTATCGTCGAGGTCGCACATGATACGCAGCAGGGTCTTGTGCTTCACGTACGAGTCGTCGCCCTTGATGCGTGTCTCGTAGAACGGAAGCCATTCGCCGAAGAGCTGGCTGTAGCCTTCGCGCGCATTGTCGAGCGCACTCTTCAGACTGCCTCCAGCCTGGGCTGCTTGTTTGGCTTGGCTGCCGTGTGTGCCTCTGGTGTCGGGGAAACCATTGGCAAGTTGTATTATTATGGCAGAAAGCAGGTCGCCAGGCACGTACTCTTTGCCGTGAGTTGTTGTTGCCACTTTGCCTCTACCTATTATATATGTGGCTGCGGTGAGTGCCAGTCCCATCGAGAAGAGCGCTCCCTTGTAGGTATTTACGCCTCCGGTAGACTTGAACATGGCTTTCTCTGCCTCTAAGCCTATGCTTACTATGTCGTCGTGGGCGGGCAATTTGGGGCTGTCATAGCCCAGTGTGGCGAGCCTGACGAAGTATGGATGCATTGCACGTATGCTGCGCATCATCAATGCATGGTCCATGTCGCGGTGTGCTCCGCTGTCGTGGGTGTCGACGAGTCCCGGCTTCGGGGTGGTGTTCAGTTCTGCCTTCAGTGCCCGTGTTGCCAAGTGGGCTACTATGTAAGGTACGGTGGTTGGCGGAACGAGCCGTGCAGCCAGTGCGAGATGATTCTCTACTATTGCCTTGCGCACTCTCGATGCGCTCACCGCTACCCCACTCTGTTGCAGTCGTGCCACCTCGCGCACGTCGGGCAGCATACTCTTCATCAGTTCGTTGTAGCGTCGGGTCAGCGGGTCGTCGGGTTCGGTTCCCACGAAACGCACCGTTGCGTCCAGTGCCGGAGCTATATGTCGTCTGTATAGGTCAATGTCGAGTGTCATCTGAGTGTCTGACGCATCCGAAAGACTCTTCAGGAAGTACGTAGGGAACGTGGTTGCGCTGATGGAGTATTCGCTGCCGTCGCACACCACCACATTATTAATATGCGCCACTCCCCTGACAATCATTGCCTTGCGTTCGTCGTAGCCGAACATCGAGCAGTCTTCTCTCACCACCAGTATATATAATGTGTCCACTTGTTGCGCCGCCTGCTCTATCAGATAGCGGTGGCCGAGCGTGAACGGGTTGCAGTTCATTATGATTATGCCGCTTTGCGGCATAATCGGGTGTGGGGTTGAGGGGTTGAGGTGGTGAAGTTTGCTATTGGATTCTTCACTTTTCACTTTTCCCTTTTCACTTTCCAACTCTTCACTATACCTCTTTATTCCTCCAATGCCCGTCTCCATCAGTATAGCCTTTGGTGCTTCGGCGAGGAGTCGGAACGACATGCTCTCGAACATCTTTTGGTTTTGCGGTTTGGTGAAGAGTTTCACGCATTGATGTCCGTCGGCGTTGGCATGTGCAATGAGGTGCGACACAATCTGGTTGGCTACAGCCTCGCCCTTATGTCCGTCAGCCACTGCCACACATTTGATAACGCCACCCTTCAGTCCGCCGCCTGCCACTATCTCGTCGGTCGTCTCGTCGACAAGGGCGGCGTAGTAGTCTACATCGTCAAGACGCAAGCCATTGTCGTCAAGAAACTGTTCTATGCGTCGACGTTGGCGCGGTATGGATGGATTTAGCTGTATCAGTTCCAATGTGAGTACGGATTGTTAATGTTAATGACTTTTGTTAGTTGTTTGATTGCGTAAAGATTTAAGTTGATTGCTTCAGGGCATAGTCGTCAGTCATCTGCCTTATCCTTGCCCATATCTCTTCTTGTGTGTGCCACCGCATTCGCATGCAGTATCTGGCTTCATGGTCGCATACGAGACAGCGTCGGGGTTGCCCTCCTACTCTGTCGCGCGACACCGGGATGCCTTGTGCGTCAATCACGTCGATGTCGAACAGTCGGCCCAACGGATGTGTGTCCTCAATCTCTACTGCCACTCGCTTTGCTTCAAGCAGTGGCATAGGGGTAATCAGATAGGCTTCATAGCCAGTATTAAGGTCGCGCTCGATAAGGCATCCCTCATCATTAGTTTTCAGTTCATTGGTTAGTAATTCAGTTTCAGGTATCAGTTCATCACTTCTCATTAATTCGTCTGTGTTCTTCACTCTTCGTTCTTCACTCTTCACTCCGAACGCCTTCTGCATAGCCTCAACGGCAGCATGCGCTACAGTGAGCGACTGAAGGTTACGCTTCACGCTTCCTGGCATAACCACCGTCAGACACACCAGTGTCTTTCCCGAGTGTTCAGCCATCAGCTTCTGCTGCATAGCATGGCGTGCATCGCGGCTCGCCAGAAGTTCGTCAAGCGTAATAGGCATATTTTTCATTTCATTAGTTATTTACTGAGTTGTTGCGTGTCAATGGCATTGAACCATCTGCACGATTAGGTATCTCTCACAATGCTATTGTGAGGGCGATCTTGAAGCGAAATGAAAAGGGAATGAGGGCATCCACCGCAAGGGCTAATAATACTACCCACGTAAATACGAGAACACTCCCTTCCACAAAATGCTGAAAAGAACCGCCTTCGATACTTACGCTCACGCGAGTGGTATGTATAGATTTAATTTTATGGCGTAAAGTTACATCATTTGCTCGAAACAAACAAATTTTTACGCCTAAAAATTCGTATATTCCGCCATTATAGACTACTTTACTTGACAAATGTAAAATCATAGAAGGCTATAGTGCCCCCGCTATAGCCTGCGCAATCAGCTATAACTTCCTGACATTCAGCTTGCGCAGGCTACGGCGAGGACATCATAGCCTCCTATGGGACACATCAACATCTCAACTTCTTTTAAACGACAATGGCGACAATGTTCAACAATATGATGAAACAGAACAAACTGTAGGAGGTTATGGCGTCCTCGCCGTAACCTGAGCAAGCAAAGAGAGCAAATAAAAAAATGCGCAATTAGACTGTGCTAACTAATTGCACAGACTAACTGCACAGGCTATGGCGGGGACGCCATAGCCTCCTACTATTTGCTTTACCAACTAACTTACAGAATTGAACTTATAATATTATCACTCCATTTTCCAGATGACCATATTATTAGTTTTACCGGACAGCAACAATTCAATTTCAAACCGTAGGAGGCTATGGCGAGAACGCCACTGCCTCCCAACAGTCAAAAAAAAGGACTCCTTTTGGGTTGCAACAGGGCTCCTTTTGAGGTGCAAAAGGACTCCTTTTAGAGGGCAAAAGGACTCGTTTTGGAAGGCAAAAGGACTCCTTTTGGAAAGGGAGGATAAAAACAAGAGGGTGTGCACTCTATATTTCTTGCGTAGAAACATAGAACACACACCCTCGTTATTAATATTGTATAACGAAACGTTGGCTATTAACGTTCACGATACATGACATTCTTGATACGTGCAAATCCCTCATACTCCTTGTCGAGAGTGAGAGTACCGGTAGCCTGGTCGAACTTGTAGAAGCGCAGCACACCACCGTTGCCGTCGGTGTTTGAAGTCTTATACGAACCTACAATAAGCTGATACTGCTGGGCAGCGAACTCTTCGCTCTTATCGGAGAGCTGCGTTGTAGAATGGAGGAAGAGGTTGAACTTAAGCATTGTAACTTCCTCGCCCGGCAATGTCAAAGCCAGATTGGCTGCATGATTGATGAGGTGATAGCTGTACACCTTGTCGCCGTCGTTGTAGAACATATAAGGATACTGCGAGTGGAAGGCAAACGACGTAGCCTTGTCTACACCAGTAGCGGCTGTAAGCGGCTCGTACATAGTCTGAGTTATCTGACCGCTGCTGAGGTTGATGCCGTACACATAGCGCTGCTTGGCATCGTCCTGCAATACTGAATAGACAGTACTTCCCGAGAAAGTAGTGTTGACCATAGTAATGAGGTCGCGACCGGTTCTATACGAGAATAGTTTGTCGGAAGGGTCATCGAGCGTTGAGCACATGCTTGATTTGCCGTTGTCAGAACCATCCAATACAACAAACTGCTTATTGTCCATATCATAGAACAGTACCTTATTAGCAAGATAATCCGCAGGGCGTTGAGCCGATACACCAACAAACGGAGCGGCATGGAACTCTGGGTTGCCACCATCAGTGAATGTATTGCACGCATCTTCATAACGAGCGCCCGACTTCGAGCTCTTAACGTAGATGTTTCCCTTGTCGGTAATGGCAAACATCTTACCCATACTGAGTCCGTTAAGTTCTACAACTTCCTCGTTTTCGGGTGCCACCATAAACTCCGATGTAATGTTATACTGCGATGTCAGTGTGGTCTCATTAAGCGTATAGGTGCCATGTTCGGTGCAATACCACAAACCATTGCGTCCATAGTAATTGAACGGATAGGCATCCATATACATCGACCGTGCGCCCTTAAGTTTGGGATCTTTAGAACCGAGCAGATTGGTTACTACATTGATACGTGTCGGCGAGATGCGCGACACGAGGTCAAGACGAGCGTTGCCATCCTTATCATCGCACAGAACCATCCATCCTTCATATGTAGCCGATGTTACCTTAACGGGCACTTTGAAGTTGGTGGTTACACCTGTCGACTTGTTGGTGACCATATACTGTATCACATAGTCGCCCTGAGCAAGGTCGGCAAAGTACTTAATGTCCTTTGCGTGTTCCTCGTTGATGTCTTTCTGACGTGTTCGGGTGTCCTCAAACGTGCCACCACTCTTCCACAACAGACATCCGAACTCGTAATTGGGATTGTTGTCGATTGTCCCGTTTTGCGATGATGTGAACGTAGGGTTCAACTCTATGTAATCGCTCTTCTGCACTACGCTTATCTGGTCAGGGAATCCGTCACCCGTAATTTCCTCCGTTTCGGTATAGGTGTAGTTGCCCTTATCCTCGTAGCATGAGGCGAACATGGCAGTCGTAGCCAGCAGCGCCAATATAGTATGCTTTGTTATTGTTTTCATATACTGATGTTTAATTGTTCGAACCAAGCTTTGAATAGTCTACTGCATACGACGGTGCCAACTGCATGTACTTGCCGTCCTCGTCGTAAACCGGTGTGCCTGCATTTGCCATTTCCTGCAGATACTTCTGCGTTTTCTTGGCTATGTAAGACATTGTACCGTAACTTACCTTACCTCCATACGCACTCCAATCAGAATGCAGAAGATCCATTACCTTGTTTACTACCGTCTCCTTAGCTACCGACCATGCTCCCAAACAGTCTGCGCCATACCAGCTCCAATACATAGGTTCTGTCCAAATGTTGTTGTATATGAACTTGAACTGAGTGCCACAAAGTTGTTTGCCAGGTTCGCTCCAGCCTACCGTACTCTTATACGATTTAAGTTCGGCAGTGAAGTTTTCGTTGTCGCTAAGTTGGAAAACAAGTCGCAGAGACTGCTTGCGGAGTCTATCCGTCTTCTTCAACACCACAAGCACGCGAGTAGAATTCTTGCCTGCGGGTATAAAGCAGTCGTCGCCTGTGAATACGTAGTCTTCATTCTCCACAGCGGTAGAAAGTTCCTTATTGACCGAAAGCTTGAATGGACGGTCGTAATCCTTCACATCGCCCATTATCTTTACTGGTAGATAGAGTTTGTACTCTACAACCTCTTCCTTATAGTTGGCAAAGGTAAACACCATTGAATCAGAATACGCCAATGGGGTTCCGTTTATATCGGTAGTGGTAGTACGCTGAATGTATATGCCGGACTTCTTTCCGTCAAAAGAAGTGAAGTCTTCTTCGGAGCAAGCCGCCATAAAAACAATAGCTACTAAAGCCAAAGCCGTTGATAATATCTTTCTCATAATTATCTGTTTTTCGTGTTATCTGTTTTCTTTCTCACTCGACGGAGTAGGCAGCACGTATACGGCTGTCGTTGGGTTTACGCTCGACCACTGGCTGCTGATATTGCCGTTGAATACGCCTCCAATTGACGAGAACGTGCGCTTGAACATAAAGAATATCTGTCCCTCGCCCCAGAACTCGCGTATGTATTCAAGTTTGAGCTGCTGGTCAAACTCCGAGGCCGAAGCCGAAGCGTTCAAAGGAGTAGCACCACGCTTGTTGAGTATTGCGTTGAGATATTCAATAGCATGTGGCAGGTCGCCCTTCTTCTTCATACAGTCAGCTGCTATATAGTAAGCTTCGCTTATGCGCATTAGCGGCATAAGGACTGCAAAGAGAGGCGAAGCGCTTGCATCGTAGGTTACCTCCTTGAACTTGCCGAAGTTGTAGTAGCTGCCGTTGTGTATCCACTGCGACTGGAAACGGTAGTCGGCCTGATTTGGGAACAGTTTCTCTATATATCCGGCGTATGGTCGGTACATATCGGTAGAGTTGAGGTTAGCGCCATCGAATACGTTCTTATAGATGTCCGAGCGCTCGCTATTGAATACACCGAAGAGCACCTCTGTAGAGAATATACGGTCAGGATTGTAGGTGTTGCCCAACAACTTGTCTGGATTGACAAACGGCAGGAGGTGCTTAACGTCCTCGTTGTCGGTTATCTTCTGTGCCTCAAGCAGAGCGTTGTCGGTGTCGCCAGCCCACTGATATACACGAGCCTTAAGCAAAGCAACAGCGAAATAGTTAAGGCGCATCTGGCGATAGCTGCGATAATTATCGTTGTCATCGTTATTCTCTTCAGTCACACCGACAGTCTGTATCGGGTCAGCAGCCTTCAGGCATTGCTCAGCAGCATTGAGGTCGGGCAGCAGATGGTCATAGACAATCTCCTTCGACGACAACAAGTCGTAAGCCTTCGGCTCGGTAGAGTCGTTGTAAGGTATAACGGCTGTTTTCGAATCCTGACTATACACGGTACCGAAGAGACGCAACAAGTCGAAATGCAAGAATGCACGAAGGGCAAGCAAATCGCCCTTTATCAGGTTCTTGTCAATGTCTGGGAGCACGCCTTTCTGTTCGTCTACTCCCTGAAGGATAACATTGGCATTGAGAATAGTCTGATAAGCCTCCTGCCAAACATAGTTGAGACTGCTCTGAAGGGTTGAGTTGGTGTACTTGAAGTTAGACCAAAGATACTTGGGCGAATACTGATTAGTACCAGCTTCATAGCGCTGTCCCATCAAGTCTATGGCTCCATAGCTCAGCGTATTGCCGTAAAGTGTAGTGGAGGCAAGGCGATTGTACACACCATTTACAGCTGTATAGAAACCTGCCCTTGTAGAAAACTGCTGCTCGGCAGTGGTCTTGTCCTTCGGCGTATAGTCGAGCCAGTCGCTACAACCAGACAGTACGAGCGTGGCAACCGCAAGAAGGAGTATGCTGAATATGTTGTTTGTTTTCATAATAGCTATATATTATAATGTGAGTGAAAGCGCAAACGAGAAGCTGCGGGCGAATGGATAAGATGTACCGCGCTCCTGCTTGATAGACGAAATGCGGAAGATGTCGTTCATGTAGGCATTGACGCGCAGACCGCTGAGTCCAAGGCTGCGTGCCACCTGCGGTTCAAACTCGTAGCCTACCTGCAACGATTCGAGCGTGAGCGTGTTCTCGCGCTGTACGAAGCGTGACGACATTGGGGTATTATGAGAGTCGGCTATATTCTTGAACTGAGCATAGTCGCCCGGCTTCTGCCAACGGTCGTAGAGGGCACGCTTGTCCTGGTTGCTGCTGAGCGAACTTGACGATATGTTCTCAACCTTGTTGAATACCGAAGTATTGAAAGCATCGGCACCTATGCGATAACGCAGGATTGCACTGAAGGTGAGACCGCGATAGCCGAAGTTTGTACCGAATGTACCCTCGGCATCAGGACGTGTATTGCCCACAATCACTTCGTCGTCATAGGTGAAGTCGTAGGTATAGCTACCGTCTTTCTTGATAAACAGTTCGCGACCTGTTGCCGGGTCGATACCTGCCGAGCGTACTGCCCATATATTATCTGGGTCGGCTCCGTCGTAATAGCGCTGTGTGCTACGGTTCTGTCCGAAATTGTTGAGCGACGACAGCGTATTGCCAATACCGTCAAGTTTGGCACTCTCCGAACGCAATGTTCCACGTACCGACCATGTGAGGCGTTCCTTCAGATTGCGGATGATGTAGTACTGCAATGTAGCAGTGAAACCCTTTGCTATCTGTTTGCCAAGGTTGGTGTTGTAAGATGTAGTGTATGCACCGAGCGTAGAGTTGTACGACATGGGCAGACCTGACGAAGCAGGCAGACCGATTGCGATAAGCAGCGGGTCAGTGCTCTTGTAGTAGTAGTCCATTGTGAGCGACAGACGATTGTTGAACATCGTGAGGTCGACACCGATGTTGCGGTCGAGTGTGGTCTGCCATTCAAGGTTGCGATTACCCATATTGAGCAATACCGAACTCAAGCCGAAATAGTTGTATGCCGTATATGAATACTGGAATGTGGTGAGCGACATTGACGAGTCGTAGTTCTGGTTGCCGGGGTTACCTACCGAGCCACGAATCTTGAAGTAGTTGATAAATGGCAATGCATTCTTCACAAACTCCTCGTTGTGCAAGTTCCATCCAAGACCGAGCGACCATGTATTGATGTACTTCTTGTTGGATCCGAATACCGATGAACCGTTCAAACGATAGCTCACATCCATAAGATACTTGTCCTGGAAAGAATATCCACCAGTGAGGTAAGCACTAACCGAACGGCTCACACTCTCGCTGTAGGTAGGACGTCCACCATCAGGATAGCCCTTCGAGAACGAAGGATAGGTGAAATCGCCTGAGGGGAATCCCTTAGCCGAATAACCCTGCAATGTAGACTTGCTCTCATTGATATTGGCACCAAGAGCAACGTTGATGCGGTGGTCTTGCTTTAGTACTGTAGCGAAAATGGCTGTAAGGTCGCCCTCAACGTTAGTGGTCTTAGTATTGCCGTAGCTATAGCTACCACGCTCCAGAGCATTGGTCGACTCAAAGCGTGTATCGTCGGGCGATACGAAGTTTTCGTTGTCCTTGTTGTAGTGAGTCAATCCGAACTTGGCGCGCAGTCGTAATTCCTTAAGTGGATTGTACTCCATCTGGAAGTAATCGCTAAGCATGAGCTGGCGAGAGCCGTCACGACTGTTGAGATTGTCATTATACATCGGGTTGCCTACACGTGTTTCATAGTCGTTATTGGCAAGGAACTTGCTTATGTTGCCCTCGTCATCATACTTTTTATAATAAGGATTGGCTGCGGCATACTGCGCAAACGACACAATAGGATTGTCGGCATTGGTCTGCTGGGCAGTAAACTTGTTGCTGAACTGAAGCTTGCCCACACGATAGGTAAGGTCGATATTGCCACCATATACGTCACGGTTCGACTTCTTCATCACACCATTGGTCTTGCTATAGTTCAAACCTATACCGAAGAGGAAACCACCCGAACCGCCATCAAGATAGAGTTGGTGACGATGGTTAATGCCAGTACGCAACGGTTCTGACAACCAGTAGGTGTCTACTCCACTGGCTATGTCTTTCATGTGCTGCTGATAAAGATTGTCGAGGTCGATAATTTTATCTGCAGGAAGATTGCTATTGGTGTACTTGCCTGCCATCTTCTCGAACTCAAGTTTCTCACGTGCGTTCATAAGATTATAACCGCTGAGGTCAGGTATGCTCACGTCGAGCGAACCATTGTAGCTGACGCGCAGTTGACCTACCTTTGGCTTGACGGTCTCAACAACGACAACGCCATTGGCAGCCTTTGAACCATAAATCGCAGTAGAAGCAGCGTCCTTGAGAATTGTCATAGACGCTATACGGTTAATGTCAAGATTATAAATAGCTTCGAGCGACGACTCGAAACCATCAAGTATGAAAAGAGGTTGGTTGGGGTCTTCAGACAGTTCGTCGCGCATACCGAGCATGCTCGACTTTCCACGGATTTCGATGTCCGGAAGACGGTTAGGGTCAGAGCCAAAGAGGCTGTTGTCCATAACATTGAAAGAAGGATCGAGACTACGAAGACTCTGTATAGGATTCTGAACGCCTACAGATTTAAGTTCATCACCCGAAAAAGTGGCAGACGAACCTGTAAATGTTTCCTTGCGCTTGGTGATGACACCAGTAACAACTACTTCACCTAAACTACCTGCATCTTCCTGCAGCACTATACGCAAGGGTTTCAATTCGCCCTTGGCGTTGACCGAAACGGTCTGTGGCTTCATACCGATGTAAGAGAACTGAAGATCGGTGCGTGTTCCTTCAGGCAAAGAAATAAAGAAACGTCCCGTTGCATCGGTCACAGTTTTCTGATGGGTCTTAGTAGACGTAACGCTTACACCAGGAAGGGGTGAATTCTTGTCATCTACTACTCGGCCCTCAATACGTTTCTTGCCAGTCTGTGTGTCATTCTGAACTACGGACGAAAACTCATGTCTGGGGGGTAATTTTGGAGATACCCGGTGCAGCTTGAGCCGTCGTGGCCAAACACAGACATACAAAAGGTATGGCCATGTGCTTTGCTCTTTCCTTTTTCATAAGTTAATGATTTTAGTAAATATTACGGTTAATCCATTTGCTTAAGTATGGTACACATCAAAAAAGCAACATTATGTCGCATTTTTACGTACTACAATGGCAAAGTTAATAATATTATCTAAATCGCATTAACATTTAGCGATATTTTTTGAAAAAATGCAAGAAAAATGTAATTATTAGCGGCAAAAATGGAATATGGGCTGCTAAAAACGAGCAAAAGAATGCATCAACTAACTGCGCAGGCTATGGCGAGGACGCCATAACCTCCTACCGTTTGCACTGACTATAAACTCCTAAACTTGAACTGCTATTAGCCCAAATCGGTCATTAGTATCGCGGATATGCTTACGTATAGATATAAAGAACGGGGGAAAAGAAATACACTACATCACACGTAGATTTTATGTGCGTTCTTGATTGATGCCAAGTATTATGTAATATGATACTATGGTCCCTTTACAATCGTGACACTAATGTCAGTATCGTGATATAAATATATGTTGCGTGTCTTGAAACGATCGTATCATGGCTTGATTACAACACGCCCTACTCCACCTTATAATATAGATGTGATGCGCGTCAGCATTTCATTGGCTCCGAGACGTTTCTTAAGCGACTGAATGGCCCTTAGCTTATGCACTCTGACGGTTTCCTCGGCTATAGCAATACCGACTGTACCATGTCTTCGGCAACCTCGCTGTTAGCAGTTATACGCACAGCATGGTATGCCAAAGACTCGTAACAAGCATCGTAAAGCTTGTGGAAGTCCTCGGAAGTAGAACTGTCCTGACATTTTAAAACTGCGCCCATTCTCTTATGTTTTACCGTAAAAGTGAGTTAAATTCCGTGTTTTCAGGTGCTGTTTTCGGGAATTATTCCGTGATTAACAATAAAAAAAGAGAGTTTGGAATGTATAAGCCTGCTATGGCTTTCAACTCCAAACTCTCCGTGTTTAACTTAAATATATCACTTTACTTTTACTCTTCGATGTTCTTGATTACATCCTGTACCGAACCGTCGCGGTTGAGCACTACGCCTACTATCTTGTCGCCGAATGGCAACGGAGCTGGTGTGCCGATGATAGAGAGGGCACGGTCGCGAAGCTCTTCAAGTGTAACGAGAGGCAAGCCAGCCTGACGCATGCGCTCGGCGATGTCGGGACGCAACGGATTGACAGCGATGCCATACTCTGTAACGACTACGTCTACTGTACGACCCGGCGTGATGAGTGTTGTAACCTCATCGACGATGCACGGGATGCGACCACGAAGCATCGGACAAACGATGATGCTGAGTGCTGAGTCTTCGGCAGTGTCGGGATGACCGCCTACCGCTCCGCGTATAATACCGTCACTTCCAACAAGCACATTGACATTGAAGTGAACGTCAACCTCAAGGGCTGAGAGGATAACGATGTCGAGACAGTGGGTAGCCGAGCCTTCCTCGTGCATACTTGCATACTCGTAAGAGGCTACCTCCTTGTGTGTCGGGTCGTTCTTCAATGACTCTGCAGCAACCTTATCGAACGACTGAACGTCGATGAGGCGCTCAATGAGTCCCTCTTCATGCATCTTAACCATGTGGGCTGTGATGCCACCAAGTGCGAACGAAGCCTTGATGCCCTGGTCAATCATGCTCTGGCGGATATACTTGACAGCTGCCAACGAAGCGCCACCCGAACCGGTCTGGATAGAGAAGCCCTCCTTGAAGTAGCCGCTATTGACAATAACCTTGGCAGCCTGCTTTGCAAGAAGGATGTCGCGCGGGTTCTTTGTATCGCGAATAGCACCTGAAGCAATCTTGGAAGAGTCGCCTACGCTGTCAACCTCAACAACGAAGTCAACGTCGTGCTCAGATATTGAGTTAGGTGTATTGGGATAAGCAACGAGGTCGTCGGTAAGAATCACAACCTTGTCAGCATAATGAGCGTCAGGCAAAGCATAACCTAACGAACCACAGATACTCTTGGCGTTGGGCGAACGTGAATATCCGCAGGCGTTGCCGAGAGGATCGGATGAAGACGCACCGAGGAATGCTACGTCAATATGGAGTTCGCCTGAAGCGATAGCCTCACCACGTCCGCCATGCGAACGGAACACTACGGGATGCTCCATAAGTCCGTGCGAGATCTCACGTGCCAAATCGCCACGCAGACCAGATGTAGAAATCTCGGTGATTACACCATTCTTTATATGGTCGATGAGCGGAGCGTGAACGTCCTGCAAACTTGAAGCAGCAAGATGAAGGTTCTTGAAGCCCATAGCAGCGAGCTTGTCTACAACCATATTCACAACCTTGTCGCCTCCACGGAAATGATGATGGAACGAGATAGTCATGCCGTCGCGCAAACCAGAGCGGCGAATAGCCTCCTCGAGTGTGACGAGTTTGGGGCTCTTGCGCTGCAATTCCATACGCGGAGCTATCTCCTTGAGCTTTGGCTCAACTTCGTTATATACACTCTTGCCCATTGCCTGGGCCATCTGACCGATGAGGGTCTGTCTTTCTTTCAGTGTGCTCATGCCAAGTCCTCCTCTTTAATTACGCCCGAAGCCATGGCGAGGTCAATCACGCGCTGAGCGCGGATAACAACCGGGCGGTCAACCATTTTACCATTAACGGCGATAACTCCTGAGCCCTTGCGTTCTGCTTCCTTGATGGCGGCGATAACTGCCAGGGCCTTGTCGATGGCCTTCTGTGTAGGTGTGAACACCTCGTTAATAATCTCAATCTGACGTGGGTTGATAATCGACTTGCCGTCGAATCCAAGCTGATGGATAAGTTCTACCTCCTTGCGGAATGTCTCCATATCGTTGAGGTTGCTGTATACAGTATCAAGAGCGTCAATGCCGGCAGCACGTGCAGCCACAACGATGGTCTGGCGAGCCATAAGCAGCTCCATACCTTCGGGCGAACGCTGTGTCTTAAGGTTGGCGCAATAGTCCTCAGCACCAAGAGCGATGCCCATCATGCGCTTTGAAGCGGTGGCGATGGCGTAGGCGTTGACAACGCCGAGTGTGCTCTCGATAGCAGCCATAATCTGTGTGCGGCCGAGGCAACCAATCTCGCGCTCTACCTTTTCAATCTCGCGCTCTACCTCGACAACTTCTTCAGCGGTCTCGGTCTTAGGCATACGTATAACGTGAACACCAGCCTTAACAACGGCTTCGATGTCCTTCTTGCCATAAGGAGTATTTAGTGGATTAATGCGCACTACCATTTCGGTGGTGCCATAATCGATGGTCTTCAATGCATTGTACACCAAAAGGCGCGCTGCATCCTTCTCGGCCATAGTGACTGAGTCCTCAAGGTCGAGCATAATGGAGTCTGGACGGTAGATATACGCGTCCTGCATCATGCCTGGATTATTGCCAGGCACGAACATCATAGTTCTTCTTAGTCTCATAGTTATCTTTTCTTAGGTTAGTCTTTCCACACATCGCATCCCGTTGCTCTTACAGCAGCCGCAGTGGTGCGAGCGCGTATAGTGCAGTCGAGCGCGCCTTTATCGGTGGCGTGTACCTCGGCCTGAGTGATGCCAAGACCTTCGAGTGTCTCGTGTATCACGTTCTTGATCTGGTCGCCAAATTGAAAGGCAACCGAACTCTGAAGCTGGATGTCAAGTCCCGGGCGGTCGCTCGGGGCAATCTGAATCATAATGTCGCCGGACTCCATGGTTCCGGCTGTAGCCTGTTTTAATTCCATAGGTATAGCAGTTATGTTATTAAAATAAATAAAATCATCAGGTTTTATCTGCGGGTAAAGTTACACATTTAAAATGTAATGGCAAGCGAAAACGCAATATTTTTTATTGATAAAGGCTCTATTTCTTTGCCGTTCAGCGCAAAAGCAGTAATTTTGCACACAGTTATGGACAAAAACATAAAGAACATTATCTTCGACCTGGGCGGAGTGCTCGTCGGTCTGAATCCCGAACGCTGTATCAATGCGTTCAGAGAGATAGGATGCGGGGTGCTTGCCTCGTATGTTGAGGAACATCGTACTGAGGACCTCTTCCTCGAAACCGAGCTTGGACACATCGACGAGGGCGAGTTCTGCAACGAGGTGCGACGCATTGCCCATACCGACACGCCCGACAAGGACATAGTATGGGCGTGGAACCAGTTGCTCACCGGTATTCCGCACGAGAAACTGCTGCGTCTGGCACGTCTGAAACAGCAGGGCTACCGACTGTTTCTGCTGTCGAACACCAACTCAATGCACTGGAACCGCTGTCGCGACTACTTCTTCACGGCTTGCGGACTGCGTGCCACTGATTATTTCGAACATATATTCCTCTCGTACGAAATGCATCTGGCAAAACCGGACGTGGAGATTTTCAACGAGGCTCTGACCGTTGCAGGCATCAATGCTGCCGAAACAATTTTCATCGACGACAGCGAGGCTAACTGCATCGCTGCCGAAAAGGTGGGCATCAGCACCCTGCACGAGACATCGGGCCACCGCTGGCTGTACGAGATTTAAGGACATAAACATTTCAGCAACATCAATCCATTGGAACATAACGCATCTTTTGCGGCTACTATAGGTTTCTTCGACGGCGTACACAAGGGACATCAGTTTCTCATAAACCGACTCAACGAAATGGCTCACCGCATCGGACAGCAGTCGATGGTAATCACCTTCGACCGACATCCGCGCCAAGTGGTGCATGCCGACTATGTGCCGCAGCTCATCACACCGCTCAACGAGAAGCTGCGACTGCTCAAGCTCACTGGTGCCGACCGCGTCGAGGTGCTCCACTTCGACACAAGTATGGCAGCGCTGTCGGCTCACGACTTCATGCTTGAGGTGCTACACCGTCAACTGGGTGTGGGCACGCTGCTCATCGGTTATGACAACCGTTTCGGCCATAACCGCGCCGAAGGCTTTGACGACTATGTGCGATACGGCCACGATATGGGCATAAATGTGGTGCAGAACACGCCGATTGACGTGGAGGGAATGCGTGTGTCGTCGTCGCTCGTGCGCCGACTGCTTGCCGAAGGCGACGTAAGCACTGCTGCAACATTTCTCGGACGGCGATTCGAAATAGAAGGAACCGTGGAGCACGGGTTTGCCGAAGGACGCAAGATAGACTTCCCCACCGCCAACCTGCGCCCCGACTGCGACTGCCAGCTGCTGCCAAGCGACGGTGTATACGCTACGCGAATATGCGTAGACGGCGGTCCGTGGCTCAAGGCGATGACCAATATAGGCACCAACCCTACCTTCGAGCGCTCTCGACAGACTATAGAGACGCACATCATCGATTTCAACGCCAATATATACGGACAGCATGCCCGTATAGAGTTTTGCCAAAGACTGCGCGGCGAACAGAAGTTCGACAGCGTAGACGAGCTGAAAGCCCAGCTTCAGCGCGACCGTGAGGCAACGCTGGCATATAGGTATTAACCATCAAAACCCTTATTTTATGAAACGTACATTATTGGATACGGCATGGTATCTGGCAGCATTCCTTATTATACAGTATGTCTGCATGATGGCAGCAATGATTGGTTTTCAGACTAAAGCCATCACCCCAATGGTGAACATCGTGTCGACTCTCGCAGCCAGCATTATCACAATAGCGCTGTACGGATGGCGTCGTTGGGCTCCGCTCAACTCAATCTACCTCAACACGCGCCCATGGTTCACACTGTTCTGGGTGGTATGCCTCACCATTGGAGCCTCCATTCCGCTCACGGCAGCACTTGATGCCACCGGATTGCAGATGCCCGACGTATACAAGCAGATGTTCAAGGGCATGATGCACAACGAATTTGGATTCATAGCAGTAGGCGTACTGGTGCCGATAGCCGAAGAAATGGTGTTCCGCGGAGCCATACTGCGCCGTCTGCTCGACCTTACGGGCAACGAGAAACGATGGATTGCCATAGTCACATCGGCGGCATTGTTCGGTCTGGTACACGGAAACATGCTGCAAGGGCTCAACGCTTTCGCCTTGGGATTGCTGCTCGGATGGATGTACGTACGCACCCGAAGCATCGTGCCGGGCGTGGTGATGCACTTCACCAACAACAGCCTTTCGTATATTATGTATCGCATGTATCCCGGAGCCGACGAGATGACGCTACGCGAGTTCTACGGTGGCGACATGACCAGAGTATGGCTGAGCGTGGTTTTCTCGCTCATGATATTCGGAGCGGCATTGTATCAGCTGAATATGCGACTGAAGAATAATTAGCATATACATTATTTATTATATACAGATTTAGATTTTTACATTGAAGACATTTGAAGAATTGGGCGTAAGCGAGGAGATTCGCCGCGCCATTGAGGAGTTAGGATTCGAGCACCCCATGCCGGTCCAGGAAGAAGTGATACCCTATCTGCTGGGCAACGGCAACGACGTCATTGCTCTGGCACAGACCGGTACGGGCAAAACGGCAGCTTTCGGAATTCCATTGCTCGAACGTACTGACCCCACAAACCGCAGCACGCAGGCCGTAGTGATATCGCCCACGCGCGAATTGTGCCTACAGATAGCCGACGACCTGAAGTCGTTTGCCAAGTATATCAAGGGCATCAACATCGTAGCCGTATATGGCGGCACTTCCATTATCGACCAGATTCACGCCCTGAAGCACGGGGCTCAGATTATAGTGGCTACTCCGGGACGACTCATCGACCTCATGCACCGTGGCGCAGCGAAAGTGCAAGAGGTGCGCAACGTGGTGCTCGACGAGGCTGACGAGATGCTCAACATGGGCTTCTCCGACTCTATCAACGAGATATTCGACAACGTGCCTGCCGACCGCAACACCCTTCTGTTCTCGGCTACTATGAGTAAGGACATCGAGCGCATCGCCCTCAACTATCTGCACGACCACAAGGAGATTGTAGTGGGATCGCGCAACGAGGGTGCCGAGAACGTCAACCACATATATTATATGGTGAACGCCAAGGACAAGTATCTTGCCCTGAAGCGCATTGTCGACTTCTATCCACGCATATACGGCATCATCTTCTGCCGTACCAAAGCCGAGACGCAGGAAGTGGCAGACAAACTCATACGCGACGGATACAACGCTGAGCCATTGCACGGCGACCTCTCGCAGCAGCAGCGCGACATAACCATGCAGAAATTCCGCCAGCATATCACACAGTTGCTTGTTGCCACCGACGTGGCTGCACGTGGTCTGGATGTCGACGACCTTACTCACGTCATCAACTATGGTATGCCGGGCGACACCGAGAGCTACACCCACCGCTCAGGACGTACCGGACGTGCCGGCAAGAAGGGCACGTCTATCAGCATCATCCACACCAAGGAGCGCGGACGTGTGCGCGAAGTGGAGCGCACCATAGGCAAGGAGTTTGTCGACGGAACGCTTCCTACTCCGCAGGAGATTTGCTCTAAGCAACTCTTCAAGGCTATAGACGAGATTGAGAAGGTGGACGTTGACGAGGACCAGATTGCTCCGTTCATGGAGGACATCAACCGCCATTTCGAGTATTTTGACAAGGAGGACATCCTGAAGCGCATCGTTTCGCTGGAGTTCGGCAAGTTCCTCAAGTACTACGCCAACGCTCCCGAGATTGTAAAACCTTCTACACAGCGCGACCGCAAGGACCGCAACGAGGGTCGCGACGGACGCAAGCGCGAGAAGCGTGCACCGGAGTCGGGCTATCGCCGACTGTTCATCAACCTTGGCAAGGACGACGGTTTCTATCCGGGCGAGGTGATGCAGTTCATCAACCGCAACGTACACGGCCGTCAGGACGTAGGACATATCGACCTGCTGGGTCGCATCTCGTATATTGAGGTGCCCGAGGAGGATGCCAACAAGGTGATGCGCGCTCTTGACGGAGCCAAGTATCGTGGCAGAACCGTACGTTGCAACGATGCAGACAGCACTCCTTCAGGCAAGGGCGGACGTACTCGTCGCAGTTCTAACGAGCGCAGTCAGCGTGCCTCAAACGAGCGCAAGACTCGCGCAAACCGTGGCGGTTCGCGCTACGAAAGCGGCCGTCAGGACGATTGGCGACAGTTTATCGACAATCCCGACATCAAGCTTGTGGGCGACGAACCCGACTTCTCGGAGGAGGGATGGGCACGCCGCAAACCTCGCAAGAAGAAGTAATTAATAGTGATTAATCACAGTCGGCGCTGTGATTAATCACACATAATATTGTCTAAAACGGACTCAAAAGTCTAAAAATATATGAAAACTTGATGCGTATGCATAGTTTTTCGTAACTTTGCACACGAAATATCCGTGTAATGAAATGAATTTCACGATGATAGCATCACCTCTCATTAGAATTCCGAATATGACAAAATCGCATATCTTGCTCGCTTTCGCTGCGGCTACAATGACGCTTACTTCCTGCTTTAAGGAAGAACCGCTCAATGCCGAATGCGACATCGAGAAAGCTTATATACATGTTGACGAACCGCTTGATATGTTCGTCAAGAAAACCGATACATTGGCTACTACCGACCAGACTGCCAATGTAGTAACGTTCTCGGTGCGCAAAGGCACCGACCGCACAGCCGTGGCACCATTGTTTCAGATTACTCCGGGTGCTACAATTTCTCCTGAAAACGGTTCTACTCAAGACTTTTCTAATGGCGGTGTTACTTATACCGTGACTTCTGAAGACAAGGCATGGAGCCGTACCTATACCGTACGTGTCAACGAAGTGGCTGACCATTCGCCATTATATGATTTCGAAAACTTCTTCCTTGAACCCGGCAAGAAAAGATATTACATCTGGACTGACATCATAAAGGACAATCCTGAGGACGAAAACGAAAGCGGTACACAACTGCTCAATTGGGCTTCGGGCAATGGAGGTTTTGCTATTATTGGCGGAAATAAGGCTCCAGAGGAATATCCTACAGCTCCACTTGAAGAGGGATATAAGGGTTATGGCGTATGCCTTACCACCCGTTCTACTGGTATGCCGGGAATGATATTCAAGATGCCTATCGCTGCCGGCAACCTATTTACTGGTGAATTTATTAGCGATATGGCTACCCAAAAACCTTTGGAAGCTACCCATTTCGGTTCAGGCGACTTCTGTGTGATTACCAAAAAGCCACTTAAGTTTAGCGGTTATTATCAGTACACACCCGGTGAAACTGTAACAAACCGTCAGAAGCAAGTACTTGAGGGCGTGGTAGACAAGGGCGATATCTACGCCGTACTGTTCCGCAACACCATAAAGGACGAGAATGGCGAAGACCAGATATTCTATCTTGACGGCACCAACGTAAAGACGAGTCCGCAGATTGTAGCTATTGCCGAAGCTCCCGAGATAAACAAGACCGAGGGCGGATGGCATAAATTTGAAGTGGAGTTCAACTACCGTTCAGAAATCGACCCCGCAGTACTTGCCAACCGTGGATATAGCCTTGCTATTGTATGTACATCGAGCATAGAGGGAGCCAACTTCCAGGGAGCTGTGGGCAGCCAACTGCTTGTTGACGAACTCCATGTACTTGTCGACGAGGAATAAACAGTCGGCTACAAGCAACAACATCTAACACCGCAACAGATATGAAAAGATATATTCTTGCCTTAATGCTCGTAGTGCTTACTGCAACACAGAGCATGGCAATAGGCATTTTCGACGACCTGCGCTATCATGTGCGACTGGGCTACAACATCGGTGGCACAGCTCCGATTGGTATGCCTGCTTCAATACGTACACTCGACAAGTACACATTGGGCAACAATATGACCATCGGACTCGATGCCTACAAGCCTTTGGCTGAACGTTGGGGACTTATGGCTGGATTCCACTATGAGAACAAGGGTATGCGTACCGACGCCCGTGTAAAGAACTATCACATGGAGATGCGCTATGGCGACCAGGTGATTGAGGGTATGTTTACGGGACAAGTCGTGACAAAGGTGACGGAGTGGATGCTTACCATGCCGATACAAGCCACCTACAACGTGTCGAAGAAAGTACGCCTTAAGGCAGGACCTTACTTCTCTTACGTAATGTCGAACGACTTTTCGGGCTATGCTTACGATGGTTATCTGCGTGAGGGCGACCCAACGGGACAGAAAGTAGAATTGGGACATGACGACGGAGAACGTGGCGACTACGACTTTACAGACGATTTGCGCCACTGGCAGTTTGGTGTTGACGTGGGAGCCGACTGGTATTTCTCAAAGCGCGTGGGTGCATACGCCGACTTGGCTTGGGGTCTTTCTGCCGTATTCCATAAGCGATTCAAGACAATTGAACAAAAGCTTTACCCTATCTACGGCAGCGTAGGACTGATGTATAAACTGTAATATAACATTATATAAAATAAAACAAGACAACAATTTTATAAGAAAGGAATAATTATGAAAAGATTTTTACTTGCAACAATGGCACTCACCACAGTGATGTCGGTAAGCGCTGGGGATGACACAACAAAAAAACCACAAATCATTGGCGGCGATTTTGAGAAATGGCACACAGCTACATATGACAAATATTCATCACAGGAACCTGATGGATGGCATTCGTTCATGAGTGCAAAGCCTGGAAATCCTACATACGCTAGAGCATGCTGGAACACACACACCTACACGTCTAATGAAGTACGTCCAGGTTCAACAGGAAAACAAAGTGTAAAGCTTACTTCAGGTATGGTTGATGCCTTTTTTTTCAAACAACCAGCAAATGGCACTCTTACTACAGGACGACTTTTTGCAGGATCTGCAACTGCAAATGATCCCAAAAACAATTCAACTTCAGACCCTTCATCTACAGAGAAGGATGGTGCAGGAAATCCATTCTACGCACCGTTGACCGCACGTCCAGATTCTATCGTTGCATGGATTAAATTTAAGCAAGGTACTCTTTCTAAAGAGAATCAGAAGTACAAATATGCTACAATCTCTGCAATAATCCATGATAACACTAAATATCAAGATCCAGAAGACAAGACATACAACAACGTTGTAGCCAAAGCCCAAAATGCAAAGATTGAGTCTAAGGATTTCACATGGCAGCGTATCTCTATACCATTTGACTATGAGTCATACAAGGCAAACAACGCAGAGCCTCACAACATTCTTATCACTATATCTACAAATGCAGAACCAGGTATTGCAAGTACAGATGCAAATAATCCTGACGTAATGTATATAGACGATGTAGAACTTGTGTACAACGACAATTACACAGACAATCTCGTTATCTCATCCGATGAGACGACTGCTCCGGCACAAGAGGCAACTATCACCGTTACAAAATATCTTGATGGCACATACAACATGATGCTCAAGAATTTCTCTTTTGGCGAAGGTAACGGAGCGTTGCTGATAGGTGATGTAACAATGTCTAATATTACTGGAAAGGAAGAAAATGGTGCTATTACATTTGAGACAGAGCAAAATGCTATCATTTCAAATGGTGGAGATATTGCAGAAATGCTTGAGGGTAAGGTTAACCTTAAAATGAATGGTATATTAAAGGACGGTAAGCTTAAAGCACTTATCACTCTTAAAGTAATGGAGCAAAACATCAAAGCCGACTTCGGTGGTTATGAATCTGGTACTGTAGGCATCCACGGCATCACAACCAGCACCAACACTGCCAATGGCGCAATCTACGACCTCTCTGGTCGTCAGCTTAAGACCATGCAGAAGGGCATCAACATCGTTCGCGGTAAGGACGGTAAGATGATCAAGGTGATGAAGTAAACACGTCGACAACGACAATTCGCAATAACAACTGCGGCACAGAAGCAATGCAACAGAGCTTCTGTGCCGCAGTTTTTTTATTATAGCAAGTAAAGTCAAAAGTCGAAAAGACAAGAACAAGGCAATCTGTAGGAGGCTATGGCGTCCCCGCCATAGCCTGAGCAGTTAGCTTGAGTATTCTTGTTATTAATCATTTGCGACGTTGCTTGCTCAGGAGGATGTGTCAAAAGTCAAACAAAGCGGGCTGAAAGCCCCAAAAGCACATAGCCCAAGGCAGCGCCTTGGGTGTACGGATTGAAAATAGCAAAACGCCCTGCAAGGGCAAAAGCATTGATAATTAACGCTTTTGCCCTTGCAGGGCGCATTGGTTTTTGTGATACTTTTACCCAGGGTGTTGCCCTGGGCTATAGGCTTCTGCCCCTTCGGGGCGTGCTGCTTTGACTTTTGACACATCCTTCTCCTACTCATTGCTTGCGGCATTATTCTCCGCAAATTTGCGGAGAATAAACCAGTTAATCTCCGCAAAACTTGCGGTAATGACCGATAAATCGTAAATTTGCCAATAAAACATTTCGGATATGGCACACAAATACAACGGAGCAACACAATATATATGGCAACACGCCGATTGGCCAAACATGACGGTAGACATGCAGGCATTGGCAGGTCTTGTTGCTGAGACAAACTTGCTGCGCGGTCAGCTGATGGGGCGAGTGTCGATGTTCGGCTTTGAAGAGCAGAACACGTCAATGCTCGAAACGATGACTTCCGAGATTGTACACTCGTCAAAGATTGAAGGTCAGACGCTCAGCGCCGACAGCGTGCGCTCTTCGCTTGCCACCCAACTCGGATTGAAATACGACGGATTGCCCCCAACCGACCACTACATAGAGGGCGTTGTGCAGGTGATGCTCGACGCTACACACAACTTCAGCCGTCCGTTTAGCTTTGAGCGTATGTTCGGATGGCACCACGCTCTGTTTCCCAACGGATACAGCGGAATGTACAAAATCAATGTAGGCAAATGGCGTGAAGGCAAGGAGGCAATGCAAGTGGTGTCGGGAGCGATGGGAAAGGAACGTGTACACTATGAAGCTCCGCCTTCAGAAGAAGTGCCACGAATGATGAACGACCTGCTCGAATGGATTGAGGCGAACGACTCCAAGACCGATCCGCTCATAAAGGCGGCTATAGCCCACTTATGGTTTGTCACCATTCATCCCTTCGACGACGGCAACGGACGTATATGCCGAACCATCACCGAGATGCTGCTGTCGCGGGCAGACCATACGGGCAAGCGCTACTACAGTCTGTCGTCGCAGATTCTACAGAACCGTAAGGCTTACTATGACTGCCTCGAGCATGCGCAGAAGGGCGGAATGGACGTGACGGAATGGGTGGCGTGGTTTCTCAGTACACTGAAGGACGCTATCAACGCATCGCTCACCAAGACCGAGAACGTTGTACGCAAACGCCAATTCTGGAACCGGCATGAGCAGACGCCGTTCAACGAGCGCCAGCGCAAAATGCTCAACCGACTGTTTGACGGATTTGAAGGCAAGCTGAATTCTTCAAAATGGTATAAGATATGCCATTGCTCGCAGGACACTGCAACACGCGACTTGAACGACCTTGTCAATAAAGGCGTACTACGGAAAACCGACGATGGCGGTAGAAATACAAACTATGAATTGAACGAATAATACACTTACATATATGAACGTAAAGATAGAACCATCATGGCACGAGCACTTGCAGCAGGAGTTTGAGCAGCCTTACTTCGCCCAGCTCACCGACTTCGTGCGCCAGGAATACACCACCCAGACTTGCTATCCGCCGGGTAGCCTCATCTTCAACGCCTTCAATCTGTGTCCGTTCGACAAGGTGAAGGTGGTGATAATTGGTCAGGACCCTTACCACGAACCTCGTCAGGCACAGGGTCTGAGCTTCTCAGTTGCTGACGGAGTGCCGTTTCCGCCGTCATTGCAGAACATCTTCAAGGAGATACAGAACGACTTGGGCAAGCCGATTCCTGCCTCGGGCGACCTTACCCGTTGGGCTAAGCAGGGCGTATTGCTGCTCAACGCCACTCTGACTGTACGTGCCCATCAGGCTGCATCGCACCAGCGCCACGGATGGGAGACGTTCACCGATGCCGCCATACGTGCTCTCTCAGCCGGTCGCGAGCACCTCGTATTCATTCTGTGGGGCGGATATGCGCGCTCCAAGGCGCAACTCATCGACCGCTCACGCCACTTCATACTCGAATCGGTTCACCCCTCACCGCTCTCAGCCAACCGCGGCGGATGGTTCGGCAACCACCACTTCTCACGCTGCAACGCCTATCTCGAACAGAACGGAATAGCACCGATTGAGTGGTAGGGGAAGGGAAACAACACGAATCGCACGAATAACACAAATCTTAAAGAACAGCAACATTCGTGAGATTCGAGATATTCGTGGTGAAAGATAAACAACACGAATCGCACGAATAACACAAATCTTAAAGAACAGCAACATTCGTGAGATTCGAGATATTCGTGGTGAAAGATAAACAACACGAATCGCGCGAATCACACGAATCTTAAAGCACTGCAGCATTCGTGAGATTCGAGATATTCGTGGTGAAAAATAAACAACACGAATCACACGAATTATAAACACGGCTGCATTCGTGAGATTCGAGAAATTCGTGGTGAAGGGGAAACAACACGAATCGCACGAATCGCACGAATTATAAACACAGCTACATTCGTGAGATTCGAGATATTCGTGGTGAAAAATAAACAACACGAATCGCGCGAATCACACGAATTATAAACACAGCTGCATTCGTGAGATTAGAGTAATTCGTGGTGAAGGGAAACAACACAAATCGCACGAATTATAATTAGCATTAAGTTTATCACATAAAAATATTTATATGAATACAATTATATATAAAAAGGAGAGTTATGATATTATCGGTGCAGCGATGAAAGTATATAATTTTCTTGGACATGGTTACCTTGAGGGTGTTTATCAAGAAGCACTTGAAATAGAACTTAAACGTGCTGGTATACCAACAGAGCGAGAGAAAGAATTACAGATTATCTATGATGGTATTGTTCTATCACAGAAATTCAAAACTGATTTCGTTTGCTATGACAAAATAATAATTGAGTTGAAAGCAGTATCTGCACTCAATGATGCACACCGCTCCCAACTATTCAATTATTTACATGCCACTAAAATGCGTCTAGGACTTCTAATAAATTTTTGCAACCCCAATGGACTGGAATGGGAACGCAAAGTACTATAAAGAAAAACAACACGAATCAAACGAATCTTAAAGCTCAGCTACATTCGTGAGATTCGAGAAATTCGTGGTGAAAGATAAACAACACGAATCGCACGAATCACACGAATTATAAACACGGCTGCATTCGTGAGATTCGAGTAATTCGTGG
>CAJJOL010000042.1:0-30703 GCA_905193385.1 uncultured Prevotella sp. | reverse complement strand
GAAAAATAACCATATTAGTACTGATATATATAAATAATTTAGATCACTTACTTATATATTAATTAAAAATTAGTAACTTTGCTCATTCTATAGGCATTTACCGCCTATAGATACTGATTTCAACATCGAAAACGAACGTGTTTCATACGATGCAGAACAACAAAACTGGTCAAAAAGTTACGTCCACTACTACAGGGGACGACGGCAGTCATAGGCTGCGAAATCAGATACATCTCCGGAGCAACAGTAGAAATAGACCGCGAACTGCTCGACATAGTAAGCAATGAGTAAAGATGCTTGAGTCACGAATTACCAAGAATTATCCACGAATTACTTTGGTTAATGTTAAGTGTTAAATGTTAAGTGTTAAATTCAAAATTGAATAATTCAAAATCGCATGCAAAGCAGCGAACAACTCAAAATTCAAAACTCAAAATTCCAAATTGCCTCTAACGCAAACCATAGGAGACTATGGCGTCCTTGCCATAGCCTGAGCAAGCAAAAGTATAGGTTGCCATACTGTTGGTTTCCCTTTAGTCATTCGATGCATCTTCGTCTGTCCTCCGTTTTGCCTCCGATATACCTCCGATATACCTTCGATACATC
Organism: uncultured Prevotella sp.; assembly: GCA_905193385.1. Lineage (GTDB taxonomy): Bacteria > Bacteroidota > Bacteroidia > Bacteroidales > Bacteroidaceae > Prevotella. The sequence goes on along the minus strand of CAJJOL010000042.1, from coordinate 30,097 downwards.
TTCGATTGTTCTTCGATTCCCGAACGATTCCCGAACGAAGCCCGAACGGAGGATGAACGAAGGATGAACGAAGGATGAACGAAGGATGAACGAGAATCGATCGAAGAACGAACGAGAACCGAACGAAGAGCTATCGAGAAGCAATCGAGAACCGATCGAAGAATCAAGCGTAGCATAACGCTTCATTACAGACTTGTTTGTTGGATTACGATTTCTTTTCATTGTCTTGATTTTTTAGGAGTAACCGTCTATTTCTCCATATTGTTCACTAAGAAGTAGATATTAACTTTGCTGCTGAACAAAAAATCAGTAGCAAATGGAAAATAAAGTAAAATTCAAGTTACTTAAAAATGATAACGTATTCATCCGCCAACGATAACGTTATCATCGGTCAACGCATACGTATTCATTTTTTCACGGTATCAAGCCCTCTTTCGAGAAGTGAAACAGAACACGTAATGCAGACACGACACTTACCTTGTTGGTCGGGTGGGAGGATACGAAAGTAAGGATATGCTTGTCTGCAATCTCACGCACAGACTTAACCCCAGAGGCATTCAGGTGGGTAAGAAACTCACTGAGATAAAGTCGGTAGCCCTTGATGGTAGTCTCACTCCTGCGGAGATTTGCAAGATGGGTGATGAGTTTTTCCATCTCTTGCCCAACAGCACCATCCAAAACATGATAAACAGGAGCAAGGCAACGTTTGCGGATGCGTCCGAGCAATAGCATATCGTCCAACACTTGCACGCTGCGTATTTTCTCGCGCTCCTGAGGACGTATGGTGCCATTGAAATGACAGGTGGAGATAAAATCAGCTCCGACATCGGGAGAGTAGGACTCGATGTTAAGCTCCGACATGTAACGGATGATACCAGTACGCCATAGACTCTTGTACTTGTAGATTCTGTTCCTTGTGTAACAGTTTTTCTGGAAGTACTTGACACATCGATTGATGAGGTCTTGAATATTTACTTCTTGCATAATGATTATATTAAGTTAGGGCATATGCCTTTCACCTATAATATAATATTATGAGAAGTAATTATGACAAGTTGAGAATGTATTTTTCAAGAAATCAGCAGATTTATGTCTTCGAAAATATATTGACTTCTCATAACGGTATACTTCTCATAAAAGAACTTATGAGAAGCTTCTCATAAGTTCTTCAAATGGCTAAAGCAGCACCTCAAGATCAAGAAGTTTTGGGGTACTACAGAGAATGCTGTGAGAATCCAAATCTCATCGGCAATCATAGCCTGTTGCCTTGTTGCTATCGTACAACATGATTTGCATCTTAAGCGATCGACCTATGAGGTTCTTCAGATTCTAAGCATTTCTCTTATGGATAAGACACCACTCGTAGATCTCTTCGAAAGGTCTGATTTCAATAATGTCAAAGAACTCGGTTGTCCCCTCTTTCCGGGGTTATTTGATTAATATTTAACTGGTCCCGATTTTAACGGGACACTAATGATGGAAATAAATAAAGAATTGTTAGGTAAGTTCTTTGAGCAAGCCACAATGAATCCAAGATTGCGTCAAAGTTTCGATTTGCGCACGTCTTCAGCTGATAATAGTCAGCGTATGTTGATTGCTATGTTGCCTGGAACTGTTGTGCCTATCCATCGTCATGAAGACACGACAGAGACTGTTGTCTGCTTGTGTGGAAAATTGGACGAAGTGATATATGAGGAGGTTGTGACATATGGTAAGGCTTCGTCGGATGGGGTAGAGCGTGGTATGGATGCTCAGGACATAGTACGCAAGGTAGAGTATCGGGAGAAGAAACGTATTCATATCTGCCCGACTCAGGGTATTTATGGATGCCAAATACCGAAAGGAGCATGGCACACGATAGAGGTAATAGAGCCAAGTGTGATATTTGAGGCGAAAGATGGTGCGTATAAAGGTTAATGTTAGTCTATAACTAACTAAAACTTGTAAAAATTACAAATTTTCTTTGTTTGTTTAAGATATTGTTGTATCTTTGCAAGTGAAGATAATAATAATATGAATTCAAAAGAAGCAATAGCCCGTTTGTCAGAGTGTGGCGTCAAGCCCTCTGTACAGCGTATAGCGATAATGCATTATTTGCTAACGCACTATACTCATCCTACGGTTGACGATGTCTATCGTGGCTTGTGTGGCAAGATGCCTACTCTTAGTCGCACTACAGTATATAACACGCTCAGACTGCTGTCGGAGCATAATGCGGCTCAGATGATTACAATAGATGAGCATAGAGTGTGCTATGACGGTAATGTCAATGCACACGCTCACTTCTACTGTAAGCAATGTAGAAAGGTGTACGATATCTTTGATGAGGTTTCGCCATTGTTGTCGTGCAAGACGGTGGGGATACATTCGGTTGATGACGTGCAGCTGTATTACAAGGGTATTTGTTGCGAATGTATGAAGGAAAAGAAAGAGAACTGATTTATAAACTTTTAAACAATAATATTATGAAAAAGAAATTTATTTGCACAGTATGTGGTTATATTCATGAAGGTACAGAGGCTCCTGAGAAGTGCCCGGTTTGCAAGGCTCCGGCTAGCAAGTTCAAGGAAATGGAAGACCCAATGGACGGTCCGGCTTTTGCTACTGTTCACACTCTCGGTGCTGCACGTATGGAGGATGCAACTGCTGAGATGATTAAGGACCTTGAGACTCACTTCAATGGTGAGTGTGGTGAGGTTGGTATGTATCTGGCTATGAGCCGTCAGGCTGACCGTGAGGGTTATCCAGAAATTGCTGAGGCTTTCAAGCGTTACGCTTTTGAGGAGGCTGAGCACGCAAGCAAGTTTGCTGAACTGCTGGGCGATGTATTGAAGGATACAAAGAGCAATCTTGAGGCTCGTATTGCTGCTGAGCGTGGCGCATGCGAGGATAAGTTCCGTATTGCCAAGAATGCTAAGGCTGCTGGTATGGATGCTACACACGACACAGTTCATGAGATGGCAAAGGACGAGGCTCGTCATTGCGCTGGCTTCATGGGATTGTACAAGCGTTATTTCGAGAAATAATCAAGAAATAATAATACATAAAGAAGGAGGAGAGCATTGCTGCTTTCCTCCTTCTTTTTTGGTATGCTCGGCATGAGCATATAAGGTATATTACGAAAATAGGAGATAAACACTTATGATAAGCGTTTATCTCCTATGCAATTATTGGGTTTGCTGTGAAATATTACTCAGCTGTCTCCTCTGTCTGTGCAGCCTCTGCCTTAGGAGCCTCCTCAGCGGGAGCCTCTACAGCAGCGTTCTCTGCTACAACCTTAACGGGAACCTTAACCTCAACCTCCTTGTGGAAGTGGATTGTAGCCTCGAAGTCGCCAACGTGCTTGATGTCGCGCATTGTGATGATCTTGCGATCAACCTCGATGCCCTTGTTCTTCAGCTCCTCAGCAACGATAGCTGCGTTAACTGAACCGTAAGTAGCACCTGTAGCACTTACCTTAGCGGCGATAACGAGCTCTACGCCATTGAGCTGCTCAGCCTTCTTCTCAGCCTCAGCCTTGATAGCTGCGAGCTTGTGAGCCTGCTGCTTCAAGTTCTCGGCGAGAACCTTCTTTGCTGATTCAGATGCGATTACACCCTTGCCCTGGGGGATGAGGTAGTTACGACCGTAACCACTCTTTACATTAACGATGTCGTTCTTGTAACCCAGTCCGATAATATCTTCTTTAAGTATGATTTCCATTGCTTGTCCTCCTTAATAATTATTTCATCAAATCGGTTACGTAAGGAAGCAAAGCAATCTGGCGAGCACGCTTAACAGCCTGTGCTACGCGACGCTGATACTTCAAAGATGTACCTGTGATACGACGGGGAAGAATCTTGCCCTGCTCGTTCAAGAACTTCTTGAGGAACTCAGGATCCTTATAGTCGATGTACTTGATACCGCTCTTCTTGAAACGGCAATACTTCTTCTTGCGTGTGTCCACTGAAGGTGGAGTCAAATAGCGAATTTCTGATTCTACTGCTGTCATAATTTAAGCCTCCTTGTTTGCGAATTTGTTACGTCTCTTCTCAGCATACTGTGCAGCATACTTGTCGAGCTTAACTGTCATGTGACGAATAACTTTCTCGTCGCGGCGATAGCCAGTTTCGAGAGTTTTAACGATTGTAGGCTCAGCCTTGAACTCGAGCAGGCAATAGAATCCTGTTGACTTCTTCTGAATAGCATAAGCCATCTTCTTGAGTCCCCAGGTCTCCTCGTTCACAATCTCTGCACCGTTGTCGGTGAGGAGCTTCTTGAACTTTGCGACCGCTTCCTTCATCTGTTCATCAGACAAAACGGGAGTCAAAATGAAAACGGTTTCGTATCGATTCATTGTTGTTAAAAATTAAAATATAATTACTATTTGCAAAATTGCGGGTGCAAAGGTACTGATTTTTAGTTAGATGACAAACATTGCCTGTGGGTTTGAGAGAATGTTTAACATCTTTTATGTGTATTTACAGCTCAATACTGTCAATTCTCAGTCGTAATATGCCTGCCGGTACGCGTACCTCTACTATATCTTCAGGTTTTTTGTTGAGCAATGCCTGGGCGATAGGTGATTTTATGGAAATCTTGCCTTCTGACAAGTTGGCCTCTGATGCGCTCACGATGGTATACGACATGCTGCGGTTGTTGTTGAGGTTGGTTATCTTTACCTTACTTAATATACCTACTACGTCGGCATTAAGGCGTGTCTTGTCGATGACGCGAGCATTCTCAAGTACTTTCTGCTTGTAGCTGATGCGTCCCAGCAGACGGCTTTGCTCACGCTTGGCTGCATGATATTCGAAGTTCTCGCTCAAGTCGCCCTTGTCGCGGGCCTCGGCTATGGCATCGCGCACTTGTGGCAGTTCTACCTGTTCCATATGGCGAAGTTCGGCTACGAGTTTGTCGTAGCACTCTTGTGACATATATTCCATTTGTTCTATATTTCGGAGTTTCTATTCTATTGGACGGCAAAGTTACAAAAAGTTTTGAAAATGGGGTAAATTTGGCGTATAATTTTGTGGTCGTGGCTAAATGGCTCTGATTTAGTACTAATAAATTATGATTTTGTCACCTTATTAGGTTTGATTCTTGTGGGAATAAGGAAAAAATCTTAATTTTGCAAGTGGATATTATTCATTACACAATTTAAACTACAAATTATGATTTTTCAAAATTTGCAAAACAATTTCAAAGGTTCCAATTGGAAGCGCGAAATTGATGTACGTGACTTTATTCAATCTAATTATGAGGCATATGACGGTGACGAGTCTTTCCTCGCTGGTCCGACTGAGCGTACCACTCATCTGTGGGACGTCTTGTCAAAGATGTTTGAGGTAGAGCGTGAGAAGGGCGTTTATGATGCCGAGACCACTCTTCCGCAGAGCATTGATACTTACGGTGCCGGTTACATCGACCGTGAGAGTGAGGTTGTTGTAGGTTTGCAGACTGATGTGCCATTGAAGCGCGGTATCTTCCCTAAGGGCGGTATCCGTATGGTAGAGAAGGCTCTTAAGTCGTATGGCTATGATCTTGACCCTGCTACAAAGACTATCTTCACAAAATATCGCAAGACTCACAACGAAGGCGTATTCTCTGCATACAACGATGATATCAAGGCTGCACGTCATGCTCACATCATTACAGGTCTGCCTGACGCTTACGGTCGTGGACGTATCATCGGCGACTATCGTCGTATAGCTCTCTACGGTACTGCTAATCTTATTGAGGAGAAGAAGCGCTACTTCAAGCGTATCGACATTCAGGAGTTTACCGAGGAGATAGTACGTCATCGCGAGGAGGTTTCGGAGCAGATCCAGGCTCTCAAGCAGTTTGAGCGTATGTGTGCTGCTTACGGATTTGACGTGACTCGTCCGGCTCAGAACGCACGTGAGGCTGTTCAGTGGACTTACTTCGGTTATCTTGGTGCTGTAAAGGACCAGGACGGTGCTGCCATGTCTTTGGGACGTGTTTGCGCTTTCCTCGACATCTATATCCAGCGCGACTTGAAGAATGGCGTTATCACAGAGGAAGAGGCACAGGAGCTTATCGACCAGATGATTATGAAGCTTCGTATCGTTCGTTTCCTCCGTACTCCTGAATACAACGACCTCTTCTCAGGCGACCCGATTTGGGCTACTGCTTCTATTGGTGGTATGGGTATTGACGGACGTTCGATGGTGACAAAGACAGACTATCGTTTCCTCCACACCTTATATAATATGGGACCGTCGCCCGAGCCAAACCTTACTGTACTCTGGAGCGAGCGTCTGCCTGAGTCATGGAAGAAGTATTGTGCTAAGGTGAGCATCGATACAAGCGCCATTCAGTATGAAAACGACGACCTGATGCGTGCCGACCTTGGCGATGACTACGGTATTGCTTGCTGTGTGTCACCTATGAAGATAGGTAAGCAGATGCAGTTCTTTGGCGCTCGTGCCAACCTTGCCAAGTGTATGCTCTATGCTATCAATGGTGGACGTGACGAGATGTCGGGCGAGCAGATTGCTCCTCGCTTTGCTCCTATCACAGGCGACTATCTGACTTATGAGGAGTTCATGCCTAAGTTTGAGCAGATGATGAGATGGCTTGCCAAGACGTACGTCAATGCGCTGAAGATTATCCACTACATGCACGACAAGTATGACTATGAGGCATTCGAGATGGCTTTGCACGATGGTGACGTAGAGCGCACACGTGCTACTGGTATTGCCGGATTGTCGATTGTAGCCGACTCAATTGCTGCTATGAAGAACTGCCGCATCCGCATCGTTCGCGACGAGACTGGTCTGGCTGTTGACTATAAGATAGAGGAGGGCGAGTATGTTCCGTTCGGTAACAACTTCGAAGAGACCGACAATATTGCTGTCTCATTGACAGAGAAGTTTATGGAGTATCTGCGTCAGCATCGTACTTATCGTGATGCTGTGCCGACACAGAGCTTGCTCACCATTACATCGAACGTTGTTTATGGCCGTAACACAGGTGCTACACCTGATGGTCGTGAGAAGGGCGTACCATTCGCTCCGGGTGCCAACCCGATGAACGCTCGTGACGTTAAGGGTGCTGTGGCTGCTTTGGCTTCGGTAGCTAAGCTTCCGTTCCAGCATTCACGCGACGGTATCTCATACACATTTGCTATTGCTCCTTCGGCATTGGGCAAGACTGAGGATATGCGCGCTCAGAACCTCGTTTCGTTGCTCGACGGATACTTTACTCCGACTGGTGGACAGCACATTAATGTGAACGTGTTCGACCGCAATCTCCTGCTCGACGCAATGGATCATCCTGAGAAGTATCCGCAGCTTACAATCCGTGTCAGCGGATATGCTGTAAACTTCGTTAAGCTTACACGTGAGCAGCAGCTTGATGTGCTTTCGCGCACAATCAACCAGGGTATGTAATCGTATAAGAATCAACTGCAAATAAAAAGGGCACAGTAGGAAAAATCCTGCTGTGCCCTTAATTTTTTATTAAGGTGTGCCAACGCTGGCACACCTTATATATATTAAGCCTCGATAGCTGCTACACCCGGAAGTACCTTGCCCTCGATAGCCTCAAGCAGAGCACCACCACCAGTAGAGATGTAAGAAACCTGGTCAGCCAAGCCGAACTTGTTGATGCAAGCTACAGAGTCGCCACCACCGATGAGTGAGAATGCGCCCTCCTTGGTTGCCTCAGCGATAGCGTCGGCAATAGCCTTAGAACCGCCAGCGAAGTTGTCGAACTCGAATACGCCTGCAGGACCGTTCCAGAGGATAGTCTTAGCGCCCTTGATAGCTGCAGCGAAAGCCTTGCGTGTCTCAGGACCTGCGTCCATGCCTTCCCAACCCTCAGGAATAGCGTTTGACGGGCAAACCTGTGTATTGCAGTCGTTCTTGAAGTCGTCGCCACAGATAGAGTCTGTACCGAGTACGAGGTTTACGCCGTTCTCCTTAGCCTTCTTGATTACGTCGAGAGCTACGTCGAGCTTGTCGTCCTCGCAGATAGACATACCAATCTGTCCGCCGAGAGCCTTAGAGAATGTGTAAGTCATACCACCGCAGAGGATGAGGTTGTCAACCTTTGTGAGGAGGTTCTCGATGATACCGATCTTTGTAGATACCTTAGAACCACCCATGATGGCTGTGAACGGACGCTTGATGTTGCCGAGAACTGCGTCAACAGCATTAACCTCTTTCTCCATGAGGTAGCCGAGCATCTTGTGATCCTTGTCGAAGTATTCGTCGATAACAGCTGTAGAAGCGTGCTTGCGGTGAGCTGTACCGAAGGCGTCCATTACGTAGCAGTCAGCGTAAGAAGCAAGCTTCTTAGCGAACTCCTGCTGACGACCCTTCATCTCTTTCTTGGCAGCATCGAACTCAGGAGTACCCTTCTCTACGCCTACAGGCTTGCCTTCCTCCTCAGGATAGAAGCGGAGGTTCTCAAGAAGCAGAGCCTCACCCGGCTTCAAGGCAGCAGCCTCCTCAGAAGCGTTGCCACAGTCCTTAGCGAACTTAACCTCTACACCAAGAGCAGCAGAAACGTTAGGAACAATCTGGCTCAAAGAGAGCTTCATGTTTACCTTGCCCTTCGGCTTGCCCATATGGCTCATCATGATGAGGGCACCGCCGTCAGCAAGTACCTTCTTCAATGTAGGAAGGGCACCGCGGATACGGGTATCGTCAGTTACATTTCCGTTCTCGTCCAATGGTACGTTGAAGTCAACGCGTACGATTGCCTTTTTACCGGCAAAGTTGAAATCTTCGATTTTCATTTCTGTTATGTGTTTATTTAAAAGTTAGAAATAATCTGTCCTTCTTATTGCTTCATATTTGTATAATGCGCAATACTTGAGCGCAAATTTACTAAATTTTTGAATATAAAGCGAAGAAAAAGGCGACAATTTTGTATGTGGCTTATTCTTCGTATTCGGTATTGTCGTCTATGCCGGCATCTCTTAGGGCTTCCTTGCGTTCAACACATGTGCCGCACTTGCCACAATGCTTCTCGCCACCTTTGTAGCAGCTCCATGTTTCGGTATAGTCCAACCCCAATTCCTTGCCACGTCTGGCTATGTCGCTTTTGGTGATTTTGGTGTAAGGAGCCACTACGCGCACATTATTGAATGTGCCGGCATTGGCTGCAGAGTCGATGGCGTTGATGAACTCCGGACGGCAGTCGGGGTAGATGGTATGGTCGCCTCCGTGATTGGCTATGAACACCTGGTCTAGACCATTGCTCTCGGCTATGCCTATGGCTATAGAAAGCATTATACCATTGCGGAAGGGTACGACAGTCGACTTCATGTTGTCGTCGGCATAGTGTCCTTCGGGTATGGCATCGGCTCCGTCAAGCAGACTCGACTTGAAATACTGGTGCATAAAGTCGAGGTTGATAGTTATGTGCTTGATTCCGAGTCGTTCGCAATGCATCTTTGCGTAAGGTATTTCGCGTGCATTATGATTGCTGCCGTAGTCGAACGATATTCCGAGTGCTATTTCGTCTTTGTGGTCGTAGAGCAGGGTGATGCTGTCCATACCTCCGCTTACTATTATTACTGAGTTTTTCATTTTTTTAATTGTTATTTTATCGTTTGTAATATGTCATGTTTATCCGAACAGTTCGCGCAGGGCTTCCTCCACCTTGCGTACTGCATGTATCTTGATGTGATATTTGCTTGTGTCGAGTCCCGAAATGTTGTGCTTGGGTAGTATGATGTCGGTAAATCCAAGCTTTTCTGCCTCGCTAATGCGTTGTTCGATGCGGTTGATGGGGCGAACCTCACCACTTAGACCCACTTCGCCTGCCATACACCAGCCGGGTTCGATAGCAGTATCAACATTGCTCGACAATACGGCGGCTATTACGCTTAAGTCCATAGCAAGGTCGGTTACGCGCAGACCTCCGGCTATGTTTACGAATACGTCTTTCTGGGTGAGCTTGAATCCGACACGTTTCTCAAGAACGGCGAGAAGCATATTGAGTCGGCGGGCGTCAAATCCTGTTGCCGAGCGTTGCGGAGTGCCGTATGCAGCCGACGATACGAGAGCCTGGGTCTCTACGAGGAAAGGACGCACGCCCTCAATGGCTGAACTGATGGCTACGCCCGACAGACCTTCATGGTCTTGTGATAGTAGCAGTTCGGAAGGATTGCTCACCTGGCGCAATCCACTCTGTCGCATCTCGTATATGCCAAGTTCGGATGTGCTGCCAAATCGGTTCTTTATAGAGCGCAGAATGCGGTACATATAATGCTGGTCGCCTTCAAACTGTATTACCGTATCGACAATATGCTCCAGAATCTTCGGTCCGGCGAGCGTGCCTTCCTTATTGATATGGCCAATCAGAACAACAGGAGTGCCCGTAGTCTTGGCAAAGCGCAATAGCGACGCAGCACACTCGCGTACCTGAGTAATGCTGCCCGGACTGCTGTCAACGTCCTCAGTAGCAATTGTCTGAATAGAGTCGATGACTACAATCTGCGGCTTGATTTCTTCGGCATACTCGAATATTCTTTGTAGCGAAGTCTCACACAGAATATTGATGTTGTTGGCATCGGACGACACAGACGTATTGCCAGCCAAGAGTCGTTCGGCTCGCATCTTGAGCTGATGGGCGCTCTCCTCGCCGCTGACATATAATATTGTCTTGTCGGGAATATTGAGTACGGTTTGCAATGTGAGCGTACTCTTGCCTATGCCAGGCTCGCCTCCAAGCAGAACTATGCTGCCGGCAACAAGTCCGCCTCCGAGAACTCTGTTCAGCTCGTTGTCGTGCATGTCGATGCGTGGGTCGTCGTGCGAGGGAATGTCGCTTAATTTTACAGGTCGGCTTTTGCCAGTAGCCGAATGGCTGTGGCTGAACAGGCTGCCCGAAGTGTTGTCTTGCGATGACGTGCCGATGTGCATCTCCTTGAAAGTGTTCCATTGACCGCAACTTGGACATTTGCCTATCCATTTTGTCGACTCCTGTCCGCAGTTGCTGCAGACATATACTGTTTTTGTTTTTGCCATGTGCTGATGTCTGTTTTTTTTTGACTTTTTGTCGCAATACTACAAAAGTACTAATATTTTTCGTCGTTACAAAAATTTATTATTACTTTTGCTTTATGAATATGAAAAGCTTTTTTATTTGCATTATATTTGCGGCATTGGCCATATCGTGTGGAAAATCTTACGATGAGCAGAAACGCTTGTCGCGTGCTGAACGTGCACGGCTGCATAGACAAGATTCGCTTGCTTTGAAAATTGCTGTCGTGCCAACGCTCGACTGTTTACCAATATATGTGGCTAAGGAACGTGTGCTGTACGACACGGCAAGGCTCGACTTGCGCTTGCGCTATTTTACGGCACAAATGGATTGTGATACGGCTATCGCCGGGCGTAGCGTCGAGGGAATGGTAAGCGACCTTGTGCGTACCGAACGGTTGAAGCGCGAAGGAACTCCGTTGCAGTATGTTTCGGCAACCAATATAAATTGGTATCTGTTCACCAATCGCAAGGCGAGAATAAAGAAGCTCGACCAGCTTGGCGATAAGATGGTGGCTATGACAAGATATTCGGCTACCGACTTTCTTACCGATGCTGCACTCGAAGGCGTGAAGACCTCGTCGGTGGTGTTCCGAATTCAGGTGAATGACGTGTTTGTGCGTCAGGCTATGTTGCTCAACAACGAGATGGATGCGATGTGGCTTGCCGAGCCTCAGGCTACTGTGGCACGTCTGAACGGTCACGCATCAATATACGATAGCCAGAAGAAGGGTTTGAAGCTGGGCGTGATGGCTTTCCGCGATGATGCCATGAAGGACAAGCGTCGCAAGGCGCAAATCGAACTTTTCAAGAAGGCGTATAATGCTGCTTGCGATTCGTTGAATAAATATGGAATTCCGCATTATTACGAATTGCTGAACAAGTATTATAAGCTTGACGAGCGTTATGTGAAGGCTTTGCCCAAGACACGATTTGAACATATCAACAAGCCACGCCTGAAGGACATAGACGCTGTGGCTACCGACAAACGATGATTTTTTATGGCTTCAACTATCAACGACACGATTCTTGCAGAGCGTAATGTGCCTCGCGCCTTGCGTATGCTGCGCCAGCGTATGGACGAACTGGCTATTGTCGAAGGCGAGGAAGAACTCGAACGCCTGGAGTCGGAATATGGTCTTATGGCCAACTGCTTCTTGAGCGACATGTGCGACCCTAAGGCTGCCCGTATCTACGACCGTATGCTGAAGCGTACTTATAGACTGTACAATACCGTGCGTCTTGCTTCGGTGATGCGCAAGCGTCGTACTTTGGTGCAAGCCCAGAACATAGCCACCAGCCGTCGTATTCGGCAGGAGGCTGTACTCGGAGAGTTGGAATCGTTTGTGCAGGATGTGGCTATGTGTTCGTTGCAGAGTGGAGAGACGCGCGAAACCTCTCTTGCCAAGCTTTATGCCAATCATCAACGCTATATGGAAGGCTTGTTCAATAGTCTGCTTGTTATGGGACAATGGACAGAAGAGTCGGCTGAAGCCTACAAATCCTTGCTCCTTTCGCCCGTAATCGACCATACGGACGCCCAGCTTATAGTGAGCGCCTTGACCATGGCTTTGCTTGTAGTGTTTGATGTGAACAAGTGGCTGACGCTTGTTGCTGTATATGAGCAAAGCGATGATGTGGCGTTGCGCCAGCGTGCCATAGTGGGTATTGTGCTTACAATGCCCGACGAAGGAGTAGTCTGCTTGTTTCCCAACGTTGGAGAGGCTTTGCATCGTCTGAGTTCGTCTGACCAGGTGCGTCGTGAACTGATGGAGGTTCAGATACAGATGTTGTATTGTGAGCGTACCGAGGCCGACAGCCGCGAGATACAGACCGACATTATCCCGACATTTGTCAAGAACAGCCGATTGAAGAATTGGCGTATGGAGTCGGACGGTTGTGAAGACTCGTCGATTGACGAAATATTAGGCAACGACGATGCCGACAGCAATATGGCTGAGATAGAAGAGAAGATGAGCAAGATGATGGAGATGCAACGTAAGGGTAGCGACATATATTTTGGGGGCTTCTCGCACATGAAGCGTTTTGCCTTTTTCAGCGAGATAAGCAACTGGTTTGCGCCTTTCTATGCCGATCATCCCGACGTGACCAATGCCTTAAAGGGCGAAAACGCTCCGGCTATAAAGCAAATGGTGGGGCGTGGTCCGTTTTGCGATTCCGACAAGTATTCGTTTGTGTTTGCTATAGCTTCCATATTCGACCGTCTGCCTGCCGACGCTCAGGAGATGCTGAAGGGAGGAAACGCTTCTTTGCCCGAGAATATGACTGCCGAAACAGATTCGCCTGCCTATATGCGTAGAATGTATCTGCAGGACTTGTATCGCTTCTTCAAGTTGTTTCCCAATCATAATGATTTCCGCAACCCGTTCGGTAAGACGGCAAAGGATGGAGTTGCCGACTGTCTTTTTATAGCGAATGCGTCGCTTGCCAAAAGTATGGCGCACGAGGCTGTTGAGATAGGGCGTCTGCTCTTCAGATGGCGTCAGTATGAGGCGGTAAAGGTACTTGCCGAGGCTGTCGTAAGGTCGGGAGCCGAAAGTGCCGATATTTCCCTGCTTCTTGGTAATGCCTACTTGAAGACGGGTTGCTATGATGCGTCGTATGAATTGTTTTCGCGCGTGGTTGCAAAAAACGAGAAGCGCGAGCAGGCTATGGCGGGATTGGCAGAAGCCGCATTCATGTTGCGCAGATACGACGACGTGACAGCCATCTGCAACCGATTGGAAGCCGTTGGATGTATTTCCAAGCGGTTGACGATATATATGAGTCTGGCGTTGATTGATAGTGGCAAAGTAAGCGAGGGAATGAACCGCCTGTATCGGCTTGATTACGAGAACGACTCCGACCGCAACGTAAAGCGTGCAATAGCATGGGGACACCTGATGAACCATAAGCCCGACGAGGCGGAGCGGATTTACGACGTCCTTGTGGCTGACGGTTCGGGCGTGGCTGACGACCTGCTCAATTGTGGCTACGCCAAATGGTTGCTCCATAAGAATGGCGAAGCCAGCCAGATGTTCGGACGATACGCCTCAGCCATGGGAGCCGACAATAAGGGCGAATGTCTTGCCACAGCCTTTGCCGAGGACAAGAATCTGCTCGACAAGTATGGGGTAGGCGATTTCGAGAAAGTGATAATGCAGGAATAAAAAACAAGCACCATCGGAATTGAAAACATGGTTTTCTTTTCCAATGGTGCTTTTATCGTAAGTGACAGCCAGTTCGGAAGCTAACTGTCCGCCGCTTACTTGAACAATTAAAATTTAGCCTAAATATTTCATGAGAATCTTTGCGTTGCCGCTATCGCGCAGCTTGGCAATACTCTTCTCGCGTATCTGGCGTACACGCTCGCGTGTGAGACCGAGCTGGTCGCCAATCTCTTCAAGACCCTTCTCGTGGCATCCTATGCCGAAGCACTCGCGAATGATGGTAATCTCGCGGTCCTTGAGCACCTTGTTGAGTACAGAATTGAGCTCAAGAGCCATTGACTCATGGTCGACCTGGCGGTCGGTACGGCTGTCGTCGCCACTTGGCATTACGTCGAGCATACAGTTGTCCTCGCCATCCTGGAAAGGAGCGTCGATACTGAGGTGGTGTCCGTCTGCCATGAGGCTCTGGCCAATCTTCTCCTCGTCAATCTTGGTAGCGTCCGAAAGCTCCGAAACCGAAGGATGACGCTGGTTCTCCTGCTCAAACTTGTTTATCTCGTGATTGATCTTGTTGAGCGAACCGACCTGATTGAGTGGCAGACGTACGATACGGCTCTGCTCTGCGATGGCCTGCAATATGCTCTGGCGAATCCACCATACAGCATACGAGATGAATTTGAATCCGCGCGTCTCATCAAACTTCTGTGCAGCTTTAATGAGGCCGATATTACCTTCGTCAATGAGGTCGGTCAATGTCAAACCCTGATGCTGGTACTGTTTTGCTACGGATACTACAAATCGCAAGTTGGCTGTGACAAGTTTGTCTTTAGCACGCTCACCTTCCTCACCACCTTTCTTGATCTTCTGTGCCAGTTCAATTTCCTCATCGATGGAAATAAGAGGGGCGCGTCCAATCTCAACGAGGTATTTATCAAGTGCTTCACTCGAACGGTTTGTAATACTTTTTTGAATCTTAAGTTGTCTCATCTTGTATACCTTAAACTTTCTACGGCTTTTATAAAAGTTGCGCGTTTTGGACAAATGTGCCCAAAAACCTTGCAAAGGTACTCTTTTTTTCTGACTTAAACAAGTTTTTTATTCAATATTATTGTATTTATGAAAAAGATAGTAACTTTGCACGGTTTTGCTGTGCCAGATTGACGGCATTGCCATTATGAAAACTATGAAAATAAAGTATGAAACTATGAAAGAAGTAAGATATTTTTATGTACCCAATGCTGCTAATGCCGGCGAATTGCCCGAGGAGGAAGCCAAGCATGCCGTGCGTGTGCTTCGTCTGCAGAGTGGCGACCGTATGATACTTGCCGACGGCCAGGGCGGACTCTTTGACGCCGAGGTGAGTATGGCATCGGGCAAGCATTGTATGTACAACATCCTAGAGCAACTGCCATGCGAGCGCGAGTGGAACGGACGCATCACGCTTGCCGTAGCCCCGACCAAGATGATGGACCGCATAGAGTGGATGGCAGAAAAGGCTACGGAAATAGGATTTGACGAGCTTGACTTTCTCGACTGCAAGTTCTCCGAGCGAAAGACGTTGCGTACCGACCGTGTGGAGCGCATCGTCGTGTCGGCAATGAAGCAAAGCCATAAGGCTCACAAGCCGATGGTGGGCGAGATGGATCCGTTTGCCGATTTCGTGGCACGTCCACGTGATGGACGCAAGTTCATAGCCCATTGCTATGCCGAGATAGAGCGCGAGGATCTGTTTGCAACCCTTCAGACTCTCAATCCCGACGAGCCCGTGACCGTAATCGTAGGACCTGAAGGCGACTTCTCGATAGACGAGGTGCGACTTGCCATGACCCATGGCTATGAGCCTATAAGCCTCGGCAAGAGCCGTCTGCGTACGGAGACTGCCGGACTGAGTGCCGTTATGATGGCAAACCTCACAAAACGCAAGCTGTAAAAACGACGTCAGCTGGCGTAGAGGACGACAGCTGACGTAGAGATTATAATAACGATACTTATGAAAACAAGATTTATTGACCTGAAAGCCGTGTGGCTTATTATGGTATGTGCCCTTTGCCTGGCTTCATGTCGCAACAACGATTATGTGCGCTCTATACCCGCGTCTGCCACGGCAGTAATGAGGATTGACGGGGCGGTAGTAGCCCAATCGGACAAGGTGCTCTCTTTGCTGCCCTTTGGCGACAAAGCAGCCGAGGCGCTGGATTTGAGCCGTGACATTTATGCATTTGAGACGATAGACGGCAACCTGGGCATGTGTGCCAAGGTGAAGGATTCCGACCGGCTGCTTGAGATTATGAAGAAGGCTGCAACGTCGGAAGTGCGCAGGCAGGGTGACTACCGTCTTGCCGACATAAACAATTCGTGGGCTGTAGGATTCGACGACAACGCGTTGCTTGTGCTCGGTCCTGTGAGTGCCGCAGCCTTGCCCGACGCCCAGCGCAGCCTTGTGCGCATGCTCAAGCAGGACGAGGACGCGAGCATATTGGCCCGTCCCATGTATTCAAGACTTGACAGCATCGGCAGCCGTGTGGCGCTTGTGGCACAGGTGCAAGCCCTGCCCGAGAAGCTGGCTGCTCCGTTTATGCTGGGTGCCCCAAAGGGAGCCGACGCTTCGCAGGTGGCGGTAGCCGCAGGAGTGGATGTCAAGGATGGCATAATGCGTATTGACTGTGAGAACTTCTCGTTCCAGAAGTCGGTCGACCGTGAACTGCATAAGTCGCATAGCGTCTTGCGGCCTATCAAGGGCGATTTCAAGAATTGCATGTCGCAGAGCCAGCTCTTTGCACTCTTTGCCAATGTCAATGGCAAGGATTTCTTGCCCCTCCTTCAGTCCGACCGCTCCCTGCAGGCTGTACTCATGGGACTCAATACAGCCGTCGACTTCGACAATATCATGCGTAGCGTAGACGGCGACATAGCGTTCGCCTTCTCGGGCATGTCGCCCGACAATCCCGGTATGACGATGCTTGCCCGTGTGGACAATCCCGTGTGGACAGCCGATGTCGACTACTGGAAGCAGTCGTGCCAGCCGGGATGCAGCATCACGGGCTCCGACGGGCATTGGACATACAGGAGTGGCGATACGGGTTTCTCGTTCGGATTGCAGGGCGATGTGTTCTATGGCACATCGGGCGTGTCGCCAGCTCAGGTACAGCATCTGATGAAGCCTGCCAATCCTATACCAGCCGACGTAAGCCGCATGATACAAGGCGAGCGTATGGCTATGGTGTTGAATGTAAAGGCCCTCGTAGGCAACGGCATGGCGGCAGGCAGTATGTCTGGCATGCTGAAGCCAATAATAAATAATGTGAAAGCCGTTGTTTGTGTAATGAAGTTCAAAAAATAAATAGTCGATGAAAAGAATTGTATTCAAGGATGTACTGCCCCATGTCTTCTCGGACAGAGCCGATATGGACTCAGACATCTGGAAGAGCGATGCCGTTTTTGAGAAGGGACATCTGTATCTTGTTGAGGCTGCAAGCGGTATGGGCAAGAGCACGTTCTGCAGCTATCTGCTGGGTTATCGTCACGACTATACCGGCAGCATCATGTTTGGCGACGACGATGTGCGAGGATATAAGACAGCCGACTGGGTGAGGGTGCGCATGCGTCACGTCAGTCTGCTGTTTCAGGAGTTGCGCCTCTTTCCCGAGCTTACTGCGTGGGAGAATGTGGAGATAAAGAACCGTCTCACGTCGTTTGCTGACAGCACGACCATCGACGCATGGTTTGAGCGCCTCGGCATAGCCGACAAGAAGCAGTCGCTTGTAGGCGAGATGTCGTTCGGTCAGCAGCAACGTGTGGCTCTGATGCGTGCCCTGGTGCAGCCCTACGACTTCATTGTTCTTGACGAACCCATAAGCCATCTTGACGATGACAACGCCCGGGTGATGGGACAGATTGTCATGGAGGAAGCCCGCAAGCAGGGAGCCGGAGTCGTGATGACAAGTATTGGAAAACACATAGATTTGGATTACGAGAAAATATATAGGCTATGAATCTTGTTTGGAAATTACTCAGACAGCACATCAGCATAGGGCAGTTTGTAGGTTTTTCGCTTGCCAATATGCTTGGAGTGCTCATCATCTTGTTCGGCTTCCAGTTCTATAATGATGTGTTGCCCGTGTTCACGGGAGACGACAGCTTCATGAAGAACAACTATATCATCATCAACAAGAACATCGGAACGGCGAGCACGTTGACCGGACGCACCAATACGTTCAGCAATTCGGACATCTCAGAAATCAAGTCGCAGAAGTTTGTAAGTGGGGTGGGGCAGTTTGTGTCTGCCAACTATAAGGTGGAGGCATCGATGGGCGTGCAGGGCGTGAACATCCTCAATTCCGAACTTTTTCTTGAGAGCGTGCCCGATCGTTTTGTCGACGTTCCGCTCGGCAAGTGGAAGTACACCCCGGGCGATGCCACCGTGCCCATCATATTGCCCCGTTCGTACATTACGATGTACAACTTCGGCTTTGCCCAGAGCCATTCGTTGCCCAAGATAAGCGAAGGACTCGTCGGAATGGTGGAGTTCACGCTCCTCGTTCACGGCAATGGCAAGGACGCACGCTTCAAGGGCAGGGTGATAGGATTCTCGTCAAGACTTAACTCCATCCTGGTGCCGCAGACTTTCATGGAGTGGAGCAACCGTGAATACTCCAACGATACTGACAACAGCGCCACGCGCCTCATTGTGGAGGTGGACAACCCTACCGATACCCGGGTGTCGGAGTTTATGGAGAGTCATGGCTACGATATGGCTGACAACAATATGGATGCCGAGAAGATAGTCTACTTCCTGAAGCTTCTGGTCAGCATAGTAGTGGTTGTAGGACTTGTCATTTCAGCCCTGAGCATCTATATCCTCATGCTCAGCATCTATCTGCTCGTGCAGAAGAACACCACCAAGCTCGAAAACCTGCTGCTCATAGGCTACAGTCCGCAGCGTGTGGCAATGCCCTACCAGGTGCTCACCATAGTTCTCAACTTCGTAGTCCTGGCTGTAGCCTTCGCCCTGCTCGTGGCTGCCCGTTCCTACTATATGGATGTTCTGATGACGTTGTTCCCGGAGGTAGACGAAGGCTCCATGTGGGGCACGCTGGCTGTAGGCATGGCTTTGCTTGTAGTGGTGTCAGCCACCAATGTGCTTGTCGTCAGGAACAAGGTGATGGGCATCTGGAAGAGGAAGGATTGGCAGAGGTAGATATTCTATCTAATTGTTAATACCGATAGAATCATACAAATAAAGAATAGCAGGCAGAATACATATATGATAGACAGAAGCGATTTTGACAGGGCCTTCGTCCGGTGGTATGCCGATCTCTATCTTTTTGCCTTGAGGATAGTCAAGGACGAGGAGACGGGCAAGGACATTGTGAACGATGCCTTCGAATATTTATGGAAGAGGCTTGACGAAGTGGAGGAGTCTACGCTTCGTACATATCTATTCACCATAGTGCGTAGCAGGTGTATCGACCATTTGCGCAAGCTCGACAATCAGAACCGCTATGTAGAGTTTGCCTCGGCCATGAGCCAGAAGTATGTAGAACTCGACTCTGGCGAGCCTGACGAACGCTTACGTCTGATAGGCGAGGCTATGCAGTTGCTGACTCCCTACAACCGTATGATTCTGCAGGAGTGCTATGTTGGTAGGAAGAAGTATAAGGAAGTGGCCGACGAGTTAGGGGTGAGTGTTGCTGCAGTACACAAGAATATAGTTAAGGCTCTTCGCATAGTGCGCGAATATGTGAGAGCGGAGGGTAGCCATTTTAAGTAGTCAAACGTATAACTGGTATGAAAGACGAAGAAATCAAGATAAACAAAGACGAACAGCTCGCCATGCAGTTTATGGAGAGTATGGATGAAGCTTCTGACGAGACTCTTGCCTTATTGGACGATGAAGGGTGTGCGCATGCCTGCAAGGACCTTATGGACATGGAGATGGCTCTGGCAAAAGAGTTGCATCATATAGATTCTGAAGCCATGTTGCGTGAGTTTCATGTCCGTAGGCGCAAGCGGCTTGCAGGTCGTGTATTGTACGCATTTGCAGCAGCTGCTGCCGTGGCGTGCCTTGTGCTGGTGGTGTTTGGTGGCAGACATGAGGAAGCGGTTCAGCCCGTTGTGGCAAGTGTTGACTATATATATAAGGCCGAAGCAAAGACTGACGTTCAGTCTCCTTCAGAACAGACGGTTGGCAACGGCAACGAGATGGTGCTTCTGAAGGCACCCTATGGCAAGACGCGCACTCTGTTCCTGCCCGATGGTAGCGAGGTGATGCTCAATGCCGGAAGCCGAATCGCTTATTCCAAGCATTTTGCAGGAGACAGACGAGTGGTAAGTCTGTGGGGCGAAGCCTTCTTCAAGGTAACCAAGAATGCTCACAAACCATTTGTAGTGAAGAGTGGAAGTGTCAACACAACTGTATTGGGTACCCAGTTCAGCGTGCGCCATTATGCCAACGAGGAGCCCAAGGTGGTGTTGCTTGAGGGCAAGGTGATGCTCTCGGACTCGCTGGAGCGCAATCGAGTGGTGATGAAGCCCGGTCAGAGTGCTACGCTTGCCGAGAGTGGTGGCTTTGCCTTGACTGATGAGCCAGACATGGAGCGCACCTTGAGCTGGACCAGCGGCTATCAGTATTACGATGACATTACGCTTGAGCGTATGCTTGAAGAGGTAGGCCGATGGTATAATGTGGATGTGATATGCTTGAATCAATCTGCCCGAAAGAGCCGCGTCCACTTTTATGTGCCCAATGGCCAGACTATTAAAAAGACAATAGAGATGATAAACCGTTTGGATGTTGCCCATGTTACACTTGAGAAGAATCGGATTGTTGTAAGATAACATTTTGAAACTTTTCTGCGTAAAAGGGTAACCATATTTCATAAATGCACGTATTATTGGTAAATTGACGTAACAACAAGAGTGTATTTATGAAAAAAAGACTGATTTTTAGTACAATCATTGCCTTGATACTGGTTTGGCTGCCGTCGGCTATTGCCGAGGCCCAGACCTCCAAGGGCAAGGAAGCCATCACAATGGACTTCAACAACGAGCCGTTGCCAGCCATATTCAAGCGTCTGGAGAAGGTGAGTGTCTATAAGGTGCTTTTCTCCTATCAGGACGTGGAGCGCTATCGCTCTACCGGTAGTCTCAAGGGGGCAACTATCGACAGGGCCATGCAGGTCATCATAGGCAGTCATCCTTTGGCTTATGATGTTGACGGACGCTTTGTCAATGTAGTGAAGGCCAAGGCTGGTGTCAAGAAGAACGGCAAGACAGTAAAGGGTACTGTCAGTTCTTCGCGCGACGGTTATCCGCTTGTGGGAGCAGTTATCTATGTAGTGGGCACCAACATCAAGACCTTTGCCGACCGCGATGGACATTTCGAACTCGACAATATTGCCGATGGTACGCAATTGCGTGTGGCTTATATCGGATGCAAGTCGAAGACCCTTGCAGCCAAGTCAAATATGTTTATAGCTCTTGATGATGATGAGACGGCTATAGACGAAGT
This sequence comes from uncultured Prevotella sp., assembly GCA_905193385.1. Taxonomy (GTDB): domain Bacteria; phylum Bacteroidota; class Bacteroidia; order Bacteroidales; family Bacteroidaceae; genus Prevotella. The sequence goes on along the minus strand of CAJJOL010000042.1, from coordinate 8,417 downwards.
CGTTGTGACGGGTTATGACAATACCGCCAAGGGTAATTTCACGGGTGCTGCCTCCAATGTCAAGGTTGACAATGTGCTTATGGCTGGCGCTTCAACTATCGACCAGATGCTGCAAGGTCAGGTGCCAGGCATGCTTGTACAGCAGGAGACGGGTATGGTAGGCGCTTCTGCCAAGGTCCGCGTCAGAGGAACCTCGTCGTTGCTGGGCAGTCAGAATCCCGTTTGGGTGGTTGACGGAGTGGTGCAACGCGACCCTCAGCCATTTAATTCCGACGACAACACCAACTTTTCGGTTGATTCCGACGACATTACCAAATTGGCTGGTAATGCCATCTCGTGGCTCAATCCCAATGACATCGAGACTATTACTGTTCTGAAGGATGCTTCTGCCACAGCCATCTACGGCTCAGAGGCCGCCAATGGTGTTATTGTCATCACCACCAAGAAGGCGCAGAGCGGTAAGGTGGCCATCAGCTATAGTGGCGACCTCTCTATAGGCCAGCGTCCATTGTACGGACTCTACAATCAGATGAATTCTGCCGAGATGATGCAGTTTTCGAAGGAGATGTATGAGGATCGTGTGTCATATCCCTCCAACATCCTTAATGTGGGCTATGCAGGTCTGCTCAAGTCGTATCTTGACAAGCAGATAACCAAGGATGAATTCGATGCAGGCTACAGCCGTATGGCAAGTCAGAATACCGACTGGTTTTCGGAGCTGTTCCGCAATTCGGTAAGCCACAAGCATACGGTAAGCGTAAGTGGAGGTTCGGACAGAATACAGAACCGCACGTCAATAGGCTACAACAACGAGCAGGGCGACGCTATAGGCAACAGCTCCACATTGTTCACAGCCATATCCAATTCCACCATCAACCTTTTCGACAAGCGACTCGTCATCAATGTTAACCTCAAGGGTTCGGCACGCAAGGTTAAGGGATTTGCTTACGGTACCGACCCATTCAACTATGCCTACAACACCAGTCGTGTCATTCCTATGTACAATGCCGACGGCTCGTTGTATTATCACGAGAAGTGGGCCGATTCTGAGAGTAATGCAGTGCCTGGAAAGCGTAGCTATATGTACAACATCAAGAACGAACTTGCCAATACCGGCAGCCAGAGCAACACCAAGATGTGGGGCGCTACGGTCGACCTTAAGTGGACCTTCATTCCCGGACTGGAGTATCAGGGTCTCATGTCGTATGCCTCTACTTCTACCAATACCAAGAAGTATGCTACTGACAAGACGTTCTACATAGCTGCCATACGTGGCTACGACTATGGAGCCTATGCCAATGCCGCTCCCGAGACGGGCTATTCGCCCCTGCCGTTTGGCGGACTGGTTGAGACGGGTCTGTCGGACATCACATCATTGACCGTGCGCAATGCGCTCGTGTTCGACCGTCTGCTGAAGGAGCGTCACAGACTTGTAGCACAGTTGGGCATCGAGACCAATTCGGTAAAGACCAAAGGCAACAACAATACACGCTACGGCTATCTGTACAACCGAGGCGAGACCTTTGTCAATCCTCCCATGACCTATTACAGCCCGACCCTTCAGACCGACAACTACAACGACCTTGCCTACGGACAGGCCTCTATATTGAATAAGGTGAACAATAAGTTGAGCGAGTATTTCTCGCTGGCCTATATTTATGACGACCGCTATGTGCTCAACCTCAACGGACGAATGGATGCCTCCAACCGCTTCGGGCAGGACCAGAACCATAAGTTTGAGCCTACTTGGTCGGTAGGCGGCAAGTGGCGTATGGCTTCCGAGAAGTTCATGCGCAACCAGCAGATAGTGAATAATTTCGACCTTTATGCCTCATTTGGCTACCAGGGCAATGCCGTAGAGTCGGTTTCGCCCTATCTAATAGCCAAGGACGGAGGCGTCAATGAGTATTACAACGACTATATACTTACTATCAAGTCTTTGCCCTATGCCGACCTGGGATGGGAGAAGACCAAGACCTACAACATCGGTCTGGATGCATCTTTACTGAAGGGCAGAGTCAATTTCACTTTCAACTATTTCAGAAAGATCTCAAATGTGCTCTCGTCGCGCAACATTCCACGCGAGAACGGTATGGAGAACGCCATTGCCGACGGAGGCGAGATGACCAACTCGGGCTACGACCTCGTAGTGACGGTCGTTCCCATACGCACCAAGGACTTCACATGGCAGATGTCGCTCAATACGAGCGTAACCAAGAATGCTATCAACAAGAACCAGCGCATCAACACGCTTTCCGACTATCTTGACGGCACAGCTGTAGTAGACGGCAAGCCGTTCTCTACCTTCTATTCGTATAAGTTCAAGGGACTGAACGATGAGGACGGCACGCCCGAATTCGCTAATATGGACGTAAAGGATGCCGAGTCGCCATTGGCCTATCTGGTAGAGTCGGGCAAGTACACTCCCGACTTCTCGGGCGGACTCAACATGATGTTCAAGTATCGTAACTGGTCGCTCTATGCCCTCTTCAACGTGCAATGGGGCGGACATTCACGACTGCCTGTCCTCTACGATACGAGTAGCAATTATGGAGTGCCCACCCCTGAGCAGAACGTGTCGAAGGACCTTATAGGCCGATGGCGCAAGCCGGGCGACATCACCACAATCCCGTCCATACCCACATCGTCGGCCTATGTCAACCTGCCCAATACCTCGCAAGTGGCAAGTTCTGAAGCTCGTCTCTACGACATGTACAACAATTCGGACCTTAGAGTTGCCAATACTGACTTCATACGTTGTCGTTCATTGTCGTTGTCGTACGACTTCACCTCAAGCGTGCTCTCGGCCCTGCATCTGTCGCGCCTCACCCTTAAGGCAAGTATGACCAACCCCTTCTTGTGGGCACGCGACAAGAAATGGAAAGGTATCGACCCCGAGACGGGCAACTGGCCAACACGTCGCATTACCTCTCTCTCGATACAGGCAATGTTCTAAATGTTAAAATGTAAAGGAATTAAAAATATGTTTGCAAAAAGACCATATATATACGCAATGGCAGGACTCCTTACGCTTGCCTCTTGCTCCGACTTTCTCAACGAGACCTCGCAGGATGAGGTGCTCGTGAAGGATGCCAACGACTATAGCGAACTGCTAATGGGCTCAGGCTATCCTTCGCCTACTGAGAAGCTGTACACGCCACTCTATCTGATGGACGACGACTACATGCTCAACGAGAACGCCATGAGCGACGACGAAGACTATTCGAGTGCACTTAGTGCCTATCCATTCCACACCTGGCAGCCCGATATGTGGCAGAATGCCAATGTTGACCAGTCGTACTATGGTGACATGTATTACAAGAGCTATCAGAGGATTATGGGCGTGAATGCCGTTCTCGATGGCATCGACCAAGCCAATGGCGACATCAAGACCAAGGAGACCGTAAAGGCTGAGGCCCTGGCTCTGCGAGGTTACTACTATTATATGCTCGTCAACATTTTCGGCAAGCCGTACAACGACGACAGCAAGGCTCCTGGCGTACCATTGAAGCTTACTGCCAATCTGCAGACCAACGGAACGCCCAGAAGTACAGTAGGCGAAGTGTACAGCCAGATAGTCAACGACCTGACCTCGGCAAGGGAAATCCTAAGCCGATACCCCAAGACGCGAGGCGACTTCCGCATCAACCTCCCTTCCGTTGACATTCTCCTCACACGTGTCTATCTGCAGATGGAGGACTGGGACAACGTCGTGAAGGTGGCTACAGATGCCATAGAAAACGGTAATCCTCTGACTAATTACCTCAACCTGCCTGCAAAGGCAAAGACATTCTCTACTTATGACTATTCAGAAGTGGAGTGGCTCTACGGCAACGGCTATTCTACATGCTCCATGCCAGGCATACGTCCGTCGAGCGATTTGTGGGACAAGTTTGCCGACAACGACACACGCAAGAAACTATGGTTTACAGCATCGGGCAAGAACGTGAACCTTCAGAAGAAGAAACTCGCTTCGAAGCGCACGCCCACCAACGCCATACGCATGTCGGAGGCTTGGCTTGCACGAGCCGAGGCTTATGCCATGAAAGACCAACTTGCAAATGCTACGGCTGATCTCGACCACTTGCGTGAAAACCGCTACAACAACTACTCGCCCGCCGTGTACAACGACCGCTCGCAACTGCTCGACGAAGTGCGTAAGGAGCGTAGGCTTGAGCTTTGCTACGACGAAGTGAGATGGTTTGACCTGCGTAGATACGGAATGCCAAGCATCAGCCATAAGTACAAGGCCCGCAAGTCGGCAGTCTGGGTGACATACACATTGAGCGCCAAAGACCCTCTGTACACCCTTCCTATACCTAATGCCGATATTCAGCAGAACTCTAAACTTGAGCAGAACGAGTCGGCTAAGGCTCCTGCTCGTCAAGGTATTTAACAACATCAGAAAAAGGAGAAGAAAATGAAAAAGATAATAAGTTCATTAGCATGTCTGGCAATGATGGCAAGCCTCAGCTCGTCGTGTGCAGGCAACGACGACGACCTCGGACGAATAGAGATTCCGTCAGCCGACTACACCTTGCCACAGGGCAAGGATGCTGCTGCCGATGCAGTCATAGTGTCGCTCTATCAGAAGTACGGCACCTATTTCCTCTACGACTTCACGGAGAAGGACTTCCAATGGAGTCAGGTAAGTGCCAACTCGTTGGACACCAAGTATCGTTTCGACCCTATAGAAGCCACAAAGGTGGTCAATCTCATGGAAGCTATTCAGCATGGATGGCTCGACTTCTATAGCGACAGTTTCCTTAAGAAGTCGTTGCCATACAAGGTGCTGTTGGCAGAAGACGTGCAGACACAGGTGCTCACATTCGATTGGGGCTCATGGGAGTATGTAGTCACATGGGTAGACAAGCCCTCGCGCCATATAGCCAATCAGATGGCAATAGGCAATGTGAGCGACACGTGGAACAATATGTCGGCTTCGCAGAAGCGTAAGTTCAAGTCGTACGTGCAGACCGATTTTCTGCAGTATTGTCTGGAGCAGGGACTGGTGACGATTCCCGACGAGTTCTATGCTGTGAGCGACTATACCATCGACATGGGATGGAGCGCCACATCCGAAGATGCTCGAAAGGCAGGATTCGTGTACGACCCGCAGACCGACCTCGAATGGAGCACATACGGAACCATAACCAGGACAGCCGACATAAATGCCTTCATAGCCTCGCTCGTGTATCGTACCGATGATGAGTGGACCGACGACCTGCAATACGACTACGTCAAGCGCAAGTACGAGATACTCGTGTCGGCATTCAGTCAGGCAGGCATCGACATAAAGCGCATAGGCAACGCCACATTCTGATGTACACGGCAATAATCACTAATGACAAATCAATAATAAAACCAATTGTAATGAACAGAATGAACATGACTTCCATGCTGCTGGCTGCTGCCCTCGCCATTGTGGCGGCACTCCCGGCAGAAGCCAAGAAGAAGAAACAGCAGGCTCCCAAGCCTCCCAAGTCGGCATATCAGAAACTGATGGACAAGGGAGGAAGAATATCGGCAGAAGGCGGATTTGTCAATCTGCACAAGATTCAAGGCAAGCTGTATGTTGAGCTGCCCTTGAAGTATTGTGGTAGAGACTTCCTTATAGCCTCTACCACGTCCAAGTCGAGCAATGCCAAGTTGGCCATTGTGGGCTACAAGCCACAGGACCCCATGTGTGTATGCTTCAACCGGCTCGACAGCGCCATAGTGCTGCAGACCGTGAATACGGGCACCATAGCCGACGACGCTCTGCAGCTTGCCTACGACCGCAGCTATGCCAACCCCATAATCCGCAAATACAGAATTGCAGCCTACAATGCCGATTCTACGGCTGTAGTGTTCGATATGACCGACCTCTTTGTGGGTGACGAGAAACAGCTCTCGCCTGTGTCGTCAAACTATAGCGTGCTGGGCATAAAGCCTACATTCCAGAAGGACTGCTCGTCGTTGGGCAACGTCAAGGCATTTGAGGACAACGCTACCGTCACCTCAACTTTATCCTACAAGTATTCGCTCACGTTCCTCGGCTCGGAAGTGTCGCAGGGACAGCTCACCACAGAGGTGACACGTACCCTCCTGCTGCTGCCAGAACTGCCTATGAAGCCGCGAATAGCCGACTCGCGTCTGGGAATATTCCTTACCGACAAGAGCCGGCTGACGATGGCGAGCGACGGCATCGAGAACTTCTCCTACGCAAACCGCTGGCGACTTGAGCCCAGGGACTCGGCTGCATGGAGCCGGGGCGAACTGGTAGAGCCCAAGAAGCCTATAGTGTGGTATGTAGACGATGCCTTCCCCGAAGCATGGAAGGAGCCGCTGAAGCAGTCGGTACTGATATGGAACAAGGCTTTCGAGAAGATAGGCTTCAAGAATGTGATGCAGGCCGTCGACTTCCCTAAGAACGACCCCAACTTCGATCCCGACAATCTGAAATACTCCTGCATACGCTATGTGCCCACACCCGTAAAGAACGCTATGGGACCCTCGTGGGTAGACCCTCGCACGGGCGAGATTGTCAATGCCTCGGTATTGGTATACAACGATGTGGTGAAGCTAATCAACAACTGGCGCTTTGTGCAGACAGCTCAAATCGACCCACGTGTGAGAACCAAGAAGATGCCCGACGACGTCATAAGCGAGTCGCTCTCTTACGCCTTCGCCCATGAGATAGGCCACACCCTCGGACTTATGCACAACATGGCAGCATCGGCTGCTATCCCCGTTGACTCTCTCCGCTCGGCATCGTTCACCCAGAAGTACGGCACCACACCATCAATCATGGACTATGCCCGATTCAACTATGTGGCTCAGCCCGAAGACAAGGGTGTGCGTCTCTCGCCACCTGACATGGGTGTGTACGACCTCTTCGCCATCAAGTGGCTCTACTCGCCCGTCAAGGGAAATCTGTCGGTAGAGCAGGAGGCAAAGGAACTCGAGAAGTGGGTAGACGAGAAGGCAGGCAATCCGTGGTACAGATACGGCAGGCAGCAGGTAGAGGCACGATATGACCCAAGCGCTCTTGAGGAAGACTTAGGCGACGACCCCGTGAAGGCTGGTACGTATGGCGTAAAGAACCTGCAATACATCCTTGCTCATCTTGACGGATGGATAAAAGACGACGAGTCGACATCCCACAAGCAAGAACTCTACGACGGCATTTCGCAGCAGTTCAGCCGCTATCTCAACAATGCACTTGCCAATGTGGGCGGCATCTATCTCACAGACGTTAAGGAGGGCACCAAGGGCCAGCGTTGCAAGCCGGTAAGTGCCGACAAGCAGCATGAGTCGATGATGTGGGTGATGAAACAGTTGCGCAACAGTAGCTGGCTTGACGCTCCTCAGCTGACAGCCAAGTTCCCCCTTGCCCTAAAGCGCTCCATATCGATAAAGGGTGGGGTGGGGCGCAAGCTCCTGCAGCTCAACAATCGTGTGCTGCTCGCCTCGCACATAACGGACAACGGATACACTCAGAAGGACTATTACGACGACCTCTATAACGGCATTTGGGAACCCACCATCAAGGGAAACCGCCTTACCGATGGCGACAAGCTCCTGCAACGGCTCGTGGTGAAGGAGACCGTAGGTTCCGTGGCAAAGCTTTCGGGCGCTGCCACTAAGAATCTTGCCGGCGAAGCATCCAGTCCATACGCCCCCTCCGTATCCGACATCGTGCTCTACGGACTCGACCCTACGGGCTATGTAGAGCAGCACGCCAATCAGATGGAGAGCCTTGATGAGGCCAACGGCAATGGCTATATTGCCTCACTCCTCAGCGACAATAACCATGGCGACAAGAGTCTAAGCGGCAGGAACTTCGGCGACAAGATAGGCTACGGATTCCAGTTTGACGTGAAGACCGACCTAATCGACGAGTCGGCTGCCTACAATCTGCAGATGCTCAGCAAGATAAAGGCTCTCGTCAGGAGTCGCATAGCGTCGGCACCGGCATCAGACAAACCACACTATCAGGCCATCCTTACAATGCTCAAGGTATTGGACAAGTGAAAGGAATGGAGACTGAGCGAAAGAACGAAATATATGTAAATCCTTTAACAGGCTATGGCGGCTACGCTGTAGCCTGTTATTGTAAGCAGACCTCAGATTGAACGGAATTGACGGGTTAGGCGTTAACAGTTAACATAAATTGTTACATTTGCAGACACTTCTATTACTCTGTATGAAAACCAACGGCAATTCGCCTGAGAACAGTTTGCATATAATCCGTCGCGACGGGTCGTTCAGCGATAAAGAGCTGCCCGTTCCTACTATATGGATGTTCTGATGACGTTGTTCCCGGAGGTAGACGAAGGCTCCATGTGGGGCACGCTGGCTGTAGGCATGGCTTTGATCTCACGAATGTTGGAGGTGTTTTAGTCACGAATTATCATGAATTGACCGTGAATTTA
>CAJJOL010000041.1:0-30703 GCA_905193385.1 uncultured Prevotella sp. | reverse complement strand
TCAAGTAAATTATTAACAGTTTCTTCATAAACAATCATCTATTAAAATCCTGACTTGCTGTACGTAAAGAGACATACCCTGCTGAATAGTTACAAATGTATCCAACAAGAAATATCATTGCTATGATAGAAATGACATTTGGAATTAATTTTGAACAGTTACTTATTATGTCAACGCAATTGCAACTTTACACACTACGCTTAACTATAAAATAATCAGTTACACTTTTGTCTATATCCCAGAAAGAAATGCCCATTTTTTTCAAATAATGCAAAAGGATTTCTTTGTTGAGACGTTCTCGAATTTTTCTGTTTTTGTAAAATTCGATTTCTTCAATGCTATTAATTGGTCCCTTTGCATAAAATTGCCATCTGTCTTCTTTGTAATTCAGCACATCTCTAGTTATTCCTTGTTTTGAAGAATGATGAAACAGAAAAAATGGAGAGGCATTATCATTGGAAAGGGCAAATTGGTAAAAACTACAATGCAATTTCAAGCGAAGTACATTACACAATGTTATTCTTCCATCACCTGAATTTGAAATGGAGAATATCTTATTAGGATAATGTGAAACTTGCCAACAACAAAATACATCATCATGTTTTCCTCCATAAGAAGGGTCTATGAATTCTGATATAATAAAAGGAGTCTTGATAAAATTAGCTTTCCCTTTTTGGAAATCTTGAATAAACACTTCTCTGACAGCTTCTTTCATAGCTGTCAGAGAATCTATTTCAAAAAAGGAAAAATTTATAAAATTAAAATTATTTTCCATGTCCTACTTTATTATAAGTCGTGATATATTACTTGATTATTTATTCAAAAATTCTAAACAAAGCATACATTATAGACCCAAAACCAACAAAATATCCTTTAAGATAATCAATATAGCTTATTGTAAAACTCGGTGGGTGATTACGCCTGTCTTTGTATGTGATATTTAGGAATGTAATACCAAAGAATATTGCACAAATACTATCATATCTTTTAAATAAGATGGTTGTTATTCCTAAGCATATCATCAAAATTGAAAAAATCAAGTAAGTGCCATTTTTTATGGCACTTACCGACTTTTTGTGCTTAATAACTGAAAACATTATTGCAATTCCTGTTATAGACGCCAATATTCCCCAACAACAAATATAGTTCATATTGTTTTGCTTTTATGTTATAACTAAAGAACGACTGGATATTGAATTTATTGTATTGAATTACAGTATTAATCAGAAAAACCATGGTGTTGATTTGATTACTCAATGGTAAAAAACATTTCATGGCACAACTTAGACCTATCATAGACAGAAAGTTCTTCTTTAGATGAAAGTAAATTATGGGATATTAAGAAAAGCATCGTATCTTTGTCGCAAATTTAGGCATTCTTTGTATATTGCAAGGTTGTGAAAGAAAAAGAATATAACTCTATACCGATGTGCTCGGATTAAGAATTGTCAGTGAGCATTATCGCAAGGAACGTGATTCGTGGAAGGCAGACTGTTGGCTTGGTTCTACGTATGCAAATATCGTACAGGCAGTAAAAAAGTGTTACAAACAGAATTTCGATTCTGGAGTTTACGGAAGCGTTTTTTATATGTAACGGAAGTGGCGGATGCCATATATTTAGTCATTCTGGGCTTCTTTGCACTCCAAAGGGACTACTTTTGGAGTGCAAAGAAGCCCTTTTTAGATTGCAAAACGACTACTATTGCAATGCTATTAGGGCTTATGAGGAGGGCTAAAGTTGCCCTTTAGAAAAGAAAAGGAGCCTTTTCTGATGGCTTGCAATTGCACATCTACACTCTAAAACACCGCAACACGCTGAGTATTAAAACAATAATCGCTGCACGCTCAAAACTCACGAATTTTGAGCTAAAGATTTCCTCGCGCGTTCAACTCGCAGTTTTGAGCGGTTAAGAATGCAAATATAGGAGCGGGCTGCGCTTCGCTCAGGTTGAGAAGATAATGTGTTGATGGGTGTAGTTTGCCAACCGAACTATCACCATTATACATAATAAATATGGTTTAAAAGTCAAAAAATCAGGCAAGCGTGTTTTTATGTGCAATAGTTTGTATAACTTTGCAGTCCAAAACGTATATTATGAACCAGGAAATAGAACGCAGGCGAACTTTCGCCATCATATCACACCCTGACGCAGGTAAGACTACGCTCACCGAGAAGTTCCTTCTCTTTGGCGGCCAGATACAGGTGGCAGGTGCAGTAAAGAACAACAAGATACGCAAGTCGGCTACGTCCGACTGGATGGAAATCGAGAAGCAGCGTGGTATCTCGGTGTCGACTTCGGTTATGGAGTTTGACTACGAGGGCTACAAAATCAATATTCTTGACACTCCGGGCCACCAGGACTTCTGCGAGGACACATACCGCACTCTTACAGCTGTCGACTCTGCCATCATTGTAGTGGACGGTGCGAAGGGTGTGGAGACCCAGACACGTAAGCTGATGGAGGTGTGCCGCATGCGCAACACTCCGGTTATCATCTTCATCAACAAGATGGACCGCGAGGGTCGCGACCCGTTCGACTTGCTCGACGAACTGGAGGAGGAACTTCAGATCAGCGTGCGCCCGCTGTCATGGCCTATCAACATCGGTGTCAAGTTCAAGGGTGTGTACAATATCTACGAGAACAAACTCGACCTCTTCAAGCCCGACAAGCAGCGCGTGACTGAAAAGGTGGAGGTTGACATCAACTCTACAGAACTTGAAGAGCACATCGGCGAGCAGGATGCCAAGCAGCTGCGCGACGACGTGGAGCTGATTGACGGCGTATATCCCGAGTTTGACGTTGAGACTTACCGCTCGGCTGAGGTGGCTCCAGTATTCTTCGGTTCGGCATTGAACAACTTCGGTGTGCAGGAACTGCTCAACTGCTTTGTCAAGATAGCTCCATCGCCAAGACCAACAAAGGCTGAGGAGCGCACCGTAGAGCCCGAAGAGCCGAAGTTTACCGGCTTCATCTTCAAGATTACAGCCAACATCGACCCCAACCACCGATCATGTATCGCCTTCTGCAAGGTGTGCAGCGGCAAGTTCGAGCGCAACAAGCCCTATCTGCATGTGCGTCAGGGCAAGACTCTGCGTTTCTCTTCGCCCACTCAGTTTATGGCTCAGCGCAAGAGCACCATTGACGAGGCATGGCCAGGCGACATCGTAGGTTTGCCTGACAACGGCATCTTCAAAATTGGCGACACACTGACTGAGGGCGAGAAGCTTCACTTCCGCGGACTGCCTTCGTTCTCGCCGGAGATGTTCAAGTATATCGAGAACGACGACCCAATGAAGGCAAAGCAGCTTGAGAAGGGTATCAACCAGCTCATGGACGAGGGTGTGGCACAGCTGTTTGTCAACCAGTTTAACGGTCGTAAGATTATCGGCACCGTAGGTCAGCTGCAGTTTGAGGTGATACAGTATCGTCTGGAGAACGAGTATAACGCCAAGTGCCGTTGGGAACCCGTTCATCTGCACAAGGCTTGCTGGATAGAGAGCGACGATGCTGATGAACTCGAGCAGTTCAAGAAGCGCAAGTATCAGTATATGGCCAAGGACCGCGACGGACGCGATGTATTCCTTGCCGACTCGGGCTATGTGCTGTCTATGGCTCAGCAGGACTTCAAGCACATCAAGTTCCACTTCACAAGCGAGTTCTAAGAAAAGTAAAAGAGTAAAAAGGTAAAAGAGTAAAAAGTAAAAAGGCAGAATAGATTATTGTCTCTAAGGCTATACATAAAGCAATGAGGGTGTGTCAATTTGTTTTGACACACCCTCATTTTATTTTCGAGGCTTTCCCATTTTATTTATACAACCGGATTCAACCGTTCAATTTCCTGTCTCTGCAGACCAGTTGCTTTTGCAATGTCGTCAATTGACATTCCCATATTTAATAAATTTCTGGCAATCTCAACACGTCCTTCTGCTCTGCCTTCTGCTATGCCTTCAGCTCTGCCTTCCTCCATGCTTCTCCTATTAGAATCGACAAGAAGCAAGCGTTCTGCACCGAGTTTGTCCCAAAAGTCGTCGTAGGCAAGAAGCTCATTTTTCGACATTGCTGATTCTTCTACAGCCTTTAGTGCTTTAGAGGTCTCGGGATTGTCCAGCAGTTCTTGCGGAACTTCCTTTGTATGCTCATCTATCTCTGTCAGAAATCTAAGCCACAGCACAGCCATTTTCTTTTCTTTGATGGAATGAGCCTGGAATTTTGGAAGCTCCACGAATGTGAAATGAAGTCCGTCGATAATCTCGTCGCTATGCAGTTCGTGCACAACATTGTAGTTATGGATAAACTCATCCGGATATTCCTTCATGAAAGTCTCGTTGACAAGATTGAGCGAATAGACAGGCTGTAACATTTCATACTTGCGCTTTTTGTCAAGCTGACGCACAAAAGCCTTGGAAGCATTAAACAGCACACGCTGTTTGAACGCCTCTGTCCACAGCATCTGCATTTCTACAATAAATTGTCTGTTTTTCACATCACGACATCTCACGTCAACAATACTGTTCTTACCTACGTAAGTGTCGGGCACAAGTTCAGGCGACAGATACTCAACGCTCTTTATCTGCTCGTCATCAGCCAATGGCAGCAGGGCGTTAAGCAGACTGATGAGCAAATCCTTATGCTCACCAAATATCTTCTTGAATGTGAGGTCGGCTTTAGGGTCAAGATATCTCATAGTGGAACTATATTTATTGTTTACATATTGTTATATATGGCAAATATACGAATAAAAATCGACAATGTTGTGGTTTTACAGTTTAATTGTTGAGATTAAAATGTATATTTATATATGAATACACGTGATGAATTGAAAATTAATATTTACCTTTACAGCCAAATAAATACAATAACCATAAAAATGAAACCTTTCGTAAAACAAAAAATCTACAGCAAGTCTGTATTCAAGACATGGAGTGTGGCTTTGCTTGCAGCCACTTTGGGTTTTGGCTCGTACACAACGGCTGCTGCCAAATCCGACAACAACTCTACAGCTAAGGAAATTGAGAACTATTTCGGTCAGCGTCTGGCTGGAAAGGATGCGCAGCTCAACTGCAATGCCAAGGTGAAGACGGCTGACGTGGCATCGTCGAGAACTATGCTTTGGGAGGCTTGGAAGCGCGCCAACGACGCACAGGACAAAAACATAATGGTGAACCTGCCTAACCTATCGGATGCCAAGACCGGCAAATGGCAGTTGCCAGCCAATCTTGAGCCCAACGCCATTATGCCATTTTATTATGGTAAGAAGGTGGCTGCCAGCGAGACTGTGCCTGCCGACGGACTGCCTCTGTTCGTCTATATGCACGGTTCTGGACCGAAGGCGCAGGAATGGATAACCGGATTGAAGCTCGCCCAGATGTTTGAGGATTCGCCTTCAGCCTACTTCATACCGCAAATCCCTAACGAGGGCAACTATTACAGATGGTGGCAGAAGTCAAAACAGTGGGCTTGGGAGAAGCTGCTGCACATGGCTATGCTATCGGGCGAAATCAATCCCAACCGTATTTATATGTTCGGCATATCGGAGGGCGGATACGGATCGCAGCGCCTTGCTTCTTATTACGCCGACTATCTGGCTGCTGCCGGACCTATGGCAGGCGGCGAACCGCTGCGCAATGCTCCTGTTGAGAACTGCGCCAACATCGGTTTCTCTTTCCTCACTGGCGAGTACGACCGGATGTTCTTCCGCAACCAATTCACCACTGATACCAAAATGGCGTTTGACAGTCTGCAAGCTCTGCATCCCGACCAGTTCAAGCACCGCATCGAACTGGTGCCCAACTGCGCCCATCAGATTGACTATCGCCCCACAACACCATGGCTGAGCAAGTTCACACGCAACCCTTACCCCAAGCACATGATGTGGGAGGACTTTGATGTAGACGGACGTCATCGTCAGGGATTCTACAACCTGCGTGTCGACAAGCGCCCCGTCCTCGACCCGATGTCGCGCACTACATACACAATGGACATCACTGGCAACAACGTAAACATCACAGCGAAGACCGTGACATACGAGGTTCTGGTGACCGATCCATACTGGCACAGCATCGAAATGAAGATAAAGCGCCACTATTCGGAAGCCGCCGACCTGCAGTTCACAGTGTTCCTCGACGAGCATCTGGTAGACATGAACCGCAAGGTAACTATTATTGTCAACGGCCGTAAGGTGTTTGCAGGCAAACTGAAGCCTAACCTTCAGAACATGGCAGAAAGTCTGGCTACATTCGGCGATCCTTGCCGCATCTATACGGCGGCAGTGCAGGTGAAGCTGTAGCCTACTTGTCTATCTTGCTTATCTCGCTTGCCTCCCATTCCTGCCACTGCTTCATGGCTTCCTGCCAATCGGTCTGCTCGCCAGCGGCAACAGCGTCCTGCATCCGGGCTGCTTCGTCGCGCTCACGGTCGCGTGCTCGCTTGGCTTTCATGTCGGCAATGGTCTGGTCGTCGAGTATGCGTATGGCACCACGGTGTATGGCGTCATACAGTTCCTGCTCGCCAAATGCACGTCCAGGCACATTAAAATCGGAGATGTTGAATTCATACTCTACACGCAGCTTATGACGAATCTCCTTCTGCTTGGCACGGTTGGCACAGTTTTTCAGTCGCAGGAGTTTGGCAATGCCCTGAATTTCGGAATCAGAATATTTGTTTCTTCCCATACAAAATTAAGAATAGTCTGAATTAATATTATTCGTAATCAATTTTACATACATTAAAATAATGGCAATGTCCGCAGCATTCAATGCAGACATTGCCATTGTTTTATGCTTAACAACTTGCAAAATTAGCTTATTTTGTTAAATAATCTACTTTTTAACCACAAATATTTGTTTTGTTCGAATATAAGCTATATATTTGCGGTATCATTTTTTGATGATTTCGATTTTTACGAAATCAACAGTTATGAGGTTGGTAGCTTCCTGCACCAACCTCTTTTGTTTTTCATGCGGTCTCGTCATCGAGCTACACGCAACTCAGAACGGTCGATGTCGCCCGAACCTTTCTTTGAGGTGTTGAGCGTGCGCAACGTTCCCTTCAACTCTACGTCGCCACTGCCGCGCAGGTCAATATCGGCATTGCCACAATTGATGAAGTCAAGATCGAGGTCGCCACTGCCTTGCAACGAAGCCTTCACGTCGGCTACACCTTTGAGCGTAGCGTCAAGATCGCCCGAGCCTCTGAGTGCTGCATTTGCATTGCGTGCCTTCAGCATCTTCACCTCAAGGTCGCCACTGCCAAGCAGTTCGAGATTGGCTGCAGCACAGTCAACGCCAAGGGCTTTAACATCGCCACTGCCACGCAGACGCAACGAAATATTATCGCACAATACTTTGCGCAGGTCGACATCGCCCGAACCTGAGAGCTCCACGTCAAGAACATCGGTGTCGATATTGCTTTGAGCTTCAAAATCGCCCGAACCCTTCAGATAAACAGACGTAATGTCGGGCGACGAAACATAAACCGTAAGACGTTTTGGACCGGTAATTCTGATTCCACGGCCTTTAGTGGTAATGACAAGAGTCTCACCTTTCTGCTGTATGTCGAGATTGTCGACCAGACTCTTGGTTCCCTCTATGCGAACCAACGACTTCTTGCCCTGAACAAACTTTATATCAGCCGAGGTGTACGACTCAATCTTGCAGAAATAGCCAACCTTAACTACACGTTTCGCGAAAGAACGGTCTGCCTTCAGATCCTTGCTCGAATAGCATGCTATGCATGCAACACTCATCGTCACCAAGACAATGAATGAAAAGATACGTTTTGCTGTCATCATAATACCAAATATTAATTATTAATCAGATTTTTGACGCAAAGCTACAAAAAAAAGTTGCAAAAACGAAAAAAAGTTGGCTGTACCATACTTAATTTGTAACTTTGCATCCAATACATTATTTAAACAATGGGTATAGAATTATTAACCGCGGCGGAAGCCGAATCACTCAAGGCATATATCAACTCAGCCGAACACATTATTATTTGCTGTCATAAGTCACCCGACGGTGACGCCATCGGATCGTCACTTGCATGGGCCGACTATCTGCGCACGCTCGGCAAAAACCCCGAAATCATTGTACCTGACGCTTATCCCGACTTTCTACAATGGATGCCAGGCTCCGAACGCATCATACGATACGACAAGCACGCTGCCGACAAGGCCGACCCGATGCTTGCCTCAGCCGACCTGATATTCTGTCTCGACTTCAACGGCACCGACCGTGTGGACGATATGAAGGACGCTTTGGAGCAGTCGCCTGCCAAGAAGATTATGATCGACCACCATCTCGACCCGCACATGGACACAGTTCTGACCATATCTCACCCGCATATGTCGAGCACCTCCGAACTCGTGTTCCGTATAATATGGCAGTTGGGCGGATTCGAAGAGATGTCGCGCAAGTGTGCCGTGTGCATATATTGCGGTATGATGACCGACACGGGCGGATTCACCTACAACTCTACACGTCCGGAAATTTTCTATATCGTCAGCCAATTGCTGACCAAGGGCATCGACAAGGACAAGATATACCGCAACGTATTCAACAACTTCAGCCCGTGGGCAATACGTCTGCGCGGCCATCTGATGAGCCAGAAACTCAACGTGTTTGGCGACATTCACGCCTCCTACTTCACCATCTCGCGCCGCGATATGCGCGACTTCCACTTCATCAAGGGTGACGCTGAGGGGCTTGTCAACGAACCACTGAAGATAAAAGGCATGCGCCTGTCGGTTTCGCTGCGCGAGGACGACCGCCGCGACAACACCATCTGGGTGTCGCTGCGCTCGGTAGACGACTTCCCCTGCAACAAGATGGCAGCCGACTTCTTCAACGGCGGCGGCCACCTCAACGCCAGCGGCGGCCGACTCAACTGCTCACTCGACGAGGCCGAACGCATAGTAAGAACGGCATTTGAGCAATACAAAGACCTGCTCACGAAATAAAAAACGTGAAATATTGTCAACCCAAGGTGACATTACATATAATTTTTGTACTTTTGTACGATAATTAGTGATTACAATCAAATAAAAAAGAAAAAGCAATTGATGAAAACGTTAAAATTCTTGACGCTCACACTCTTAGCCATCGTGGCTCTTGCTTCGTGTAGCGACAGCGAAACTTATGCCGACATGAAAAAGAAGGAACGCTCGGCTATAAACCGATACATTGCCAACCAAAAGATAAAGGTTATATCTGAGGATGTATTCAACGCACAAAACCAGACCACAAACGTTGACAAAAACGAGTGGGTACTGTTTGACGGCACTGGCGTTTATATGCAGATTGTGCGCGAGGGATGTGGCAAGAAACTGGAAAGCGGCAAGACCGAAAAGATACTGTGCCGATTCAACGAGTACAATATTCTCGAATCAGACTCTACACTGCAATGTTCCAACATCTACTCATACCTTTGGGAAGTAGAAAAAATGACAGTGAAAAATACATCAGGTACATTCTCTGGCACATTCGACAAAGAAAGCAGTCTGATGTACAGTACATACAGCTCAACAGCTGTTCCTTCGGGATGGCTCGTTCCGCTGACTTATATCAAGCTTGGCATTCCGGCTTCAGCAACCGACGAGATTGCCAAGGTGAAACTTATCATTCCGCACTCAATGGGACAAAGCAATGCCTCGCAGAATGTCTATCCGTGCATGTACGAGATAACATACCAGTTGGGACGATAAAACAGAATCGGCGGCCACACAACAACGGCCACCAACATACTAAAGACTAAAGTCAATCATTAATAAACATCATTACTATGACACTAATCAAGTCAATTTCAGGTATCCGCGGCACTATCGGCGGACCTACGGGCGACACACTCAATCCGCTCGACATCGTTAAGTTTACAACTGCCTACGCTACATTCATGAAGCGCAATGCCAAGACTGAAGGACGCGGCAAGATAGTAGTTGGTCGCGACGCACGTATCTCTGGCGACATGGTGCGCAACATCGTGTGCGGTACTCTTATGGGTATGGGACTTGATGTTATCGACATCGACCTCGCAACTACTCCTACTACAGAGCTGGCAGTACGCTGGACTGGCGCTATGGGTGGTATCATAATAACAGCAAGCCACAACCCACGTCAGTGGAACGCTCTGAAGCTGCTCAACAGCGAGGGCGAATTCCTGACAAAGGAGAACGGCAACGAGGTTCTGGAAATCGCCGAGAAGGAAGACTTCGACTATGCCGACGTTGACAATCTGGGCCACTACACACGCGACGACTCTATGGACGCACGTCACATTCAGAGCGTACTCGACCTCAAACTGGCTGACGTAGAGGCTATCAAGAACGCTAAGTTCAAGGTTTGTGTTGACGCTATCAACAGCGTTGGTGGTGTTATCTTGCCCGAACTCCTTAAGGCTCTCGGCGTAGAGTACACTATACTCAACAGCACACCTAACGGCGACTTCGCTCACAACCCAGAGCCATTGGAGAAGAACCTCCATGGCATCATGGACGAGATGAAGAGCGGCAAGTACGACCTCGGTATCGTTGTTGACCCCGATGTTGACCGTCTGGCTTTCATTTGCGAGAATGGCGAGATGTTCGGCGAGGAATACACACTCGTAAGCGTAGCCGACTACGTACTCTCTCACACACCGGGTAACACCGTAAGCAACCTCTCTTCTACACGCGCTCTGCGCGACGTAACTGAGAAGCACGGTGGCGTATACGCTGCATCGGCTGTAGGCGAGGTCAACGTTACCACAAAGATGAAGGCTGAGCACGCCGTTATCGGCGGCGAGGGCAATGGCGGTGTAATCTATCCAGAGAGCCACTATGGCCGCGACGCATTGGTAGGTATCGCTCTGTTCCTCTCTTCACTGGCTCACAAGAAGTGTACAGCAAGCGAGTTGCGTGCTACATTCCCAAGCTATCAGATTGCCAAGAACCGCATCGACCTCACCCCGTCTACCGACATCGACGCAATCCTCGAGAAGGTAAAGGAAATGTTCAAGGACGAGAAGATTACTGACATCGACGGCGTTAAGATTGATTTCCCCGACAAGTGGGTTCACCTGCGCAAGTCGAACACCGAGCCTATCATCCGTGTATACAGCGAGGCTGCTACAATGGAAGAGGCTGACGCACTGGGCAAGAAGCTCATGCAGGTAGTTTACGACATGCAGTAATCAAATAATACAAAATGCCGCAACATCCAAACGTATAATGGATTGTTGCGGCATTTTTCCTTATCATAACCAACATGAGCAAATCATTATTCATAGCCGTTGCCATAGCCTTTTTAGCATGCACAAATGCTACAGCCCAACAGGCCGACAACTTCCCCTACCCTACAGTGCCCGACACACTGCGCACTGCCGAGACGCGTGCCTTGTACGTAATGGAGCACTACTGGGACCGATTCAACTTTGCCGACACCACACTCATGCACCGTCCCGAAACGACCGAACAAGGATTTGCCAACTTCATCGACCTGTTGCCGCGTGTAGCTCCGTCGACTGCCACTCTCGGCATAAAGGCATTGGCAGACCACCTCTACAACATAAAGACCGGCAAAGAAGACGACAGCAAAACACCCGAACTAATACGCGATTATTTCGCCACACTGACGGAGAAATATCTCGGCGACTCCGAATCACCGCTGCACAACGACTTGCTCTACGCTCAGTTTCTCGACGTCATGTCGGCAAATAAGTTTGCCTCAATGGCCGAACGCACACGCAACGAATACATGGCACGCAACCTGAAGAAGAACCTTCCAGGCACTACAGCCACCGACTTTGTGTACATCGACCGCAATAACCAGCAACACCAGTTGTACAATCTGAAAGCAAAATACACATTATTATATTTCTACGACCCCGACTGCGACCACTGTCACGAAACCGCTGCACAGATTGCAGCAATGCCTGAAACATCATCGCCAGCCATCAGCGTGCTCGCCATATATCCCTATAGCGACTCCGACATGTGGAAGACGAAGAAGTCGCGCATGCCCGCCACATGGACCGAAGGCTACAGTCCCGACGGACAAATCACCACCGATGACATATACTACATCAAGTCGGTACCGTCGGTATATCTGCTTGACGAACAAAAACGAGTAGTGCTGAAGAATCCAAGCATCACACTACTGCAAAATACATTACGGAAACTGACGGCAACAGCCACCAAGTAATATTATAAAAACAAAAAACCGCGAGGCTTAATAAGCTTCGCGGTATTTGTTTTCGTCCTTATCCTCAAGCATCGAGAGATAGCTCTGATAGCGTGATGCAGCTATGTAGTGCTCTTCAACGGCTTTCAGCACGGCACAACCCGGTTCGTGGGTGTGCGAGCAGTTGTTGAAGCGGCAGTCCTTCGAGAAGTGGAATATATCCTTGAAGTAGCTTGTCAGCTCTTCAGGCTCGATGTCGAACGTTCCGAAACCCTTGATGCCCGGAGTGTCGATAATCCATCCACCCTCGGGAAGCGGCAACATCTCAGAAAAAGTAGTGGTGTGCATACCCGTGTTGTGAGCGTCGGAAATCGACGACGTGCGCAGGTTGGCATCGGGAAGGATATGATTGATGAAGGTAGACTTGCCCACACCGCTGTTGCCGCTGAGCAATGTAATCTTGTCCTTCAGCATAGGTTGTATGCTGTCCATACCCAGTCCCGTAGTGGCCGACACAGCCACACACTCGTAGCCAATCGTACGATAGAGCGTCATCATCATCTCCTGATAGTGACGTTCTTCATCCGAGAGAATATCGGTCTTGTTGAACACGAGCACAGTCGGAACGCTGTAAGCCTCGGCAGTGGCAAGAAAGCGGTCGATGAAAATGGTGCTTGTCTGCGGATAGTTGACCGTGACGATAAGAAAAGCCTGATCGACATTAGCCGCAATGATGTGGCTCTGCTTGCTCAGGTTTTGCGACTTGCGTATGATATAATTGCGTCGGTCGCAAATGGCAGTGATGAAAGCCGTGCCCTCCTGATTGCGCACAATCTCCACACGGTCGCCCACAGCAACGGGATTGGTGCTGCGTATGCCTTTAAGGCGGAAGTTGCCCTTTATCTTGCAGTCTACATTCTGCGCGTCGTCAGTGCGCACAGTGTACCAGCTGCCCGTGTTCTTTATTACTAAACCTTGCATTGAATAAAAGTAAAAGAGTAAAAAAGTAAAAAAGTAAAAGGGTAAAAAGGTAAAAGGCAATATTATTCTTCGCCTCAATTCTACCTTTTTACTCTTTTACTTTTTTTTACCTTTACATTATACTGTCATGATTTCCTTCTGCTTTGCAGCGAGCAGGTCATCAACCTTCTTGACAAACTTGTCGTGAATCTTCTGGAGTTCGCCCTCAGCGTCCTTCTCCAAATCCTCAGACAGACCGTCCTTGATAGCCTTCTTCAGCTTGTCCTTTGTCTCCTGACGTGCGTTGCGAATCTCCACTTTAGTGCGCTCGCCAATCTTGTTGCACTGCTTGACAAGCTCCTTACGGCGTTCCTCTGTAGGCTGCGGAATGCCAAGGCGGATAATCTCGCCGTTGTTCTCGGGAGTGATGCCTACGTCGCTATCCATGATAGCCTTCTCAATCTCGCGGATCTGCTTCTTGTCGAAAGGACGGATAGCGATAGTGCGTGGATCGGGCACAGTAACGTTGGCTACCTGGTTCAATGGCACCATCGAACCCCATGAACTAACTCGAACGCCGTCAAGAATTGCCACGTTGGCACGTCCGGCACGGATGCGTGCAAGCTGCTCCTCAAGGTACATTGCACCCATTTCCATGCGCTCCTCGGCACTGTTCAATGTTTCTTTTACGTCTATCATATTAATATTGTATTAGTTTCGTACAGTCGTTTTTCAATATTCGATTTGCAAATTTAATGAAAATACTTGATACTACGCTACAATACAAACCAAAATTATTGCAATTATACTCCCTACATCACATTTAATATGGTTGACGCCCAAAAACACGACAATGAATATTTGCTTATATTAAAATTATTGGTAAATTTGCATAACTATGAACTAAGAGATGCATATAACTAAAACAAACTATGATAATTTTTTCTAAACGAATTTTTCTTCCGGCATTGGCTCTGATGATGCTTTCGGGCGCTGCCAATGCCGAGAATATCAGCGTGTCTACACCCAAGACATCGCTCGTAGTGGACGCCACCAAGGGCGGAGCATTCAAATTCGTGTATTATGGCGACAAGCTGGCGGATGCCGACATAGCCACACTCCAGGCTGGCGGAACGGCTGGCAAGGACGCTTATCCGGTGTATGGCATGATAGGCGAATCGGCTGCTGCACTCTCGGTGCGCCATGCCGACGGCAACATGACTCTTGAGATGGATGTTGATAGCTACACCACTACAACCGAAAAGAACGCCAAAGTGCTCAAAGTGAAGCTCAAAGACCGCGTATATCCCTTCTACGTCACCGTGTGCTATCGTGCCTACAACGATGTGGACATTATCGAGATGTGGACCGAGATAAACAACGGTGAGAAGTCTACCGTCACTCTCGCGCAATTCGACTCAGCCTATCTGCCCATACGTCGTGGCAATGTATGGATGTCGCACTTCTACGGTGCATGGGCAAATGAGGCACAGCTGTCGGAAGAGGAGCTGAAGCCCGGCACATTCATTATTGACAACCATGACGGAACACGTAATGCACAGACATCACGTGGAGAGGTAATGTTCTCGCTCGACGGCAAGGGCAAGGAGAACACGGGCCGTGTTATCGGTGCCGCCATTTGCTATTCGGGCAACTACAAGCTGCGCACCGTGACCGACGAGTCGGAGTATCACCAGTTCTTTGCAGGCATCGACGAGTACAACTCGGAGTATCATCTCGCCAAGAACGAGACCTTCACCACTCCCGTCACAGCCTTCTCCTACAGCAAAGAGGGAATGAGCGGAGTGAGCCGTAACTTCCACCGTTGGGGACGCCAGTACAAACTGATGAACGGCAACGTCGAGCGCAAGATTCTGCTCAACTCGTGGGAGGGCGTATATCTCAACATCAAGGAGCCTGAAATGGCGCAGATGATGGCTGACATCAAGTCGATGGGCGGCGAACTGTTCGTCATGGACGACGGATGGTTTGGCAATAAGTACAAGCGAAGCATCGACAACTGTGCGCTGGGCGACTGGGTTGTAGACAAGGACAAGTTGCCTCACGGCATTGACGGTCTGCTTGCCGAAGCCAAGAAGCAGGGCATTAAGTTCGGTATATGGCTCGAGCCGGAGATGGCGAACACAAAGAGTGAACTCTTCGAGAAGCATCCCGAATGGGTTATAAAGGCTCCCCGCCGCGACCTTAAGTGCGGACGCGGCGGCACACAGGTGGTGCTCGACCTCGGCAATCCTAAGGTGCAGGACTTCGTGTTCTCCATCGTGGACGACATGATGACGAAGTATCCTGAGATTGACTACATCAAGTGGGACTCTAATATGAAGATAACAAACCATGGTTCGCAATATCTCACTGCCAACAATCAAAGCCATCTCTACATTGAGTATCACCGTGGTTTAGAGAAGGTATTGCAGCGCATCCGTGCCAAATACCCCGACCTCACCATCCAGGACTGCGCTTCTGGTGGCGGACGTGTCAACTGGGGCACTCTCCCCTACTTCGACGAGTTCTGGACCAGTGACAATACAGACGCCCTTCAGCGCGTATATATGCAGTGGGGAACCAGCTACTTCTTCCCAGCCATAGCCATGGCATCCCACATCTCCAACGCTCCCAACCATCAGACAGCCCGCACCGTGCCTTTGAAGTATCGCACCGACGTGGCTATGAGCGGACGTCTCGGCATGGAGATACAGCCCAAGGTGCTGAGCGAAGCCGACAAAGACCAGTGTCGCAAGGCTATAGCCGACTATAAGCGTATCCGTCCTATCGTGCAGTTTGGCGACCTTTATCGCCTGCAGTCGCCCTACGAAAAGAAGGGTGTGGCTTCGCTTATGTACGTGACCGACGCCAAGGAAAAGGCGGTGTTCTTCTGGTGGAAGACCGAGTCGTTCTGCAATCAGCATCTACCGCGCATCCCGATGGCTGGTCTCGACCCGCAGAAGCGCTACCGCATCACCGAACTTAACCGCATCGACAAGACTCCGCTCGCCTTCGAGGGCAAGACTTTCTCAGGCGAATATCTCATGCAGAACGGCCTGGAGATTCCTTACGGACATAACGCAGACTGGGGCAAGGCCAACGAATGGGCAAGCCGAGTGCTGCTGCTCGAAACAGCTGAGTAACAGAATTCTAACGATTGTAATTCAACATCAAAACAATTACCTTTAAAAAGGGCTCCTTTTGCACTCCAAAAGGGGCCCTTTTTCATTGCAAAACGAATCCTTTTGCCTTCCAAAACGAATCCTTTTGAAGGGCAAAAGGACTACATTTTTTTTAAATACTAATTATTAGTGTTTAATGTATTGTTTTTTTTTAGGGTTTTATGATTGGATTTTTACTCTCTCGGTAGGAATTTATTGCAACTACGCGAGGAAACAAAAACGCCACCCCGTTATTTCAAACAGAGTGGCTCACAATAAATGTTATAGTTGGAAAAAGTCCCCGTCACTTGTGCAAGTGGCGGGGACTTTACGTTTAAATCTTACAACCTCAGTCCTACTCCAACGGTGAATGGATGCCATTCGGGAGCATACTTTGTATGCAACAGCGGAGTGAGCGATGTGCGTGCGTAAAGCATCAAGAAGCCATATCCAAGACGTGCCTCAAGATTTATGCCTACAGGATTCATGTTGACATCTCTTGTCAGCGTATGCCTCTTGCCGAGCTTATAGCGTGAACGCTCCTTGGCACGAAACTCTATGGATGGGCCGAAAGCTGCATAGACATCTTCTGAGCCAATGCGGTTGGACCATTCCAGCATTATCGGAATGCGGACGGCCCAATAGCTTAGGTAGCTTTTCGACGGACGCTCACCATTCTCATCATCTCCAACGGCGAAAGGCTTAAAGCTTGTTATACCGTCAACAGTAGTAAGCATGTAGTCGGTCTTAAAGTGATGGCTGACAAAAGCCAACGACATTGCAGCCGTCACTGCCCACGAACTGCTGCTTATAGGACACTCGAACGTACAACCCGTAAATCCCCATTCACCCGACTTGCTGTCGCGCATTTCCTTACCTTCCGACTTGACACCAAATGCCGAGCCTGCGAGCATGTTGCCACCAAAGAAGAAAAACGGATAATGGCTATACTCCTGATTGCGACGCTTGCATGTCCTTTTGGGGATAAAGGGCGATGTGATATACACCTGCTCCACCTCCTGTCCGTCGACAAACTCGGTCTCTCTGACCTTCTTCATCTCTGTGCCACACTTCTTATACACACTTACATTCGTACGTTCACCATTTTGAGATATGGCAAATTTCTGACTGTTGAATACAAAAGTTGTGTCGTACATGTTCGGCACTGTGCCTGACTTCTGGGTGTATGTTGTGTCTTGCGCTGTGGTTGCCACCTGTGCTAAAGCTATGGCTGGCATGAAGGTTGCCGCCAATACCAATGTTCTGATATTCATAATATACGGTTTTTAAATTTCCAAATATTTCTATTTATATATCTTGCTATCTCTTAGTATAGCATATCGACATTATGTCGTCAGGCGACAAATCGCCTTCGATGTATATCACAGCCCCTTTACCTCGGTCGGTATGGCTAAAGAGAATATATCTATTGTTGCCTGACGGCAGTGGTGCCATCATATAGTAGCCGCTTGCTATTCGTCCGTCGTCCACTACCTCACGAATCTTCTTAGCAGCCCGGCGATCGGTCTTCAGGATGTTGTTGATGCTTGCTGCATATTTGTTATTATATGTAAGGCTCTTGTATATGGCCAGTTGATAGCCTCGGAGCTTGGTGTTTTGCATCACCACCATCTTGCAACCCTTAGAATGACCGTACTGCTGGAATATGCCATTAACGGCAAGTCCATCCTGTGCGTGGCACGGAAGCATAACGCACAACGTCATGACAAACAGAAGACCCATCTTGGCTGCAATCAGCGGAGGTTTGCATATGATATCAAATAGTTTATGCATAATGTAAATGGTTTTAATTGTTGTCAAATGTTATTGCATCAGGTCGAGTGCGCTGAACGGATCGTTGTTCTCTGCCGAGACAGTCTGCAGTGCTTCATCCACCTGCTCGTTTATCACTTCTTGATTGGTGTATAGCTTTCCGTCGATGACAGCATAGTTTTGCGGTGTCGGGGCGAAAGCTTTGTTCATCGACGGCACAAGCATCACTATAGCAATGGCTGCGGCTGCCACCGCTGACGAAATCCAAATGCGAGGACGATGCAAAGCTATCAGCAATGTATTGCGGCGGTGCGGCGTTTCCCGCTCCTCGTCCACAAAACCGAACAAGGCTCGCAGCGGTCGCCACTCTTCAGGTATGTCGTCTCCGGCAAGCCGAAACCACGTGCGCAACGTAGCCTCCTCCTCGTTAGTCGTATCGCCCGACATATATCTGTCGATAAGCATCCGAATGTCGGTTTCGTGCAATTTTGGCTTTATATCTTTTATCATGTTCCGACTCCTTTCATCATTATTTTAATGTAAGTCTCGCGTATCTTGGTCCGTGCTCTTGAGAGATTTCGCCTGAGATTATCAGCAGTG
Source organism: uncultured Prevotella sp. (assembly GCA_905193385.1). Taxonomy (GTDB): domain Bacteria; phylum Bacteroidota; class Bacteroidia; order Bacteroidales; family Bacteroidaceae; genus Prevotella. The sequence continues at coordinate 12,052 of CAJJOL010000041.1, read as the reverse complement.
CATCCCGTTATCAGCATTATCTCGTCAGCGGTATAGCCTTCAATTTCCTTCATACGAAATATCTGCTGTTGCAGAGGTGGCAACTGTGCAACGATGTCGCGGATTAACCTTGTCTCGTCACGGAGCTCCGCCCGCCGGTCGTCCACAGCTATGTCCACTTGGTCGGGCATCGCTGCTGTATGGCTCTCGTGTCGTAGCTGGTCCAGATACAGATTGTGAATCATTGTCATGGCAAGCGACTTGAGCCGCCCTCCCGAATCGAGCCTTGAACGCATGTCCCAAAGGCGCAACATCACCTCCTGCACAAGGTCTTCGGCATTATCCTCTGACTTTGTGACACTCAGCGCATAGCCTAACAGCTCGTCGCGCATGGGCAGGATGATATGGTTAAATTCGCTTGGTTTCATTTCTCTTACATAGATATAACGTATGAAACAAAAAAATCGGACATGCTGTTCGATATTTTTATCAGGATATATCTCTCCTATTTCCCTATAAACAAAAAAAGGCTTTACATTAGATTGTAGAGAACTAATTCTCGTTACATCTAATGTAAAGCCTTTTATCTTAAAACTCGAATTTCTAAATTACAATGTCTTTCCGATTTTTTGTGCTTCTTCTGCCACCATATTCGTAAGCTCCACAAACTGCTGCACTGAGAGTTGTTCGGGGCGCTTGGTCATGATGTCTTGAGCATAGAATTCGGGCGATGCTGAGCCACCGAATATCTGGCGCAATGATACGCGCAACATCTTACGGCGCTGATTGAAGACTGTCTTCACCACACGCTTGAACAGACGCTCGTCGCATCCAAGATCCATCACCTCATTGCGTGTCATGCGTATTACGGCACTCTTCACCTTTGGAGGCGGATTGAACACTGTCTCGTCGACGGTGAAGAGATACTCCACGTCGTACCATGCCTGAATCAATACCGACAATATTCCGTAGGCTTTGTTGCCCGGAGCCGATGCTATACGCAGAGCCACCTCGCGCTGTATCATACCCGTACAGCAAGGTATCAGCTCCTTATAATCGAGCATCTTAAAGAATATCTGCGACGAAATGTCGTAGGGGTAGTTGCCGGTGAGCACAAACTGATTGCCGTCGAAAATCTCGTTGAGATCCATGCGCAGGAAGTCCTGGCCAATGATATTCTCACGAAGTTTCGGAAACTTCTCGTTGAGATATGCCACCGACTCCTTGTCTATCTCTACCGCCTTAACGGGGCGAGGCTTGGTGACAAGAAACTGCGTCATGACACCCATGCCGGGACCTATCTCAAGCACCGGTATGTCGGGACAAACATCTACCGTGTCGGCAATAGCCTTGGCTATGCCAAGATCAGTAAGAAAGTGCTGTCCGAGATTTTTCTTTGGTCTTACGGATTTTATCATTATTCGGCCTCCTGACGGTCGTCTACATTATCACCTTCAGTAGGAGCAAGTGCTGTCTCAAAATCGGTGATGCCGTTGTTGACGAGGATGTTATACCACTGGATGAGTTTCTTGATGTCTGAATCGTGAACACGGTCACGATCGTATGCAGGCAAAACCTCAGCAAAGAAAGCGTGCAACTCATCGGCTGAACACTTCTTGTAGTTGAGTGAGCACTCCTTCGACTGCTCCTTCTCGCCAAGGCTCTTGAGTACCTGCCACAATGGGATATCCTCAGCATCGGTGTACATTGCGATGTCGGCAAGCGATGTAACACGGTCGGAAGCGAATGCCGGCATGCGACGGTGAGTAGCGTCGATAGCCTCAACGATGAGGTTACGGTTGCCACGATTGACGAGTTTGTAAAGTCCTGGTTTACCTGCTATTGAAAGAATTGTTTCCATTTTCTTTATTTATTAATTTATTAGTTATTAATTATTATTCGGGCAACTGGAATTGCACCGATATACATTCTTATATTAAATAATTACAATTATTATTCAGATAGTTTGAACAGTTGCAGCATTCGGTCTATCTGTTGCTGCAAATCGCAGGCTCCATCATTAGTTATGACGAAGCTGCTACGATGCTCTACTTCCTCATGCGGCATCTGTGCATCAATCCATTCGGCTGCACGCTCGGCTGATATTGAGTCACGCTGCATGATTCGCTGTATGCGCACATTGAGTGGTGCTGTAACACATACAATATGGTCAAAATGCACACGGCGGTCGAATCCGCTTTCAAAGAGTATGGCACTCTCAAGCCATTCTATTCCCGAAGTTTCATAATCGGCTGCCACAGCGGGATGCACAATATTATTAAGGGCCTGTTTATTATCCTCATTTGCAAGCAGAAATTCAGAAAGCACACGTTTCTGAAGCACTCCGTCGGCTGAATACACATTCTCACCAACAAGCTCCTTCAGTTGCTTCCGTAAACTGTCAGACGTTCGCATAAGACGTTTGGCGGCAGCATCACAGTCGTATATCTTGATGCCACGCTGCTCAAGCATATGGCACACATAGCTCTTGCCCGAACCTATGCCTCCTGTTATTGCTATTCTCATTGCTGTTCGATTAGATAATCCACTTGGGATATTGACAGTTTGGCGCTGCGTACGCTGTGCGGACTCGCCTTAAGGTATATGTTGCACTTGTCGGACGGATGCTCCATCAGTTCATTATAGTCGACTACAACCTGGAACTGGTCGGCTGTGATATTGCGGAACATGCTTGCTCCAACTATGAAGTTCACCTTGACGCGCGACGGGAATGTGCGCAGCACCTTGCCTTCGGGCATGTTTATCGAGCCTACCGGCACATCAATGCTCTCCTCGGTCATGATGTCGGGATAGAGACCGATGCGCACACGGTCGGGCACCATCTTCACTCCCTTTATCTTCTCAAGTGCAACCGTCTGAATGACGGTATCGCCAAAGTTGACTATATTAATAGGTACTGTCTTGACAAAACGCAGCGAGTCGAGTACGCGCTTGCTTGCATACACCGTTATCTGGTCGGGCCAGAAGCGTGTACGTGCCAGATAGTACGACTTACCCGGCACTACATAGCCAGCCATGCGTACCGGCAACTGCTTAGACACGCCGTAGTTGAAGTAGAAGTCGAGTCGGTCTGGTTTCACCTGTATGATTTTCGATTGTGCCATGAATCGCTGGCTAAGCATCTTTAGCAAGTCGGATGCTGGCACATATCCATAACCCGTCTGACGATTGGCATATACAGAGAAGTTGACAGACACCGGTTGTATCATGTCGCCATACATATATGTGGCAAGAGTGAATCCCTTGTCGCGTACTGTGACACGCACGGTATCCTCCATTTCGGTGGTAAGCACCACATTCTTGGGCACATTCACCAGCCTTACCGGCACTTTTATTTCCTGTTCATATGTTTCGTTCAATGCCATCATGAGCCAGAATATACTGCTCAGGAAAAGAAAGAACAAAAAAATCAGAAACTCCTTGTTCACTGAACTGAACAAGAAGTTCCTGACAACCTTGAATATTTGCGTCAAACGATATTTCATCTGGCAAACCTTCCGTATGTTTTATTACTTCTGTACTGACTGTGCGTTATTAGCGAAAACACCAGTCTTGTCTACTGTGATGACTACACCACGTGCAATCTCCACCTCAACAGTGCCAGCTGCCAAGTCTACACGGCGTACAGTGCCATGTATGCTTCCGCCAAGGAGCACCTTGTCGTTCTCCTTGAGAGCGTTCTGGAACTCACGAATCTTCTTCTGCTGTTTCTGCTGCGGACGAATCATGAAGAAATACATGATAGCAAAGATTGCCACCATCATTATAATCATTCCCATTCCACCACCTTGCGCTGCCTGAGCAGCGAGTACGATTGTATTCATTGTCTATATTATTATGTATTATTAAATTTCAAAACTTAAAACTCTTCTTCATCGGTATTGGCTTCTTCCTCCTGCTGTGCAGCATAGCGTGTGCGCAATACTTCGCCATCCTCAAGAGCTTGTTGAGCACGATTGAGACGCGGTGTTGACTGACGACGCGGAGCCGGACGACGCTGCGGACGGTCCTCTATGGTCTTCATCAGCTTGCCTGTAGAGACGAGGTAGCGTGCTATTGAGTCGAGCATACCATTGATGTATCCTCCCGACTTAGGTGTAGAGTACAACTTTGCGAGGTCTACATACTCGTTGATGGTCACACTGATAGGTATGTTGGGGAACGTGAGCATCTCGGCAATGGCAATCTGCATAATCACCACATCCATGTATGCCAAACGTGAGAAGTCCCAGTTGCGCGATGTTTCACTCATATAGCGCTGATACTGGTCGGCATTGAGAATAGTGGCACGGAACAGCTTCATTGCAAAATCCTTGTCTTCCTGGTCCTTGTATTCGGGCAGAAGGTCCTGCTTCGACTTGTTCTTCGGGTCAAAACGCTTGATGGTCTTAAGCACGAATGTATCAACCACCTCCTTGTCATCGTTCCAGTAAAGGCTCTGCTCCTCAAGCAGCTGGTCGAGAGTCTCGTTCTCCTGTATGAGCTGACGATAAAGCTTGCGCCACAACTCACGGTCGGTCTCATACGAGTCGTCGGTGTCGGCAATATAGTCGGCATAGGCCTGGCTCTGCTCTATCTGGTTGCAGAGCGAGCGTACAAACTCCAGACTGTCAGCCCACGACTGCTTTTGTGTCTCAGCAAAATCGAGCAACTGACGATTCTCCTCAAGCTGTACTGCAAACTTATTGTATGCGAATTTTTGCGACGGCATTTCTCCACCCTCACGTACTGCACGTTGGGTTGCCACCTCAACACGGCGGCGCTCTTCTTGAGTCACTGCCACGATAAGCTCCAAGAGGTAGTTGTACAGATCGTAAGCCTTCGAAAGACTGAACAACAGTTCCTTCTCTGCGCTGTCCATGAGTTTGTTGCCGTTCTGATAGTAAGCGTAGGTTAACTGGACTATCTTGATTCTTATTAATTCGCGATTAATCATCTCTTTGATATTATATATAATGTATCTCTAATGTTTCTGTTTGTTTTTCGCTTTGCAAAAATAGACAAAATTGGATGAACTACCAAGAAAAACGGTAATAATTATACATTTTAAGGATAAACTTTGCTCATTTCAGATAAAAGATGTACCTTTGCACCGCTTTTTTGAGCACATCTATACAGAAAATAATTAAAAAATTCTCGTGTGATGGCGAATTAAGGCATAAATCACATTATTTATTAAACTTAATTTAGAGTAACACAATTATGAAAGAGATTAACGTTACAGGTCAGAAGCGTGAAGCCCTTGGAAAGAAAGCTTCTAAAACATTGCGCAAGGAAGGTCTTGTACCTTGCAACCTCTATGGTTTGGCAGAGCAGGACGGCAAGCCCGTTGCTAAGTCATTCGCTATCGCTATGACAGAGCTCCGCAAGATCATCTACACTCCGCACATCTATGTTATCAACCTCAACATCGACGGCGAGTCACACACAGCTATCCTCAAGGAGATTCAGTTCCACCCGGTAACAGACGCAGTTCTGCACGTAGACTTCCTCGAGGTTAACGATCAGAAGCCTATCACAATCGGTATTCCTGTTAAGCTCACAGGTCTTGCACAGGGTGTACGTGACGGTGGCCGAATGAACCTCTCTATCCGTAAGATTGAGGTTACAGCTCCCTACCAGCAGATTCCTGAGCACCTTGACATCGACGTTACTGCCCTTAAGATTGGCAAGAGCATCAAGGTTGGCGAGTTGAGCTTCGAGGGTCTGGAGATCGCTACTGGCAAGGAGGTCATCGTATGCTCTATCAAGATGACACGTGCCGCTATGTCTGCTGCTGCTAACGCACAGGCTTAATCAATATAGCACATTAGCACATTTAATAGAAAAAAGGAAAGCGCACGCGTCATTACGACGAGTGCGCTTTTTTGTTTCAACATGTCGATTCTATTGAGACATCAGTTAATCATTTATCATTAACAATTAATCATTAAAGAAGTGGACAAATACTTGATAGTGGGTCTTGGCAATCCCGGACGCGAATATGAGATGACTCGTCACAACACCGGATTTATGGTAGTAGACGAGCTGGCCGACAAACTTGGCGCAACGTTCGAAGACAAGCGTTACGGTTTTGTGGCCGAGACATCAATTAAGGGACGCAAGGTGTTCATACTGAAACCTACAACATACATGAACCTCAGCGGCAACGCTGTGCGCTACTGGCTTCAGAAGGAGAATATCGACCAGAGCCGTTTGCTTGTCATCGTCGACGACCTCTCCATTCCGCTTGGCGACTTCCGCCTGAAGGGCAACGGATCTAACGGTGGCCACAACGGACTGGGCAACATACAGCAGCTCATCGGACAGCAGTATGCACGTCTGCGTATGGGCATAGGTGCCGACTTCCAGCAAGGACAGCAGGTAGACTGGGTACTCGGCAGATACGACGATGACGACATGAAGACTCTGCAACCATCAATCGACATGGCAGTAGAGATAATAAAGAGTTTCGTGCTTGCCGGACTGAACATCACAATGAACCAGTTCAACAAGTTTGGAAAGAAATCAAAGCAAACCAATCAGCAATAATCACATGTCAGAAACAGCACGCATAGACAAATGGCTATGGGCAGCGCGCATATTCAAGACGCGCTCTATCGCTGCCGACGCCTGCAAGAACAGCCGTGTGACGATAGGCGGACAGAACGTTAAGCCAAGTCACACGATAAAGGCAGGCGAAGTGGTGAGTGTAAAGAAATCGCCTATCACCTACTCGTTTCGTGTTCTCAAGACGATAGAACAGCGCGTAGGTGCCAAGCTGATACCCGAAGTGTACGAGAATGTGACCGACCCCAAGCAGTACGAACTACTTGAGATGAGTCGTATAAGCGGATTTGTAGACCGTGCACGTGGCACTGGCCGCCCCACCAAGAAGGAGCGACGTGCCCTTGATGCATTTGTCGACCCAGCCATGTTCGGTTTCGACGACATCGACGACGATATCGAAGGCGACGAATAAACAATCAGCCAAACCAACTACGACGAACAGACGGCTATTATACGCCGTCCTCGTCGTCAGCCTCATCTACAACATCGCTGGCCGTATCGAGCTGAGTGTCCTTGGCTATGTTCACAGTTCCGCCCCGCGAAATGGTAAGCACAAGCGGCACATACTCATCACTCATCTTATCTGGCGAACCAACACTTGCTGCAAATATCAACGAACCACCGTCGGCGTGGTCGAATACAATGCCAAGCAAAGCACCATCGGCATTGTCACCGTCAACATATTTTGCAAAATCGGTCTTTGAGAATGTACGACTGAAGAAAGCCGTACCGTCTGGTCGGCTTATGGTCAGTGTTATACGATTGTCGTAGTAGCGGTTGCCCTGCTCGTCTACGGCCTGCGGAAGCGAGGTGTCTGGCTTGCGCTCAGCCACAACCTTATAGGTTCCGCCGAGCCACTCCACGTCACGCACCTGACGATATTCATCCATCTTCTGCACACCTTTCTTAGGCTTTGGAGCAGGTTTCTTCACAATGATATCTGTCGTGCGAGGTTTTTCCTTGCACGCTACAACCACGCCAAGCGACATGGCCGCCCACGCAACTATAAATAAACTCTTGAATAATGTCCGTGTCTTCATAATGACGACAAAGTTAATGCAAATCGAAGACAATACAAAATGAATTCGGTCATTTTTAAACAATAAGCTATGAGAACAGCAATAACCACACTCACAATTGTCGCCCTCACACAGCTCGCATCTTGCTCCGGTAAGAGCGACAAGCCGACGACCACAGCCGACACTATTGCCACAGCACGTGTCGACACAACACGATTGATGGTGATGCAGATACAACGATGCTCACGTCTGTACACCACCGAGTATCGAATACACAAGGTCATAACCCACGACGACCAAGTGAAGATGAAGGGCCGCGTACTCAGCCACGACTACGACATCAACCTGCCGTTGGGCAAACGCAAGATAGCCATCCCCGTCGATGCTACCGTAAAAGCCTACATCGACTTTGCAGGTTTCTCAGATGCCAATGTACGCCGCGACTCTACACATATTGAGATTGTTCTGCCCGAACCTCGCATCGTGCTGACTTCGTCGCGCATCGACCACAACGGCATTCGTGAATATGTAGCTCTGACACGCCGCAACTTCTCTGACGAGGAACTCTCGGCCTACGAACGACAAGGACGCGATGCCATAATAGCCGATGTAGCCAACACTGACATTATGGAGAATGCCCGCATCGGAGCCGCCAACGTACTCATACCGATGATAGAGCAGATGGGATTCAGCCCTGAGAACATCACCATCTCGTTCAGCCGCGACTACAAGCCACGCGACATAATGAAACTAATAGACCGTTCAACCATTGAAAACAAGCAAAATGCGAAAGTCAGAAAATAGCCCCATACGCCCCAAAGAGACGTTCTTCGGATTTTGGTTGAAGTCAACCGCCGTTAAGATTGCATTTGTTGCAATACTTATTGTGTGCGCCGTCGTCGTGGCACGCCACTACATGAAGAAGACGGTCGACACCTCTACCCCACTTCAGATTGTCACCGATCAGAGCATTGACATCACTCCGTCGCAGATACGCTCAATCGAACAGATTGGCAAGTGGTCGTTTCTGGAAGTCAGCGACGAGGAAATCGTTGACACGATACGACGCGGATTCTTCTCCGACGACGAACTGGTGCGCATTTATTACGGCACCCTACGCCTTGGCGTTGATACGCGTCAGGCTCACGAAGGCTGGATAGCCATGCGTGGCGACACGCTTTGCGCCACATTGCCACCCGTAAAGCTGCTCGACAACGACTTCATTGACGAGACACGCACCCGCTCGTTTATTGAGACCGGCAAGTGGAGCCATCAGGACCGCAAGCTGATGTACAACCGTGCCGACGCAATGATGCGCCGACGCTGCCTCACCCGACAGAATTACCAGACCGCACGACAGAATGCAAAGACCCAGTTTGAGAACCTGCTACGTTCTATGGGATTTGAATATGTAAAGGTTGATTTTGAAAAATAAGATCCAATAGGAGGCTATGATATCTTCGCCTTAGCCACAACAGGTGAACAATCATATACGACAATAGAGACAATCCTTGACAACAAGCTATGTACTTGTCAAGGATTGTCTCTATTGTCGTTTTTTATATCCTTAGAAATCCACCACAGTAATACCCGCACCGCCAAACTGCACATGCTCGTCCTTGCAGCTTGTCACATTAGGCACCGACTGCAAGTACTGACGGATGAGCTGGCGCAGAATGCCGTTGCCCTTGCCGTGCAGAATACGCACACGCGACATTCCTACAAGTATCGCGTCGTCGATGAAGTGCTGCACAGCGTTCAGAGCTTCGTCTCCACGCATGCCACGCACGTCGAGATCCTGATGGAAGTTGAGCTTGTGCGAATCGATAGTCTGTCGTGTCTCGCGACTGATGGCAAACGTTGCTGGCTGTGTCGACTCCGGCTTCTTGACTGTATGCTCAAGGCGTGACGTCTTCACCTTTGTCCTCACGTCGCCAAACACCACCGTTGCCTCCTTGCCCTGCACCGTCTCCACTGTGCCCACAGTAGTCAGACCACGCATACGCACCGTGTCGCCCACAGCAAACGTCTGCTGCTCGGCACTGGCTGATGGCGTTGGCAGCTTGGTTCCGATAGTAGTTGGCTTGCCGGCGTTCTCCTTCTTCTCCTTCTTACGCTTTTCGCGACGTTCCTTGCGTTCCATTATCTGGCGCATTTTCTTCTCAATGAGGTCATCGGCCGACTTAGTGTCAATCTCGCTGACATCCTCCTTGAAGGCGTTCAGCTCCTCACGCAGACGCTTCGTCTCCTCCTTCTCAGCCTGACACTCGCGTATCTCGCGTATAGTATTCTCGATATTACGGTTGCTCTCCTTGAGCAGTTCCTGCGCCTGTTCCTTGGCCAGCCGCAATATCTCCTTGCGTTTTTGCGCAAGTTCCTTTATCTCTTCCTCGTATTTTGCAATGGTCTTCTCCAGGTCTTTCTCGCGCTGGTGCACACTCTGTCGTTTGTTCTCCCAGTAGCGTTTGTCACGTACTATGTCCTGCAGATACTTGTCGCTCTGTATATAGTCCGACCCTACGATGGCGCTCGCCTCGCGTATCACCTCATCGGGTATGCCCGTCTTGCGTGCAATCTCTATCGCAAACGACGAACCGGGCTGACCTATTGCCAGCTGAAACAGCGGTCGCATCTCATGGCGGTCGTACAGCATGGCACCATTGGCTATGCCGTCGTGCGAGTCGGCATAATGCTTCAGATTCTGATAGTGGGTGGTTATCACGCCCCAAGCATGCTTCTTCACAAACTGGTTGAGCACAGCCTCGGCCATGGCACCGCCTATCTGCGGCTCGGTACCCGTACCAAACTCGTCGATAAGCAGCAGCGTTGCCTCGCCAGCCCTACGCATCATGTTCTTCATATTGAGCAAGTGGGATGAGTAAGTAGAAAGGTCGTTCTCGATACTCTGCTCGTCGCCTATGTCAATCATTATGTCGTCGAACACGCCCACCTTCGAACGCTCGCTCACGGGTATCGACAGTCCGCACTGCAACATATACTGCAGCAGTCCTACTGTCTTCAGACACACCGACTTGCCTCCGGCATTCGGACCCGAGATGATGAGTATATGGCGGTCGCTCGTAAGCATTATGTCGAGCGGAACGATAGGCTTGTCCTGCTTCTTCAGCGAAAGCCACAGTAGCGGATGGCGCGCCGTAATCCAGTCAACAACCGGACAGGCATTGACATCAGGCTCAATGGCACTGGTGAGACGTGCAAATTCCGCACGCGCGCGTATGAAATCTATCTCAGCCAGCAGCTGATAGGCATATATTATGTCGTCTACATGCGGTCGTACGAGCTTGGAGAACTCCGTAAGTATCACGATTATCTCGCGACGCTCATCGGCCTCAAGCTCACGTATGCGGTTGTTGGCTTCAACCACTTCCGTAGGTTCGATGAATACCGTCTTGCCCGTCGACGACTCGTCGTGTACAATACCCTTTATACGGCGTTTCATGGCAGGAGCCACGGGCACAACCAGTCGGCCGTCGCGCAGCGTAGGCGTAACGTCCTTCTCCACCAGACCCTCGCTCTGCGCCGCATGCAGTATATTATATAATGTACGCGAGACGCTGCCCTCTGCCTTGCGCAGCTGCGAACGTATTTCGGCGAGACGCGGCGAAGCCGTATCCTTTATCTTGCCATACTTGTCCAGAATCTGGTCGATACGGCGGATGAGGTCGGGAAAGGTCAGCACATCCTCGGTCAGGGCATGAAGCGTAGGATAGTCGTAGTTGCCGTCGTCGTCGCTACGGTTCAGAAACTTCACTATACCCGATATCGTCTCAAGCGAACGGCGCAAGTCGAATATCTCATTCTCCTCAAGATGAGTACCCTCAATGCGTATACGCTTTATCGAAGCGCGCATGTCAAAAAAGAACTGAAGCGGGAAGTCGTCGGCTTCCTCCTGCATACGGCGGAACTCGCTGGTCTGCGACAGGGCAGTATTTATGCGTTCGGCATCGCAGGTGAAAGCCATGTCGTCCACCTTGTCCTTGCCAAGCTGGCTCAGACAGTAGCCCTTCAGCAACGAGCGAATCTCGTTGAACTGTATCTTATTCTCAAAATTATCTGGATAAATCATGGTGCAAAGTTACTGAAAGGTTACTTAAAAACGGCAGAAAACACTGCAAAAATCCCAATGTAATCCGCTCCTATTTCAAAAGGACTCCTTTTGGACTGCAAAAGGACTACATTTGGACTGCAAAAGGACTCCTTTTACAATGCAAAAGGACTCGTTTTTAACAGCAAAAGGACTCCTTTTGAAAAGGGAACACGGGAAAATCGAAAAAATATTGAAGTTATCGCAAAAAACAAGCGAAAAAAATTGGTGGAATAAATAAAAAGCATTACCTTTGCACCCGCAAATAAGCAATACGACTGAATGAGTCGCAACATGTAGCAAGACTACATCTACCGGATTCCAACACCCCATGGAGAGATGGCAGAGTGGTCGAATGCACCGGTCTTGAAAACCGGCG
>CAJJOL010000040.1:0-30709 GCA_905193385.1 uncultured Prevotella sp. | reverse complement strand
CCACGGCTTTGTAGCTTTTGCTGTCAACATTGGAAACGTAGTTGCTCAGACGTATGTTGCAACGTTGCAGCACAGCATCAAGTTTGGACAACTTTCTTACTATCTCCTCGTTGAGGTCGAATATACGACGGTCATACTGGCGCAGTTGTTGGATTATCTCAGGAGGTACGAAACTGCCGCGTATGAGTTCCTTCATCGTACACTCGGCAATCTACTGTGCATCCTTCACGTCACTCTTGCGACCAGGGAGCTGTTTGATGAAATACGGATTGGCAAGATTCAGCTTGAAGTGTGGAGACAGCACACGCCATATTGGTATCCAGTAGACGCTGGTGCTCTCCATTGACACTTCAACAACATGGTGATGAAGCATCAAGTCACGCATTTCTTCCAACTGATAAGTTAAAACACCGAAAACTTTTTCAATAAGTTCTCCAAACTCACTCAAAATACAAAGATAAACGCTATCTTTGTGCACGTCAAGACCACATACTGATTTCATAGGCTTGCATATTTGGGGTTAATGAATTCTTCCCAAAAATAAATATAATTTGTGACTTAGAGCACGTTGATGCAAGATTTTAGGTATGTCGGTCTTGACATTTTAACTCAAGCAGCGAGCACTCGGAGATATTCATTTCTGTTTTTTATCCCAACTTGCTTATAATTCGGAAATTTTATCTAAATTTGTAGAATGAAGAATATGTGTAATTAAATAAGTAAAGCCAATGAAACATTTACTTTTATTGATAATTCTGGATTGTGCTTCTTTGCTTGCTGCTCGTGCTTCTGCCGACTGGCACGTAGTCCGCTCACATGCTCAGAAGCATTTCTTGCAGACCATACCTGCAGGCAATTATAGTGGCATCACGAATATGGGTGGCGATGTGTATGCAATGGTAAGCGACAAGTCTGACTCGGCGCTTTATTTCAATGTGCGTCTGTATATCAGCCGGCAGACGGGTGAGCTGTTACAGGCTGAATATTTGGGCAGCAAGGGTAGGGTAGAAGCTGCCGGACTTGACAACGAGGCAATAGTCAGAGTGTCAGACTCTACAATAGTAGTGGCAAGCGAGCAGCGCTTCCGGCTGAAGGAATATCTCATAGAATCAGAAAGCGTGGGAGCCGACGGCGGAGTCTTGAATACTATAGCTGAAGCCAAGGAGCAGCCGAAGTTGTGGGAGTGGTCGGTGCCCGAAGAGGAGTTTTGGCCCAACTATGGATTTGAGTCGTTGGCATACGACAGCATAAGCCGTAAGCTCTGGACCATCAACGAAAGTTCGTTGCGTTGCGACGGCAAGGCATCCTCGCCTCAGAATCCGCGTAGGAATATGTTGCGATTGATGTCGTTCAGTCGTGACGATGTGTCAGCAGCTCCTGTGTCTTATCTATATCGTATGGACATGCCAACAACGTTGAAGTCGGCCCAGACGTATGCCATGGGTGTGAGTGAGCTGTGTGCGCTGCCTGACGGCCAGTTGCTCGTATTGGAGCGTGAGGCGTTTGTGCCGAAGGCTAAGATGGGTGCATTCTGTCAATGCAAGTTGTACATAGTCAATCCGTCGGTTGAGAAGCCTTATCCCTTGGATCGAAGCGTTGAGGCTGACGCGCCCTACGTTGGCAAGCGTTTGCTCACTTCATGGCGCACAACAATCTCTCTTTTCTGTCAGAACTGGGCGAATTACGAGGGTATGTGTCTCGGGCCGAAACTTGATAATGGCGACCAAGTGGTGGTGCTCGTCAGCGACTCGCAAGATGGATATGCGGGTGTGTTGCGCGACTGGTTTAAGACGATAGTTATTTCGAATTAGGAATTTGGAGTTAGGAGTTGTTTGAGTTAGGAATTAGGAGTTAGGAATTAGGTGTTATTTCGAATTGGGAGTTAGGTGTTGTTTGAATTAGGAATTGTAAATTCTTAATTCTCCAAATTCTAAATCGCCGTAGGCTACCAATTCCTAATTCCTAACTCCTAATTCCTAATTTTCTTTTAGTAAATCGTTGAGGAAAGAGTCCAAGTCCTTGTCCAAACCCTCCATCAGGTCTTTGCCGATGATGACAGTATCGTCGTCGGCAATGAAGAGCTCGGCAATGTTCTCTTTCTCGTCATTCTCGAGCACAAAGCTGTATGGCTTTAGGATGCCAAGATTCTCAAGGGTCTTGGCGGAGGCATTCATGCAGTTGTTGAGAATCCGCTCCACAGAATCGTAGAAGTCCTCGTCGTTGTTGCCTATCCATTGTTCCACCACGCAACGAGTGATTTCGTTGTCGTCGTCGTCGAAAGCCAGCATCTCGCCGCTGTCCTGCGACACGCGCACATGGATATCGGTCAGCGCCGAAACCTCGTCGTTGTTAGGGAACTTCTGGGCTATTTTCTTCAGAAAACGCTCAATCTGCTGTGTTGTCTGTTCAGATGGTTTTATCATTTTGGTTCTGACTTTTAGGTTTATGTCCATTTCTACGCCTTGTTGTAGGCGTGTCAATGGCTTGTTTATGTGCAAATGTACGTCTTTTTTATTGACAAGACAAACAAAAGTAAAGAAAATATTAACATTTTTATTTGCTGTTCCGTTTAATAATAGTACTTTTGCATAATTCTTAAACTGAAAATCAGACACCAGCACACTATCAATACAATGAAGACATTCCGAATAGGAGGTATTTACCCCACAGCCAACAAGCTTACCGCCGATGTGCCTACCATTGAGGCGGAGTTGCCCGAGCAGGCCGTCTTTCCGTTGTCGCAGCATATTGGCGACCCTGCCATACCTGTGGTAAGGAAGGGTGATGCTGTGAAGGTTGGCACGCTCATTGCCGAAGCGGGTGGAATCATTTCCGCACCTATTTATAGCTCGGTGTCGGGCACAGTGCTCAAGATAGACACCGTCTCTGACGAGACTGGCAATGCCCGACCGTCTATTGTTATTAATGTGGAAGGCGACGAGTGGGAGCCAAGTATCGACCGCTCTAATAATCTTGAAACTCTTGCTGAGCATACTGAACTCACCCCCGACGAGATAATCAATCGTATCAAGTGGGCTGGAGTGACGGGTATGGGTGGGGCAGGAATGCCTACTTACGTTAAACTCACCACAATGCCATACACCAAGGCAGAGTGTGTGATACTGAATGGTGTAGAATGCGAACCGTATATTACTGCCGACTATCGCTTGATGACGGAGCGTGCCGACGAAGTGCTTGTAGGTCTCGACCTGCTCATGCGTGCGGCAAAAGTGGAGCGTGGCTATATCGGTATTGGTGCCAACATGCCTTCGGCAATAGCCTTGATGCAGCAGAAGGCAGCCAACGACGACCGTGTAGAGATTGTTCCGCTTCAAGCGAAATATCCGCAAGGTGGCGAAAAACAACTTGTAGATGCTGTGCTGCATCGGCAGGTGCCAGCGCCACCGGCTGTTACAGCCAATGTCGGTGCCATCGTCATAAATGTAGCAACAGCCTTTGCCGTGTACGAGGCTGTGATGAAGCATAAACCTCTCTTTGAGCGTTATGTCACAGTATCGGGCAAGGAGATGGCTCATCCTGCCAACTTCCTTGTACGTATAGGAACTCCAATCCGACAGCTGATTGATGCTTGTGGCGGATTGCCCGTCAGCGATAACAAGATATTGTGGGGCGGACCGATGAGAGGCGTTTCGCTTGATACGCTCGACGTTCCGGTGGTGAAGGGCTTGGCAGGTCTTACCATTATGAGTGGTAGCGAGGTACATCGTCATACGCCCGAACCGTGCATCCGTTGCGCCAAGTGTGTCGACGTATGTCCGATGGGGCTCGAACCTTATCTGCTCGCCCGTCTCTCCATGCTCAAGAAGCGGCAACGGGCAGAGCGCGAACAGATAACATCGTGCATAGAGTGTGGCTCGTGCCAGTTCGCATGTCCGTCCTATCGTCCGCTGCTCGACTACATCCGTACGGGCAAGGAAGGAATGGAATCGCTCTCGCCACACATGCACGGCGGCGACTGCATAAAGCGCAATACGTACGGCGTAATCTTCGCCCTTGTGCCCGCCTTGCTGATGGCTGTGTTCAGCTACGGTCTAAATGCAATATACTTGGGCTGTTACAGTCTGCTGTCATGTCTGCTGGCGGAGTGGGGCATAACCCGCTATCTGATGCGCCGCCCGTGTACTCTTGCTGACGGCACAGCCGTAATCACCGCCCTCGTAATGACGCTCTGCCTACCAGCACGAACTCCCTTTTGGGCAGTAGCCCTTGGAGCGGTTGGAGCAATTGGTCTGGGCAAGTTTGCCTTTGGCGGACTTGGGCGCAATGGCGTCAATCCAGCCATCGTAGGCGTATGTGTTGCGCTTCTGTGTCCTGGCAGTTCGGTGCTCACGCCTGGTGTGGGCTATGGTGTCAAGAGCCCTTATCTCTTTGCCATGGCAATAATGCTTGGCCTCGCCTTTATGCTGTGGAAGCGCATCATTACATGGCACATTCCTCTCAGCATTATCCTTACCACAATAGTGTTGGCAGGCATATTGGCAATAACGGGTACGGACAGCGTACAGCCGCTCAGTCTGGTGCTCGGTGGCGGAACGCTGCTTGGAGCTGTATTCATGGCTACCGACTACACCACGTCGCCAATGTCACACCCCGGCAAGATTGTATATGGCATTGCTATAGCAGCGATATCCGTATACCTGCATATGCAAGGCGAGAGTCGCAACGCAATGCTCATATCCATATTCATAATGAATATACTCACCCCACTCGTAGACAGATACTGCAAACCGCGACGCTACGGTAAGGCATAGTATCGTCTCGACACAACACCCTCTCCCAACCATAAAAACCCATTTATCAACTATAAAAATTAAAAGTTATGAAACAAACTATCTTAGTGACCGGTGGTACCGGTTTCATCGGATCGCACACCACTGTCGAACTCATTGAAGCCGGCTATCAAGTAGTAATCGTCGACAACCTCTCTAACTCAAAGATTGAGGTGCTCGATGGTATAGAGAAAATCACAGGCGTGCGTCCCGCTTTCGAGCAGGTTGACCTTCGCGATTTTGACGCTACCGAGGCCGTATTCAAGAAGTACCCCGCCATTGAGGGTATCATCCACTTCGCAGCATCTAAGGCCGTAGGCGAGAGCGTTCAGCAGCCGCTTATGTACTATCGCAACAATGTTGTGTCGCTCGTCAATCTGCTTGAGCTCATGCCTAAGTATAATGTCAAGGGCATTATCTTCTCGTCAAGCTGCACCGTTTACGGCCAGCCGAAGCCCGAGAACCTCCCCGTTACTGAGGACTGCCCTCACCAGAAGGCAACATCACCTTACGGCAACACCAAGGAAATCAACGAGCAGATTATTACCGACTACATCCACAGCGGTGCCAACATCAAGAGCATCGTTCTGCGCTACTTCAACCCGATTGGAGCTCACCCGTCAGCACTCATCGGCGAATTGCCTAACGGTGTGCCCAACAACCTCATTCCTTACGTAACACAGACCGCTATGGGCATACGCAAGGAACTCACCATCTTCGGCAACGACTATGATACTCCCGATGGAACATGTATCCGCGACTATATCTATGTAGTTGACTTGGCTAAGGCTCACGTTTGCGCTATGACACGTGTACTCGACCAAGAGACCGAGCCACTCGAATTCTTCAACATAGGTACAGGCAAGGGTAACTCAACACTCGAGATTGTCAACACATTCGAGCGTGCTACTGGCGTTAAGCTCAACTGGAAGTTCGGTCCGCGTCGTGAGGGCGATATCGAGAAGATCTGGGGCAATGTCGACAAGGCCAACAAGGTGCTTGGCTGGAAGGCAGAGGCTAAGCTCGACGACGTGCTCGCTTCGGCTTGGAAGTGGCAGGTTAAGCTCCGTGAAGACGGCGTAATGTAATTAGACTGGAGCTGTCTCCATCATAATATTTGCATTTTTTTAAAAAGTAGTCCTTTTATTGTGAAGGACTACTTTTGCTTCCTCATTTAAGCCTTTATTGCAACTCAATAGCGGCTTTTTAATATGGTGCCGAGCAAGCATGACATTATAAAAATACCTCCTATTTTAATATTTTTGCCGAATGGTAAATTGGATTTTGCTATTAGGTTCTATATATGTCGCGTCTATACTGTGCTATGATATATATAAGGACTACAAAAAGGAACATCAGATAAGTCCATTGAGAATAATCGGAGTGGGAGTTTGTCTGTTTTATGTGGTGCGAAGTATGCATGAAGTCTTATTAAATCAATAAATAAGCAGAATCAAGGAGGAGTATCAAGACTTGTCGTTTTAGTCTTGGTACGCTTCTTTTTTTGTTTTTCTTCAGCCTGTATAATGTCTGTATATTATGCACTTTTTGTATTTGTTTGCACAAAACTTAGTTTTTTTGATAATTTTCCCGTAAAATGAGTATTTTTTTTATCAAAAAATATATAACTTTGCACAAAAATATATTGGTGATGTCTTGACGACGTACAACGTCTATGTGACGCACAACGCCTTTTCGACTCAAAACTATAACAATTTAGATAAACCATTAAAAAATAATCTCTAATCAAAATAAAAACTGCAAACAACAATCAACGCATCCAGCAATGGGTGTAAAATTCATATTACATTTAACATACTATTTTATGCAAAACAAACAAAAAATCGGCATGGGGGGGGTAATAGGTGCAGCATTCTTGTTGCCTTTATCATCCTTTGCTGCTGACAAGACCATTGGCAGCCATGCCGCTGATGCCGCAAGTTTGCTGAAGCCTAAGACCGAGTCTGTTACATTTACCAACCAGCAGGCAAAGCATCAGAAGGTAACCGGTCAGGTGGTTGACGAAAACGGTGAAACCGTAATTGGTGCATCCGTTGTTTTGAAGAGCAACCCCAAGGTGGGCGCAGTGACTGACGCTGACGGTAAATTTACACTAACCGTATCAAACACTAAGGACGTACTCGTCGTATCATACCTCGGCTATCAGTCGCAGGAGGTACCTATGAAGGGTAAGACCATCTTCTCGATTACTCTTAAGGAAGACGCCAAGCAGCTTGGCGACGTTGTGGTAACGGCTTTCGGTGCCACACAGAAAAAGGAGACTGTGGTAGGTTCGGTACAGCAGGTTAAGCCTGAGAGTCTGCGCGTGCCTTCGGCAAGTATTTCTTCATCGTTCGCCGGCCGTCTGTCGGGTGTCATTGCTACACAGAGTAGCGGTCAGCCTGGTGCCAATGGTTCTGACTTTTACATCCGTGGTATCGCCACCATCAGTGGTGCCAAGTCGCCGCTTATCGTTATGGACGGTATGGAGATTTCGCAAGACGACCTCAACCACCTCGATCCGGACGTAATCGAGAGCTTCTCAATTCTTAAGGACGCATCTGCCACAGCCATGTACGGTTCGCGTGGTGCCAACGGTGTGCTCATCATCACCACCAAGAGTGGTCAGGACCTCGACCGTCCGAAGATATCATTCCGTGTTGAGGCCAACGTCACAATGCCTACATCTAAGCCTAAGTTTGTTGACGGTGCCCGCTTCATGGAGCTGTACAACGAGGCTGTGACAAGCCAGGGTACAGGTTCTACACTCTACACCGCCGAGCAGATTGCCAATACTCGCAATCACGTCAACGGCGAGATTTTCCCTGACGTTAACTGGTATAAGGAGATGTTCAAGAATGCTTCTTACAACCAGAAGGCAAACATGAACGTTCGTGGTGGTACAAGCAAGATTGTTTACTTCATGAACCTCAACGTGAGCCATGAGACAGGTATGTTGCGCAATCGCAGTAAGGAGTTTTACTCTTTCAACAACAACATCGACTACATGCGCTATGCGTTCCAGAACAACATCGACTTCAACATGTCTAAGTCGTCGAAGATTTCGCTCCACTTGTATGCAGGTCTCGACAATATGCACGGTCCGCTCGCTGGTAACAACGATATCTCAGGTTCTCTGAACGACCTCTACAATCAGATGATGAACGCCAACCCGGTACTCTTCCCTGTCAAGTACGACAACGAGGGTGACGAGTGGGTACACTGGGGCTATCGTCAGCTTGCCAATGGTGGTAACTTCAACCCGATGGCACGTCTTGTTAGCGGCTATCAGGACTCGTTTGCAAGTACCATTACTGCTAACTTGAACTTTGACCAGAAACTTGACTTCATCACTAAGGGACTCGGATTTCACTTGATGTTCTCATTCAAGAACTGGTCGAAGAGTACTACTTTCCGTTCGCTCAACTTCAACCACTACGAGCTTAAGAACTATACTCAGAACGAGGACGGCACATTCTCATACGTGCAGTCTCCTAAGGGCGATCCGTCTAAGCCAGTGCTTAGCAACTCTGGTCAGAACGCCGGCGACCGTCGCTACTATGCTCAGGCATACTTCGACTATAACCGCTCGTTCGGCGACCATACCGTTACGGGTATGCTCCTTTGGAACATCAACCAGTACAGTTCTAACATGTATACAACCGATGTGCTCGCATCTCTGCCACAGCGTAAGATTGGTTTCGCAGCACGTGCCACATACGACTACAAGCACCGCTATCTCATCGAATTCAACGCCGGTTACAACGGTTCGGAACAGTTTGCCAAGGGCCATCAGTGGGGCTTCTTCCCATCGGTAGGTTTGGGCTACAACATTAGCGAGGAGAAGTTCTGGGAGCCGGTTAAGAGCGTTATCTCTAACTTCAAGATTCGTGGCACATACGGTCTTGTAGGTAACGACCAGTATGGCTATGAGCGCTTCATTTATCGTGAGTACGTTTCGCTCACTGGCAAAGGCTCGTTCACAACAGGTTTGCCAGGCAACTACGTTACTTATTCAGGTCCGGGATGGAACCGTCTGCGCAATGAGAACGTATCGTGGGAGGTTGGCCACAAGCTCGACCTCGGTTTCGATATGCAGCTCTTCAACGCTCTCGACATCACCTTTGACTGGTTCCGCGAGCGCCGTTCAAACATCTTCCAGCAGAAGCTCTCTATTCCTAACTACTTAGGAACGGCCGACACCAAGATTTATGGTAACCTTGCTGAGGTAGTGAACCAGGGCTTTGATATGGCTGTAAACTACAGCAAGCGTATCAATCAGGATCTCTCAATCCAGTTCCAGGGCACATTCACCTACAACAACAACCACATCTCTGTATACGATGAGGCTCCGGGCAAGCGTCCGGCAATGAAGAGCCAGGGCAAGAACGTTAACACCGTATGGGGTTACGTAGCCAACGGCCTCTACATCGACAAGGCTGATATCGCCAACAACCCCTCATCTACACTCGGCAACATCGCCATCGCTCCTGGTGACATCAAGTATGTTGACCAGCCTGACCGCGAAGGCAAGTACGACGGACGTATCACTGCCGACGACCAGGTGCCATTGGGCGTAAGCGTACCTAAGATTATCTATGGCTTCGGTCCGTCAATTGGCTACAAGAACTGGGACTTCTCTGTATTCTTCCAGGGTCGTGGCAACGTGGCTCTTATGCTCAGCAACATAGCACCGTTCGGTAACTCTTACCGCCGTGGCGTGCTCGAGTTTATCGACAAAGACCACTGGAGTCTTGACAATCAGAACCCGAATGCCAAGTATCCGCGTCTGACCGAGAACGACAACTCGCACAATACACAGAGCTCAAGCTACTGGTTGCGCAACGGTCGCTTCCTTAAGCTCAAGAATGCCGAAATCGGCTACTCACTCAAGAATATGCGATTCTACGTCAACGGTACCAACCTGCTCACATTCTCACCGTTTAAGGAGTGGGATCCTGAGATGGGCGGTGGCAACTACACCACCAAGTATCCGACACAGATGACTCTTAACGTAGGTGTTCAACTCACAATTAACTAATAAACAATATGAAAATTCTAAATAAAGCAATAATAGGCTGCTTGCTCGCTGCGGGACTCACGATGACATCGTGCGACTACCTCAACGTTATCCCCGACGAGACAACAACTGGTGCCGATATCGCCAAGGACCGTCAGGCAGCTCTCAACTATCTGTACTCTTGCTACGGATTCTTGCCTACACCCAACGCCGGAGCATCGTCGCTCGACTTCCTTACCGGTGATGAGGTGGTTACGGCTTTTGAGCATGAGCAATTTGCCTCATTCCCTAAGGGCAACTACTCTGCTTCAAACCCTGTGATAAGCTACTGGAACACTATGTATCAGGGCATCCGTCAGTGCTACATGTTCCAGGATGAGCTCAATAAGGGTGGCAACTTTAAGGGACTCGAAGATAAAGACCGCAACGACTACAAGGCACAGGTGACATTCCTTATCGGATATTATCACTTCCTGCTATCTCGCTGCTATGGTCCGATCATCGTAGTACACCAGACACCCGACCCGATGCTTCTGCCTGAGAACTATCAGGGACAGGAACCTTACGACGACTGCGTAAATTTCATTTGCGAGAAGTTTGACGAGGCTGCCAAGGGTCTGCCTGCTACACGTACCGGTGCACAGGCCAACGAATTTGGTCTTGCCACAAGCGTAGCTGCCAAGGCTATGAAGGCTAAGATGCTGCTCTATGCAGCTTCGCCATTGTTCAACGGCAACAGCGAGTTCTACTCTAACTTCAAGGACAAGAACGGCAATGCGCTTATGCCGCTTACTTACGATGCCGCCAAGTGGCAGAGAGCAGCCGATGCATTCAAGGAGGCTATCGCTGCTGCTGAGTCTGCAGGCTATCATCTCTACGACCGTGGCGACTGCAAGCTCAACAAGAACGGCTATCCTGCCGATCCGCATGTACGTGCTTTGCGCTACACCATCACCGACTATTCTGCAGAGGATGAGCGTGCTGGTGCCAACCCTGAAGTTATCTGGGCTGACTCACGTGGCGAGGGTTACTACGGCATCCAGAACAAGAGTGAGCCATATATCTATGGTGGCGACGGTGCTTGGAACGGCGTTGCTCCTACTGTAGCTATGCTTAGCCGTTTCTACACCAAGAACGGTCTGCCTATCGATCAGGACAAGACATTCGACTACGCCGATCGTTGGGAGCCGGTTGAAGTAGACGAGGCACACGAGGGTGAGGCTTATCCGGGACGCAAGACTCCGAAGTTCAATCTCGACCGCGAGCCACGTTACTATGCATGGATTGCTTTCCAGGATGGTTACTACGAAATTCTGAGTGCCGCAAACAACGGTGCTTATAAGGACGATCCTAACTACAATCTCACTTCCGACAATACTCATGGTCGTCTTGTTTGCGACTTTGTAATTGGAGGCAACTGTAGTCGTGGTGTTGATGCTAACTCTAAGCGTAATAGTAACTATTCGCCGACTGGCTACCTCAACAAGAAGTTTGTCAACCCAGACCTCGTAAAGACCAAGAACGGTTATGACTATACCAACACTCCTTGGCCGCTCATCCGTCTGGCTGACCTTTACTTAGGCTATGCTGAGTGTCTTGTAGAGACTGGTGACCTTCAGACTGCACGTATTTACCTTGATAAGGTGCGCACACGTGCCGGTCTGCCTGGTGTAAAGGAAGCTTGGGAAGAGTTTGGCAAGGATCCTTCAAAGGCTACTACCAAGGAAGGCTTGCGCGATATCGTACGCAACGAGCGTATGAACGAATTCTATCTCGAGAACCAGAACTTCTGGGATATGCGCCGTTGGCTGCTCGCTGAGACTTACTTCAACGTAAAGGCTAAGGGTATGAACATTGACGCTGAGGATATCAACGATTTCTGTAGCATTAAGGAGGTTGTGTTCGAGCGTAAGTTCCAGGCACCGATGAACTATCTGATGCCAATCCCGTCAGCCGACATCAACCGTAACGACCACGTAGTGCAGACTCCTGGTTATTAATAAAAAAGCATTGTTACAAATAAAAAGACACAATGATGAAAAAGACAATTATAAAAATGCTTATGGCTGTAGCTCTTGTTGGCACCGTAGCATCATGCTCTGATGACGACAAGACAACACCGAGGGTGAATATCGACGAGTCGACTGTCACCGTTGACAGCAAGCAGCCGGGCAAAGTGGTGTTCCACTGGACCACTCCAGAGAACGCAGACTTTTATTATATCAAGGTAGCATACGACGACCCTGTTAAGGGTCATCGTGTGCTCAATGCCAGCACCTATGCCGACTCAATTATGATTGATGGTCTGTATGCCAAATATGGCGATTTGACCTATACGTTCACAGCAGTCAGCAGAGACGGCGGCGAGAAGGCTCTCTTCACAAAGACTGCAACAGCAGGTTATGTACCTGCCGTTATCAAGGACTTTGAGGTTGGTCCTATCGACCTTACAGCCGCACAGCTTTGGACTGACGACCAGGAGTCTTCAGAGGGTCCTATCGCCAATCTTGTTGACGGCAACAACGGCACCTACTTCCACATGAGTTGGAGTGCGCCTTCACCATGGCCTCACTATATCCGTGTAGACCTTGGCAAGAAGGTAAAGGGCGTATCGTTCTGGTATAAGGGCCGTAACAACGCCAGCAACGACAACCCGAAGAGAATGACCATCTTCGCCAGCAACAATGCAGGTGATACTCCTACAGCCGCTAATGCATGGGAGATTGGCAAACTCGGAAGCGATGTTCTGCCAAGTGGTACTGCTCCTGAATTCACTTCAGAAGGTTTGTTCAGTGAGGAGGAATTCCAGTATCTCTGGTTGCAGATTGAGGAAGCTTACTCTGGCAGCAAATGGATTGCTATGGCAGAACTTAGTATCAAGGAAATGACTCGCTCAATCTACGATCCTGAGAATGAGCCTATCAAGTAGTCTTAGGTAGACATAATAAAAAAAACTCCGTGAACAGCGGCTTCAAGCCAATGTTCACGGAGTTTTTTGTTTTTAGGAGACTATGGCATCCTCGCCGTTGCCTGCGTAGTTAGCCTTAGTTTCTATTCTTTATTATTAATAACTTTTTCTTAGAATTCTTTTTATTGCCTCGAAAATCGAGGAGTGTGCTTGCTGGTATTCGTCCAGCGCTTTGTGCATTTCCTGTTCGCCTATCAAGGTGATTTGTGCAGCCTTGTCGTAGTCAAACTCTCCATATTGCTGCATCTGTGCTTCAACTACAATGTCGGGCTTGGAGATGAGAGCCTGCTGTTTGGTGTTTTGGTCGACCATGATGGCAATGGAGCGCAAAAGCATATTTATGTAGTTGGGAGTCATTTCTTCTTTATAGTTGTGTGTATTCACGTTGACTCCAACGAGCAGGTCGCCACGGCTTCTTGCCACCCGGTTTAGTGGCAGAGCGTTAACCAGCGCACCGTCCACAAGCAGCATTTCGTCCTTCTTGATGGGGTCGAAGAACAGGGGAATGGAAATGCTGGAGCGTATAGCTTCGTATAGACTGCCAGAGCGGAAAACAATTTCGCGCCCGCTGTTCCAGTCGGTGGCTACGGCAGTATAGGGAATGGGCAGGTCTTCGATATTCACATCGGGCACAATCTCTTTCAAGGCGTCCATTACCTTAATGCCCTTCACCAGATGGTTGCGGCTGAAGGAGAAGTCGACCAACGAGAATATTTGCTTCTTGCTCAGCCCTAACATCCACTTCTTCACCTCGCTGAGTTTGCCGGCAGCGTACATGCCGCCAATCAGCGATCCCATGGAGCAACCGGCAACGGAAGTAATGTTGAAGCCACTGCGCTCCAACTCCTCAATGGCTCCGATATGAGCCAAGCCGCGAGCGCCTCCGCTCGAAAGTACCAATGCTACATTCTTTTTCATTTTCTTCTTTTGGGGTTTTATGCCAACCCCGTATTCAGCAGATTTTCCGGGTTAAGCTGCACGCGCAGACGGTATTTGTCGGCATAGTAGACGCTCATCAGTCGGCGCGGCTCGTGTATGGTAGGAGTCAGGGCAAGAGCCACGTGTCCCATAGTGCGGCGCAGATTAAGTTCAACGCAGGGGTGCAGCCAGAAGCCCTCGCCCTCCGAACGTGCCACAGCCATCATGTCTACGCCGAACGGACCGCTATAGACGCCGTTCATAAGTGGGGCTACAGTCTGGCGTATCTGCAGGCAGATGCTGTCGAGCAACTGCATGTCGACATAGCGCGACAGCATTTCGCGTTTGTCTGCTTCAGTAGCGCAGATGCTGGCTGTATATGCTCCGCCGCGAGTGTCGAAGAGCGACAGGCCGAGATAGTCGATTGTCCCGTCGGCATTTGCCACGAACTCCATGCCGAAGTCGTACACCTTATTATATAAAGGCTCAATCATAATGCCACCCTGCTGACGCAGTACGCCGCGCATCCATCCCAGCAGATGATTGTCAGGAGCGGGTTGTGCCACATAGCGCACGCCTCTGCCGCTGCTGCTCCATGGCGACTTCACCACGCTACGGCCGTATTGCTGCATGGCACGCAGCGCCTCGTCCTCAGTAGCGCAGTAGCGGCTTTCGCCTACTACACCAGGATTGGCATCGTGAAGCAACGGCAGCAGTCGCTCGGCGGCAAAACGGCGGCTGCTCATGTCGCGGATAGAGGCAAGACGCTCGTCGGAAGGCAGCACAGGTTCGAGCGACGGGGCTGCACGCAGCAGCTGCTCCTTAATGGTGCGGTCCCATCCCCACGGCGCAATCAGCAAGTCGTGGAGCATGTCGGCGGAAATGTGCTTAAGGTCGCCAGGGGTGACGAACGCCACGTCATGGGCATAGCGCTTCACGTGGCGCACCCATTCGAGCGCCGCCTCCACGTCGTCTACCAATACCATGTCGCCATCGTCTGCCCACAACGCAGGCAGAAAACCAAGGTCGGCACGCAGTTGGCGTCCGGCATGAGGGGCTGTGAAGCGAGACTGGTTGGCAGCCAGAGCGATATCGTGTTCGGGATTGAATATGTGAAGTTTCATAGAATGCAAAATTACTTCATTTTTTCCATATATTCCACGGATATGGTCCAACGAATGTAAAAAAAAATAAAAAACGCATATTTTGCAATATTGGGTTTGCAAATAAAGAAATAAATATTACCTTTGCATAGATTAAATCTTAACAAACCAGACAAGAAACAGAACACGGAGCGGAATGGAAGCTTTCTTCAATACACATAAGTACCTCGTTGAGCATACGGATGCTCCGGTCAGACGTGCATTAATGGACGAAATTGACTGGAGCGACCGTCTGATTGGCATTAAGGGTACAAGAGGTGTGGGAAAAACCACCTTTCTGCTGCAGTATGCCAAGGAGAACTTTGGTGCCGACGACCGCAAGTGTCTGTATGTCAATATGAACAACTTCTATTTCCAGGGACGTGGCATAGCCGACTTTGCCGCCGATTTCTACAATCGTGGAGGCGAGGTGCTGCTCATCGACCAGGTGTTCAAGCAGCCCGATTGGAGCAGGGAGTTGCGCATGTGCTACGACAATTGTCCGGGGCTTAAGATAGTGTTCACCGGTTCGAGCGTGATGCGTCTTAAGGACGAGAATCCCGAGCTGAACGGTATTGTAAATAGTTACAATCTGCGCGGTTTCTCATTCCGCGAATTCCTGAACCTGCTCACAGGCAGCAGTCTGCCTGTCTATAGCTTTGACGACATTCTTGAACATCATGTGGACATAGCCACCAATATAATAGGCGAATGTAGCGATGTGCCCGAATATTTCCTTAGCTATCTGCACCACGGCTTCTACCCGTTCTTTCTTGAGCACAGGAACTTTGAGGAGAATCTGCTCAAGACGATGAATATGATGACCGAGGTGGACATCCTGCTCATCAAGCAGATTGAGCTGAAATATCTCACCAAGATCAAGAAGCTGTTCTATCTGCTGGCTTTGGACGTGGCGAAAGCACCCAATATAAGCAATCTGGCACACGACATCTCTACCAGCCGGGCTACGGTGATGAACTATATAAAGTATCTGTCCGATGCACGACTCATAAATATGATTTACAACCCGGGTGACGAATTTCCTAAGAAACCCGCCAAGATAATGATGCACAATCCCAATCTCCTGTATGCCATATATCCCATCGTGGCGCGCACTCAGGAGGTGATGGAGACGTTCTTTGTCAATACGCTGTGGAAAGACCACAAAGTGCATCAGGCAGGCAAGGATGCATGCTACATAGTTGACGACGACTGCCGTTGCCGCATTGTAGACGCTTCAGGCACATCAAGGTTGCGAAATACGGCTAAGACTATCTACGCCGAGTATAACACACCCAACGGCATTGGTTATGACAACCATATCCCGCTGTGGCTATTCGGATTATTATACTAAAACAAAAATACATTAACATTTTATTTTCAACAAAATGGCTAAAGAAAAAAAGTTTATCACATGTGATGGTAACACAGCTGCCGCTCACGTGAGCTACATGTTCACAGAGGTTGCTGCTATCTATCCTATCACTCCATCATCTCCGATGGCTGAGCACGTAGATGAATGGGCTGCCAAGGGTCGCAAGAACCTCTTCGGTCAGCGAGTTTCTATCCAGGAAATGGAGTCGGAGGCTGGTGCTGCCGGCGCCCTCCACGGATCGCTCCAGGCTGGTGCCCTCACTTCAACATACACTGCATCGCAGGGTCTGTTGCTGATGATTCCTAACATGTACAAGGTTGCCGGCGAGTTGCTGCCTTGCGTATTCAACGTTTCGGCACGTACATTGGCTTCTCACTCATTGTGTATCTTCGGTGACCACCAGGACGTAATGGCTTGCCGTCAGACAGGCTTCGCTATGTTCTGCTCTGGTTCGGTACAGGAGGTTATGGACCTCTCGGCTGTGCCTCACCTCGCTACACTCGAGACATCTGTGCCGTTCATCAACTTCTTCGACGGCTTCCGTACTTCACACGAGTACCACAAGATCGAGGAGATGGATATGGAAGACATCCGTCCGTTGGTAAATCCCGAATATATCAAGCGTTTCCGCGACCGTGCTCTTACACCGGAGCGTCCTGTAACACGCGGTACTGCTGAGAACCCCGAGACATTCTTCACACACCGTGAGGCTTGCAACGAGTACTACGACCGCATCCCTGAGGTAGTAGAGAAGTACTGCCAGGAGATGACCAAGATCACAGGCCGTGAGTATCACCTCTTCAACTACTACGGAGCTGAGGATGCTGAGAACGTAATCATCCTCATGGGTTCGGCTACAGAGCCTGCTCGCGAGGCTATCGACTACCTCAACAAGCAGGGCAAGAAGGTTGGTATGGTGGCTGTTCACCTGTACCGTCCGTTCTCGGTTGACTTCCTGAAGAAGGCTCTTCCTGCTACTGTTAAGCGCATCGCTGTTCTCGACCGTACTAAGGAGCCGGGTGCTGAGGGCGAACCTCTGTACCTCGACGTTAAGTCGGCTCTCTACGACGACGAGCGCAAGCCGCTTATCGTTGGTGGCCGTTACGGTCTGGGTTCTTCTGATACAACACCTGCCAAGATTGTCGCTGTATTCAAGAACCTTGAGCTTCCGCAGCCTAAGAACCACTTCACAGTGGGCATCGTTGACGACGTTACATTCACTTCGCTTCCTGAGGAAGAGGAGATTCCGATGGGCGGCGACGACCTGTTCGAGGCTAAGTTCTACGGACTCGGTGCTGACGGTACTGTAGGTGCCAACAAGAACTCAGTACAGATTATCGGTAACAACACCAACAAGTACTGCCAGGCTTACTTCTCATACGACTCAAAGAAGTCGGGTGGCTTCACTTGCTCACACCTGCGTTTCGGCGACAGCCCAATCCACAGCGCATATCAGGTAAATACTCCTAACTTCGTGGCTTGCCACGTTCAGGCTTACCTCCACATGTATGACGTTACTCGCGGTCTGCGCAAGAACGGCTACTTCCTGTTGAACACCATCTTCGACGGTGAGGAGCTCGTTAACTTCATTCCTAACAAGGTAAAGCGTTGCTTCGCTCAGAACAACATCACCGTTTACTATATCAACGCTACTAAGATTGCTCAGGAGATTGGTCTCGGCAACCGTACCAACACCATCCTCCAGTCGGCATTCTTCCGTATCACAGAGGTGATTCCTTTGGATCTCGCTGTT
The DNA here is from genome assembly GCA_905193385.1 of uncultured Prevotella sp. Lineage (GTDB taxonomy): Bacteria > Bacteroidota > Bacteroidia > Bacteroidales > Bacteroidaceae > Prevotella. Next base: position 12,743 of record CAJJOL010000040.1, on the reverse strand, counting down.
GAGCAGATGAAGGCATTCATCGTTAAGTCTTACTCTAAGAAGGGTCAGGACGTTGTCGACAAGAACTTCGCAGCTGTTGACCGTGGTGGCGAGTACAAGCAGCTTACTGTTGACCCGGCATGGGCTAACCTCGCTGACGAGGAGGTTAAGGAAGACAACGCTCCGGCATTCGTTAAGGAGCTCGTTCGTCCTATCAACGGCCAGGCTGGCGACTTGCTGAAGGTTTCTGACTTCGTTAAGCACGACACAGTAGACGGTACATGGCAGAACGGTACTTCTGCATTCGAGAAGCGTGGTGTAGAGGCATTCGTTCCTGTATGGAATGTTGAGAACTGTATCCAGTGTAACAAGTGTTCGTTCGTTTGTCCTCACGCTGCTATCCGTCCGTTCGTTCTTACCGACGAGGAGCTTGCTGGTATCGAGGGGCTTGAGACACAGGAAATCAAGGCTCCGGCTGCTCTGAAGGGCATGCACTTCCGCATTGAGACTTCTGTACTCGACTGTCTTGGCTGCGGCAACTGTGCCGACGTTTGCCCGGGCAAGAAGAACAAGGAGACAGGTGAGCTCGAGAAGGCTCTCAAGATGGTTCCGTTCAACGTTGACGCTGAGGACATGAAGAAGGAAGCACAGAACTGGGAGTACCTCGTTCACAACGTAGCCTCTAAGCAGGATCTCGTAGACATCAAGCAGAGCCCCAAGAACTCTCAGTTCGCTCAGCCTCTGTTCGAGTTCTCAGGCGCTTGCTCTGGTTGCGGTGAGACTCCTTACGTTAAGCTCATCTCTCAGCTCTTCGGCGACCGTCAGATGATTGCTAACGCTACAGGTTGCTCTTCTATCTACTCAGCTTCTATCCCGTCAACACCTTACACAAAGAACGCTAAGGGTCAGGGTCCTGCATTCGACAACTCATTGTTCGAGGACTTCTGCGAGTTCGGTCTTGGTATGGTACTCGGCAACAAGAAGATGAAGGAGCGCATCTGCCACCTCCTCGAAGAGGCTAAGGCTGACGAGCACGTTCCTGCAGAGTTCGTTGCTGCTGCTGATAAGTGGATGGCCAACATGAACGATTCAGAGGGTTCTAAGGAGGCTGCTGCCGAGCTCAAGCCGCTCATCGCCGCTGGTGCTGAGAAGGGTTGCCCGGTTTGCGCTGAATTGAAGACTCTCGACCACTACCTCGTAAAGCGCAGCCAGTGGATTATCGGTGGCGACGGCGCTTCTTACGATATCGGTTACGGCGGTCTCGACCACGTATTGGCTTCTGGTGAGGACGTAAACATCCTCGTACTCGATACTGAGGTTTACTCTAACACAGGTGGTCAGTCGTCTAAGTCAACTCCGCTCGGTGCTATCGCTCAGTTTGCTGCTCAGGGCAAGCGTATCCGCAAGAAGGACCTCGGCTTGATGCAGACAACATACGGCTACATCTACGTAGCTCAGATTGCTATGGGTGCTGACAATGCTCAGACATTGAAGGCTATCCGCGAGGCAGAGGCTTATCCAGGTCCGTCACTCATCATCGCTTACGCTCCGTGTATCAACCACGGTCTGAAGCGCAAGGGCGGTATGGGTCGCTCACAGAATGAGGAGAAGCTCGCTGTTGACTGCGGTTACTGGCACTTGTGGCGTTTCAACCCGCTGTTGGCTGACGAGGGCAAGAACCCGTTCACTCTCGACTCTAAGGCTCCTAAGTGGGACGACTTCCGCGACTTCCTCCTCGGCGAGGTTCGTTATCTGTCAGTACAGAAGGCATTCCCGAAGGAGGCCGACGAGCTCTTCAGCCAGGCTGAGAAGATGGCTAAGCTCCGCTACCAGACTTACGTTCGTAAGAGCCAGGAGGACTGGAGCGAGCAGATCTAAAAAATAGAAATTGATGTTTAATGATTGATTGCTGGTTTTTAGTGATTGATTATTGAATAGATAATTAAGTGGCAGCGCCTTAGGTGTTGCCACTTTTTTTGTAGGGGGTGTAGCATTTCGCGATCCCCTTTCTTATTTACGCTGAACGGTTTGTTCACCGTCGACTTGCATAATTTAGGACGTTTTTTCAGCTCACTTTTTATGCGAAAATGTGCTTCTAAAGGTCAGATTTTTGGCTTTTAGGGTTCAAAATTCAATAAAAAGCCCTTTTTCAGGGCAAAAATCCATGGTTTTAATGCCTTTCAAAGACAATACCATAATACAAGAAATAAGAGATAATAGCCATGTATTCAGTATGTTAAGGATTTTTTCCAGTTTGCAATCACATTATACGATACTTATACTTCGTTGTGATTGCTTTGCTGCTTTGGCTTGATTTCGATTGAAAAATGCTTGTTTTTGATAGGGTTTGATGTAGAAACAAGCGAAAATCAATTACTGACGGTCTGTATTTTGCTCTGAAAACCGTCAGAAATTGGCTGTTGAGGCTCTATTTATGTTGAAGAAGAAAAGGAAAGAGCACGAATACGACGATGATGAGGCTTGTGGACGGATGATTGTTGTGTATGCAAAATATTGTGTACCAATACATTAGCTATATATATTGCTATTGCGGTTAGTCATTTAGTCATTTAGTCATTTAGTCATTTTCGATTTTGGGAATGTCATTTTTGGGTCTATAGTATAATATATAAATTTATATATTATACTATAGGGGGATGACTGCACTTTTTTTGATTTTGACTAAATGACTAAATGACTAAACCATCGACTACCGTGCCACTATCTGCTTCCCGACAAAATGGTCACGTCATTCCCGACAACTATTGCAAGTGTGATTGGAATGTATTAACTTTGCAGCCGTGATACAGAACTGACATTTTGCAATCTCGGGAGGCTGCAGAAATTCTCTCGGCAGACAGTAAAAATTCTCTCGGCAGACAGTAAAGACAGCTTCAATATCACACTATCATAACAACAAACGTTTCACCCAAAACAGATACAGACACACAAGATGATACAGGAATACCAGATACGAGTTTTGCCCGTTGTGGCTTCAAGCGAGCAGAATATACGACAGTTTGTGGCAGAGGACAAGGGCATTGATGTCCGTACGATTAATGCCGTGCGTGTTCTGAAGCGTAGCATTGACGCACGCCAGCGCACCATTTTCATCAATCTTACGGTAAGAGTCTACATCAACGAATTGCCACAGGATGATGAGTATGTCAGCACAGAATATGGTGATGTAAGTTCAAAGCCAGCAGTGGTTGTTGTGGGCGAAGGACCTGGCGGATTGTTTGCCTCGCTCAGGCTTATTGAACTCGGTCTGCGTCCGATTGTGCTGGAACGTGGCAAGAATGTGCGCGACCGCAAGGTAGACCTTGCTAACATAAAGAAAACGCAGAAGGTAGATCCCGAGAGCAACTATTGCTTCGGCGAGGGTGGGGCTGGAGCCTATTCTGATGGCAAACTATATACCCGCTCAAAGAAGCGTGGCAATATCGAGAAGATTCTTAATGTTTTCTGCCAGCATGGTGCGTCTACCTCAATCCTTGCCGACGCTCATCCACACATTGGTACCGACAAGTTGCCGAAGGTGATTGAAAATATGCGCGAGACGATAATACGATGCGGTGGCGAGGTGCATTTTCAGACCAAGATGACACGTCTTGTCATCAACAACGACACAGTTGTGGGTGTAGAGGCTCTGAATCTGCTGACGGGTGTCGAAGAGACTTTTCGCGGACCGGTAATACTTGCTACAGGCCATTCGGCACGCGACGTGTATCGCTATCTTGCCGAGGCTAAGGTGGAGATAGAGGCTAAGGGCATTGCTGTAGGTGTGCGTCTGGAGCATCCCTCGCAACTGATTGACCAGATACAGTATCATTCAAAACAGGGTAGAGGAAAATATCTGCCTGCGGCTGAGTACAGCTTTGTGACGCAGGTGGCCGACCGTGGGGTTTATTCGTTCTGTATGTGTCCGGGCGGTTTTGTCATTCCGGCAGCTACCGACAAGGAGCAGCTCGTGGTGAACGGTATGAGTCCGAGCAATCGCGGCACTCAATGGAGCAATTCGGGTATGGTAGTTGAGACACGTCCTGAGGATGTGGAAGGCGATGAGAATGATCCGTTGCGCGTGATGCACTTCCAGGAGCAGCTTGAGCGTGCATGCTGGCAGCAGGGCAATATGAAGCAGACGGCTCCGGCGCAGCGCATGGCCGACTTCGTCAACGGCCGCCTCTCGTACGACCTCCCCAAGAGCAGCTATGCGCCAGGTCTGATTTCGTCGCCGTTGCACTTCTGGCTGCCCCGCCAGGTGGGCAAGCGACTGCAGGAGGGATTCAAGAAGTTTGGCAAGATGAGTCACGGATTCCTCACCAATGAGGCTGTGATGATAGCCACCGAAACACGCACGTCATCGCCGGTACGCATTGTGCGCGACCGTGAGACATTGCAGCATGTGCGCATACATGGTCTGTTCCCGTGTGGCGAGGGAGCAGGATATGCAGGCGGCATCGTGTCGGCAGGTGTCGATGGCGAACGGTGTGCCGAGATGTGTGCCGCCTACATGAAGGTGTAATAAATAAAAATAAGGGCGAGTAGAGGTTGTTTTACTCGCCTATTTTTATGACATATTCGCTCATGAATGAAGCTCCGGGCTGCAGATGGTTCATGAGATATTTGTCGCGGAATTGTCCCTTGTACTCATAATGGTCGTGAACACCATACCACGGTTCGAGGCAGATGAATGGGGCGTTCTTGCCGTAGGGAGTCCATATGCCTACACAAGGTGTGTTGAACTTTACCGTAACAACGGGGCGGGCATCCTGCGGGTCGAGTATCTCGATGGAGTGAAGCTGACAGTGGTCGATGACGATGGCATCGTCCTTGAATGTCTCCTCGTTGAAGGGCAGCAGTCCGCCTTCGAGTGTCGGCAACGGATAGCGGTCGTCGGTGATGCAGCCTTCGTGGTTGCCGTAGATGCGGTCAATCTCGTCGGTGTTGTCGAAGCGCAGCACGCCCTTGATAGGTTCGCCCTCGCTGATACCAGGCAGATTGAAAGCAGGATGTGCGCCAATCTGGAAGTGCATCTCACGGGTGTCAGTATTGTGTACATGCCATATTACGTGTACCTCATTGTCCACCAGCTTGTAGGTGACAGAGAGCATGAAGCGGTAGGGATATTGGCGCAGTGTGTTCTCGGTCTCGTGCAGTACATAGGTGACGCTGTGGTCGGTTTGTCGCAGAACCTTGAAGTTCATGTCGCGTGCAAATCCGTGACGGCCCAACTGGTAAGTCTCGCCATCGGTGCGATAGGTGCCTTTCCACAGTCCGCATACTATAGGGAAGAGTATTGGCGAGCGTCTGCCCCAATACTTGTCGTCGCCCTGCCAAAGATATTCCTTTTCGTCAGCATCCTTGATGCTCTGAAGTTCGGCACCAAGGTCGGATACTTCAACTGTCAAATATTCGTTTTGTAGCTTTTCCATTGTTCGTTTGGTTCTAGTCTTCAAACTTGTTTATTTGGTTCTTTCTTCAAACATCTTCATAAGCCACTGCTTCTGTTCGGCAATGGTCAGGTTGCTGTTGTCGAGCAACAGGGCATCGTCAGCCTGGCGCAGTGGCGAAGTGGCGCGATGGGTATCGATATAGTCACGCTCCTCTACGTTCTTGAGTATGTCGTCGAAGTCGGCTGGCATCCCCTTTGCCTGCAGTTCCTTGTATCGGCGCATAGCACGTATCTCGGCTGTGGCAGTAACAAAAATCTTCAGTTCGGCATCGGGGAATACAACTGTTCCGATGTCGCGTCCGTCCATTACGATGCCTTTATCGCGTCCCATAGCCTGCTGTTGCTCCACCAGTTTGGCGCGTACGAATGGCAGGGCTGCTACAGGACTTACGTGCTGTGACACCTCGAGCGAGCGTATTTGGTTTTCCACTACCTCACCGTTGAGACAAGCTTCAGGACGACCGGTATCAGCATTCAGTTTAAACGAAATCTGCACCTGTGGCAGAAGTTGCTCCAGACGTTCGGCTTCAACATTGCCCTTGCCGTCAAAGAGATTGTTGCGCATTGCAAACAGCGTCACGGCACGATACATAGCGCCCGTGTCAACGTAGATATAGCCCACCTCGCGGGCCAAGTCTTTTGCCATAGTGCTTTTTCCGCACGACGAGTATCCGTCAATGGCTATCACAATTTTCTTCATTTCAGTATATAGTCTTATATAATTCTCTTTTTACCCTTTTACCTTTTTACTTTTCAAAGGTTGAATGCCGCATTCACCACTATCGACGAGCTCGAAACGTGGTATTTGCCATATGCCAGGTTTATCTTGATGCGGCTGAGATTCAGTCCGGCACCGAACGACAGACCAGCGCCATGCGAACTCTTGCCGTCAGCCGACTCAATCTTCATGTCATGAGCCCGTCGGAAGTTGTAGCCGCCACCAATCCATATCGACTCCGAGATGACAGCGTCGACACCTAATACAAGGTGGTTGACGAAGCTATAGTTCCAATGGTTAAGGCCTACCAATGTGGCGGATAGACGGAAGGGCATATTTTCAAATTTCTTGCTTGCGCCGACCTGCAGGTCGATAGGCATACTTTCAAAGTCGTCGTCGTAAGCCTTGAGCTGTCCACCGAGGTTGCGTGCCACAGCCGACACAGACCATTCGGTATCGGGGTCGTAATAGTTGAGACCAAGGTCGACACCCATAGCCAGTGAGTTGTAGCTGCCTATGTACGAAGTGATGAATCGGGCAGCAATACCGCCAGCAATGCGACTGCCGAGCATATAAGAGAAATGTCCGCTCACGGCGATGTCCTTGGCTGAAAATTCGCCCGTCTGCTGATTGTCGGCATCGGTCTGTCGCATTGTGCCGTAATTGATAAACTGTCCACTTACGGCCCATGATATTTTCTCGCCGACATTGCGGTTGAATGATGCGCTTGCTGCCATCGAGCCCGACATATAAGTCATGAAGTTGAATCCGATGGTCTTGTCGCTTACCGACGACAGCAAGGCAGGGTTGTGAAAAGTCAGCGAAGCGTCGTCCTCGATAAGCGAAGTGTTGTCGCCGCCCAGCGCCGCAGCGTGCGCACTAACCGGAAGGCGCAGAAAATTATATAGCGTCTGGCTTTCCTGAGCGCACATTGTGGCGATGCTGGCGAATGTAAGTATATAAAATGCGGTTAAAAATCTTTTCATCGTTTATATAATATGGTGCAAAGTTAGTAAATAAACGATAAATACCTCATTTTATTGTCTCGTTTTATCATCATCATTTTATGATTTCCTTAGCACGTTCAAGTGCCAGGTTGATGTGGCTGCAGATGTTGTCCTCGCCGATAAGGTCGTAGAACTTGGCCTTTTCGAGCTGGCTGTGTACCTTAGGACTTACTCCCGACAGCACAATCTGAATGCCCTCGTTCTTGCTCATAAGGCAGAGGTTGGTGAGGTTGTGAATACCTGTTGAGTCGACGAATGGTACCTTACGCATACGGATGATACGTACCTTCGGACGGTCGCCGAATGTGGCCATAATCTCCTCAAACTTGTTGCCGGCACCGAAGAAGTAAGGACCGTTGATTTCGTACACCTCAACGCCCTGTGGTATTGTAAGGTGCTCAAGATTACCTTTGACGATGTCTGACTCCTCGTTGATTTCGTCCATGATTACCTTCACGTCTGTAGTCTCCGACATGCGCTTCATGAAGAGCAGGCAGGCGATGATGAGTCCCACCTCAATGGCAACTGTAAGGTCGAAGATGATGGTGAGGAAGAAGGTGATGAGCAGCACGGTGACGTCGCTCTTAGGGTTCTTCATCAGCGCTACGAACGAGCGCCATCCGCACATTCCGTACGATACGATTACGAGCACACCGGCAAGACATGCCATAGGGATGTACTTGGCAAGCGGCATGAGGAAGAGGAAGATAAGCAACAAAACGATGGCGTGGATGATGCCTGCGATAGGTGTGCGTCCGCCGTTGTTGATGTTGGTCATTGTACGGGCTATGGCTCCTGTGGCAGGAATACCGCCGAAGAGAGGCGAAGCAAGGTTGGCTACACCTTGTGCTATAAGCTCTGTGTTGGAGTTGTGGTGGTCGCCTATGACACCATCTGCTACTGTGGCAGAGAGCAGCGACTCGATGGCACCGAGCACAGCAATGGTGAGCGCCGGAGCTACAAGACTCTTGATGGTTTCCCATGTCATTGCCGGAACCTGCATATCCGGGATATCGTTGCTCACGCTGAAGCGGTCGCCGATGGTCTCGATGGTGCTGACGCCAAAGTAAGTCTTGAGTATCAAGGCTGCGATGGTCATGATGATGATGGCAACGAGCGAGCCAGGTATCTTCTTGCTGAATTTTGGGGTGATGGCTATGATTATAACGCTCACGATGCCCACGAGCGAGCACCACAGGTCGGCTGTAGAGAAATGCGAGATGTAGCAGCCCCATTTCTCGATGAAGTCGGACGGTACGGAGTCGATGGTAAGTCCGAAGAGGTCCTTGATCTGTGTGGTGAAGATGGTAACGGCAATACCGCTGGTGAATCCTACTACAATAGGGTAGGGGATGTACTTGATGATAGTGCCAAGCTTAAGCACTCCGAACATAATAAGGAACACACCTGCCATGAGAGTGGCTATGGTAAGACCTTCAAGTCCGTATTTCTGTATAATGCCGTATATGATGATGATGAAAGCACCAGTAGGACCTCCAATCTGTACTTTGCTGCCGCCGAGCAGCGAGATAATGAATCCGGCAACGATAGCCGTGATGATGCCTTTCTCAGGCGTTACGCCCGAGGCGATACCAAATGCAATGGCAAGCGGCAGGGCGACAATGCCCACAATGATGCCCGCCATGAGGTCGCTCATGAACGTCTTACGGTTGTACGACTTTAGCATCGTAAACAGTTGGGGTTTGAAATCGAATGTCTTCATCCTCAAAATTTTAGTGTTGAAATGAATTGAATTGAATATAAAACAATAGTTTCCTGTAAACGACTGCAAAATTAAGCATTTTTTAGAAGATGGCAAAATAGTAACCAAGCAAAAACGGGAAAAGCGGTTGGCATAAAGAATAATTTATGATGTTTCGTTGCTTTTTGTGCCAGACATTGTGTAACTTTGCAAAATAGAGGCTTCACCCCAGCCGCTTATTAAAGATAAAACAACAATATAATATTGAGGAGTGGAACAGAAAAAGTCACGGCGTGCTGATTTGGAGAGATGGCGTCCTATATTTTTTGTAGCGGGACTCGTAATGCCTCTGTTGCTGTTTCTTGCCGCACTTGAATACAGAACCCTGGCAGAGCCTGAAATTGACATGTCGAGCCTTATGGATGACGTGTCTAAGGAGAACGAGTATATTCCCGTGCCTTCGCCCGAACGGACAGATATGGCAGCTGCTGCCCATGCTAAGCCTAAAAAGCCAGACACGCAACAGCTGAAGGTGGTCGACCATAAGACTCCAGTGAATAGACTTGACAATATTGCCCAAAGTCGCAATGAAAGCGAAGAAGGCGATGAGGGTAATGGCGGCGAAAAGGCTGAAGGCGACACTAAAACGACGCCACAGCCCATAGCTGTAGATATGGGCGACAATCCGCTCAATTTCCGCATTGTAGAGCAGTTGCCCGAATTTCCAGGCGGTATGTCGGCATTCGTAAAATGGCTGACCGACAACCTGAAGTATCCCTACTCGGCACAAAGCCAGAAGATAAAGGGACGAGTGGTTGTAACGTTCATAGTCAATCGCGACGGAACTACAAGCGACCTGAAGGTTTCGAAGTCGGCACATCCCATTCTCGACCGCGAGGCCCTGCGCGTAATGCGTATGATGCCGCGCTGGAAGCCCGGTGTGGCCAACAATCGACCATGTCGCACCATGATGGCAATACCCGTTGAGTTCGCATTGTAACATACTAAAAACATACATTCTTTTATATAGAAATTTAAGATATTCAAAAAGATATTATGAAGACAGCTGATGAAATATTGAAGCAAGTGAATGATTTTCTCGACAATCTTGCTTACGATCGCAAACCAGAGTCGCTTTACGCACCAATACGTTATGTGCTCTCTATGGGAGGCAAACGTATACGTCCTGTACTGATGCTTTTGGGCTACAATATGTTCAAAGACAATCCCGAAAGCATCCTGATGCCGGCTTGCGCTCTTGAAACATATCACAACTATACATTGCTGCACGACGACCTTATGGACAACGCTTCCATACGTCGTGGCCATCAGACAGTACATTGCAAGTGGAATGCCAATACAGCCATCCTTTCGGGCGACTCGATGCTTGTACTGGCATATCAGCGCATGGCGCAATGTGACAAGGCTCACTTGGCACAGGTGCTTGGCATATTCACCGAGACAGCTCTGCAGATAGGCGAGGGTCAGCAGTACGATATGGACTTTGAGCATCGCAACGATGTAGCCGAAGACGAATACATAGAGATGATACGACTCAAGACGAGCGTACTGCTTGCTTGTGCGCTCAAGATAGGTGCTGTGCTGGCTGGAGCGTCTGAGGAAGATGCCGAGAATCTTTATAAGTTTGGTGAGCGCATAGGTCTTGCTTTCCAGTTGCAGGACGACTATCTTGACGTTTATGGCGACCCCAAGGTTTTCGGTAAGGCAATTGGTGGAGACATCATGTCGAACAAGAAGACCTACATGCTTATCAATGCCTTCAATCGTGCCAACGCACAGCAGCGTGCTGAACTGGAGCGCTGGGTGAATGCCGAAACATTCGACCGTGAGGAGAAGATTGCTGCCGTGACAAAGTTGTACAACGAGATAGGCGTAGACCGTTTGGCACAGGACAAGATAGCACAATACTTCGGCGAAAGTCGAAAGTATCTTGATGCCGTGAGTGTTTCGGACGACCGCAAGGTAGAACTGGCAGCTTATGCACAGCGTATGATGAAGCGCAAGTATTAATTTCTGTGTTTCATCCAATCACTAATCAATCATTACTAATTAATCATTAAACGTGCCCTACCGTAGATTTCCAAAGACAGATACTGCTCGCCTGCGCTCGCTCGGAGAATTGCTTGACAATAATGATGTTTATGCTGCCAAGACAAGGTTTATCAGCATGGACGTAATCGCTAAGGCAAAGAATTTGCATGACCAGCTGAAGACGTTGAGCAAACAGTTTCTGTTGTGTTATGAAGCCCAAATGCGCAATTATAAGCGTGTGGCAAAACCGCAGAAGCATATGATGATGTATTTGCAGCACTTTGTGCGTGTGTTGCTGATGAGCGTAGAGCGTGGTGAAATAAAGGGTTCGGCACTCAGCGAATTCTATGCCATTGATGATCCGGAGGAGACTTTGCGTCAGCTGCACATAGTGGATGATGCCTGTAAAATAGCTCCAATGATTATAGAAGGCGAGAAAAAACGCATAGCTGCCGGTGGCCGGCCCATTTACAATCCAACCATCGGTATGGTGGCAACGCATTTCGATATTTTTGCCGACATTTATAAGCAACAGCGCATATTGAATGATAAGGCCGACCGTGCACTCGCCCAGTTGAAGGCTATGCGTGCACAGGTCGATGTGCTGACAGTGGATATTTGGAATACGGTGGAGGCTCACTTTGCCGATTTGCCACCAGAGATACGCTACGACAAATGTCGCAAATATGGCTTGATATATTATTATCGTAAAGGAGAAAACAAGATATGAATTTCATAGACACACACACACATCTCGACGGCGAGGAATTTGCAGCCGACCTGCATGAGGTTGTCGACAGGGCTCGTGAGGCTGGAGTTAGCAAGGTGTTTGTGCCGGCTATTGACCTTAAGTCGGTGGATACGGTGGTAGAAACGTGCAATCAGTTTCCCGGTTACGCCTATCCAATGATAGGATTGCATCCCGAGGAGGTGAGGGCCGACTGGAGCAGCGTTCTCGATGAAATGTACAAGCGCCTGAAGCCTGGCCATCCTTTCATCGCAGTTGGCGAAGTGGGAATTGATTACTATTGGTCGCGTGAGTTTGAGAAAGAGCAACTTATGGCTTTTGAGCGTCAGGTGCAATGGTCGATAGAGACTCGTCTGCCGCTTATGATTCATTGTCGTAAGGGGCAGAACGAGATGGTGAGTATGTTGCGTCATTATGCCGACGAATTGCCAGGAGGAGTGTTCCATTGCTTCACAGGCAATGAGCACGAGGCTGAAGAACTGCTGCAGTTTGAACGTTTTGTTCTTGGCATTGGTGGCGTGCTGACATTCAAGAAGAGCCATCTGCCTGAAGTGTTGCCCAGTGTGGTGCCACTCAACCGTATTGTTCTCGAAACCGACTCGCCGTATATGGCACCTGTGCCTATGCGTGGCAAGCGCAACGAAAGCGCTTATGTAGCATATATATTGCAGAAACTTGCTGAGTGCTATGGGGTCGATTTGCAATGTGTGGCTGATACTACAAATGCTACTGTTAAGAGAATATTTGGTATATAAAAAGGTTTATCCGGAATTTGGAGTGATTAAATTATTCGTTAAGTCTTCGTTAAGTCTTCGTTAAGTCTTCGTTAAGTCTTCGTTAAGTCTTCGTTATACCTTCGTTAAATCTCCGTTATGCCTCCGTTATGCCTTCGCTTCGTTAACGTAGGCAGATCGAGTTCACTACGTAGGCAGATCGAGTTCACTACGGAGGATGAACGAATAACGAACGAAGGAACAACGGAGCGAGAAAGAATGAAATGCTATATCAACACAAACGGTGTAACGACGAGGGCGTGTCAAAAGTCACAGCAGTACGCCCCGAAGGGGCAGAAGCTCATAGCC
>CAJJOL010000039.1:0-31064 GCA_905193385.1 uncultured Prevotella sp. | reverse complement strand
TCGTGTATCTGTCTTCATATGCAACTAATCGCTATTTTATCCCGAATTGGGGTAAATGTTTATGAAAAAGATACTATTCTAATTTGTATTATGTGTATCATTTGTCATCAACATATTGTTATTATGCCCTTATAGGATATAGATGTTTTGAAGGACAGAGTTATAGTTATAAATTCTATAAGTTTATATTGGATCCTTGTGTAAAGAGAGGTCCAAATATCTCAAATTAAATGTCTGGGGCATGGATGGAGTGTCTTTTGAAAAGATTCTTTTGCCGTTCCAAAACATGGAAGTTTGATTTGAGATAGTGGCAATCACTAATGCCAACAAAAGTACAATTAAAATAAAGATTAAAGAAGTTCATATGAATAAAAAGTTCATTATTCCGATTGTGATCTGTACAATCATCATTATTGCAGTTATCTCTACCTGCGTTGGGAAGGGTAGTAAGATCAAACTAACATGGGATGCAGTACCAGCTCCAAAGGAAACAAAAGACTCTATTGAGCTAAAAGTATATGTAGAAAATTCCGGTAGTATGGATGCGTATATGTGTGCTGGATCAAATCTAAAAGATGCAGTTTTTGATTATGTAAGCGACTTGAAGCGATTGACTACATCCTGTTCATTGTACTATATCAATTCGAAAGTTATCCCTTTCGCTGGGGACTTAAATACATATATTAAAAATCTTACCCCACAATCTTTTGCTAAAGCTGGTGGAAACCGAACGAATACAGACCTTCGTCAGATTTTTGACACGATAGTAAAGGCTAATGGCAAACAAACGGTTTCTATATTTATCTCAGATTGTATCCTTGACATTCCTCAGAATGCGATTGATTTTTTAGGGAATTACCAGATTTCTATTAAAAACACGTTTAATGAAGCTCTAGCAAAAAATCCCGAATTGGGAGTTGAAATAATCAAACTTGACTCCAAATTTAGTGGTTTTTGGTTTTGCGGACATAATCGGGAATTTTTGAAGGATGTAAAACGACCTTACTATATTTGGGTAATTGGTAATCAAAGGTATTTGGCTGAATTCAACCAAAAGGTTCCTGTCGAGAATATTATAGGCGGTATTAAAGAATATTGTGCGTACGCAGCTCCACAGAAAATACCATTCGATATGAGTAAAAGTACTTATGTAACAAACCATTCAGGAAAAATACATATTGAATTACTCGTAAATTTAAGAGGATCGTTGCAAAGCAGCAATCTGTATAAGAATATTGCACAATACAAATCTGCTAACCCTCAACAAGTAGCAGTGGCGTCGGTTGAAGAGATTACTGCTACAGATAGTCCGTATAGCCATGTTGTCACTTTAGAAATCTCCAATCCCGAGACATTGAAATCAGAAACGGTTTCTTTTTCTTACCCTTATTTGGCAACATGGATATCTAATTCAGATGACACAACAGGACAAAATATAAAAGAAAATCTTGACAAAACAACAGGACTAATGGCACTGATTAAGGGTGTGGCAGAAGTCTATAAGAACTCAACTACATATGGATCGGTTTCCTTTGAATTAAAAAATAAATAAAGTTAAATATCATGAGTGAATTTTTTGGAAGTATCTACTGCTGGCTCGAAGACTTCTTTGGAATAGAACTTGCAGAGTATCTTTGGGGAGAATCATCTCCAGAGCAGTTAAGCAACATGTTTATTGGCATCGGCCTTACCATGTTGGTGGTTTCCCTAATTGTAGCTGTCTGCTACTATTACATTATTAATCATCCACGCCTGAACAATTGGTGGGGATGGCTTATATTCTTGGGTATTAACGCTGTGATAAACTTTGTAGTCGGATGGCAATGGGTTCTTAAAGATTATTATGCAGGATTAATGGTAAAAAAAGATGCCGCGACCCAAAAGATGGTTGACCTTCCTATCTACTCAGATGACATCCTTGCATTTGGAGTTACCAATATGCTTGATGCTATCATAGCTTTCATCATATTCTCGTATATTATCAAGTGGTGGAGTACAAACTGCTCCCGAGCTCCATTTTAACATATAAATATTATTAATCATGGCCAAACTATATGTATTCGGAATTGGAGGAACAGGTGCACGTGTTCTCCGTTCTTTCACAATGATGATGGCGGCAGGTGTAAATATTGGTGCAGACGAAATCGTGCCTATTATTATCGACCCCGACGCTTCTAATGCAGACTTAACAAGAACTGTAGCCCTTATGAACACCTACAGGACTATTCATTCTTCCCTTTCATTCACCCCGAAAAATGAGTCAACTTTCTTTAGAAAAGAGCTGTCCCAAATTCTTGTGAACTATACTCTTCGCATAAATGACACCGATGATAAGACATTTTTGCAGTTTATTGATCTTCCTTCCATGGATAAATCATCGCAGGCCATGATGAGAATGCTATTCTCTGAAAAGAACCTCGGCTCGTCTATGGATGTAGGCTTCAAGGGCAACCCCAATATCGGGAGTATTGTACTCAATCAAATTGTGGATTCTAATGACTTCCAGGATTTCGCCAACAACTTCGAATCGGGTGACAAGATTTTTATCATTAGTTCCATTTTTGGCGGAACTGGTGCAAGTGGTTTTCCTCTTTTATTGAAAACTCTTCGCACTGGAACTAACTTCCCAAACAATGATCTGATTAACCATGCAGAAATTGGTGCCATCACCATTCTTCCATATTTCAAACTGAAGAATGACGATGAAAGCGAGATTGATTCATCGACCTTCATCTCTAAGACCAAATCCGCATTGGCTTATTACGAAAACAATATCAGCAAGAATAAGTCTATTGATGCGCTTTATTTTCTTGCTGATAATGTTACAAATACCTATGAAAACCACGAAGGTGGATCAGCGCAGCAAAACGATGCTCATCTCGTAGAATTCCTTGCTGCTACTGCTATCGTGGATTTCAGTAACAAGCAACACGCAAATACGTCAAACAAAGAACTTGGTCTGAAGGAACTCACTAATTCTGTTACATTCGACTCCTTCTACGAGAATCAAAAACGTTTGCTTTTCGCCCCTTTGACAGAGTTCATGATGATGACCAACTGCCTGAATCACAAATTTGACTATTATTCGTCTAAGGATTTCAATGCCAACAATGACAACTTCAATGGTCTGTACGGGTCTTCTTTTATGACGGAGCTTCAGAACCTTACAGGTTTGTTCATCGAATGGCTTGACGAAATGAAGAGAAATAAACGCTCATTAGATCTTTTCAACCTTAACACAAAAGATAAACCTTTTGAGGTCGTCACAGGAGTTAAGCCTAAAAAGATAATCAGCCTTAAATCTGATTATGATTTAGTGACCGATCGTTTGAACTCAGCTGTCAAGAAATGCCAAAGTAAAGAAGACAACGACAAGTTCCTTGAAATGTTCTTCCTTGCCATGAGAAAATTGTTTAACGAAAAATTTAATGCGTAGCCATGTCAAAAGTATTTAGACTATATCGAGAGGGAACGTCCATCATTCGAGAATGGAACGAAAGCCCAGCATTCCCATACAATTCCAATGCTCGGGACACAATAGAAGATCCCGATGGAGCAAGTGCCAAAAATGAAATTACTTCAATCCCGTCTCCGTTTGCAAGAATAGATCTTGTGAAAACAGCCTTTAAGGAAGTATGTCGTAGATCGACTCGTGATATTAGAGAGTTGGAAGGCAACACCATATTTCATAAGATGGTGTCAGATACTTTAGATGTCGGTGAGATCTTTTTCAATATCGATAAATTCAAAGATAAGATTGAAATCATCACTTGGAATCCGTCCGTGATGATTGATGCTCTGAAGAACGACCAAAACGCAAGCCACTTCTATGTGGCCGATGCACTACAGAAGTATCTTGTTTCCGATGCTCGCACATATAACTTCGGACAGTTGAAGAACATCTATCTTCTGAATTATACGAATGGGCCAGATGAATTAAACATCATCGGTGCCACTTCACCGTCAACGTTATTCTTTAGCGGTGCGAATAGCCTTGAATATATTCAGGACATATTCTTTGCAAACAATGACCGCCCATTTGACGGCGACTATGTACCCCTTTATAAAAGAGACTTCGACTACATTAAGGCATGGTGGACACTCCGAAAGACAATCCCCGGCTTCTCAAACCTGTTCCCAGAAATTGAGAATTATCTTAACTTGACATTCAGGGCTATTTCAGACCAGATAATCAAGAACAAGTTAAACGAGATTACCCCAGCATCAGCTAAGGATTTCTCTTATATTGACGTGCAGTCACATCAACAGAGTAACCAAGTTGAAGTTCTTGGTACTGTCCTGTTTAAGAAGAAATCTTCAAGAGAAATTGAAAACGAGTTTACAATCCGTCCCGAACGAAGCGTAGCAGGTGTGAAGCCTCTTGTTCTTCCCGTTGAAGCAGGAAATAAATATGCTAGTCTGCAATATGCTAATGGTACATGGGGAAACACAAATAGAGCACCATACAAAACAAATGTTTCTAACATCGAACGTAGAACGCTACCTTATGAAGGCTCAACTTTTGCATATTTGACCATAGGAGATTTCCTTGAAGATTCTATAGTCAAGGTCCCTCATTCTTTGAATAAGAAGTATTTCTTCGACGGGAATATTAAAGATGTAGAGCAGATGACCTCTTTCTTGCTCCCGATTAAGCCTCTTTACTTCAAGTACTTCTCCATTGAAACACTCAACTCAATTATGCCAGACGGTAAACCAGCGTTTGAGATGGAATCTATTGCCGGTGGCTCAGTAAATGTAGTTATACGCATACCTATTATGGGTAATGGTAATATAACTTACATTGAGTATCAGCGTATCTATTATGCCCAGAGGCAAGCTGAAGTCTCAGAGACTCAAAACTCTGGTGGCATGACAACCTTCGATTTCACAGGTCTTGTAATGCCTGCCATAAAGTTCCAAAATGAGGACGATGCTCT
Source organism: uncultured Prevotella sp. (assembly GCA_905193385.1). Taxonomy (GTDB): domain Bacteria; phylum Bacteroidota; class Bacteroidia; order Bacteroidales; family Bacteroidaceae; genus Prevotella. The sequence continues at coordinate 26,124 of CAJJOL010000039.1, read as the reverse complement.
ATATACGGTTTCCTGCGTAAGTACATTCTCCAATCAATTCAATTTTGATTTTTACCGAGAAGGGGAAATCATACGTGATATTCCTGTTGATTGCAGAAACAAAGAAAAAGGCCTGTTCGACTTTAAGGCCGAAACCTATACAATCCAGAATAGCAACTTTGACTTTATCAGAGTTTCTAATAAGGGAGGCGTTAGCAATGTAATTATTCCAAACTTCCTCACACATCAAAATCTGGAAGACTTTGAATTTGCTGTTGACTTGGGTACATCTAATACACATATTGAATTTAAGAAAGCTGATAATAATAGTTCTGACTCTTTCAACTATAAAGACTCAGAATCTATATTCGCAGAGTTCTTTGTTCAGTCCTTCCGCGAAATTCAAGGAAAACTCATTCCTTTAGATTTGATTGATGAAAACGACTTGATGGTTCGTGATTTCATTCCTGCTGTGGTAGGAGATGACTCAGATTTTTCTTTCCCAACACGAACCGCTTTGTCATATGCAAAATCTACTGACTGGACGGAGAAATTAAGAACATTCGGCTTAATAAATTTCGATATTACATACAATAAAAAATTAGGCATTGCATACAATGCAAAGCCTATGGTCAATATAAAATGGAGTAGCAAGCCTAATGCACAATCAGCAATGCAAGCTTACATCCGTAATATCATGATGATAATTCGCAACAAGGTCATTGCAAATAACGGTAGCCTTGCGCGAACAAAAATCACATGGTTCTATCCAAACAGCATGTCACCGCGCCGCCTTGCCCAACTACGCATGGCATGGAACGACTCCTACACAGAATTGTTTAACCATGATGGTGCGACAAGAAATCTATCAGAGTCTGTTGCTCCAATACAATTCTACTTCCGTAGATATGCGACAGCAACGAACCTCGTTAATGTGGATATTGGTGGTGGCACTACTGATATTGCCTTCTCTTCAAACGGCAAAGTAGAATATATCACGTCATTTAAGTTCGCTGCGAACTCGCTCTTTGAGGATTCTTTCTCTGACATTAATCCTAATAATGGTATTGTAGACTGGTTCAAGAATGACATTCTCGGACTTCTTCAGTCAAAACCAGAACTTAACGAACTAGTAAACATCTTTAATAGCAACCTCGGACAACCTGCAAATATGGCATCATTCCTTTTCTCGCTGAAAGATAATTCTGCCACAAAAGGACTTGCCCGTAATAATATTGATTTCAATAAGATACTTCAAAATGACACGAAGTTTAAGGTGGTGTTCATCATCTTCTATACTGCCATCATTTATCATATCGCTCAAATTGTAAAGGCAAAAGGGCTGAAAGCACCTCGTCATATAGCATTTAGCGGTAATGGTAGCAAGATTATTAGCATCATATCGTCTGACGCAAAAATTCTTGGTAAATACACAAAAATCATCTTCGAGAAAGTTTTGGAATCTGAATATGGTTCTGCCCTTGATATTCTTGGATTGGAGCAGGGCTCTAATCCTAAGGAATCCACATGCAAGGGTGGCTTGATTGCAACAGAAGCTTACGATGAAGAGCCGGAAACTTTAGTTCTCCGTGACTCATCTGGCAAACTGGCTGGTGCAAGTGATACCTATGCGTCAATTTCTGAAACTCAAAAAGCAGATATTGTTAAGTCTGTAAAAGACTTCTTCCGATTTGCTCTTACTGAAATGCCATCAGCATTTAACTTAGACAACAACTTCGGTGTTGATAACGTCACTATGAAGATTGCGAGAGAAGAATGCACAAAGGACTTGGAAACATACCTTGATAAAGGTATAGAACTCTCTATTAAAGAGTCCGGAAATAAGGATAATCTCATTGAGGATGCAATTACGTTCTATCCAATTAAGGGAGTCCTTCAGTCTCTTTCAAGCAAAATTCAAGAGTATTATTTAGAAAATTCAAGTATATGAAAAAAGTTTATAGTCTCATAGTGTTGACTGCCGTCTTAGCTTTATCTTCTTGTAGTTTCTTAGAGGATGATAAATCTTCAAAAGGAAAAGATGAGATTAGGACAATCGTGGAACTTCCTGATTCTGTAAAACAAAAAATTGCAGATCATGATACTCTTATGACAGAACTCTTAAATAAAGTTGATACACTTACAGCAGAGTTAAATTTAACCAAGGAAGAAAGCGCAGAGATGAAAGAAAAAATAGCAGAATTGAAAAGCCCTAAAAGTACATGGGCTTACATTTCAATTGGGGCTTTTATTCTTGGCTTGATAGCTCTTATTATATCTCTTCTTAAACCTAAAGGAATAAAAGAAAAACAGGTATATGAAATTGTTAAGAAGTCTCTTGACGAATCTCGTAGAATTAAAGAACTTCAAGTAAATGTAAACAACTTATTATCTTCACAACGCAATAATAGAATGTCAAATATAAGTTCTTCTTATGCGCCTAACTCTGACAGCCGTTTACGCCAATTGGAAAATCAAATGGCTCAAGTAATTGGAATTATTAATAAGATAACAGTCACTGCTTCCCAACCCGTATCCACACGGAAGGAGCCTGCTCCTTCACGAAAGGAAAAAGAATATCAAAAAGTAGGGTATGCAAAAGTCGATACTGACATATACTTTACTACGATATATGAATCGAATCAAGAAGGTTGTGTATTTAAACTTACCTTCACCTGTCAATCTAAAGGTAAGTTTAACATTATTGCCTTGGATAAGATTCAATCTAGAAATGATTGGCAGAAGAAAGTTGAATGTAGTGGTGTTTCTATAAAAGAAGCAACAGATTTCCGCCTTGAAGACGAGGGCATTTGTGAAAAAATTGACGATAACACATGGAAAGTCACAAAACCACTTAAAATCAAACTGATCAAGTAAATATGTCACTATTAGTTCCTATCATAGTTGCGTTTATAATCGCACTACAGATATTCTTCTTCGTGAAGAATGTACTACGCATGAGAGATTACAAAAAAATCTTTGCGGAAGAAAATTCTTGGGGTATCGCTCATAATCCTGAGACGAATTTCGTTTCTGGTATTTATGGACGTGGTAACAATGTTTTTGAATCAATCAAAGAATCAATCAATAAATACTTAGAAAATAATTCTGGATCAGTGATTGATTTCTCGCTTTTGAAGGATGCAGTGGACCGCCACTGTGATTCTGTGGAGAATGACATCAACACGCTTACACCAACTCCACTGTATTGCGGGCTCGCAGGAACGATGGCAGGTGTGATTGTCGGTTTAGGTTCTCTTATTACGACGGGTAGTATAACAGACCTTCTTTCATCTGGATCTGGAAATTTTGGAACTGCCGCAGAGGGTGTAAACGATTTGTTGTCAGGGGTCGCATGGGCAATGCTTGCCAGCATCATGGGTATCATGCTCACCACCATAGCATCATTATTATTTAAAAGGTATAAACTGCAAGGTGAATCCGGCAAGAATACATTTCTTGCATGGCTTCAGGCAAAACTACTGCCAGAGCTGCCTTCTGATACCTCCGATGCACTCAATCGCTTGGTGAAGAATCTTAATAAGTTCAACAACACTTTTGCTGAGAACACCTCTTCACTGCGCGGTGCATTGCGTGAGGTTAATGAATCCTACCGCATTCAGGGCGACGTTATCAAAGCCGTACATGACATGGACGTGATGAAGATGGCCAAAGCAAATGTTCGCGTACTTGAAGAACTGAAAGAATGTACCGACAAATTGGAGCAATTTAACAAGTATTTGGATGATATTCACGGCTATACTGATGCAATCCATACTTTTACCACTCAATTTGAGCAAGAAGCTAACCGCTTACATGTATTAGAGGAAATTCAGCAGTTCTTTATGCGTCACAAAGCAGAAATCGCTAAAGACTCTGCTGATGTTGACGTGGCATTGCGAAATGCGCTGCGGACTTTGAAAGAAACAGCCAGCTCCAATACAAGCGAACTTAATTCAACTCTGGTTCAGCAAGCAGAAGAGTTTAAGAGAATAATTGCAGACGAGAGAGAATCTTTTGAAAGGTTAAATACTGAGTTAAGAGTTCAATTTGGAGCAGAACTAAACCAAATTCCGATGCTACAAAAGCAGCTTGTAGAAATCGCAGGAATTCCTGGCAAATTAGATAAGCTCATAGACCGCATGGAACGTTCTAACAGTTCACTTGCTTCACAAGTAAGTAGTACAATGACACAAACTGTCAAGGAACTTACCTCTGTTTCTTTCAGAGGGGAGTTCTCGCCTTATTCAGTCCAGCCTATTCTGCCAAGATGGATGAAGTGGATTGTTGTTGTGTCAGTGATTCTTATTGCATTGGCTTGTATCACAAACACAGTCTATAATATTTGGTTCGCATCTGATAGTGCGTCGATAGAAGCTACCGTTGAAGATATAGATGAGAAAACAGACTCCACTTTGGTTATACAACAAATGAAGGACAGTGTACAGATGAATCCTGTTCAACAACCTGCCCAAGCGGCTTCTGTACAGCAAGTCCCTTCTCAAAATGCTAACAATTAAGTATATATGGCAGAAAAGAAAGAATCATTTTTCTGGACCAGTTACTCGGACTTGATGACGAGCTTGTTCTTCATCATGCTAACACTCTTCGTCCTCGTTATTGTGCTTCTACATAAGCGTATGGAGGCGACAGAGAAACAGCTTGAAGAGATAAAGAAGGTAGAGGCTTCAACCCGAGAATTGGGCAAATCAAAGAACTTTGCGTATCGAGCAGAGTATAAAAAATATGTCCTCGACGTAAGGTGTTTCTTTGAGGAAACCAAATATAAGCTATCCGATTTAGAGGCTGACACTGCAAGCCTTCACCAAGCAGGTACTGAAATCAAAGAGTTTCTTGATAGGAATGATGGAAACCAGTACTTGCTCATTATTGAAGGTCAAGCTTCGCGCAACTCTACAAAGCAGACCGATGCTAACTACGATTGGAGTTTTCAGCGAGCCCTTACATTGATGAAGTTCTGGAAGGATTTTTGTCATATTGATTTCGGAGCAAACTGCGAAATTCAAATAGCAGGAAGTGGTGATGGTAGATATAACTTTGGCTATACAGGCGGAGAAAATACCGAACGTTTCAAGCTGTTGGATGGTACCCTGATGCGAGAAAGAGGAGGCAAAGAAAGAGACAACCAACGTTTTGTTATACATATTATTCCGAAAAATATTATTGATGATGCTTAAAATGCAGAAAAGAATAACATCTAAACATGTTGCCATCCTGTTTTGTTTGGTAATATGCTTTGTGTCATGCGCTCACAAGTCGGGCCATCGACGTGACCGAGAGCGTCCTGGCACTACTATGGCTGATTGTTCCAATGGAAAGTCGTCACGTTCTACTGCTCGGAAAAGTAAAATTGTCAATAAACGTTCCAGCGACAAATTGGAAGGTTCACAAATTTTCGACCGTTACGGAAGTGCGGTGTTTATGGTGTTTACAACTGATGGTTCCAACGCCTATCAAGGCTCTGGCTTCTTTATTGGTAATGGTGGTCTTGCTGTGAGCAACTACCATGTGTTCAAAGGAACAGGTATAGGTTTAGAACAAATCAAATTAGTTGGCAGTGACGTGGCATATAAAGTTACGGAGATTATTACAAGGAGTGAAGATGAAGACTTCATCCTTTTCCGAGTGGATTGTGATAACAATAACTATATTCCTATAGCCACAGAAAAACCGAAAATCGGAGAGAAAGTATATGCTATCGGAAGTCCGCGAGGTCTTGAAAACACCTTCTCCTCTGGCGAAGTGTCTCAATGGCGTGCAGATAATCTTATGCAGATTAGTGCGCTTATTGACCACGGTAGCAGTGGTGGTGCTCTTATCAATGAATATGGTGAAGTCGTGGGTATTACCTCTGGTTCGTTTGCTGACGGCTCACAAGCCAATCTTAACTACGCCTGGAGCATAGATATTGTCAAACCCTATCTGAGATAATAACATATCCATACAATAGAAGATCAAAAGGAAAGTACTCAAATTATGGCTTAAAATAGAAATGTACGCCATTGCTGCGAACTAAAATCTAAAGATTATGTATAGAAGACTTAAAACATTATCGATAATTGAGAGCAACGAAAACTTGCTTTCTGATCGTTGAATGTAGAAAAGTAACGAATATTGCCCTCAGTAGCGAGTTAACGGATGTTAATCATTAAAATATAGCGTAAGAAGCATTGTTAGGCAAATTTTCGGAAGAGAACACTCTTTCAACCAATGGGAACTTTATGGTATCAATTCAACTTGATATTATAAAGTTCCTTTTGATTTACAGACACTTACAAAATATATACTGGTTCAGACGTGGAGCCAGTCTGTCACTCGTTCCACGATTCGTAGGCCTTCGCATTGCCCTGTCAGTCCGAAACGAGCAACGCCGAAAGCCCCACGTATGTGTAAGTATATAAATACCCTTTCTTGGCAACGAATGCGAAATGCAACCGAAGCCAATAAGGGCTGTATACAATACACCCATGAGACGTTTCTTGTTGCTTTGTTCTTGACTGACAAATGAGTTTGCGAAGTTCACGAATCGTCAAAACCAAAGCGTCAGATACGCCTTTTACTATGTATATGTCTGCCCAACCTCTGCCCATCGGGGCTTTCGGTATGGGTATAGACATTACAAAAGTAACACTTTTATCTTGGAAACCACTTTGTTTTGCAGGAAAAGTATGATTTTAAGGTTTGATTTAACATTGTTAAATATAAATATGTCAAAGAAATTCACTTTATCGTGCTTTTTCCTGCTAAAAAGCTTGTATTATCAATGATTGTTCGTATCGTGTGCGGCACGAGAACCCGCCAAGCCTCTCAACGATGCTCAAATGTGCGGGTCGTTTTTGTTTTTATAGGTATATGGCAACAAAAATTTCGTTCATAAAAACATACTCCACACCCCAAGAGTTAGTACAGCTACTCAAAACAAGAGGTATGGAGATAACCGATGAGAAAAAGGCTCAGCATTATCTTTCCCATATCGGTTACTATCGTTTGTCTGCCTATATGTACCCATTGCTTTCCATTCCCAAGGAGCAACATCTATTCAAGTGAGGAGTATCTTTTGGTAAGGTTTTCCTTCTGGTTGGGAAAACGAACCACTGTGGCAATAAAAGGCATATGGAGTGACTACTAATCACCCCACATCACCCATATTTTCTGTAATTTTGGTGCAACAAAAGGTTAAAAACGTTAAATCTTCATCTTTTCGTATCTAATCAGAATCCATATTGGCACTTTTCTACCGTTTAGAGTGTATAATACTGATAATCAACTAATAATAGATACTATGGTTGTTCAAGCTTAACAAGTATCATAATCCCTTCTTCTGTTACTTCTTTGGGTAACAGTTGCTTCAATGGCTGTCCCAAACTTGAAAAAGTCACATTCCATGGCAAACTCCCTAAATATATTATAGGTTGTGGCTTGCAATCTACCTGCATCTTCTACGTTCCCAAGGCTTATCTCCAGGACTACAAGGATGCATTGAGAAGCGAGTATCCTTATATATATGTTTTAAAGGATAGTGAGTCTGGCGAACAGAAGCCTGAGCAATGCGCAGTACCTACTATTTTGTATGCTGACGGCAAACTGACATTTGCCAGCTCTACACCCAACGCCGAGTATCACTACACCATTACCGACACAGATATGGCATCGGATACGTATAGTAAGGACGGCATAGTAAAGCTTTCGGCAGCTTACAACATCTCGGCTTACGCCACTGCCGACGGTTACAAGCCTTCTGACAAGGCTACGGCAATCCTCTATTGGGTGGAAGCCAATCTGCAGAACACCACTACCAATATCAATCAGACTGCCACTCGTGGCATCATCGTTACTTCAAACGACGGCGTTGTAACGCTCTCTGGTCTCAACAATGACGAGACTGTGCGCTTCTATACAGTAGACGGCAAGCAACTGGGTGCTGCCAAGGCTGTCAATGGCACAGCATCGCAAGCCGTATCCGAATCTGTTGTCATCGCCAAAATGGGCAATCAGACCATCAAGATTGCTGTAAAGTAAAAAATATTCAAAAAACCATCCCTTTAATTGAGGGATGGCTTTTATATTGTCTGATTAGCAGCAAATGTTTTCTTCTCTACAATCTTATATGGATTTTTCAGTAATGTCTTGTCAAAGAAGCAAATTTGAATCTTATCAGCTTTGCCTAAAACCAACTTGTCTCCAGGAAATCTGACAACAGTCTTTTCAATGGTGTATGGGTGCGGCCAAACCCTTATAGCCTTATAATCAAACTCAGATAACTTTTTCATATAAGTGAGTACCACGGGAAAACTTACCGATTTTGTATTTAATTTAGCTTTGATGAATTCGGCACATGCTACAAATTCATCAAAATGCTTCATATCACCAACCAAATCATATAGCAAAGGTGAATGTTGGTCATACGTTGTGTGACAAATAATATATCCTTTTTGGCTGTAAACGGTATCTCCCCACCATTGAGCGTCTGTAATTCTTGTGTCCCAAAAATAATATCCCTCGCCAAGCCACGGCTCTTTTACACCACTTTTGGGTATGCCATTATCATCCCGTACATAACAAAAGAATGGACCATGTTCTTCAACCTCCCCATAGTTCTGTCGATCTTCGAGCGTCTGATATATGTCCGTATCTCTCATTACACTTAATCAATAATTTGGGTTTGTTTTTTTAGCTTTTCAGTAAGTCCCATTAGATTTACTGTAGGCAAAACAACAGGCTGAACATTTGCCTGCAAAGATATTGTGCTCACAAAAGCTCTAACGTATGGGAATATAATAGCAAGACTATTTGGATAAAAATAATCAGGTATATCTTCAATAGAGACCTTATTACCGAAAGAGAAAAAAGCTTCGCATGAAACTTTTACGACTTCTGTACCAGTCTCAACACATTCTACTGTAACATCAAACACTAAATCATAGTGTGCGTTTTTTGCATAAAACACACCTTTGGGATTGAAAGAAATATTCAACTCTGCATCATTGGGGATATTAAAATCCAATGATGCTTTTGTAAAGCGATAATTATATAATTTAAAAGCTGCCTTTTCCATATTTCCTTGTCTTATGCCGCAAAATAATACTGTGCATCTACAGCAATTCCATGATTCCCAGAATCTACTGACACATCATATCTGTGCGTTTCATTTTTAGATACAGAATTTGAATACGACACAGCAATACCAAATTGTTCCTTTACAAATTTGGCATACTCAATGACATCGGGACCAATCTCATTGAGATACTTTATCTCTTTCCAATCATTATCAAGAACTTCCTTCGGAGTGTTCTCGAAATAATTTTTAAGACTTTCAAAAAGATTACCCATAATCAATGTATTTAATTGTTTTATAATGCAAAGTTATTGCTTTTATTTGTTAAAACGCCATTTTAATGTTGTCGGTTATCTACTTATACGAATATTTAACATAAAATGTCCTTAAAAGTCACAAAAGTATACCGATGGCAAGCTGACATTTGCCAGCTCTACACCTAACGCTGAGTATCACTACACCATCGCCGACACAGATATGGCATCGGATGCGTATAGCCAGGACGGCATAGTAAAGTTTTCGGCAGCTTACAACATCTCGACTTACGCCACAGCCGACAGTTATAAGGCTTTTGACAAGGCTACGGCAACCCTCTATTGGGTGGAAGCCAATCTGCAGAACACCACTACCAATATCAATCAGGCAACCACTCGCGGCATCATCGTTACTTCAAACGACGGTATCATAACGCTCTCAGGTCTCAACAATGACGAGACCGTACGCTTCTTTACAGTTGACGGCAAGCAGCTGGGTGCTGCCAAGGCTGTCAATGGCACAGCATCGCAAGCCGTGTCAGACTCTGTTGTCATCGCCAAAATGGGCAATCAGACCATCAAGATTGCAGTAAAGTAAAAAATATATTGTTACGAAATACCAATCCCGAAGATGTTCCATGTAGGAATGTCTTCGGGATTTTTTATATAAATACAATAAACACCCCTTCTTTGCGTTATAAAAGTTGTAATATTACATAATTATATAACGTTTAAACTGAAATGATTGAATATATAAAGGGTGAGCTTGCCGAGCTCACCCCAGCACAGGCTATTGTAGAAGCCTATGGCGTGGGTTATGCGCTCAATATATCGCTCAACACTTATGAGAACATACAGGGACATAAGGATGTGAAGCTGTATGTACACGAGAGCCTTGTGACGGGCGGTCGTGACGACTCCTATACGTTCTTCGGCTTTGCCACAAAGCAGGAGCGCGACCTCTACCGTCTGCTCATTACCGTGTCGGGAGTGGGAGCCAATACTGCTCGTATGATTCTTTCGGCAGCTCCACCTGCCGAACTGGCTGGCGCTATATCGTCGGGCAACGAGCGTCTGCTTAAGGGTGTGAAGGGCATCGGACTGAAGACGGCGCAGCGAATCATCGTTGACCTTAAAGACAAGATACTGTCGCTTGGTATTGCACAGGAAGTGTCAGCGGGTTCGGCTGCCGACTCTACCATACCATCCGACGTGCGCGATGAGGCTGTTGCAGCACTCACTATGCTCGGATTCTCGCCCGCTCCTACAGCCAAGGTTGTCACGGCTATTCTTACCGACGACCCGTCGTTGCCCGTTGAGCAGGTGGTGAAGCTGGCTCTGAAACAGATAAAGTAAACCATTACGCCATTTATTTGAACTTACTTAACACCATATTGCAATTCTTGCGCAAAGGGCTGGCTATGGCATTGTCTGTCCGAACGTTTGTCGTCATACTCGTTATGGCGGCAATGGCTGCTTTTGCCATGTCGCAACGTCCGCAACGTCGCAATATACGTCAGGCGCATGCCGACACGATAGCCATCAAGGCGCAGCCGCTCATTGCCGACGACGACACCATACCCGACTCGCTTCTGCATCCACGCTGGCGCATACAACGAACGCTGCCCATTACGCTCGACGACCTCAATCAGGGCGCCGCCGATCTGCAACGCCCCGACAATATGAAGCAGCAAGTGGAGTATGACGACTCGCTTGGACAGTATGTGGTAGGCCAGAAAATAGGCGGAACATATATAGCTGCGCCCGTTGTGATGACCGCACAGGAGTATATGCAATGGAGTGAGCGCCAGCTTATGCGCAACTTCTTCCGCAAGAAGAACGACGAGATATATCAGGCTAAGGGCAAGGAGAAGTTCGACTTCAGCGACATGCACTTCGACCTGGGACCGGCTGAGAAGATATTCGGTCCCGGCGGTGTGCGCATACGTACACAAGGTACAGCCGAACTGAAGTTCGGAGCTACTCTGAAGAACATCGACAATCCGTCGCTTCCGATACGCAACCGAAAGACCACTACCATGGACTTTGACGAGAAGATAAACGTCAACGTCAACGGACGTGTGGGCGACAAGGTGAACATGAACCTCAACTACAACACCGACGCTACGTTCGACTTCGACGCCCAAAACTTGAAACTGAAGTATGAGGGCAAGGAAGACGAGATAGTGAAGCTCGTTGAGGCTGGCAACGTGTCGTTTCCATCCAACTCGTCGTTGGTGAAGGGAGCCTCGTCGCTATTCGGATTGCGTACCGACCTGCAGTTCGGCCGACTGAAACTGCAACTTGTAGCTTCGCAGAAGAAGTCGTCTACTACGAGCGTGTCATCCAAGGGAGGCAAGCAGCTCACGCCGTTTGAAATAGGAGCGGCTAACTATGAGGAAAACCGCCACTTCTTCCTTGCGCAGTTCTTCCACGACAAGTATGACGACTGGATGCGCTCTCTGCCCAACATCACGTCGGGCATAAAGATTAACCGCATAGAAGTGTGGGCTACCAACAAGACCGGAACTACTGCCAACACGCGCAACATCATAGCCCTTGCCGACCTTGGCGAGAACACCCGTGTATCCAATACATCGTGGACTGTGACCGGACAGCCCGTGCCGTCGAATGCAGCCAATACTGAGTATCAGAGTATGGTGAATCAGTATGCTGCCGCGCGCGACATCGACCAGACATCAGCCACACTCGACGCCATACCGGGATTTGAAGGCGGTGCCGACTACGAGAAACTTGAGAAGGCGCGTCTGCTCAATTCGTCGGAGTATACCGTCAACACTGCCCTCGGCTACATCTCGCTTAAGACACAGTTGCAGACCGACCAGGTGCTTGCCGTTGCCTATGAGTACACATACGGCGGCGTGACCTATCAGGTGGGCGAGTTTGCCGCTGACAACACCGACGCTTCGAAGGCGCTGTTCGTGAAGTCGCTCAAGAACACGAGCAACAATCCGCAGCAAGCCAACTGGGGACTTATGATGAAGAACGTCTACTATCTGGCTTCGTCGGTAGAGCGCGACAAGTTCCGCCTCGGTGTCAAGTTCCAGAGCGATACGGCTGGCGTGTACCTTACATATATCCCCGAACCCCAGGTGAAGAGTCAGACCATCATAAAGATGCTTGGTGCCGACCGTCTCGACAATAACAACAAGGCACACTCCAACGGATTCTTCGACTTCGTTGAAGGCTACACCGTGTCCAACGGTCGTGTGTTCTTCCCCGTAGCCGAACCCTTCGGCAAGTATATGTACAACTATCTTGTGCAGAATGGCGTGGCAGCCGACCGTGCCGCCAAATACGCCTTCACCGAGCTTTACGACTCTACCAAGACCGTGGCGCGGCAGATAGCCGAGAAGGACAAGTATATGCTTACGGGACAGTTCCGCGGCACGTCAGCCAATGTTATTCAGACCGGTGCCTACAACATTCCGCAAGGCTCGGTAGTGGTAACGGCTGGTGGCATAGTGCTGGCTGAGGGTACCGACTACTCGGTTGACTATAATGCGGGCGAGGTGACCATTCTCAATCAGAGCATTATCGATGCCGGCACGCAGGTGAACGTGTCGCTTGAGAGCAACACCGACTATGGCATGCAGCGCAAGACCATGTTCGGAATGAACTGGGAGTACGACTTCTCGAAGAATTTCCAGCTGTCGGGTACCATACAGCATCTCTCCGAACAGTCGCTCACTAATAAGGTGGCTATGGGAGCCGAACCGCTCAACAATACCCTTTGGGGCATAAACATCAACTGGAAGCGCGAGAGCCAGTGGCTCACCAATATGCTCGATAAGCTGCCTTTGCTTCATCTCACGCAGCCGTCGCACATATCATTCACGGGCGAGTTTGCCCAACTCATAGCCGGACAGAGCCGAGGCACGCAGGACAATGCGTCGTATATCGACGACTTCGAAAACTCGAAAAACGCCATCGACGTGTCTACACCTACGTCGTGGGTTATCTCGTCTGTACCGTCGATGTTTCCCGAACAGGCCGACATGACCACGTTGCGTTCGGGCTTCAACCGCTCACGTCTGGCATGGTACACTATTGATCCATTGTTCACACGCCGCTCGTCGTCGCTCACGCCAAGCCACATCAAGAGCGACCTCGAACAGCTCAGCAACCATTACGTACGCGAGTTCTATGTCAACGAGCTTTTCCCCAACCGCGACCAGAGTTCGTACAACGGAGCTACGTCGACGCTGTCCATACTCAATCTTGCCTACTATCCCAACGAGCGCGGACCGTACAACTTCAATCCCGACCTTGCACAGGACGGAACGCTCAACAATCCGCAGCAGCATTGGGGCGGCATGATGCGCAAGCTCGACACCAACGACTTCGAGGCTGCCAACGTGGAGTACATAGAGTTCTGGATGCTTGACCCCTTCATCTATACACGTCGCGAGGGTAAGGCTTCGGAATATGGAGGCGACTTCTACATCAATCTTGGCGAGGTGAGCGAGGACATCTTGCGCGACGGCAAGAAGTTCTACGAGAGCGGAATGCCTATCGACGGATTGCAGGCTTACACCACAACGCAATGGGGCAAGGTGCCCAATCAGGCTACAACCACCTATGCCTTTGCTACATCGAAGGGCGCACGTGCCTTGCAGGACGTAGGTATGAACGGACTCAACGATGCTGAGGAGCAGAAGTGGGAACCGTATCAGCAGTTCTTGCGCGATATTCAAGGCAAGGTGAGCCCTGCCGTGTTCGATTCTATATGGGCAGACCCTGCCGGCGACAACTACCACTATTATCGTGGATCAGACCTCGACCGCATCCAGGCACCCATATTGCGCCGCTATAAGTACATCAACAACCCACAGGGCAACTCGCCCGACAACGAATCGCGCACCGAGAGTTACGACACTTCATACAAGTCTACGCCCGACGTTGAGGACATCAATCAGGACTACACGTTGGGCGAATACGAGAAGTACTTCCAATATAAGGTGTCGATACGTCCCGAAGACCTTGAAATAGGTCGCAACTATATTGTCGACAAGCGCACTACAACACGCCGATTGCGCAACGACCAGAAGGAGTCGGTCGACTGGTATCAGTTCCGCATACCGCTACGTGAGTACGAGCGTAGGGTGGGGGGCATCACCGACCTCACATCGATACGTTTCATGCGTATGTTTCTCACCGGATTCAAACACCCCATCGTGCTGCGCTTCGGTACGCTCGACCTTGTTCGAGGCGAGTGGCGTGTCTACGAGCAGAACCTCGACAACTCGTCTGCTTCTACCGGAAGCCTTCAGGTGAGTGCCGTCAACATCGAGGAGAACAACGACAAGACACCGGTCAACTACGTCCTGCCTCCCGGTATATCGCGCGAGCAGGACCCCACGCAGCCGCAGCTTGTAGAGAGCAATGAGCAGGCACTGTCTATGACAGTCAACAATCTTGCTTCGGGCGAGTCGAAGGCTGTGTATAAGAACACGTCTATCGACATGCGTCAGTACAAGCGATTGCAGATGTTCGTGCATGCCAACTCGTTCGAGCAGAACACTACGAATCTCGATAACGGACAGCTTTCGGTATTCGTGCGCCTCGGTTCCGACTACAAGAACAACTTCTATGAGTACGAGATTCCGCTGAAGCTAACCCCTCATCGCAACGACTACAACAAATACTCAACTGCCGACCGTATGCAGGTGTGGCCCAAGGACAATATGCTCGACATTCCGCTGTCGCTCCTAACCGGACTGAAGCGTGAGCGCAACAAGGCAAAGGCAATAGGACAGGCGTCGTACAATCGTCCGTACTCGGCTTACGATACCGATAATCCGCAGAACCGTATCACTATTGTCGGCAACCCGACGCTTGGCGATGTGAAGACTATGATTATAGGTGTGCGCAACAATTCAGCAAGCACAAAGAGTGGTGAGGTGTGGGTCAACGAGCTGCGCCTTAAGGACTACAACAGTTCGGGAGGTTGGGCTGCGCAGGGCAACCTCAATGTTCAGCTGTCCGACCTTGGTAATGTCAATGTGCAGGGACGCTATACTTCGGCTGGCTTCGGCGGACTGGAGGACGGTGTGGCACAACGCTCCACAGACGACTATTCCAACTACTCGGTTACGACAAACGTAGAGCTTGGCAAGTTCTTCCCCGACAAAGCCAAGGTTTCTGCCCCGCTCTATTACTCGATAACCAAGGAGAAGACGTCGCCCAAGTACAATCCGCTCGACAACGACATGCTGCTCGACGAGGCTCTCGATGCCGCTGCCAACAAGCACGAGCGCGACTCGATAGAGAGCATTGCCGTGACCAAGGTGACGCAGACCAATCTTTCGCTCTCAAACGTGAGAGTTGGCATACAGACCAAGCGCCACCCCATGCCTTACGACCCAGCCAACTTCTCGTTCTCCTACTCGCATAGCCACAGCTACACTACGGGCGAGACTACGGTTTATGAGCGCGAGGACAACTGGCGCGGTGCTATGAACTATCAGTGGAGTCCGGTGTACAAGTCGCTCGAACCGTTCAAGAAGATTAAGTCGAAATCGAAGTGGCTCGACTTGCCACGCCGATTCGGATTCAACTGGTTGCCGCAGAACGTGGGCTTCAACACCGAGATAACGCGCAACTACTACGAACTGCAGGAGCGCGATATTGAGGCTACTGAGAATCAGAACCTGCCGCTGACATTTGCGTCGCAGTTCTTGTGGAACCGTGAGTTCAACCTGCGTTGGGACCTTACGAAGAATCTGCACATGAACTTCCAGAGTGCTACCAATGCCGAGATTGAAGAGCCATATATGCCCGTCAATAAGGATTTGTATCCCGACCGCTATGAGGTGTGGAAAGACTCTGTATGGACATCAATCAAGCACATGGGCACACCGCTCAACTACAACCAGCAGTTCCAGGCTTCGTATAAGTTGCCTATCAATCTGCTGCCCGTATTCGACTGGATTACGTCCGATGCCAGCTATACGGCTTCGTACAATTGGGTGCGCGGTACCGACCTTGAAGACGGCACGTCGCTTGGCAATAACATAGCCAACAACCGTCAGGCCAATATCAACGCCCAGTTCAATATGGAGAAATTGTACAATCATATACCGTTCCTCAAGAAGACCAATGAGCGTTTCCGTCGCGACAGTTCGCGTAGCAATAAATCATCACAGAGTCGCAACAAGACATCGGGCAAGGATGCCAAGAACAATCGTCAGGCAGCACGCGATGAAAAACTGCGCCGACAGTTGCCTAAGAACAAGCGGGCTTACGAGAAGGAGATAACCCTCTTGCCCGACACTACTCTTAAGGTTACGCATAGCCGTAAGACACGCCGCCTTATTGTAAGCGCCAAGACCGAAGACGGCAAGCCGTTCCGCTTGCGCTATCGTCGCCTCGACGACAATAACATACGTATAATGAATAAGGTGGATTCGGCGCTGAAGCTTAAGATAGCTGTGTCGGCCAAAGAGCCGCTTGACGAGAAACGCTGGTATCGCACAGCACAGTCGGTGGCACGTGTGCTCATGATGGTGCGTAATGTCAGTCTGAGCTATCGCAACCAGTATGCCATGTCGCTGCCTGGATTCAAGCCTATGATAGGTGATGTGTTCGGACAGCGTTCGGGTATGGGTGCCATGTCGCCGGGTCTCGACTTCGCCTTCGGATTCATAGGCGACGGATATATCGAGAAGGCACGTCGCAACGGATGGCTATTGATGAACGATTCGCTCGCTACGCCAGCTACTACCAATCGTACCGAGGAGCTGCAGCTGCGTGCTACGCTTGAGCCTGTGCGCAATCTTAAGATCGACCTTACTGCCACACGTACCGTAACCACGGCTCGTTCGGTGCAGTATATGTACGAAGGCAATCCAACAACGCAGAGCGGTACGTTCACAATGACTACTACATCGCTTCGTAGTGCATTTGAAGGTTCGGGCAATGCCAATAACGGCTATCGTTCAAAGTCGTTCGACAGGTTCTGCTCGTCGCTCGACAGGATACGCAATCGTGTTGAGGCTCGTTATGCAGGAGCCGTCTATCCTGCCGGAACAGCATTGGCAGGCAAGCCTTTCAGTGCCGAGAATGGTGGAGTGAGCCGTTATAGTGCCGATGTCATGGTGCCGGCATTCCTCTCGGCTTACACCGAGATGGGCGACGGTGGACTGTCAATATTCCCTTCGCTCTCGCATCTGCTGCCCAACTGGACATTAAGATACAGCGGACTGTCTAAGTTGCCATGGCTGCGCGACGTGTTCAAGAGCGTCAACATAAGCCACGCCTACAAGAGCGTTTACGCCGTAGGCTCGTATGCTTCGTACAGCACATATATGGAGTATATGAACGGTCTGGGCTTCATCAACGATGCCACAACCGGAATGCCCGTGCCCAACTCGATGTTCAACGTGTCGACCGTCAGCATCAACGAGGCGTTCTCGCCATTGCTCGGCATCGATGTGACGCTGCAAAACAACATGACCATCAAGGCAGAGTATCGCACCACACGCGTCATGAGCCTTAGCATGACATCGGTACAAATCAATGAGGCGTCGTCGCACGACTGGGTTATAGGCGCTGCCTATACGCTCAACAACTTCAATCCGTTCGGTGGCAATCGCCATCGTCGTGTGCACCAGCGTGGCCGCTCTACGGCAGCCGGTGCGTCGCAGCAGAAGACGGGCTCTAACAGTCGCAACACTTCGTCAAGCGGAGTGAACAACGACCTCAAGCTGCGCCTCGACCTCAGTCTGCGCAAGCAGGCATCGATAACCCGCGACATCGCCACGATGACCTCGGCAGCCAACAGCGGCAATACGGCGTTCAAGCTGTCGTTCTCAGCCGACTACACCTTGTCGCGTATGCTCACCATGAGCTTCTACTACGACCGCCAGACCAACACCCCGTTGCTTTCGTCGAGCAGTTATCCTACTACGACGCAAGACTTCGGTTTGAGCATGAAATTCTCGCTGACAAGGTAAACGGTAAGCTCAGTTTGGGTAGCCGATAATAGCTGCAAATATAAGACAAGCGGTAAAAAAGTGTTACAAAACAAAAATCGATTCCAGAGATTTCGGAAGCCGATTTTATAGCTTTTCGTAGGGTGCGACATCATCCTACACTTCAATTTGGGCTTCTTTGCTCTTCAAATGGATTACATTTGGAGAGCAAAGAAGCCCAAATTGCATTGTAAAAGAGCCTCAAATGGATGGTAAAAGTACTCCTTTTGCAATGAAAAGGATATCTTTTCAGTCTCATAGAATTGCACATTTCGGTTCTCGTCGCACATAAAGCTGTGTGCAACAGCAATATAACGCTGCACGCGTAAAACTCGAGAATTTCGAGCCAAAGATTTCATAGCACGCTCAACTCATAGTTTTGAGCGGTTAGAAATGCAAATATTGTACAGTCAGGCGTAGGGGGCTATGGCGTCCCCGCCGTAGTCTGGGCAAACAATAGCGTAAGTCGTATCTCTTGCGCAGCATCATTCCGAACAGCTTGCCATACAACCGTTTAGCAAGAACCAGCTTGATGCACGCTTCCAGTACCGTTTTCAGTACCGCCTAACTGGTACTGGAGTTTCATATAGGTGGTACTGGAGTTTCACCTAACTGGTACTGGAGTGTTACTTATGTGGTACTGGCAAAGAACTTATATGCATAAATCCTGCATCCCGATTGATGTGTTCCTCGTATTTATCAAAATCCATTCTGGAGTCAGCTCCTACCTTTTCAAGCATCAGTCTTATCACTTCTGTTCAAATCTCGTTTATTATTTGTATATTTGCAACAAATAATATAATGTGAAAATTATGAAGATACTTCCATACATCGGTTTCTGCTTCCTTATGCTTTGTGCATTGTGCACAGGCATAAACAGCTATAACAGAACTAAAGGCATGATAGCGCAGGACGTTAATCGTGCATTGGAGCAAGTGCTTGCAAAGATGCCTGACAATGTGGTCACTACAGATACCATACGTTGCTATCGCAACTGCCTGACTATTGCCGAATTGAAAGATACGGCAGGTATAGCCATGCGTACTGTGCGTAGGGATGGACGCTTGGAGACAAAGCTTGTGGCTGAGGCTAACTGTAGCTTTGCCACTACATTCATGTTGTCCGACCAGAAGGCTTCGGGTTCTATCTTGTTTGTTGGGATGCTATGGCTATTGGGCAGTCTGTGGTACGTCAGGAGGAATAGGCCAAAGCTGATAGTGCAAGGTCTGTCGTATGGAGGCATAGTATACCATAACGATAAGTTTATGACGCAATCGGGCGAGCAGATACATCTTACACCTATGCAGCATTCCTTACTCAAGATGTTCATAACCGCCGATACTCATACACTATCCAAACAGGAGATTTGCGACCGGTTATGGCCCAAGAAGCCGGATGCCAATGACACGCTCTACACCCTGATAAGACGCATAAAACCTATTATAGAGGCTCATAGTACGCTGAAGATAGAATCGGGCAGAGGCAAGAGCTATAGCTTGATACTCAAATAGATAGGATTTTTGTCAGCCAATTGTCAGGGAGATGTCAGCCTTTTAAATTGGTTCTTTTGTTAGGAGAACATAAATTTGCACCAAAAACAAAAAAAACATGGTGCAAATGAAACGATTGGTTACATTTTCTATTATTCTCTTTTCCACATTCTGTGCTTTTGCTCAGGATGTGGAGAAGACTGTCACGCTCGACGAAGTGACAGTAAAAGCAGCCAAGGTTGTGAACAAGGCCGACGGTATGATAATCTACCCTACCGATGCTCAGAAGCAAGCTTCGAACAATGGCTACAGCATTCTTGAGAAACTCACACTTGCCAATCTTCGTATCGACAACATCAGCCATTCTATTACTGCCATCGACAATAGGGGAGGAGTTCAAATTAGAATAAATGGTATCGTGGTTGGCAAACCGGATATGTTGGCTCTCAATCCAAAGGATATCTCCAAGATAGACTTCATCAACAATCCCGGCGTTCGTTATGGTGACGGCATAGCCTATGTCATAAATATCGTAACACGCAGGAACGGGACCGGATATACCGTTGGCATGGACCTTACCTCGGCGCTTACCACGTTGCAGGGCGATGACATGGTTTATGGTAAATGGAACAAGGGCAAGAGCGAATTGTCGTTTTCGTATGACGTGAGCGGGTATAAAACCAAAGGCGAAAAGAGCAAGCAGTCGGCAGATTACACCTTGACAGATGGTAGTATCTATACAATAGAACGAAACGATGTGGAGTCGCTTCGTAAATCCATATCGCATGACGCAAAGCTAACCTATAACTGGGCAGACTCTACAGCCACAGTCTTTCAGGCATCATTGAACGGAGCATTCAACAACACTCCCGACAATTATACTGTTAAGGACATTGTGGACGGCACTCGCCAATATAAAGCAACAAGTAGAGCGAAAGACAAGAGCTATTCGCCCGTATTGGATATCTATTTCTTCCGTCAGCTTACCCCACGTCAGTCTGTTACCGCAAATGCTGTAGCCACTTATATCTCCACACAGACAAGCAGTTATTATGACGAGGGCAAACCTTATAAATATGATGTGGATGGCAAGACGGCTTCTCTGCTTACAGAGGTAATCTACGAGAACCGACTGAAGCCTTTCACTTTCTCTACAGGCTTGAATAACAGCTATAAGTACATCAAGAACAACTATCTTGGTGACGCTTCCTCTTTGACCAAGACCAACAACAACCGCCTATATGCCTTTGCCGAAATCAAGGGCATGCTCCAACCGTTTAGCTACACATTAGGAGCTGGCGCAAGTTATATTCATTACACTCAGAATGGGCACAAATACAACTTCTGGACTTTCCACCCAAAGGCATCTCTGACATATCAGATTAGTAATAGCATGCAGCTGAGCTATACTTTTGGGATGCAGGACAAAGTCTCGCGCATAGCCATGACGAGCGATGCTATGGTTCGTACAAACAGTATGGAATGGACAGCAGGTAATCCCGATTTGAAACCTTCGCACGATATGGAGCATCGCCTACATGTTTCATACAACACAAGTCGCTTGCAGACCTTCGTTGAAGGTTATTATAAACAATGTCTAAAACCGAACATGGCTCACTATGAGCGAACTGACGGCAATAAGTTTCTTTATACCCAAATAAACCAAAAGGAGATAGACGTATTGAATATTATGGCATACGCCAGCTATTGGCTCTTGCCCGAAAAACTCCAAATTGCTGCCAATGGCGGAATATATAGATGCTTCAATTTCGGCTATGACTATACGCATTGCTATTCCTCATGGTTCTATGCAAGCAGCATCACGGCTTATCTCGGCAACTTCACATTGCAAGGCTATATTGATAATGGCAATCGGTTCTTGGAGGGTGAATCAAAAGGCTACAACGGAGCCTATTCGGTACTGAAAGCATCCTACACATGGCACGACTTACAGTTCTCATTGTCATGGGCAAATCCATTCAACAAAAACTACAAGTCGTACGAGAACGAATTGCTCAATCGCAATATCTATAAGCATACAGTAGGCTACTCAAAGGCCAACAGCAATCTGATATCCTTGAATATCTCATGGCGACTGAGCCATGGCAGCAAGCATAAGTCGGCAGAAAAGAAAATAAACCTGCGCGATACGGATAATGGCATTATAAAATGAAAAAATCTTTATCCCAGTTCGGGATAATTTTACACGAGTTGTGGCTAATGTTATAAGTCGGGCTTGTATTAAAAACAAAAAGAGGTAACTATCTAAACATTAGATAATTACCTCTTTGTGGAGCTGGTGGGATTCGAACCCACGTCCAAACAGGGAAACCATATGCTTTCTACATGCTTATTCCAGCCTTCGGTTTTCGTGCTGCGACAAGACCTGGACCACCAATCGCAACCTTATCCTCTAAAACTTCATCCGTGCACCGAGGCATACACAGACTATTTCCGATTTACCTGCACCGCTTGACCCTCAGATTCGGAACAACATCCTTGGAGCGATGTCTCGTTCCGCCAACCTTGTGGCGGAATAAAGCTAATCTACTGTACTTCGATTAAGCAGCGAGAGCGTAGTTGTTTTCGCCAATTAAATTGTTGATCACTCAGATTAAGGAGCTAGCCATCGAGGCTCCGCATGCTTACATACCATTTCATCCCGCTGTCAAATCCAGTCAACCCCGAGATGTTGTATATTAACTTTGCAAAGTTAGTACAAATGACTGAAACTGCAAAATAAAATGGCAGGATTTTGCATACGGACTGTCTCAGTGAGCCATTTATAATTACGACCTATTTCAACCTAAAGGGGTATATTGGGTCGTAAAAAGGTCGTAATTAAGAAATTAGGTCTTATTACGACCTTATTATCCACTTTCGTCCTTTGGTTGTTATTAATTTATTTTCATCCATCTCAACAAGCAATTTGCCAACCATGCGCAATTGTTGTTCTTCTGTCTTGTTGGAAGGAAGTACATCCCTCAAGTATTCATAAATACTGTCTCGCTTTGCTCCATCATTACCAGCATTGCTGAGATATTGCAGTATCATCTGGCGTAATTTCTCCTTGTCCAATCCTTTTGTCTTTGTGTAAGAAGGTAGTTGGCGAGTGTTCTTGGCTATGCTAAGAGAAATGTTGTAATGCGGAGCCTCACCTTCTATCAGTCCACGTTGGAGCAAGTCTTGCGCTATATCCTCATGAATGGTTCTGCCTTTTTGTACTGCATCAAGCGAGATGCAATCCCATAGTGAAAGAGTGTTGTTTGTCTTTAGCAAGTCAGTATATCGCTTGTTGATTTCATTGCCATAGATGCGGACAACGACTTTCTTCTTTATCGGGTCAATCTCATAATCAGGCATAGGAAAATGTCTGCGCCATTGCTCATTGAACATTTTCTTAATACCACGACTTACGGTATCAATCATGTTGAAATCCACCATTGCCCTGCATAAACATTCATTGCGGAAATGCGTCTGAGGCTCTTCGTTCCTCAAAACATTCTCCAAAGTACCGGGAATGAATGTGCCTGCATTGGAATAATACAGATATCCTGGATTCTCCACGAAGTTGATACGCTGCTGAAGAGTGTAGTCTTGATGGGCAATACAATTATGAAGAGCCTCGCGAATGGTGTAGTCGTCATACTGCTTCATCGTGTCGGGGAAAAGCGTGCCTCCTGGCATCTCACGTAATGTCAGATTCTCAATCTTTGATAGTATTTCGTCCACCGTTAATATAAAAGGTACTGTGAAGTGTTCGTAGTCAACCACTTCCTGATTCTTGTCTCTGCGTGTCCATGTAACCTGTGCAACTGCAGGACGTAGTTTGAAAGCGGATTCGTATTTGCCCAACAAAATGATAGCTGCCCGAGTTATGCCTCCGTTTCTTGTTAATCCACACTTGCTTAGGAAGGTTTGAACATTCCAAGCATTCACTTCTTCCGTAGGTATGCGACTATGAACCTTCTTGAACATCATTCGAGCCTTGGCAATAGCAACCTCATCCAAATCGTCTATTGTAGCATCAGGAACAATTTCCGCAGACCAATCCTTTGCTGTATAGATAGGCTCTTCCAGGATGACGCTCATCCTTTCGCTAGTCATTTCAACCAAAGAATCTTCTATCCGCTGCCATGCCTTCTTGTGGGCAAGTACAGGACGACGAGGCAAGTGTTTTGGGATATGTATTATCCATACTCGCTTGTTTGTATCATCAGTTACAAATTCTTCAATGCTTAAACCTTCTGATGACAGATAAGTACATTGTTCTGTAAGTTTGAACGTCGCAGATTGCGTGTTTGCTGGTTGGCCATTAAATGTAAGCCTTGAAATGTCCGTCCCAACGATTTCGAGTGTCTTGTCTTTAACGCCAATCACAAGATGGCCTCCCTCCATGTTGGCGATTGCCGACACGTAGGATATGACATCGTCTTTCTCGTTCCCACAGAAAGAGTTCTTCAAGTTCTTAAACTCTTTCCATTCGCATCGTGCATTCTCCTGCGGATATTTGCAACGGAGATATTGTTGTAGTTCTTGTTCGAGCATAATCAATACTTCTTTCTGTTTCAGTAATATTTATATCTCAATATAATCACTTCTTCGTGATAATGGTAATTCTCTGAAAATAACAGGATTCCCTTCACTTGTCAAAAATGAGGACACTTTGTTCCCATAAAACTTGGTTAGGAATAAATGAAAACTTTTGAGTCCATCATCTTCGCAAAGCCATTCATCTTTGGGAACAACAAAATATCCATCGCCGATATTGTCATTCTGATAGTCAGATTTCCTTACCACCAAAACATCTTCATTTGTGTCATACAATTTAATCATTGTGATTTCCTTTTAAGTTCGTAATAACAATCATATGCTGCTTGTACGTCCGCCATAGCATCATGTTGGTTATTAAAGTGCTTATTAAACAATTTGTAATAAAGTTCATCCAATTTGGGATATTTATTTAGCCGTGTATGGAATGACAAATTAGGTGTTTTGCATATATTCATACCCATTTTCATCGTGTCAACTACATTGTGATTCTTTGTAGTGAACAATGCATTTTCTATCCCTTTGACTCTGATTATTTCAGCTTTAACCACATTTAAGTCGAAGGAAACATTATGTCCTATAACGATGTTAGAATTACTTAAAACCTGATCTAAGAAACCTATAACATGTTTTCTATCTTCTCCTACTTTGATAGCTTGGGCATTGGCTATTCCATGTATTCTTGCGGATGATTCTGGTATGGAATACCCATCCGGTTTCAAAATAATATTCCGTTTTGCCAATATTCCATAGTTGTCATCTTCAATAATTAATGCAACTTGAACAAGATGAGGCCAATTGTCCAATTCTGTATACGGCAGATTGTCGTTTATTGGTAAACCTGTTGTCTCAGTATCAATAAAACATCTCAAATTCTTAAAGGGAGTTCCCCATATGCGATGTCCTTCTTCATCACATGAGTCATAATTCAAAAAAGGAACAGCATAGATAAATTCATCTTTTGCAAGATTTATATCGGCACCATAATTACCTATATGGAATCGCAAATCTTGGCAAGACCAACCAATAGACACTCTGTCAAATATAAAACTGCTTAAAGGACGTTGATTTGTATCCAAGATAGCACACTTTATTTCATTGGCAGCACCTAAGAAGTTTCCGACTTTTTTACCTGTATAATTTCCAACAACTATTATTGGATTTTGCTCGCTATAAAAGACTCTTGCATAATCCCATTTAAATGGAATGATTATTTCCTCTGGGACTTTTCCAACAATGTCATAACCTCCATATGAAGGATTTTCTGTTTCTGACAATTTATCGTGTTCTTCTATTACGATTCCTTCTTTCTCTTTGTCAAAATCAAATACAGCTACCCAATTGCAATTTCGTTCCTCATAAGGTGATACTTTCCATCGTTTACAATCTGGTCGCATGTTCTCCCAACACAATATGGACATTGTATTATATAGCGTACGCCCATTGTGATATAAATGAATCTCAACAGTATTTTCATCTATAAACCGAATAAAATCAAATTCTGGAGATTTGAAAATTCCTACTCCGTAACTTTCACAGGCGTAATCGTACTTTAAAATCTGCCATTTATCAATGGTTAATCTTGCAATAAAATAATCATTACCTAATCCGTTTAAATATAGATATTTCTCTAAGTCTAATCTTTTTGAAAGTGCAAGTTGATTATATGAAGAATGTATTTCTATCATATAATCAGATTCATAAGTAAGTGATCTAAATTATTTATATATATCAGTACTAATATGGTTATTTTTCCGTTTTATAGAAAAAGTAAATTA
>CAJJOL010000038.1:0-31862 GCA_905193385.1 uncultured Prevotella sp. | reverse complement strand
TATAAGGCAATACGGTTGGGATATATACTTATCTCCATTCTTATCGGATGTATGGTTAAGATGTTTGGTCAGGGAAATATACGTCGTTGGCGAGAGAAAGGTCTTGTTGAGCCTGTCAGTAAGCGTCCTGGCAAGATTGAATACCGAGTTTCTGACTTGCGTATTCTTCAACAGCGTAAACAAGAGATACCTGTGTTTATGCCATTCTCGAAAAAGAGTGGAATACCATCCGTCAGTGGTGACACACCAAACCTATTATGAATTAATACAAAACAAGAAGAAAATATGAACAAGCAATTCATTATCACGAATTTCGCCGCATTTGCTCTCATGCTGTTCCTGCCGACCGGATGCAGGCAGGCGGACGGCAAGCAGGATGCGGTGCAGAGTTATCGGGTCATAAAGGTCGCGGCAAGTCCGGTGGAAATCTCCGAGTCCTATTCCGCCGCCATACGCGGACGGCAGGATGTGGACATCCTGCCGCAAATATCCGGGCGCATTATCCGTCTGAAAGTGAAAGAGGGTGAACGGGTGAAGACCGGTCAAGTATTGGCTGTAATTGACCAAGTGCCCTATCGGGCGGCATTACGCACGGCGCAGGCCAATGTCAGCGCGGCACAGGCAAAAGTGGAAACGGCAAGAATCGAGCTGCGGGGCAAGCAGGCATTGTTTGACGAGAAGGTCATATCCGACTACGAGCTTTCTCTCGCCCGGAACCAACTGGCAGTGGCGTGTGCTGAACTCGAACAGGCAAAGGCACAAGAATCGGATGCACGCAACAATCTCTCCTATACGGAAATCAAAAGCCCGAGCAACGGAGTAGTAGGCACATTGCCCTATCGCATCGGTGCGCTTGTCGGTCCCAATATGGCACAGCCTTTCACGGTCGTGTCCGACAATGCGGAGATGTATGCCTATTTCTCCATTTCGGAGAATATGCTACGGCGATATTTGGCTCGCTATGGCTCGATTGACAGCATGATAGCCGGGATGCCGGAAGTGGGCCTGCAACTCAACGACGGCAGCCTGTACAAGGCGAAAGGACGTATTGAAACCGTAAGCGGCGTGGTGGATCCTGTTACCGGAACGGTACAAATCAAAGCCCTGTTCCCCAATCCCGACCGCGAACTGTTGAGTGGCAGCATCGGCAATGTCATCCTTCAAAACCCGAAAACGGAGGCCGTAACCATTCCCATGACCGCCACCGTGGAACTGCAGGACAAGATTATCGCTTACCGTCTGAAAAACGGACAGGCGGAAGCCGCCTATCTCACGGTGGACCGCCTGAACGACGGCAACCGGTTTATCGTAAAAGAAGGTCTTTCGGTCGGTGACACCATTGTCGCCGAAGGCGTGGGACTGGTGAGAGAAGGCATGAGCATAACCCCTAAAAACGAAACGAAATGAACCTGCGATTTTTTATAGACCGCCCGGTGTTTTCGGGCGTTATCTCGGTGGTGATTGTACTGTTGGGCATGATTTCCATGTTTTCCTTGCCGGTGGAACAATACCCCGACATCGCACCTCCGACCATCAACGTATCCGCAACTTATCCTGGAGCAAACGCTGAAACTGTGCAGAAGGCAGTGATAACCCCTCTGGAAGAAGCCATCAACGGCGTGGAAGACATGACCTATATGACTTCCACGGCATCGAATACGGGCGATGCTTCCATCGACATCTATTTCAAGCAGGGAACCAACGCGGACATGGCGGCGGTAAACGTGCAGAACCGCGTGAACGGCGCGCTGAGCCAGCTTCCGGCGGAAGCCACCAAGACCGGTGTCACCACTGAAAAGCAGCAGAATGCCGAACTGATGACTTTCGCGCTCTATTCGCCCGATGACCGCTTCGACCAGACCTTCCTGAACAATTACGTGAAAATCAATGTCGAGCCGAGGCTGAAACGTATCAGCGGCGTGGGAAAGGCACAGATGTTCGGTTCCAACTACAGCATGCGACTTTGGCTGCGTCCCGACAAGATGGCGCAATACGGGCTTATCCCCGATGACATATCCACCGTACTCGCACGACAGAACATCGAGGCCGCCACCGGCTCCTTCGGTGCCAATCATCCTACCGCCAATGAATACACGATGAAATACCGCGGACGCTTGTCCGGCGCGGAAGAGTTCGGTGAGTTGGTCATCAAGTCACTGCCGGGCGGCAATGTGCTTCGGCTGAAGGAGGTTGCCGATGTGGAACTGGGCGATGAATACTACAAATATTCCTCCGAAGTGAACGGGCATCCGGCAGCCATGATGCTCATCAACCAGAAAGCCGGGTCCAATGCTTCAAGCACCATCAAGGAGATTCACGAAGTGCTTGACGACCTCAGCCGGGACTTGCCCGAAGGGACGGAATTCGTGGTGCTTACCGATACCAACAAGTTCCTGTATGCTTCCATCAATTCTGTTATCCGGACACTTATTGAAGCGATACTTCTGGTTATCGTGGTGGTATATGTATTTTTGCAAGATATTAAGTCCACGCTTATTCCTACGATATCCATTTTCGTCTCCATTATCGGTACGTTCGCCGTGATGTCCATGATCGGCTTCTCCGTCAACCTGCTCACCCTGTTCGCGCTTGTGCTTGCCATCGGAACTGTGGTCGATGATGCCATTGTGGTGGTGGAAGCGGTGCAGGCGAAGTTCGACGAGGGCTATCAGTCTGCGGTTCTCGCGGCTGATGATGCCATGAAAGGCGTTTCGTCGGCTATCCTGACCTCTACCATCATCTTTATGGCAGTGTTTTTCCCCGTTGCCATGATGGGCGGGACTTCGGGAGCGTTCTACACGCAGTTCGGTATCACGATGGCTGTTGCCGTGGGAATCTCGGCAGTCAATGCCTTCACACTCTCACCGGCACTTTGCGCGCTGCTGCTGAAACCCTATATCGATGAGCAGGGCAACACCAAGAACAATTTTGCAGCCCGTTTCCGTAAAGCGTTCAATGCCGTCTTCGACCGTCTGAGCCGACGCTATGTACGTGGAGTGATGTTCATTATCCATCGCCGATGGCTGTTGTGGAGCATCATAGGCATTTCTTTCGGGTTGCTGGTGCTGCTGGTCAATGTCACAAAGACGGGACTTATTCCCGAAGAGGACACCGGGACGGTCATGGTGAGCATGAACACGAAGCCCGGCACATCCATGGCTCAGACAAGTAAGGTGATGGAGCGTATCAACAGCCGTCTCGACAGCATCGGCGAGATTGAATACAGCGGTGCGGTCGCCGGTTTCTCTTTCAGCGCTTCCGGTCCCTCGCAGGCGATGTATTTCGTGACACTCAAAGACTGGGAGCAGCGTAAGGGAGAGGGGCAGTCGGTCAATGATGTCATCGGAAAGATTTATGCCGCCACTTCGGATATTCCCGATGCCACGGTGTTCGCCATGTCGCCTCCGATGATTGCCGGGTACGGCATGGGAAACGGTTTCGAGCTTTATTTGCAGGACAAGGCGGGCGGAAACATCGCCGCCTTCAAGGAAGAGGCAGACAAGTTTGTCGAAGCCTTGTCGCAGCGACCCGAAATCGGCGAAGTCTATTCCTCCTTTGCCACGGATTATCCGCAATACTGGGTGGATATCGATGCCGCCAAATGCGAACAGTCGGGTGTGTCGCCCGCAGATGTGCTTTCCACATTGTCGGGCTATTATACCGGACAATATGTTTCCGACTTCAACCGGTTCTCCAAGCTCTACCATGTGACCATGCAGGCTCCGGCGGAATATCGTGTGAATGCGGAATCCCTGCACCACATGTATGTGCGTGCCACCGATGGCGGCATGTCGCCTTTGAGCCGGTTCGTGCGCCTGACCAAGACCAACGGCCCGTCAGACCTCACCCGTTTCAACCTGTTCAACGCCATCTCGATTAGCGGGTCTCCGGCTCAGGGCTACAGTTCGGGGCAGGTGCTCGAAGCCATCGGCGAGACGGCACGTGAAGTGCTTCCGTCAAATTACACATACGAGTTTGGCGGCATTTCGCGTGAGGAAAGCAAGACGACCAACAATGCCACGCTTATATTCCTGCTCTGCATGGTTCTGGTCTATCTGATTCTGTGCGCCTTGTATGAGAGCGTGTTCATACCCTTCGCGGTTCTGTTGTCGGTGCCTTGCGGACTGATGGGCAGTTTCCTGT
Organism: uncultured Prevotella sp.; assembly: GCA_905193385.1. Classification (GTDB taxonomy): domain Bacteria; phylum Bacteroidota; class Bacteroidia; order Bacteroidales; family Bacteroidaceae; genus Prevotella. Next base: position 27,719 of record CAJJOL010000038.1, on the reverse strand, counting down.
TTGCGTGGCTCTTCGGTCTGGAGAACAACATCTACATGCAGACCGGACTTATCATGATTATAGGCCTGCTTGCCAAGACAGCGATCCTGCTTACCGAATACGCCGGTAAACGGCGGTCGGAAGGCATGACGCTGGCACAGGCGGCATACAGTGCGGCAAAAGTCCGCCTGCGCCCCATATTGATGACTGTGTTGTCCATGGTGTTCGGTCTTGTCCCGCTGATGATGGCGCACGGAGTGGGTGCCAACGGCAGCCGTTCGCTTGCCACAGGTGTAATCGGTGGAATGATTGTAGGTACTTTGGCTCTGTTGTTCCTTGTGCCGTCATTGTTTATTGTATTCCAATATATCCAAGAACGTGTTAAGCATAATTAAATGAAGAAGACAGTAATATATATCATATTGTCGGGATGGATGCTTGCCGGCTGTGGCACATACAGCCGGTATCATCGCCCTGACCTCTCAACGGAGAATCTGTATCGGGACATGCCGGCGGACATTGATACAATGACCATCGCGTCCCTGTCGTGGCGGGAAATGTTTACCGACCCGAAACTCCAGTCCTTGATTGAAACCGGACTTGAACGGAACGCAGACCTCAATGTGGCACGGTTACGCGTGGAAGCGGCAGAAGCCGTCCTGATGACTGCCAGACTATCATATCTTCCATCACTGGGACTGACTGCCGAAGGTAATGCCAATAAACATGACGGAGCAACGGCAAAGACATATAATGTGGGAGCGTCGGCAAGCTGGGAACTGGACATCTTCGGCAAACTTACGGCGGCAAAGCGTGGCGCAGCCGCCGCATTACAAGGAAGCCGTGCCTACCGGCAGGCCGTACAGACACAGCTTGTCGCCACTATTGCAGACAGTTACTACACCCTTGCCATGCTTGACGCACAAATGACAATAAGTAACCGGACTTTGGAGAACTGGCGGACTACCGTACGCACTCTTGAAGCGTTGAAAAAAGTGGGGAAATCAAACGAGGCTGGCGTATTGCAGGCAAAGGCGAACGTGATGCGACTCGAAGCATCCCTGTTATCCATACGCAAGAGTATTTCCGAAACAGAAAACGCCCTGTCTGCGATACTTGCCATGCCGTCACACTCGATTGGACGAAGTGATCTGGCCGAGGCTGCTTTCCCCGATACTGTCTCGATCGGAGTCCCTTTGCAACTGCTTTCCAACCGTCCCGACGTGCGTCAGGCTGAAATGGAACTGGCGCAAGCATTCTACGCCACCAATGCGGCCCGTGCCGCCTTCTATCCCAATATTACCCTCTCGGGAATTCTTGGATGGACTAATAACGGCGGTGGCGTAATCGTAAATCCCGGACAATGGTTACTTAATGCCATCGGTTCCCTGACACAGCCGTTATTCAACCGGGGCGTAAACATCGCCAACTTGAAGATAGCCAAAAGCCGTCAGGAAGAAGCCAAACTGTTGTTCCGGCAATCATTACTGAACGCAGGAAAGGAAGTGAACGATGCTCTGACCGCATGGCAGACGGCAAAATCGCAAATTGAAATCAATGCTCGGCAGGTTGAAACATTATGCGACGCTGTGCGAAAGACAGAATCGCTGATGCGTCATTCCAATACCACCTATCTGGAAGTGCTGACCGCCAAACAGTCTCTTCTCGAAGCGGAAGTGCAACAGTTACAAACTCGTTTTGAACGCATACAAAGTATAATTAAACTTTACCATGCGTTGGGAGGAGGAATGTAACTTTACAAGAATTATAACCTAATACTGAACCATGTTGTGTAATTTTTATATTTCAGTCGTCATAAACTTATAAATAAGTAATTTAGTATGCAAAAACAAATTAAAAAGTCTTCTCTTTTTTTGAAGAGAAGCAACACCTGACCCACTTCGCTACCGAACAGGATGTAGCAGAAGAATTGTTTGAGTTACTCTTAGAAGCGAGAGAACTCTATCTTCAGGATGTGATTTTGAATGGCAAGCGGTATGACCGCTATGTGGATGACTTCATCAACAGTCATCGGTATATCAACTGCAACAGTGCAATTTGCCGAAACTGCCACGAGATGAACATCCACATCGTCAAGGGACTGCTGAACGAATGCGCCCACCTTATCCAGCCTCTTTTTGAGGCATCCGACTTCTCCTTTGAGAAGTGTATGGAGTTACAAAGGAAGTATGACCGCTCGGAACCGTTGCCGCCATACAGTTGGCACGGAGCAAGGGGGCTTTTGTGTATGGCATCTGCAACGTCGTGGGTGCCTCTATCCCAAGAAATACGGATTCCGGGACATACATCCATGTAGGACCTGAGATAGGTGTGGCTTCTACCAAGGCTTTTACAGGACAGGTAACGGTGCTGATGCTGCTTGCCCTCTGCGTGGGACAGATGCGTGGTACTGTGGATGATGCAACCGTAGAGAGGATTGTCCGGGAGTTGAAGAACATGCCCCTATATATAAAAGATGTGTTGGGACTTGCTGACAAAATCAAGAACTTGTCGAAGATATACACCTATGCCCGCAACTTCCTTTATCTCGGTCGTGGGTACAACTACCCCACCGCCCTTGAAGGTGCGTTGAAGCTGAAAGAAATATCCTATATCCATGCGGAGGGTTATCCTGCTGCGGAAATGAAGCATGGACCGATTGCACTTGTAGATAGCGAGATGCCCACGGTGGTCATTGCTCCAACGGACTCGCTGTATGACAAGATAATCAGTAATGTAAGGCAGGTGAAGGCGCGTGGCGGTACGGTTGTCGCCATCATTACCAAGGGCAATGACGCAATGAAGGACATCGCCGACCATTGCCTTGAAGTGCCCGACGTACCCGAATGCCTTACACCTCTCGTTGTTTCCGTCCCATTGCAGTTGCTGGCCTATTACATCGCCATCAACAAGGATAGGAATGTTGACCAGCCAAGAAACCTTGCTAAATCAGTTACCGTAGAATGAATAGAATATTATCACTTATTGTTACCATCCTCTTTGCGTTGTGCATTGAGGCTGGCATCTTTATGCTTATTGCCCACTGGTGGGGCATGACTGCGGCCATTACCGTGATAGCCATTGAATGTGTGTTAGCCTTATGGACAGTTTACGAAATGAGACATGCGAGTGATGAACCAGTTGATGAATAACATTGCAGGCTGTGGTTAGAACGAAAAAGGCTAAAAACAAAAGGACGGGTCGATGATTCGTCCTATTTTTGTGTCTTTTTGGTGGCAAAATGTAGCGATTTAGCAAAATAAACATAAATTCCAGTGATATTCAGCATGAAAATTCGCCCATTTAAGTGAAAATGTGTAATTTTGCAACGCAAAATTGTGCCTAAGCATTTGCATCAAAACAACAATAGTTCAATCGAGGCTGATATGAAAGTAGAGATTAACAAGAAACGTTTAGAATACCTGCTGGCATTATACAAGATGTCGGTGGATGACTTGTTGTCTCTTCTGAACAAAGGCAGGAAACGGATAACAGGAGCCGCAGACATCAGTGGAGATTCTATTGATTTGGGGGTGTTGAAGCGTATAGGTGAGATATTCGACAAAGAAGTCAGTTTCTTTCAAGACTATTCTAAGTTGTCAACCAATGCAAGCAGCAGTATCTTCTTCCGCAAGACCTCATTCGGAACAGAGCTGAACTTGGAGTCGATCCGTACTGTAAACCGATTCGAGAGTCTGAAAAACGCTTTGGATGCATACAACAAACTGTCGCAACTGGATGTGAAGTTTGACATAGAACACTACACCCTACAAGATGACCCTAAGACAGTAGCCGTACGTGCAAGAGATTTTTTTTATCCCGGGGAAACTGTCAATCATAGGCAGTTTCTTGTGAAGATGATAGAAAAAATCGCCGATCATGGCATTTTTGTCTTTGAATACATAGAGACATGGAACAAGAAAGAGAAAACCAACATTGACGGTTTTTACCTTAAGCCCAATGTGATAGTGCTTAAGCATCATAAGCATTACAAGCGAGAAATATTCACTCTGGCGCATGAATTGGGGCATTGTCTATTGGGGATTGAAGAAGTGGAGTCGGTGGACATGATGGACATCTCGGCACAGACTTCATACAGTGATGTCGAAAGATGGTGCAATGATTTTGCATATCAGTTCATTATGGGACAAGAAGCAGAAACACTTGCTAACATAGCATGTGTAGATTCCCGTAACGACTACTGCATTGACCTCTTCAAGGCTATCAGTGCACGGACGCACATTAGCCGTCTTGCCTTATATACAAGGATGTATATCGACAGGAAAATCAGCTATTCGAGCTACAGCAATGTCAAGAGTGAATTGGCAGAGGAATACAGAAGAAGAGAGGAACAGGAAAAGTTGAAAAACTCTGAGAAGAGAGGCGGGCGAACACCAAAGCCCATCATTTCTCCGCTATTCTTGAAAACCATGCAATATGCCTATTTCAATGGAGTGGTCAACGAGACCACTTTCTGTTCGAGACTCAATGTCAAACCAGCAAATTTTGAGAGGGAGTTATGGCGATAGTTGTTGATACATGCTCATTGGTGATGATTGCCAAGAATTATCTTCCCTTGGATAAGGACGGACAGTTGTACTCATTCCTGGAAGAGGCGTTCTCCCGCAAGGATTTGATGCTACTTGATGTGATTCTGGATGAATCAAAACGCACCTCCAAAGGAATTGCAGTTGAAAAGATGCCTTTCCTCAAAGACAAGAAATTGGTCATTCCGACAAAGGATCTATTTCCATGTGCCCCAGAGAGATTCAGCAACATGATAGACAACAATTTCTGTGTAAGACTGAAGAAGCAGGAACTGACTGAAGAAGAATACATAGAGCAAAAGGAAGAATACCTTAAAACAGGTGATGCTAAGATTATCATTTATGCACTGAATGTACGACACTCGGACGCTATCCATCTGGAAGAGATGCAAGTAATGACGGAGGAAACAAGGCAGCAGAATGACGGTAAGTTGTTCAAGAAACTTCCTTTGTTGTGTGAGCAGATAGGGATTGGAACACTAACCGTTTCAGAATATCTGCATAGAAACGGGTTCTTTATTGACAAATAGCATAGATATTAGTATCATCTTATGACATCTTTCACGAAATCATATTATATTCGTGAATAAAACACTTGTTTTTCAAGAATAGAAATTGTTGAGGATTAGATATTTAAGACATTATTGCAATGCGGAAGGGGTGATGTGAACGACAAAAGACAAGGCGTTCTATTAGAGTGGATGCTTGATAAGATTGAGAAGAATGGACGGGTCGATGGCTCGTCCTTTTTTTGTGTCTTTGAGTGTGAGGTGCAGGTGGGGACCAGTACTGCGACCACTGTTGCCTGTCAGCGCGATGATGATGCCGGGACGGACGTGGGTGCCTTTGGTGACGAGAGTTTGGGAGAGGTGGCAATAGCTGACGGTGAAGTCGCCGTGACGGAGGGTGACATAGAGGCCTGAACGTTTGTCCTTGCCTACCTTGATGACCTCGCCGTGCATCATGGCGTATGTGGGTTCGTAATTTGCCTTCAAATCAAGCCCGTTGTGTAGGGCTTTTCTTTTTGTAAATGGGTCTCTGCGGTAGCCGAAAGGGCTGGTGACAGAGATATGACGGAGTGGACTGACAAGTGCCGTGTGGCGGTCGGTCTGCTCCGTTTGGGTTTGTAATGGGGCAAAGGCAAGAGAGTCTCGCCGCTGATGCGGCGAGCACGGAGGCAGTTGTTCGGATGTTGCGGACTGCGTCGTTTTTGGCACAGCCTTGCGGTGTACCTTAGTCTGTGTGACGGTATTGAACTGAGCGCATACTGTTGCTGATGAACAGAATATTGCTGCTATTGTGATGAGTAGAAATCGTTTCATGGTGCAAAAGTAACAAGCAATTCTTTGACTGGCATAAAGAACAAAGGGAAGACAAGAAGATTGTAACATAATATAGCAATCGAGTTTGATTTTTGAGCAGAAATCAAACTCAAATAATAATAATCGTCAAAAATAACACGCATTATCTTATGCAATTCTGCTTGTCTCTGAATAGGTATATAACTTTGCATGAGTTTAATTTCAAATTCAAAGTTAAAGTATGAAGCAAGTACGATTTGAAGAGAGCGAGGTGCCTTATCAGACACTGGCTCGTTTTGGTCTCACACAAGAGAAGATTGAAGACCTGCCCATGTGGGCGTTGGAAGATATTGGTCAGGGACGACGTTCACCGTTGCTGCCCATTCAGGTGAATAATGATGAGGGCGAGACATTGAAGAGCCGCACCCGATTTGCGTTGGTCCGTATGGAGGACGGCAAGGTGGATGTGGTCTTCTATCCGCAGTTGGAGAAATCACCATTGGAGGCTTTTACTCAGGAACAGCAGGAGGACTTGCTGGCTGGAAAGGCTATCCTTGCCGATGTTAAGGATGCTGATGGCAGGAGCAGCAAGGCTTTCGTGCAGATTGACACGGAGACCAATCAGGTGATGTCGGTACCTACGCCTGTCATCGGGCGCAACTTGGAGGTGCTGAAGGATGAACTGAAACTGAGTTCGGCAGAACTGACCGTGATGCAGAAGGGTGAGCCGCTCACGCTCATCATGGAGGACGAACAGGTGACGGTGGGTATTGACCTGAACGATAAGACCGGCATAAGGATTAATCAAGGCGACAGTCAGAAGTGGAAGGAGAACACCAAGCGAGAGTGGGACAAATACACCTTCGGGTGCTATGGCTGTTGGGTAATGGGCGATGACGGTAATCTTGACTATGTGCCTGAAGAGGAATACACGGAAGAACTTTGGAATGAGCAGAAGAAGAATGGAGAGCGCAACCGCGCCTCTTTTTCCATGCACAAATAATCTACACATAATATAATAAGTATATGGCATCAAATAAATATTATCCAGAGGATGTGCTCGTCGAGAAGATACAGAGCGGCGAGTACGGTTGGTTGGAGTATGTCAACCATCATTCTGCTGAATGGCAGGAAGAATATGAGAGCTATTGTCTGAACAACGGACTCTGCATTTGTGAAGAGAGTGCGGAGCAGTTTGTCCATCACAAAGATGAGGAACTGGAGAAGGCAATAGAGAACGGTGAAGCATGATAAATGAAGAGTGAAGAATGAAGAGTGAAGAATAAGTATGGCGATAAGAAAGAATACGAATCCCCAACAGATGGACCTGCAACCAGAGATGCGTGACTTGCTCATGCGCAATGGTATGCAGGCTCATGTGGTGAGTAATGGCAGCGGCTATCAGCTTGTGGTGCAAGGGCATGACAGTCCGCTGCTTACCTATAACATCACCGAGAAGCAGATGTTGGCTCTGACCGACTGGGGTACGAATCATGCCAACAAGTTAGCCTACAATACCTTTACGGGCATTGTGGGCAACGACTTCTATATGCCCAAGAACTTCGTTCATGCACGCAATGCCAACGGTCGTGTAGCTATGGGGCTGCACGGCTATCGTGTTGGTATCGGCGAGTATGGACGGATGGGGCGCATCGATATGCCACCACCCTTTTTAGGTTGGACACCACGCAGTCAGGAGGGATTCCATCTTCGCAGAGTTGGAGGACGATTGTTCTTCCCCGAAGCCCCGATTGTGCCTGAACGTTGGGACGGCAGAATGAAGCCTGGCGAATTGCAGAGCGGCGGTTATGGGTTCTATTATAAGGGACAGCAACAGAGTTATAGCCCTCAGCAACAGGATGTGCTGAAAGATTTGGAGGGAATCATAATGCCTTCCATCAGCCGCACGAGAAGCACGGAGCCAGCCAAGCCTTATAAGGAACTGATTACCTCGCCTGTCTATTTCACCAATGAGAAGTGGCAGGAGTGTCTGGCATCGCATGGCATCATCATTGATGAGAATGCGAAGACGCTGACCATTCAGTCGAACAGCGTCAATGCCGACATGGTGTATGACCTGACAGATGAGGAACTGAAGAAACTCACCTCCAACTCCATCAAGGAAGTGCCCGTCGTTCAACGCTTGGAACTGCTGAATGGCATCATCAAGGACGACTTTGCTGACAAAATCCTGATGGACACACTGAATAGCAAGGAGCGCATCGACCTGCATCTGCATCCCGAACTTGAACAGGAGTTGCAGCAGCGTCAGCAACAAGACGAGGAACGGTTGCTTCCGTTGGAAGAGGACGAGACTGTCAGACGTGACGTGTTGCAAGGCGATGCCATGGTGAGAGGTGAAGACCTTGCCTTGATTAATGAGAACAAGGGTTGGTATCGTGAGGGAGCGCATGGGCGTGAAGTGAAAGTCGGTGACATCATGGTGGAGAAAGTGCCTCCGATGGAGGGAGATAAGAAAGGCGAAGATAAGTATCGCATGACCGCCATTATCAATGGAGAAGCCATCACGCACGAAATCAAGCAGAAGGACTACGACAAGTTCTTGGCGGTGGATGACTACCATCGCATGAAACTCTTCTCCAAGGTTTTCAGTGAAGTGGATATGAAGACACGCCCCGAAACCAACGCCGGACTGGGCACGAAGATATTGGCGGCTCTGACGGCAGGAGCAGTCGTTACAGCAGAGGTGGCGCATGACATAAGCCACCATCATCACCATCCAGCCCCGGAGTTCTATGCAGAGCATCATGGCGGTCCACGTCCTTACTTCAAACCGGGAGTGGATTCGCCACAGGAGATTGCGGCAAGGTACTTTGAGGCAGAAGCAAATCATGTTGCCACGGAGATAAGGAGAGGATATTAACAATGTATAATTTACAATTTATAATTTATAATGAGTAGTGAACTGACATACGATGACTTTCTGGACAGGTTGAGCATACAGGAAGTACTGGTGGACGCAGGGTATCATCTGAACAAGAGAGATGGCTTGCGTTATCCGTCGTATGTGCGTACTGACAGTGAGGGCAGACGGGTGCGTGGTGATAAGTTCATTGTCACGCAGAATGGGAAATGTTGCTTCCAACCACCGCAGCAGAAGGTGTATAATGTCATTTCGTTCATCAAGGAGCATCCAGAAATGTTTTCAGAGAACAAGGTGGGAATGTCTCCTGACCGACTCGTCAACCTCGTCTGCAACCGACTGCTCAACCAACCCATAGAGGACAGACCATCGAAGATTACAGAACCAAGAAAGGACGGAAAGCCATTCAACCTGAATGACTACGACATCCACAAGTTCAATCCGCAGGACAGGGAAACGCAGAAAAGGTTTTATCCCTATTTTAAGTTCCGAGGCATCGACCTCTATACGCAGTATGCTTTTCATCGGCATTTCTGTCTGGCTACTAAGCATCGGACGGATGGACTTACCTTTGCCAACCTTGCCTTTCCGCTTGTACTGCCCAAGACACCCGACAAGACTGTGGGCTTTGAGGAACGAGGACGACCGAAGATGGACGGTAGCGGCGGTTACAAGGGCAAGGCAGAAGGAAGCAACAGCAGTGAAGGACTGTGGATTGCCAACCTCACGGGCGAGCCGTTGGATAAAGCAAGCGAAATTGTATGGTTTGAGAGTGCCTACGATGCCATGGCAGAGTATCAGATAAATCCTGTAAAGATGGTGTATGTATCTACGGGCGGCACACCCACCGAGGGACAGATGCGAGGACTTCTGTCCGTTACTCCCAACGCACGGCACTATTTGGGTTTTGACAAGGACGATGCAGGGCGGCAGTTTGTTGCAAACTTCAGGAAGGTGGCAGCAGAGATGGGCTTCCGTCACGAGCATGTGCAAGCCTATCATCCATTGGGTTGCTACAAGGACTGGAACGATGCGCTGCTCAACAAGAAATCAGCAGAACTGATTGCCAAGGGCGAACCAGATACCTTCGACTATGCCGAGTTTATCGCAGCCGGCAAGGCAGAGAAACAAAGGGAAAAAGAAGAAAAGAACACATATCATAGAAGCGTATGAGACAAGAAGATAATAGCATCATCACCTTGTGCCCCAGCATCGGACAGTTTTTCATCAACGAACTGCCTCTGTTGCTGTTGTGCGTGGCAATGCTCCTAATCGGAGGATTGCCCGGTTGTGCATATAGTACCCTGTTGCTTGTCTTCAGCCTCCTGTTCTCCCTCTGTTTACTCTACCGATTCATCTATCTGAGGAGTATCCGCTACCATATCGGGAGCGAGCAACTCATCTGTGAGCACGGAGTGTTTCAGCGGAGCGTGAACTACATGGAGTTGTACCGAGTGGTGGACTTTGCCGAGCATCAGACATTGATACAACAGTTATGCGGACTGAAAAGCGTGACCGTGTTGTCGATGGATAGAACGACACCGAAACTGGAAATGACCGGCATCAGCAACAGCTATGACGTGGTGAGTGTGATACGAACAAGAGTAGAAACGAACAAACGAAGAAAGGGCGTATATGAGATTACGAATAGATAAGATTTGGTTCATTGTCGTGGCATTGGTACTGAGCGTGCCGTCAGCCCATGCACAGATTGTGACTGCCAACCCTTTGGAATGGATGGCATTAGCAGAGGGCAACGAAGCCATCAACGGTGAGATAGAGAAGGAAATCAAAGGTCAGACCAAGACTGCCCTGTTGCAGAATACCATCGCCGCAGAGTTCACCAAGATACACGAATGGGAGAAGAAGTACAACAGTTATCTGAAAACCGCCAGTGGTTATGCCTCTTCCCTCAAAGCCTGTACCTATCTGTACGACGATGGAGTGAAGATATTCATCACCTTGTGTAAGATGCGCAAGGCCATCAACAATAATCCGCAAGGCATCGTTGCCACCCTCTCGATGAACAACCTGTATATGGAGACCGCCACGGAATTGGTGTCCGTCTTCACACTGCTGAAAGATGCAGTCGCCAAAGGAGGCAAAGAGAACATGCTGACTGGTGCGGAAAGGAGCAAGACGCTGTGGGCACTGAACGACAAGCTGAGTGCCTTCAGCAAGAAGCTGCATCGTCTTTATCTGTCTATACGATATTACACCATGACCGATGTGTGGAACGGCGTGACGGCAGGGATGATAGACCGAAGCAATGGAGAGATAGCCACCCAAGCCCTTAGCAGATGGCGCAGAGCAGGACGTATGACCATCAGTGATTAACGATAAAGGAATCAGTCATGAAGTATTTCATATCAATTGCCATTTTTATGTTTATATCATCTTTTGCAGGAGTGCGGGCGCAGAACGACCCGACTCTTGCGGGGATGATTCTGATGTACACCAACAAGGCGGAGAAAGAACTGAAGAATCAGGAGAAAGTGATGCTGCTACAATCCACCGGCCATATCTGGACCAAGGAGGAAGTGGAAGCCACTACCGACCTGCAGCGGGAGTTCAACAACTATCTGGACTCCTTCCGTTCCATCGTCAGCTATGCCGCACAGATATATGGTTTCTATCACGAGATAGGTCAGTTGGTGGACAATATGGGTGGATTGGTGGCGCAGTTGGATGCCCATCCTGCCAACGGACTTGCCGTAGCCCTGTCAGCCAAGCGCAACAAGATATACCGCGAGCTGATTATGAACAGCATCGAGATAGTTAATGACATACGCACGGTATGCCTGTCGGGCAACAAGATGACCGAGAAGGAGCGTGTGGAGATAGTCTTCGGCATCCGACCCAAACTGAAGAAGATGAACAAGCAGTTGAAGCGACTGACGAGGGCGGTGAAATACACCACCATGGGCGATGTTTGGATGGAGATAGACGAAGGGGCAAGACCCACCAAAGCGAACAAAGCCGAGATAGCAGCGGCTGCCAAGAGGCGGTGGAAGCAGGTGGGCAAGAACGTAAACTGATGGAGCAGCGAGAGCAGAGCCGAACTTGTTCGAGCTATGCCGAGTCGTGACAGAAGAAGACGAAGTCAAACCGTGATTAAAAAACGATAAGATATGGGATTTTGGAGTTCATTATTGAAATATGGTGGCAAGGCGGCACGAGGTACTGGCCATGTCATCGGAGTAACTGGAAAGACCTTAGGCAGTGCGGCACTCCACCCGCAACGCACCCTTATGGGAGCCGGCAAGGCTATGCAGACGGCCGCAGTGGGTAGTGCCGCAGGCTATGTGACATGGGAGAAGCTGACCACAGACAAGAGCGTGGCACGCATCGTAGGTGATGCTGTCATCGGCGAGAATGCCACGGAAGCGGTGGCACAAACCGCCAACGATGTGCAACGTCTGACGGGCAAGGCTGGTGAAGCCGTTGATGCGGTGAACACTGTAGCCGGAAAGATGGACACCCAGTTCAGCGGCATCAGTGATTTCTTTAGGAATATGTTCGGAGGCGTAGGATGCGACATGATAGGCAATCTCTTTGGCAATATCGGCAAGGGCAACGTGTCGGGTATGAGCATCGTCGGACTGGTGGCTGCCGCCTTCATGGTATTCGGACGCTTTGGTTGGATGAGCAAGATTGCGGGTGCCCTGCTTGGAGCGATGATCATCGGGAACAATTCTAAGGTGGCGCAAACTCTGCCTAACAGAGGCGGTACGTCTTCACATGGGCAGAACATGAAAGAAGCAGAGACCCAAAGCAGAGGGATGAAACGATAACCAATATACAGTGATATGAGATATACAGAAGAAATGATACTGCGCTCATCGAGCGGCTACTGTATGCCGTTTGAGGAGCCTATAAAGCAGGACGTGCAGATGTCCTTGGGTTACGGAGAGCAGAAAAATCCCGTGACGGGAGAAACATTCTTCCATCACGGCATAGACTTCTCAGTGAACCATTACCTGCTGTCGGCGGTGGCAACGGGAACCGTCTCTGCCATTGGGTCGGACGCGGAGCATGGCATCTACCAGACCATCCGCTACGGCAAATACGAAGTGACTTACAGGCATCTCTCCAATGTCTTCGCCAACTTCTCCCAAAGCGTCAAGGCCGGTCAGACCATCGCCATCAGTGGCGACCTGCTGCACATGGAGGTGAGGTTTGACGGAGAGGAAATCAATCCGTTGGAGTTCCTCACCATGCTCTACGGCAATATCAAGGCATTGGAGCACAATTCCCAAATGGGCATCAATGAACTGGACATGAACATCCCTTCACCCTACGACACCGACCGTCAGGAGATAGAGGCATTGATGCTCCGCTTCCTTCCCTCCTACTTCGAGGACCTTCAACAAGGAGCATACTCTCTGCCCGAACATACGGAGCAGTCGTTGAGAAACATCTTCTCGTTGGGAGCGAGCAAGCATTATTTCTACGAGACCATGCCGAGCATGGCTAATCCCTTGGGCATCGGCAACCGCTGTATGCCTTTGGCGACTAAGGTGCAGAACCTGCTCATTGCCGACTTTCTCAACTATCTTGCCATGCGACATCAGGTATATCTCTCCACGATGGACGAGGTGTTAAAAAAAAACTCCAAGAGCAAGCCCTGACGCATGACGGCATCATCGACCCTCTTGCCGACTTGGACGTGGATATCCAGAGCTTCGACATTCCGAGGATAGTGAGCGTCTATCCCGACCGGGCTGGCGTGAGATGGTGGACAAAGGCATGGTTCAATGGTAAGGAAGAGGGGGAACCCTCCGTGGAGATTGAGGAACGTATGGCCGTGCAGTTCATCCACTGCCAAGTGGACAAGGACGCATGGTTGGAGGAACACTATCCTAAGCAGATGGAGATATATCACAATGCCATCGAGCAGACAAAGGAACAGATATTACAGCAGTATAATATATAAACAAGGTATATGGCAGTTAAGAACAGTCAGCGATTCGCAGAGATAGAGCGTCTGATGGGCGACTACTTCGGGTGTCACCTTGCCCCCGTGATGGGCAGGGTGCAACGGGACTTGTCCAACAGACAGGCAGACGAGATGCGAGCCTACTCCAACAGTACGGCTGGCATCCTACGCTCATTGGCCACTGCCAATATGCCTGGTGATGACCCATACGCCACGCTGAAGATTACAGGCAAGTGGAACAGCAAGACCACCGAAGACTATCTGGCGATGTGCAAGGAGGCTATTGTCGGCAACAAGGATATGCAGCGTGACCTTGCCGTGATGGCTGAGGAATGGCGCAAGGCGGTGGTGACGGAGATAGGACGAGAGCGGTACGATGCACTCTCTAAACAACTCGGTTGTGATTTGGCATACGCCTATATCGATCACCGCATGGAGCAGCTGATGATAGAAAAAATGGTGAAAGACCGTATGCCAACATCTTCTGCCGACTATATCATCCGCAAGGCGGCACAAAGCAGTCTGTTCGGTCTGCCCTACGAACTGAACAAGTCACCCCTTGCCGCAGAGATAGAAGCCAAAGGAGAGGCAGCCTATAAGCCCTCTCGAACAGAGAAGGCAGCGGGATGGGCAGCCGGAGCGGGTGCCGATGTCGTGGCCATGGGAGGGATTGGCTCATGGGCAACCTTCGCCAAGTTTGTCGGTATCGATATGGTGATGAATGTCGGCATGGAGCACCTAAGCAAGAAAGGTAGCAGCCAAGAGGTCTGTGTCGAGGAGTGTATCAGCAAGGGAGTTTTCGGTACGGGCACCAACGTCTTCGCCTCATTCCGCAAACAGGCAAAAGTCATCAAGAACCACGAGAACAGCTATATCAAGGCTACCAACAGCCATTTCAAGAACAAGATTCCCACGAGCAATATCACTTTTATGGATTGGACGAAACAAACCGAGCAGACCTCTTTTCCTTGGAACAAAGGTACGTTCCTTGACCCTCAGAGAAACGAAGCAACCAAACGTACAGGCAAGTACAAGGATGTGCCCTTGATAGTTGCGCCTGGACAGGAAGACGAGTATCTGGAGGTTAAGGCGAGACTGGATGCAGAGGCTGAGAAGGAGAAGAAGGCAGAACCGAAAGAAACTCCTGATTCATCGACTGAAGAGGCAACACCATCTGTAGTCCAGCAGGAGGAAACAGCCTTACAAACAAACGAAAATGGATGGGACGGGCTGTTGCAGAGTTTTGGACTGAACGGCTTTTCAGACATCGGCAAGAACCTTGGTTATGTGTTGGCGATGCTGCCCGATGTACTGGTGGGACTGTTCACTGGCAAGACAAAATCGCTGAATATGGACAATAGCCTCCTTCCTTTGGCCTCTATCGTGGCTGGAATGTTCGTGAAGAATCCTATACTGAAGATGCTGTTGATGGGTATGGGAGGTGCCAATCTGCTCAACAAAGCGGGACATGAGGTGCTGGGCAGGAAACAGCAGGAAGGCATTGCACCTACAGTTAGTCCTGCTGCATCTCGCATTCAGTACCGCCAATATCCTGATGAACCACTCAATCCTCGTATCAGCAACCCGATGCTGCAAGGGCGGTGTCTCGTTGCCAACATTGACCATGTGCCTTGTACCATTCAACTGCCTGACAGTGTGATTGGGGCGCATCAGTCGGGGGCATTGCCGCTGAATACATTGGCTAACGCCATACTTGCCAAGAACGACCAGATGCGACAGATGGCAGCAATGCAGTACGAAGAGCAGGCACGGGAGAGCGTGGTGCGACCGAGGGGAATACAGTGAAGCCCGACAACAAAATTGTCGGGAACGGTGGCTTGGTAAGCCAATTATAGAATGTGATTGAGATAAACAAAAAGATAAAAGCATGAAAGAGAAATCAGAATTTGAGAAGCGGACGGCGGAGAAGCAGGTGTCGCTGCTCACTGAGGCACTGACGAGTGCGGTGGATGCCAAGGGACATTGGTTGAATGCAAGCGGCAAACTCTATCCGAAGCTCTATCCCAAGGGCTTTTCGGTCAGTCCGTTCAATGCCCTTGTCCTTGCCCTTGACTCCGATGCCAAGGGTTGCAAGAGCAATCTGTTTACGCAGTTCTCCGAAGCGAAGGCACGGGGTGAGAGCGTGAGGGAGCATGAGAAAGGTGTGCCGTTCCTGTATTACAATTGGAATAAGTACGTCAACCGCAACAATCCCGACGATGTCATCACCAAGGAGGCATACGCAGAACTGTCGGAACAGGACAAACAGCAGTACAAGGGAGTGAAAAACCGTGAGATCCGTGTGCTGTTCAATATCGACCAGACGCTACTGCCTATGGCTAACGAAACAGCCTACACTACGGCATTGAAGAAGGATGGCACGGTGGAGGATAGAGGTTATGGCGACAAGGAGGACAAGCAGCTGCATGGGTGCGTCAACGGATTCCTTCAGAAGATGAAGGACAACCTCGTGAATGTACGTCAGGACGGCACGGGTGTGGCGCACTACGACACCGAGAAGGATGTCATCTACCTGCCACGGCAGCGTGACTTCGAGCACTACAATGACTATGTACAGGAGATGATGCGTCAGTTGGTGTCTGCCACCGGTCATCAGCAGCGGTTGGCACGTGAGGGCATGGTCATGAAGAACGGCAAAGCCCCGTCGGAGGATGCCGTGAAGAAGGAACGACTCATCACTGAGATAGCTTCGGGCGTGAAGATGCTCGAACTGGGACTGCCTGCCCGTCTGTCAAAGGACAGCCTTAGCATGGTGGACTATTGGACGAGGGAACTGAAGGAAGACCCTTGTCTGATTGATGCCATCGAGAGTGAGGTGAACGGTGCGCTGAAGGTGTTGAAGAAAGCCGAACTGGGTGAAAAGGTGGAGTATGCCACCGACCAGCATCAGCGAGAGACGGCGCAGATACAGGTGCAGTTGCCCAACCACTACTTCGTAGCAGACGAAATCAAGCAGCATCCCAACGAGGAGCAGCGTACTGTGGTCATCGTGCGTGATGATGCCAGCAAGACCGCCGATGTGGTGCTGCCACAGGGTGCATCGTTGGAGGTGAACAACGAGATCAAGGGCATGAACAAGCAACGCTTCACCAATGCCTTGCAGAAAGAGGGTTATGACAACGTGCGTTTCTACAATCCCGACGGAGCCTTGGGCTTCCGTCCCGACGACAGTTATTTCGCCGACAAGAAAATCACGGTATCAAGACTGCGCAACTGGTCTATCGAAGACCTATCCTCGTTGGATGCTTCTGAGGCCGTAACCCACAGCCGTGACATCGGTTTCGACAATGTGCAGTTGGTAAAGGATGACAAGGAGCGGTGGGCATTGTACATCAAGCCCGAAGGTAAGGAGGGCTTTGCCGTCTATCCCGACAAAGGAGACCTCAATCATTTCTTCACCACCTTGAAGCAGTCGATGGACAACATCGAGCGTGTGCGTGAGGAACTGGCACAGAAGTATTATGCTATGGCAGAGGCGAAACCCGACCTGAAGGTGGACATCTTCGGAGGTAATGAGCAGGAGGTTGATTTGAACCGCATCCAGCGTGTGGCAGTATTCCGTGCCAAATCGGGCGAATGCCTGTGTGCAGCCACTATTGACGGCAAGAAGTTGCAGCCGAGAAGTGTCAGTCCGTCACAATGGCAACGATTGTGGGTGGCTCCTGACAGGGATTCCTACAAGCAGAACCTTGCCGCCTCGCTGTTTGCTGATGTATTGCAGAAAGACAACAATGTCGAGCAAAGTACACAAGAGAAGCAGGAAGAAGCGACGGAGGTGAAGCAAGCGGAGACGGCAATTGTCGATAAGCATGATGAACAGAAGGAAGTGGTACTTAAGGAAGATAAAAGCTCTGAACAAAGGGAAGAGAAGAAACAAGAGGAAAAGAAAGAAGAAAAGAAGGATGAAAAGGCTGTCAAGGCTGCTGTCTCTCCCCTTGTCCAACAATATCTTGACTTGAAGAAGAAGCATCCTGATGCCATTCTTTTGTTTCGCTGCGGTGACTTCTATGAGACCTACAAGGATGATGCGGTGAAGGCATCCAAAATATTGGGTATTACGCTGACAAAGAGCAATGGGCGCAAGGATGATGAAGGCAAGCCGTTGGCAATGGCAGGATTCCCATATCATGCCCTCGACACCTATCTGCCGAAGCTCATTCGTGCTGGTGAACGGGTGGCCATCTGTGACCAGTTGGAAATGCCGAAGCAGACAACATCATCGAAGCGTGGAATTACGGAGATGGTGTCACCTGGAAAAGAGACAGGAAAGCAGATGGCACAGGAAAGTCAAGAAACAGAACAACACACCAGTCTAAGGAGATAGGCTTATGGGAAAGAACGCAGCGTATGCCGCACAATATGCGGAGGAAGCCAAAGAACAGATGCGGATGTATGGGATTCCTGCCTCCGTCATCTTGGCGCAAGCCATACTGGAGAGCAGCAACGGACAGAGCCAACTGTCGCGCGAATGCAACAACCACTTTGGCATCAAGGCTACGGCATCGTGGTTGAAGAATGGCGGAGAGTATGGAGTCTATACGGATGATAGGCCCAACGAGAAATTCTGTAAGTACAAAAGCGTGGGTGACAGTTATGAGCATCACTCGCAGTTCCTGAAGCAGAACAAGCGTTATGCGCAGTGCTTCACGCTGTCGCCTGACGACTACAAGGGATGGACGAAGGGCATTGAGCGTGCCGGCTATGCCACGGGCGGCGGTTATGCTGCAAGTCTGCAGCGCATCATTGAAGCCAACGGACTGGACAAGTATGACAGTGAGGTGATGGCTGAGATGCGGGCAGAAGGTCGGTCGTTCGGGGTGGAGAATAATCCTCGTAGAGAAATGCCTGCTGCCCATGTACCGCAGTCTGCCGGGTATTCCTTTCCTGTGGAGCGAGAGGAGTTTCTCTTCATCACCTCGCCTTTCGGCAATCGCCAGGATCCGATGGATGCCACCAAGCAGCAGATGCACAAGGGCATTGACATCAAGACGAACCATGAGGCGGTGTTGGCCACGGAGAACGGCGGCAAGGTGGTGGCGGTGAACCATAATGCGAACACGGCAGGAGGGAAATCCGTCACCGTGGAATACAGCCGTGAGGATGGCAGCAAGGTGCAATGCTCCTACCTGCATCTGTCTGACATAGCAGTAAAGGTAGGTGACGTGGTTAATGCCAGTCAGAAGTTGGGGGTGTCGGGAAATACCGGCACCAGAACCACTGGCGAGCATCTGCATTTCGGAGTGAAGAGTGTATCGGCTGACGGCTCAAAAAGGGATATGGATCCAGCCGCTTATCTGGCAGAAATCGGACAGAAAGGCAACATCAAGCTACAGGCCCTGCATAACGGCAATGACCTGTTGGCAAAATACAAGAGCAATGCGCCACAGGAGCAGAAGGTTTCGTCGGAGGACTGGATGAAGAAAATCCTTTCCTCGGAGGACAGCGGCGTGGGCATTTCGGGAACGAATGACCCTATACTCGACATGGCGATGACCACCTTCATGTCGCTGATGATGTTGGCAGCGCAGATTGACAGCAATGATGAGGAACGACAAAAAGGACTTATCTCTGCCATGGCAGCCAACCGGCTCGTAGATTTGACCTCGCTTGTTCCAGGCATGAGGCAATGCACCATTACTGTGGGTGAGAACGGCAAGACTGTGCTTCATGCAGAGAGCGGTACGGTGAAGATTGACCGTGAACTGACCTCCTCGGAGATGAACCGCCTGTCGCTCATTTTGGGCAATGCCAATCTGTCGGAAGAAAGCAAACGGACGAAGATTGCGGGAATGGTGACAGGCATCGTGGCGACACAGCAGGCTTCGCAGAACTTCGAGCAAGGGATGGAGGCTGAGAGTCAACAACAAAATCTGCAAAGGAAATGAAAAGGATAGCAAGTCATCTGTGTACATTGCTGGTGGGTATGGTAGCTGTGGCAGGACACTTCATGCTTACCCAATGGCTTTTCGGTCAGACCGTGGCCATCATCTATCTCGGCTTCCAACTTATCATAGCAGCGTGGATAGTCTATGAACTGATACGTGCGCTAGTATATGATGATTGAAAAGAGATTATTGTCATTGCTAAGACATTTCACTTGGACGATGGATATGTATAATTCAAATAGTATCGAGCAATGATCAAATGTAATGTAACAGTGTGCGGAACGGTCAGCAAGGCTGCGACCTGCCGCACGAACAAGGAGGGCAAGGCATTCGTGAGCTTTGCCATGAACGTAGTCATTCCAGCGAAGAGCGGGATTAACAAGACCATCGAGGTGTCGGTCATCAAAGATGGGACACTGACGGAGGTGGGCAGCTGCAACATCGGCGAACGCATTGAGGTAGCCGGTGTATTGGTACCAAGAAAATGGGGCGATGTCCTTTATTTCAACCTGTCGGCAAGCAGCATCAGCCACCAGCCTGACGAGGCAGAGGACTGCATCAAGGGCGTGATGGAGTTCCGCGGCAAGGTGGGCAAGAGCATTGAGGACAAGACGGACAAGAATGGTGTGCCGTACTGCCAGTTCTCCGCTTTCAGCGCAGAGAAAGTACAGGACGGATTTGAATACATCTGGGTAAGTTTCTTCCTATTCGATGGCAAATGCGAGGCATGGCTGCAACCAGGCGTGAAAGCGAACATCAAAGGGGCATTGTCTGTCAGTGTCTTCAATGACAAACTGGACTTCTCCTGCCGAGTGTCTGAAATGAGCGAATATGTTCCGCAGCCCTATAATGGTTAATTGACTATGGGAAAGCCTTATGCTAAGGAAGGTCCGAGTGCCGAAGACAAGGCACTCGACCTGTTTGCCGATATGATGATTGAGCGTATTCAGTCGCTGTCGGGCAAAGACGGATGGAAAAAGCCCTGGTTTACTGAAGGTGCGTTGCAATGGCCGAAAAACCTGAACGGACGAGAATATAATGGCATGAACGCTATGATGTTGCTCCTGCATTGCGAGAAGGAGGGTTACAAGATTCCTCGCTTCTGTACCTTCGACCGCATACAGCAGTTTAACAAAACTGGCAAGAAAGACGAGGAACAGAAGCCCCGTGTGTCAGTACTGAAAGGTGAGCATTCTTTCCCCGTGATGCTCACCACGTTTACGGTGGTCAATAAGGAAACAAAGGAACACATCAAGTGGGAGGACTACAAACTGCTCTCTCAGGAAGAGCGCGAAAAGTACAATGTATATCCAAAGCTTCAGACTTACCATGTCTTCAATGTGGCGCAGACCAACCTGAAGGAGGTCAGACCAGAGTTTTGGGAGAAACTGGAACAGGAATACTCGATGCCCAAGGTAGAGAAGGACGAGCAGTTTGCCTTTGAACCCGTGGATAGGATGATAGCGGACAACCGTTGGATATGTCCCATCAAACCGATGTTCGGTGATTCCGCCTATTTCTCCATCAGCAAGAATGAGATTGTGATGCCTGAGAAAAGGCAGTTCAAGGATGGGGAGTCTTTCTACTCGAACCTTTTCCACGAGATGGGACACTCCACGGGTGCGGAGGGACAGTTAGACCGCATCAAGCCCGCTACCTTCGGCTCGGCAGAGTATGCACGCGAGGAACTGGTGGCAGAACTGACGGCTGCGCTGACCGCTCAGCGGTATGGCATGACAAAGCATCTGAAAGGAGATTCGGCTGCCTATTTGAAGTCTTGGCTGGATTCGCTGAAGGAGTCGCCGCAGTTCATCAAGACCACGCTACTCGATGTGAAAAAAGCTACCTCAATGCTCACGCAGCATATCGACAAGATTGCTATGGAGATAGACCAGGAGAAAAAGGCTGAGCAGGAAAACGGGCAAGGGAAAAGTTATCTATCCATAGATGACGGCGACCATGCAGTCTTGGCATATAATGGTTCTGCTGTATATATCCAGCATCATGAGAAGGAGGACTCTGTAAAGATTGCTGTGCCGACGAGTAACGGTCTGGAAGTGAAACTCTCTGTTCCTTACGACCACGGCAAAGACCTTGACACCAATTATCAGGAGGCTTTTGCCCAGTACAAAAGCCTGACAGAGCCTTCACAATCGAAAGAAAACGTCTATTATGCCTCCATCGCCTATCTCCAATCAACGGATGACACATCGGAACTGGATAAGCTAAAGGAGAAAGGTGACTATCAAGGACTGCTGACGCTTGCCAAGGAATACTATGACGGGAACGGCATGGACGAGGAGCAGACCTACAGGAAGCCGTGCCAGAACAGAGGCGATGACCTGCTAATAGAGGACAAGGACTTTGCAGTGGTCTATAACGGGAGTGTCGGCGGTACGTATGAGGTGTTCCTGAAGCATACGGAGCAAGAAGTGCGTGACCATATCACTCGCTATGGCATAGGACGTGCCAGTGAGGACGTGAAGGCTGTGGCGAGGGAGATGACCGCCGAAGAGTTTTCGGAATTGGCGCAGCGAAAAATGCCGATATTCCAAATGCCGAATGGTGGTTTGCTGAACCTGCAATATAACAAGGATAAGGATAGCCTGGATGTGGGGACTGTGACCAATGCAGGACTCTCTGTGAAGCATACCTTCCCTTTCAGCCACAACCATTCTATGGACGCAAACATCAGCTCTGCGTATGAGCAACTGCTTGACATGGAGGAGTACCAGAAGGAAGAGGTACAAGAGGAGCACGTTGCCAAGTCCGCTTTCCGAAGATGAGAGTAGTATCGTAGTATATACTAATCGTAGGCTTTACTACTCATAGTAGGTACTAACAATAGTCAGCCGCAAGGAGTAATGTCCCTGCGGCTGATTTAATTTGGGGTCATTCCATATTATGAAGGAATGCTTGTAAATCCTCGTCTGGAATGCTCTTCAGTTTCACCGGCTTGAAGCCGTCCAACTGCTCCACTTGAAATATCTCGTCCACTCCATATTTGGAGCCATCCACCTTTACGCTCTCCATTTCATTGACGGAGGTATAGCCATACTCCGTTTCATGCAGACCGCATACGATGGTGAACAACGTGGTGTCGTTACCTTCCGGCTGTCCTTCAAGTACGAACCAACGGACGTGTCCGATGAAGAATATTGCCACACAAACGGCATCCTTGCCTTTGCCGTCCTGTGAATACAGAGGATAGGATTTCAGTATCTCCTCCAATACGGGTGTAATCAATCTGCTTGCCATAGTCAATCGTTGTTAAGTGTTCTGTAATACATTCTGTTCTCTACAAGGTGTTCGATGGCCTCTGCTGCCAATCGGCACACCCACTCGTCACGCTGGTCATAACGACCTTTTTGATAGTCGTTGGCAAGGCGTTCCAAGAAGGCAAACACCACCTTGCCCTTTTCGTTGATAAGATAGCGATGGTCATCTGCAAGGGCATTGCCTACCTTGGCGGCTGACCCCATCTGACCGTTTACGAACCGTGAGAAGCACTCGACAAATGCCTGCTCGTTTTCTGATAATCTGTGTAATTCCATACGCAAAGAAATTATTTGTTCAACTTGTTTTTCTTCCCTCCTTTTGAAGCCTTTCGGCTCCTCTTGTCGGGAACTGATTTTTCGTGCATCAAAAGACTGCGGAATGAGGGCGATAAGGCAAGAAAACAGACGGAGGAGTTAATGAAATACCCAAATCTTTGATTTGCGGAAAGCTGTCGTTCAGTCCTCTGCCTGTTAGCATGGCGGTACTTGACCATTCGCCCGGGCAGTAACTTTGCAAAGAAAAATGGGCATCGGCAAGTGGAATAGACACTACAAAACAGGAAAATCATTGATTTTTAGTGCATTTTTCTTTATTTCTTTCTTTGATTTAGGATAAAATATATAACTTTGCCTCCGAAAAAGTGTCACAAGTGACAGTTTTTCGTAAAATATGATAGTAAACAGATATAGATACATAGAACAGTTGAGCCGTTCAAAGAACAACGGGCTCATAAAGATAATCACAGGATTGCGACGTTCAGGCAAGTCGTTCCTTCTGAAGAAACTCTTTCATCAGCATCTATTGGATGAGGGCGTGAGAGAAGACCATATTCTCGTCATCGACATGGAGAGTAGGAAGAACAGAGAGTTCAAGAACCCGGACTACCTGTTGGACTGGGTGGAAAAGATGATGATTGACTATGAGACTTATTATATCATCATCGACGAGGTGCAGGAGGTGGAAGACTTTGTAGAGGTGCTCTCTTCCTTGTCAGTTACCGAAGGGGCGGATGTGTATGTCACAGGCTCCAACTCGCGTTTCCTGTCCTCTGACCTGGTGACGGAATTCCGAGGCAGAGGTGACGAGATACATGTGTGGCCACTATCCTTCAAGGAGTTCATGACGGTGTATGATGGTTCGAAAGAAGACGGTTGGGCTGAATACAGACTGTACGGAGGTTTGCCGCAACTACTTACACAGGTTGGGGATGAGAAGAAGGCTGATTTCCTGCGTCGCCTTTATCGCACGGTATATCTACGTGACATCTACGAGCGGAACAACATAGAACTGAGACCTGAATTTGAAGAATTGTCGAAGACCGTAGCATCCAGTATAGGAGCACCTGTCAATGCACTGAATATAGCCAATACGTTCAAGTCCGTAAGCAATGTGCAGAGCATAACCGACAAGACAGTGTCGGCTTATCTGGAATATATGCAGGATGCTTTCCTTATCGAAAAATCCGAAAGGTTCGACATCAAAGGACGGAAATACATAGGTTCGTTGTCCAAGTATTATTATCAGGACGTAGGTCTGAGGAATGCTATTCTGTCGTTCCGTCAGAGCGAGCCGACACATATCATGGAGAACGTCATCTACAATGAGATGCGTATGCGAGGATGGCTCGTGGATGTGGGTAACGTCTATCATCGAGTGAGGAATACGGAAGGAAAGCAGCAGAGGGTGACATTGGAAGTGGATTTTGTCTGCAACAAAGGGAGCGAGCGGATCTACATCCAGTCGGCGTGGCGTATGCCCGATGCAGAAAAGATGGAACAGGAGAAACGGTCGTTGCGTCTTGTAGATGACTCTTTCCGCAAACTGCTGATCGTGGGAGAACATACCAAGCAGTGGAGCGACGAAAACGGCATACAGATAATGAGTATATATGACTTCCTGCTTGACTGGTCAAGTACTGAGAAACACGGATAAAAAAAAGATATGCGCATAGAATATGCGTTAATACATATATGATTAAGGGAGGGCCTATCCATCACGGACAAGCCCTCCCTTTCTAAAATTTATCAATGAAAAAAAAGTTTTAGTGCTCTTGTTCGGAGCTGTATGTCTGGCTATAGATACAGCAGGATTCTGGTATGGCGGTTCGCCTCATTGGGCGAGTAATCGTCAATGCCGCCATCGAAAATCTGAGAGATGGTGCCATTTTCCATACCACGTTTCATCAGTTCCTCTGCAATGAATCTGGCACGGGAACGGCTGAGGTTATCATTGATGGCTTCACTGCCTGTGGCACTGTCGGCAGCGCCGATGACCTTAACTTTCAAGCCATATTTCTTGGCGATGCGTGCTACTTCGTCGAGATTGACGAGCTGTGACCTGTTGAGCAACCTGTCAGTGCCAAGTTCAAAGAAGAAATAGATGGGCGCACCTATGCAAGCCTTTCCTGAGTGGATGAGCGATAGGTAATCGTCTTCCGGCTCACCTTCAGCATTGCCATATTCTTCTGTACAAGAGGCGGACTCCATGACCTTTGTCTTTTGACCATTACCATACTTGTCTCTCATTCTTGCACGCAGCGAGTTGAGACCGCTGTAGTCGTTTCGAGGATAGCCATTTGTGACGGAAGAAGCGGCATCGTCAGAAAAGAGGTGGCCGTACTTGTCCAGAAGTCCCTCGATGGCAAGAATCTTGCGCAGCTGCTCCAGAGTCTGACAATCTCGATCGTGCTGGGCGTGATAGCGGCTGTTGCTGTCAGAAAGGGATGAGGCGTATGCCGAAAGCCATTCGTTCTGTGCGATGTACGGGCGAGCGTCTATCACTCGCTTCCAGCCAGTCTTGCCGATGCGGACAGAGAGGCCGAGGGATGCGGACAGCAGATGGTCGCCAAGGCGGTGTGCCTTGCCATAGCCGTCAAAATCCTGCATGGTGGTCATGTTGCCTATCTCTGCCGTAACAGCAATGCGTGGGGAGAGATGATACTGCCCCTGTATGCCGTAGGAAATGGCAAAGGGCTTGTGGGCATTCACCTTGTTGTGCAGCATACCCACGCCCACGTATGGAATGACACTCCATCTGGCAAGAGTGTGTACATCGTCCTTGTAGAGGTTGCCGAGGACATTCCACATGAAATCAGCACGCAGGTACTGGTAGTCCTGCGAGGAGTTGTTGCAGTCGTTGAACTGCATACCGCCATAGTTCAGACGACCGCCGACGGAAGGTGTGAACCATTTGCCGATCGACACGGAGAATGCCGGTTTCATGCGACCGAATAGGTCGTTGCATCCGAGCGGTTTGCCGAGGAAGACCGTAGTTCCTCCTGCCGCTTGGACAAACCAGTTGTCCGTCCATGGCGAAGCTACCAATGCCCCTTTCATGTAGGAAGGTTTAAGCGGACGAAGCATACCGTCTGCCGAAAGTCTGCATACAACGGTGGTGGTGTCCGCCGTGCGGTGATAGTCTTTGGCTTGCGCACCCAATGAAAGGGCGAAGCCAAGGGATAGAATAAGTATTTTTCTCATGTTGTTCAATTTAATCTGGTGAATACTATAACAGGTGATACGTGACAGTGCCGCTTATCGTTTCTTCCTTTTGCCGGAAGAGGGGCGCATCATGCGTGCAGCTTTCATCATGCAACGGCGTGCCCAAGCGCGTTCATCCTCGTCATCGTCACGTCCCCATTTGAGGTCGGACGAACTGCCGCCACCGCCATGACCTTCGGCAAAGGTGGTGGCATCATCGACGTAGCCGAGGAATAGAAGCGTGGCACAGTACATCACCTCCGTTCCATTCTCCGCAAAGGCCTGAAGCAGGGAACCGTCAAACACGTCCTTGCCCTCATTGGAAAGCCGTGCCACACGTTCGGAGAACTCGCTGACCATGTTTTCGAGAAGGGCATTTCTGAGAACGGTGTCCGCACCTTGTCGGATAGTATCGGAATATCTGTGTGCCTCCTGCCGCAACTCCTCCGTGCGCTCCTTCATGGCGGTCATCTCCTCACGCAGGGCATCGAGCTTGCGGTCAGCCTCTGAGAGCTTCTCCTGCTTGTCGTCCAGTTTCGACTGGATAGCGGACAGTTCCTGCTCCAGCTCTTGGACTTGCTGACGGAGAGCATCAGGATTGTCGTGACCTGCAAGAATCTGCCGATGCAATTCAGCAAGTGCCGCCTCCTTCTCAACCTTCTCCTGCAAGAGGTTGTTGACCATTGAGGTGAGTCCTTTTACTCTCCGCTCTGCCAGACGGATGTCCGATTGGAGCGAGGCGAGTGTCCGCTGATGGGTGGCGACGGACTGCTCAATGGTGGTGCACTGTTCTGACAGCTGGCGGCGGTATTCTTCGGTGGTGCGGTGGCGTGCTCCCGTCTCTGAGACGGAAGTTCCGCGCTCCATGCCCCAACGCTTGTTGACATCGGCAAATTCGCTGTGCAGGGCTTTCATCCTGGCAGAAAACTCGTACTTGTCCTTTCCGGCGAATATCTGTTTGTATGCAAACTTGCCGTCCTTGATTGGCAAGAGGGTGCAGTGAACGTGCGGATTGGTTTCGTCCAAGTGTAAGATGAAAGCGACGATGTTCTCCTCACCGTATTTGTCCGCAACAAAGCGGTAAACATCCTTTGCCCATTCCTCAATGTCCTTGCATCGGGTTAGATGCGAATTGTCCGCTCCGTGAGTGAGATTCACCTTCTGGTCACCGAATGCCAATTCTGTCATACGTTCTCGTGAGCCTCCGAAGATGAAATTGACCACTGTGCGGAAGCGTGGCTCTGCCAGTCCCTCGTTGGGGTCTTTGATTCCACGGCTCCGCAGGATGTCTGCCATGCGCTCCGGGATGCTTCGGCTCTTGTCTATAGGACAAACCTTGCCGCCCCGAACCTCGAAGTTGAGCCGCTCACGGCTGCGGTCGTAGTTGCCTGTTGATTCAGCGGAT
>CAJJOL010000037.1:0-32017 GCA_905193385.1 uncultured Prevotella sp. | reverse complement strand
TTTGTGAGACTACCAACTTTTTTATGAACTATTTCTTATCCCGAACTGGGGTATACTCTTTCAACAACGAGTCGATAACAGCAACCTCCTTTGCTCCATTCTTCTCACTATAGAGATAATTACGCTGATATTCTGGCTGAATAGTGAGTTTTCCAGCCAATCCGTAGAGTCCCTTGCCGTCAATCTGGCTAAAAGTGAACCCCTCGCAAAGTTCTTTGATTGTATATTTCTTTAATTCTACTTCCATTGTGATTAGTTTGTTGAGTATTGGGAATTTGTTACTTTTTCTTACGTATCAGGATTCGAGCATAACATTTTGAGTAATAAATGCCATCTACAATATAATACACATCCCCTTCTATAGGTCCATCCACCTCAATAGCAGCACCATCATTAAGTTTTGTTACAACAGACTTCTTGCCAGTCTTGCTCACTTGTATTTGCTTGGGATAGATTTTACTTGCCATGCCAAACCAACTCTGTGTTATCCCGACAATTTCAAATTGTTCGGGGTAATATTTATCAAGGAATGTAATAGGCACACCCATTATATCATCGTAGTCTTTCGGAATAGCATCTGTATATGGCACATCAATTGCTTTAAAGTTATCATATACACTGTATTGTTTGCCTTTAACCTCTTTATGCTTGCTGTATTTTATATTATCAGCCATAGTCATTAGTTCGAGTGGGTGATGGCGGCGTCCATGATCTATATTTGTATACCATCTAACGCCTTTAACACGTATATACTTCTTCCCATTCTCATCAATACGCCACCCCGCAGCTTTAAGCGGATATCCTTCAGGCACCTCAAACTCCCTATCGCCACTATGAATTGTACATCCCATCCAAACACTATTATTTTGAATTAAAGGAAATACTTCCTTGTAGGTAACACAATTTATGTTACCGATAATGATAAACTGCTTTTTAGCTTCAACTATCCAAGCTAAAAACACTCTGAACAAAGAAAACGGAGGATTTGTTATGATGATGTCGGCTTCATCTCTCAGTTTCTTTACTTCATCACTTCTAAAATCGCCATCACCTTCAAGATAATCCCACTGCAAATCATCAAGATCAATAACTCCATCGCCTGTAGTATCTTCTGTAAGCACAAAGATTTTTCCGTGGGTTTTTGTTTTGTCCTTGTCGAACTTCGGCGATTGCGTTTCAAACAACGATAGTTGCGTACCGTCTTTATACGTTTTGCTATCAGGCGCATAACTTGTTGATATAAGTTTCTTCAAACCCAATTCCTCAAAGTTCTGCGCAAAATACTTTGTAAAGTTACTCCATTCAGGATCGTCACAAGGCAGCAACACGGTTTTTCCACGAAACACATCAGGGTTATAATCAAGATATGCCTCCATCTCGGCCTCAATGTCATAGAACTGAGTATAGAACTCGTCTTTCTTGGCAGCCTTTGCTTTTGATAATGTACTGTTTGCCATAAAAATTGATAGTTGTTTTTAGTTGGCACCCAACTATCAATCCGCAAACGCGACAGTATACGACAAGAAATAAGAAAAGCGTGATGCCATCCTTATCGCGTTTAGCACGGGGTGGCCTCGGATTGGAACCCCGGAAATTTCTAAGAATGCACCACGCCTATTGCGTGTGCATCGCTTATCAAATTTCCAGGGATAACTATACGAGTCACCTGTCACATATTATTCGTGCTTTTTATTCCAAATGAGTTTCCGAGGCTCTTGGCTAAACGCGAAATAATAGCGAATGCATATTTTTTTACCACAATGTCTGGATATCCTACCGTGAAATACGGAGAAATCCATCGCAAAGTTACGAAAAACATTTGAATTAGATATGTAAAAACTAAAAAAGCTCTCCTAAAACCGTCACTATCGTCTACTCATCATGATTGCAATAAGCGTGTTTAGCATTACTATCTGTATGAAACAACAAAGAGTGAAGTCTATACACTGCATCTTTGGGGTGATTTATGCAGTGTATAGACTGCATCTTTACGGAAAAGATGCTGTTTATATCATTTATTTATGCTATCTTTGCAATTATAACAGTATAAATGCAAAGATTATGGACAAGAATGTTATAAAGCAAATCATACTTTGGCAGCAGGAATTTGTGGGCAAAGTAAAACTACAAGGACGCAACATTAGTTTGGAGGAAAATGCAAACTATGTGTTGGTTGGCATTCGTCGTGCGGGCAAGTCGTATATGCTTTACCAGAAGATTCAGAATCTTGTAGCGCAAGGACATTCTTTGGAAGAAATCTTGTTTATCAACTTTGAGGACGAACGTATCACAGACATACGCAAGGAAGAGTTGCATCTAATACTTGAAGCTTATCGCGAGATGTTCAGTCATCAACCTATCATCTTCCTCGATGAAATACAGAACGTAGAAGGATGGGAACACTTTGCCCGCCGATTAGCAGACGAGAAGTATCGTGTATACATCACCGGAAGCAATGCCCACATGCTTAGTCGCGAGATAAGCTCTACATTGGGGGGAAGATATCTGACAAAGGAGATACATCCCTTCTCTTTCGAGGAATATCTGGAATACCGACATGTGCATCTTACGAAATTCTGGGAACTGTCGCCTATAAAGAATGATGTATTAAGACTGTTTTCCGATTATTTCTACTATGGCGGATTGTCGGAGGTTTTCAACATGCAAGACAAGAAATCGTGGCTTCAGTCGCTTTATCAAAAAATTCTGTACTCAGACATCGTTATAAGAAAAGGTGTAAGGAATGAGCGCAGTCTTCGCTTGCTTATAAGGAAATTGGCTGACAGCGTTATGCAACCCACTGCAATTAAACGCCTACAAAACATTCTGCAAGGAGACGGTACAAAAATAGCAAGAGAAACCATAGCTTCATATCTCGACTATCTGCACGAGTCGTTCCTAACATTCAGCATCAGTTGCTTCACCGACTCCATCACCGAACGTGAGACTATAAAAAAGCATTATTTCTACGACAACGGTATTCTGAACCTGTTTCTCTTCCAGCCAGAGACTAAGTTGTTGGAGAACATTGTGGCAATACAACTATACAAGAAGTATGGCGAAGACTTGTATTATTACAACAAAAATATGGAGGTCGACTTCTGTGTGCCTAAAGACGGATTGCTCGTTCAGGTGTCGTATCGTATGACTGAAGACGCAACTCGTAATAGGGAAATCTCTGCACTACAAAAAGTAGGAAAGTTCCTTAATGCAAAAAAATGCATGATAATAACTTACGACCAAGAAGAAACAATACCATCAGCCGAACTTGGGATGGATATAGAGGTGGTGCCAGTGTATAAGTTTTTGCTGGATGAGGAGAAATATTAGGATAAGACAAGCAATGAGGTGAGCACATAAAACTCATATGACGAACATCCGCTTGCTTTTGCCTATACTTTAGGAAGATTTCACCTTGTTTTTGCCTATGTTTTAGGATAGTTTTAGTATGATTTTGCCTATGCTTTAGGAACAAATCGTTATCTTTGCAGTAAGAATAAATGATACAACTATTATGATACACAGACAATTAACTGACGACCATTACAGAATGGAGCAAGCGTGAGAACCGTAAGCCCCTTGTTCTGCGTGGAGCCCATCAAGTTGGAATGTTGACAAAATAATTGATAAGAATATATGACCATAACAGAACATTTCATTTGCGGTAAGCATACTGCTGCCGACTGCGAGGACGGCATTGTCATAACCAATGACTTTGCTGCTGTGATTGATGGCAGCACGAGCAAGACACCTACAAGGCTTGACCCTCCGATGAAGAACGGACGCTTTGCCATGCTGCTCATAAGCGAGTATATCAAGCAGATGCCAGCTGACTATACCATGTCAGACTTCTGCCGAGGCATAACGCTTCGCATTGCTGAAGAATATAATAAGCGCAGCATCGCTGAGCGTATGGCTGAACATCCCGAGGAACGCCTAACGGCTTCTGCCATTATATATAGCAAAAGCAGAAAAGAGGTTTGGATGGTGGGCGACTGCCAAGCCATAATAGACGGAACGTATTACGACAACTCAAAGCCTTACGAGCAAGAGATAGCCATGCAGCGTGCCACTTTGATAAAGAACGGGATGTCGCCTAAAGATGCCCGACGCACTATTGAGCCTCAACTGATAAAGGCTATGCTGGAGGGACAATACCAACAGTATGCCGTAATTGACGGAACACCGATATATATGCCTGGCACTCGCATCGTTAAGGCATCAAATTCCGTTGTGCTTGCATCTGACAGCTACCCTACTCTGCTACCAACACTAAAAGAAAGCGAAGAAGCCTTGGCACTACATCTTGCCAATGATCCACAGAACATAGGCGACTTTGTTGCTACCAAAGGTCTGGTAGAAGGCAACGTAAGCTTCGACGACCGAGCTTACATCAAACTGACATTATAAATATTCTTGCACTTATGAAAACACAACTGCCAATCAGAAATCGACCATCATCAGGCATGGCCCTCAAAGGCAGGCAAGATGATACATGAGCCAGTCTACATCTCCATAGACAAGGACGTGCTAAGAAAGCAGGATCTTCATAATTTTTATCACTTATTGTTTTTATAGGCAAAGGATTACAACCCTGCAAAATACGTCTTCAATGCCTCCACATATTTCATCATGGCATTGCGCCCCATGTCTGTCATCTTGCAGATGGTTCGGGGTTTTACGCCCGAACCATCTGTAGTCTTTGATATATAGCCTGCTGTGACCAGTTTGTCCAACTGTACACTAAGGTTGCCTGCCGTCGATTCTGTCTTTTCCTTGATATAGTTGAAGTCTGCTTCCTCTACATTCAGCAGAATTGACATTACGGCAAGACGCAACTGGCTATGGAGTAATGGATCCAACTCTTTCATTATTGTTGCTTTTTTGCTTTGAAGTTAAGGATATGTCCGGGGATGATAAGGGTAATGACAAAGGACAAGACCATCTGTCCCATCTGCATAATACTGATAACTTGTTCACCACAAACAAAGTCGCGAAGCAGTCCTGTGCCAATCACTACACCAAGAAGTCCGCACATCTGTATCGACTTCTCCTTAAGTATTACGCCTGTGGTGTATGTGCCAATACCCGGCAACAACATACCCAACAAAAACATTCCAATCCAACTCCTTACTTCTCCGAAATGTAATAGGCAGCTAATGGCGTAGACTGCAAACACGGCACTAATAATAGCCCACACATTATTTATAGTGTTGCTTGCATAAGTGCTTGCCACATGACTCTTGCGCTTTGCCTTGTAGGTCTTTATGCCTGAGGCTGTGAATCCCGTTATTGGTATGGCCATGTACAGCCAAGCAAATCTTGGGTCGTTGGTTGCGAGCAGCATGACGATTACTGCCACCGATATTGCTGCACTAAGGTAGCCCCACATAAGGAAACTGTCACCATTGCCTACAGACAAATCCTTCTTTGTCTGATTTATCATCCGAGTGATAAGCTCAAGACTCTCCTGCTCCGAAATCTTCTTCTCTTCCATTTTTTCTTACTTTATTGCGACACACTTATTGCCTATATCAAACGCGATGTGCCAGGTTAAACACTTAGTTTATTTTATAAACCATCTTTGGAAAAAGAGAAGCAAGGAGGTCGACTCTCACTTGCTTTAGCCAGCATTATTCTCTTCTAACACTAATGATTACGGTTGCAAATTTAGCTTAGTTTATTTTATAAACCAAATGATTTGCAATAAAATAGCTATTATTTAACTTTTGTTTATAATAGATCATAACTTTGCTATTTGCTCGACAATGTTTAGTGCCATAGCCGTTTCACCTGACAGATAGAACATGGCTTTGCGTCTTTGCAGTTCTTCATATAGTTGCAAGGCTTGCTTTTCGTCTTTGTTATGCAACAGTTCTATGGCATAAAGAGCGGCAAGCTTGCTTGGCGAGTATTTGCTATTGCTCGTTGTATATTTTGCCGCTTGTTTTGTCCATAGCTTCTCCACTACGTCTTGTCTGTTCTGTGTCAGCAGTTCTGCGATGATATGCTCGCCCATAGTTTCCAATGCAAAAAGCAAAGGTAGCCTTGGTTTTATATTCTCAAGATGATCGCTTCCTTGCCATCAGTTAAATATGTTATTTAAAGACTTCTAAAAGAAGTGCCATACTGATAAATAACCATTAGGAGTGATATTTTCTATTAGTTATTTGTGATTATAATTTTCTTAGTCTAATTTTGCACTCATAATCATATTAGTTATGAGTGAGATTGACGACAAACTGAATGAGAAATTGCGCCAACAGATGGATGGCCTGTTTGATGAGGACGAGGAACATCGATTTCGCCTCATCGCAAAATCGTATGCTATGTGCGAGAACTCCATTGCCGTGCTTAGCAATCTGCGTACCGACAAAAGTTATATATATTATGGTAGGACGAGCAACGTCTTAGGCTTTGAGCCCGCAGGAAGCTATGAAAAAATAGATTCTATTTGGGAAGAGAAGATTCTGTGTCGCATTCACCCAGACGACCAGCGTCGCCGCAATCTGCAGGAATTGGCATACAATCATTTCGTCATTGCGTCACATACTGACAACGCATTCGACTGGTATATGGAGAACACCATGCGTATGGCAGACAAGAGCGGTAAATATCTGAACACACTCCATCGTATTTTCTATTTCCAAGGCAAGGGCCAACGAGGTGTAAGCTATGCCATTTGTCTATTCAACCTTGCTGTCAAAACAAGCAAAGTGGCTGTCATGAAGAACACACTCACGGGTGAGGAACGTCAGATAGACATTGACGAAAAGCAGCTATTGAGTGAGCGCGAAATAACCATCATCAAATTGGTAAGTCAAGGCTTGTCAAGCAAAATTATTGCCTCCAAACTTGACATCAGCAAGAATACCGTAGACCGCCATCGTCAGAACATCATCAACAAGATGCAGGCATCCAATATGACAGAAGCCTGCCACAAAGCAAAACAACTGTTATTGGTAGTAGATTAAATTAAAGAGATAATAATGAAGAAGATTATGAATTGTGTGATGACTGCGGCATTAGCCCTGCCATTGCATGCACAAAAATTAGAGAAAATGACATGGTTTAATGAGCCGTCAAGTTATGAAATCAAGAACAATACCATAATTATGGATGTTCCTGGCCATTGCGATTATTGGCGCATCTCGCACTATGGCTTTACGGTGGACGACGCCCCTTTCTATTACAACACTTATGGTGGTGAGTTTGAGGCTAAGGTTAAGGTTTCGGGCGATTACAAGGTGCGCTTCGATCAGGCTGGCCTTATGATCAGAATAGATAAGGAGAACTGGTTGAAGGCTGGTATTGAGTATGTTGACGGCAAATACAATTTGAGTTGTGTTGTCACTCATCACACCAGCGACTGGAGTGTTATCTCACTCGACAAGCCTGTTGACTTCGTATGGATTAAGGTCGTCCGCCGTTTGGATGCTATTGAGATATTCTATTCTTTCGACGACAAGACCTATACCATGATGCGCAACTGCTGGATGCAGGACAATACTCCCGTCATGGTTGGTTTGGCTACAGCTTGTCCTGATGGCGAAGGCTTCAAGGCAAAGTTTGAGAATTTCCAAGTAAAGCATTTGCCAGATCAGCGCAGATTGGAATGGTTGAAGGCTCATGCCGAATAAAAACTACAATCGGTCAATGCTATTATCTTTAAACGAAAGCATTAAGGCATAATTTATACTCAAAGAAGAGCGGTAAAACATGGATATTTGGAAAAACCATTGTATCTTTGCAATAAGAAATAAAAATCCATAGCTATGGTAGAGACAAACAATAGAAGATTTCCCGTAGGCATCCAGTCTTTTGAGGAAATAAGAAAGGAAGGATACCTTTATGTTGACAAGACAGATATTATCTGGCAACTTGCCAATGAAGGAAAGAAGTATAATTACCTGAGCCGCCCATGCCGCTTTGGCAAGTCGGTGCTGGTAGATACTCTCGAAGCATACTTCATGGGTAAGAAGGAACTGTTCAAGGGATTGAATATAATGGAAATGGAGAAGGAATGGGTGAAGCGACCTGTCATCCGACTTGATATGAGTCGTGCAGGAGCAGAGCCTGATACCTTGCGCTCTTATCTCAATAATATTTTCAGACAATACGAAAAAGAATATTCATTGGTTCCTGCCCCTACTGATAGTCTTGCCGACCGCTTCGATGCAATAATCGTTGGTTCGTATGAGCAGACAGGACAACAGGTGGCTATTCTCATAGACGAATACGACTCCCCTTTGCAACATTCATGGAAGACTCCACATCACGAAGCATGCACCGCTATCTATAGAGAAGTGTTTGCCATATTGAAAGCCGACGACAAATACGAAAAGTTTGTCTTTATCACTGGCATCACCAAGTTTACGCAAATCTCACTTTTCTCTGTGCTAAATAATCTGAGCAATATCAGTTTTGAGCCAGAATATGCTGCCATCTGTGGTATTACTAAGGAAGAAGTTTTACGTGATTTCAAACCCGAAATAAGCAAATTGGCATCAAGAAATGGATGGACTTTCGACGAGGCTGTAGCACAATTGACAACCTACTATGATGGCTATCATTTTAGTCATGAGAATATGGTGGATATTTTCAATCCGTTCAGTCTTATCAATGCCCTCGCTGATTCCAAGCTGAGGAACTACTGGGCTTCATCGGGTGCAACTTCATTGTTGCCTAAGTTTGTGAATGATATGGAGGTTCGTTTGGCAGATTTTAATCATAGTGCTTTGTTAAGCACCATCATTGAGACTTCAGACGTAACAGGCGGTGGAGCTGAATTGTTTCTCTATCAGTCGGGGTATCTTACGATAAAGGATTACCAAATGGGAGTTTACATCTTGGGATTCCCCAATAATGAAGTAAAACAAGCGCTTTACGAAACGGTTTTACCAGCACTTACCTTGCGAAGTGCGGGTGGTATCCAATCTACCCAGTCCGGTCTGTTTCTCGCACTTCAGCTTGGCAAGCTTCCCGAAGCCATGAAAAGCTTGAAAGCCCTTATTGCTGATGTGCCTTACAGCAACAAGAAGCTTGCCGGCATGGACATGGAGGAGCGCTACCGCCTGATATTGAGCACCATCTTTAATGCCATCGGTTGTAGGGTGGAAGTAGAGAAGATGATTGCTACGGGCAGAATAGACATGGTGGTGGAAACAACCAACTTCATCTATGTCCTTGAATTGAAGCTAAGCAACA
Organism: uncultured Prevotella sp.; assembly: GCA_905193385.1. Taxonomy (GTDB): domain Bacteria; phylum Bacteroidota; class Bacteroidia; order Bacteroidales; family Bacteroidaceae; genus Prevotella. The sequence goes on along the minus strand of CAJJOL010000037.1, from coordinate 22,810 downwards.
ATGGTGGTATTGACTCAGCAACCGAACAAATCAGAGCCAAGCAATATACCGAGCCATTCAAAGCTGACAAACGAAAAGTCGTTGCTATTGCCATAGAACTGGATGAGAAGGGAAAAGGATTGGTTGATTGGAAGGAAGTGCCGAATATAGCGGCAAGTTCAATATAATCCCGAAAAGTGACATTTTCGTCGTTATTTGTCTTACAATAGTACACCAGTAGAATGTCATATACAATAAGCTTGACGCACGCTTCCAGTACCGTTTTCAGTATCACCCAACTGATACTGGAGTTTCATATAGGTGGTACTGGAGTTTCACTTATATGGTACTGAAGTGTTACTTATGTGGTACTGGCAAAGAACTTATTATCTCAACCTCGAAGTCTAAATCCGAAACTTGAGTTTATTATTACATACAATCACTTTCGTTTTGTAAGCAATGCGCTTTACCACTGAAACCTTGCAACAAGAGGCAAATGGTCGCTAAAACCATTTAGATATCGAGGTCCGAGATAATTGCGACGCGGTTTCACACCGCCATATTTCTCATCTCTTTCTATCAGAAATTCGGCATCATTGACATAACACTCTGTTGCTATATCAGCCAAAGGTATACTCACAAGTATATGGTCAAGACTACCCCACAAGCCTTGATAGCGATAAGTTCCCTTGGCACCATTGTGTCCCTTGGCACCTTTCGATACCCCAATCATACGCTTGCTACACAACAACTGCATACTCTCCGAATTGCTATAGTCATTGAAGTCGCCAGCAACGATTATCTTTGCTTCTGCCGACACCTTATTATATATAGAGTCTATCACGGCTGCCACTTGCCGTGCTGCCATCATACGGAACGGACGAGAATACTTCTCGCCACCACGACGGCTCGGCAAGTGCGCCACTATGACATGCAAGGTGTCGCCCGAAGCTGTCACACCCGAAGCATAAAGGATGTCGCGAGTTGGCCGCATGCCCTTTATAGGCTTCACTCTGACGCTATGACTTCCTATCAATCTGAACGAATAGGGCGAATACATAAGCGCCACATCAATGCCACGCTCGTCGGGCGAATTGGTCATCACATAGTCGTATCTGGCATTGCGCAACAGGCTGCGTCGTGTCAAATCATGCAGCACACTATCGTTCTCTACCTCGCATAGAGCCACCATATCGGGCAACTGCCACGTCTGCTCCTTTACACCACACGACAAGATGGTCTGCCCTATCCTATCAAGCTTCTGCCAATAGCGAGTACGTGTCCAATGATACGCTCCATCTGGCAGAAACTCCGTGTCGTTCTTCAACGAATCGTGCCTACAGTCGAAAAGATTCTCGCAGTTGAGTTCTACGAATGTGAAGAGGGAGATTAAAAGCATTGATAGAGTCATTTGTTGTAGTTTTTATATAGATTCAACTTCAAGGTATAATCACTAACACAAAATTAAGCATTAAATCTGAGTTGACAAACACCTACAACATTAAAAACGTTCATTTCGCCTCAAAAATATAAACTACGGCTTTCCCAAGAATTTATTTGCCACATAGTTTTGCAGGTTCTCTCGATGGTACAGATTGTTTCAATTAAAAGTATCGGTCAAGCAAAGTGGTTCGTCAACCTTCCGTTGATAACGCTTCGCTTGACCGATTGTCATTTATTTATGTTAAGAGAGAGTTTCCATAACCCAAAGCTACAAGCGGCTCTTCTCCTCATTGCCGGCACCCGTACCCTTATACTTACTGCGCTTAGCATTGAAATTGTACGTAACCTGTAAGGAGATGTTGCGAGTGTAGTTGTAGCAGTCTTTCGTGGTACCCGCTCCAAGTCCATACATTGTCCAACGCTCCTTTGCCGTCTTGAAGATGTCATTTGCAGAAAGATAAATGATCCATGTGCGGTTGGCAAACGACTTGTCAAACCGCAGATCGACGCTGTAATTACTCTTCCTCATAAGAAATCCATCAGCATTGGGTGTTGCTGCATTCAGGCTGATAGCTGCGTTCATGGTTTCTGAAAGAGCGAAATTATTGTTGAGCGAGCACGATAGCAAGGGTTTGCTTAATGCCTTACTTGAGCCATACTTCTCAGTATCGAAGAACTGCTGACTGTAATTGAACTTCCACTTAGGACGGAAGATTCCGAACTTTGGCGAAACATTTACAGAAGCATAAAGCAGCTGGTTACGGTCGAAATTCAATACTGTGGTATAAGCAAACTCCTTTCCTGGATAGACATACTTTGTCCACACCATCACATCCTTTAGATATTTATATCCAATGGAAATATTCAACCACTTGTACATTATCATGGTCTCAGCATTGAAAACCTTTTCTGGTTGCAAGGTAGGATTTCCACCTTCATACAAGAAACGGTTGTCATACTGCATGAAATTACTCAACTGCCGATAGCTTGGACGGTGTATCTTCTCGTTGGCATTCAGTTGCCAATGCCAGTTGCCCTTGTTCCATGAAACGCTGAGATTAGGAAAAAAGTTGTTATACTTTCTACTAACATCGTCCTGCTTAACTCCATCAGACAGATAATCACGGACGATATTCTCGTAACGCACACCAAGTCCTACAGTCCACTTGTTGAGAACCAGTCCGTACTGTGCAAAGCCGGCAATATTCCTTTCATGGATATCCGTCTTTGTGGATGGCACCAACTGCTCTTCATTTAGAAACGTTCCGTGCGAGTCTGTCTTCGACATCTCCGTTCCTACAGACATATTTCCTTTCCACAAAGGAATGTTCACAACCAACTTGCCTGCCCACATATCGCTATTCTGGCGATTGCTTGAGTGTACCTCCTGATTGCCCAACTCCTTGCTGATTTCAAAGCCCTCATCATTACGCCTGTTTTTGACAGCATAATATGTGGCGTTAAAATCAACACCTACATGTCCAACTTTTCCCACATAATACACATCGGCCTGATGCAGGCTAAGAGAAGGCTTCATAACCTCATTCTGATCAATGCTACCCTGTGCCATACCATTCAGCAATACATCCTGTCGGCTAACACTATTCGTCCTACCTTTCAACATACCGTAGTAGCGATAAGAGCCACCAACAGAATTGCTATCATTAAGCGAATAATCGGCTGAGAGTTTTTCCGACAAGAAGCGGTTGTTAGTATCCAAATGAATCAGCTGGTCATTGTAATAATGCTTGTCGGGCAAATAGATATCGGTAATCAAATTATTATCCTCCCCGTCATGTGTACCCATAGTCCATAAACTATTGGCTATCTCAAATTTCTTGGTCTGATACCGGGTGCTGACAAGCTCGTAATCCGACATCCATTTGTTGTATTTACCAAAAGCATCTGCACGCAAGCTGAACCCATTGGCACGCCGCTCTTTGGTGCGGATACGAATTACCGACTCCACCTCGGCATCATATTCTGCTCCAGGACTTGTTATCACCGAAATCGACTTGATATTGTCGGGAGTGATGTTTACAATCTCATTATTGTCATTCACTCGCTTGTTGTTGATATAGATAATCGGTGCGCCTTTACCAAACACGGATATCTTTTGTCCATCAACAGAGACACGTGGCAACAGACTCAGGACCTCAAAAGTGTTTGCCATTTTAGAGAGTAATGTGTGCTCTACAGCAACTTCCATTCCTCCAGACAACATCTTATACTGAGGTCTGTCACCCTTCACCACAACGCCTTTGACAATCATGGTTTTGGGTTGTAGTTTGATGATGCCCATATCCGTATTGCTGTATATGCGGTTGACAGTCTTATAACCAATGTATGTGATACGTGCCAACACTTTTCGGAAATTGCAAGGAATTACAAAACTGCCATTCTCATTGCTCACTCCATGTCCTACGATTGTGGAGTCAATGGGCGACAGCAAGGCTATAGTTGCGTATTCAGCGGCATTGCCTCTCTCGTCAACAATACGTCCCTTATAACGAAATGTTGACTTCTGTGTGCATTCCACCATAATATTATTCTCCACCTGCGTCATCCTGATAGGATAGAAGCCTATCAACTGCATAATGGCATTAGGAACATTCTGGTTGCGGATGCTCTTGGTCACCTTAAAGTCCTCCAACTCATCATACACAAAGTTGATGGTGTACTTATGCTGACGTGCATTCAAGTCCTTCAATGCCTCTGAGAACGACACATTATTATATTGTCGGGTGATGCGCTGGGCGAAAGAATGCTGAGCCAAAATCAGCAGGAAGAAGAGGAGGAACAGGCTGATGGTCATACCGTTGTTGGGTGTAGTCTTGAATATGTTTTTCATAAGATGTCCTCCCTTCTTATTTCACCATCAATGTGCCATCGGCATACTCTATCTGTATGCGGTCGAAAGCATTCAACAGCTCCAGGTTCTGCTCCAAAGTCTTCGTCTTGTTCCAATTGAAGAAGAGGCGCACGTGCTGTGTGTTGGCATTCATATACTCCACCTTGACGTGGTAGAAGTCAGCCATCTGCATAAGAACTGTTCCCAATTCAGCATTGTCAAACACCACTGGCTTCATGTCGAGCGAGTCTTTAGGCTCTGTCGTTATAGCTTTAAGACTGTCATTGGCTAATTGTTTAGAGTTGGCTGTCTGTTCTGTAGCAGCTTTTTCTTCCACTACTTTGTCGGAAGTGGAGAATTTAAACCAACCGTTCTGCACAGCAGCCAAGGCCACACCCGAAAGAAAGATGATGCCAACGATTGATGCTGCAATATTCATTCGGTTGCGATAAGAACTATTAGCAAACTCCTTCCAAGCCTTATCCACATCAACCTTCTTTGGCGTGGCTTTCTTGCCAGCCATTCTTGCCATAGCCAAGTCACGTAGAAACTCCTTCACTTCCTCATCGGCAAGCAGGTGCTCCACCTGCTCGTCGGTATATTTATCGGGATGCTCCTGTATGTCAAAGAGCATAAGCCGTTTTTCGTCTTTGTTCATGTTAGTCATTGTTTTGCTCATTTTATATGTTCCCTAATCCAGTCCATTGCCTTAGAGAGATGGTTGAACACCGTCACCTTGCTCACTCCCACTTCATCAGCCACCTCCTTATACGACTTGTCTTGTAGATAGCGCAGACTGAAGATAAGCTTACGGATAGGAGGCTCAAGGTCGTCGATGAGAAGCAACAGCTGATCAAGACGCTCGTCCGTATCTTCAGATAGAATAACGTCGGCATCATCAGTCAGCAATCTCGCCACCCTTTCCTTCACGCTCTTGTGAGCAATTAGGTTAAGACATCGGTTGCGTACGCTTCGCATCAAATAGCCTTCCTCGCTCTCAGGCAATAGAACCATATCATCAGCAAGAATCTGCGTGAACACTTCGCTCACCACATCTTTGCTTTCGTCGTCATCCGAGAGAATGTATCTGGCCAGATTGTACATCTTCTCATAATGCCGGCGAAACATCTGTTCTATGTCCTTTTCCTGTGTCATATACTCTATATACAGTTGAGCAAAGCAAAAAACTAAGCAAAACAATGATTATTTTTGAAAACATAGGCAAAGGTAAAATAAAAATCAAATAAAATAATGTACTTTTGCAGCCAAATAATCAGAAGAGCTTATGAATAAAGAAAAGCACGATTTCTTCCTCCATTCCAACGAGGTGAACCATATCAGCAAGGAGGATTACGACAAGATAGAACTATTGGTGAATGCGGCAAAGGCTTTTGCCCGCAGCACCTACCAGTGCGTCTATATCATCGACTATTTTCATCAGGACTTCATATATGCGTCAGACAACCTCGCTTATCTCTGCGGATTGGAACCCGAGCAATTGATGGAGGCTGGCTATCAGATGTATATCGACCATGTTCCGGATGCCGACCTGCAGATGCTGCTCGAAGTGAATAAGAAAGGTTTCGATTTTTTCAATGAATTGCCCGCAGGCGACCGTCTGGACTATACCATCTCGTACGACTTTCATCTTACCAATGGCAAGCATAGCCGATTGATTCATCATCAACTCACTCCGATACTTCTTTCTGATGATGGAAGAATCTGGCTTGCCCTCTGCACCGTATCATTGGCAGCAACCGATGAACCGGGACATATCATAATACAGAAGAATGGTGAGCGCAGCTATTATGAATATTCCACCTCGCGCCACAAGTGGGAAAAGAAAGAAGGCATAACCTTGAGCGAGACAGAGAGAGATGTTTTGAGATTGTCTGCCCAAGGTTACACGATGAATGATATTGCCGACCGACTATGCAAATCGGTTGACACTATAAAGACTTGCAAGCGCAACCTTTTCGCCAAGATAGGCGTGAAGAACATTGCCGAAGCGCTGTTTCATGCCACGAACTATCAGATGATATAATTAATAGCCAACTCAATATTATCTTCTTGTTTTGCCAAATACATCGGAATGTGTAACTGTTGTAAGCATTAAGAGAGTCAATTCATCATCATTCTGTTCCCAAACTAACAACCAGTCTGGTTTTATATGCGCCTCCCATTCACCTTCATGGTTGCCATGAAGAATGTGTGGTTTATATTCTGACGGCAGGCTACCATTTTCTACCAATATGGCTATGGCCTTTCTTAGTTCTTCTATTGGATAGCCACGCTTTTTACAAAGCTTTAAAGCCTTGTCAAATCTTTTGGTTGTACCAAACTTATACATCATTCCCCTAAAACAGTATCAAACATTTCGTCAACAGAATTCCATTGAGTTACTCTACCTTTCGCCTTGTCCTCTTCGGCAAGTTCCAAATCTGTCTTCTTAGGTCTCAGAATAGAAATAGAACTAACACCATTCAACATTTTGATGGCGTTTTTCAGCTTTGTCAACATAGCAGGATCAGATACAGTTACCAAAAGCTGCGGTTCATTTATTACTGAAGTATTCATAATTACTCCTTTTTTAAAATATACATTCCATTACATGGCACCTTTTCTCGCCATGGCATAACTAGAGCAAACTCGGTTCTGCCCATTTGGTTTAACGAAAAAGGTTGATTTTTCATCAGCAAAAATACGTTTTATTTCTGAAACCACCAAGCAAAAACCAATAAACCCCATAACACAAGTATCATATCTCTTCCAACAATGGCGAGAGATAGAACTTGGGGAAGTATTTCACCTCCTTGCCTTCCGCAAGGTTCGCGAGGATGTTGGCACAATAGCCGGCGGCTATGTATGCCCCGATGCCCTGTTGCGGGAAAGACTCCTTGGAATAATGCATGATGGCTTCATCCACCCAAGGCACAGGCATCTGCCAGAACATGCCGTACTGCGAGATATACTTGCCCAGTGAGCAACGGAAATCATCCGTTCCTTTTTTCACTACTTCGCTGAATGGATAGCCTTTCGGTTTCTCTACAGCGAGAAAGGCAGTCTTGCCAAGATTGACGGTATGGATAACGGTGATGCCCCGTTCCTTGCATTGCTCATCGAAAGCGAAAGAGGCTTCGTTGTCATGTAAGGTTGCATTCACCGCATACCGGATGCCCGACAAGTCGCATGCAGCCACATCTTCCATCGTCAGCGTATCTTTTTCTATGCGATAGATTTGAAATTTATCTTCCTGCCGAGAGCTTTCATGGAAGTCATGGCGCAAGGCACAGGAGGCTATCATGCCTCCCATGTCTGCGCCACTAATCAACAATTTTATTGGGTTGTTCATTTATAGTGAGATTTTTTGTTATTACACAATTACTGGATACCATTACTGGATGCTGCAGACAGACAGATTACATTCTGTTCTTCTGGCTTTCTCCAGCACCCGTACCCTTATACTTGCTTCTTGTAGTGTTGAACTTATACCGTACAGTAAGCGACACTTTGCTTTTTGATTGTATATCAACAATCATGTCCTTCATTTTGCCAAAATGAGCAATCATGTGGCTCATGTCTGTTCCAAACAAATCATAGACAAAGAGCTGGAACGACAAACGGTCTTTCAAGAAAGACTTATATACAGATACATTGGTACAAAATCTTGGTTTATACAAACATATATTTCTCTCATATCCTTTTGTGGTATACGACATCATCCACGTTAACATAGCCAACTTGGTGTCGAAGGTATTATTAAAGCGGAATACTGCCATAGGTTTGTTGGATATTTTGCCATCATGTGCATCCATATCAAGCCACTGCTTTGCCACAGATGCCGTAAATGAAGGATGCCAAATGCCAAACGAAGGGCATAAGTTGACGGAAGCTTCTACATGATTATATGCCTTTCCATTCACAGGCTTAAGCAGTCCTATTGCAGGATTGTCTTTGTAAGTCTCCACATTCGACATCATCGTATGCGAAGTATGGCTATAGGTCATATCGAAAGTCAACCATTTGTAAGCTAACTCGTAGTTGAGATTTTTGCTTATCTCAGACACTAAGAATGGATTTCCCGTTTCATACGTGTAGCGGTTGTCATACTGAATACCGCTACGCAAGTAATTATAGGAAGGACGATCGATGTCGGTAGCATAGCTCAACTGCATCTGTACCTTGCCTACAGGCATCGACAAGCTGATGGATGGGAACCAATTGCCGTACGACTTGCTTTGCCCAGGCACATACTTGCCATATTCATAGTAGTTGAAGTCGATGTATTCGTATCTCAGTCCTGCCTCCATGCTTACGTTTCCGAAATCCCTTGAATAGGTCAAGAATGAAGAAGTCATACTTTCTGTAATACGACTGTCGTCATCCGGCACGAAGTTGGTTGGTACCACTTGATACTTGGATGTGCGATGCGTGTTGGAATATTCACCACCTAAAGATAACTCACCACCCAACAAAGGATAGGAAAGCACCAACTTTGAAGCCAACAAACGATATTTCTTGTCAGTAAGGCTATGAACCGTCTGGCTTTGCGCGTCCATCCCCACTTCCTGATATTGCTCTTTTGTAACAACGTCCTCGTTATTCTTCGACCATAGCCAGTCGGTATTGAAGTCGATGCCGAGTTTGCCAATCTTTCCTACATAGTAAACATTGCTTGAAAGAGTGCTCTTCTGCTCGAAGAAATTAGCGTGGCTGTCAGAGCTTTCCGTCTGCTCGTCGTCTTGCCATATTTCTGTAGCCATATTGGCTTCGCAGGTCTGTTTCGGATTTCTCAGAAAGCCAAAGTTGGCACCTATAGAGTTGTTGGCATCCAACTGGTAGCTGGCATCCAGGCGGAAGTTCATGGCTTCTACAATAGTTACTTGTCTGTTTACACTCTTCTGGTTCCAGGTCTTGTCAAGATAAGTCTTCTGCTGTAAGTCTTGATTGTTTGGCTGGTACTGCTTTGCTCCAAAGGCGTATGCGCCCAGTTCCAATCCGTTCTTGCGATAGCTCATATTCAATTGGCTATATCCACCGAAGTTTTTCTCCTCATCATATTCACCTGTGGTTGAGGCATCAAATCCGAAGCCCTCGCCTTGTATCTTCTTCGTTGTGATACGGATGACCGCCTTGGTGCTGGCTGCGTAACGAGCACCAGGATTGGTGATGACTTCCACCGACTTGATGTTGTCGGAATGCAAACGGTCAAGCTCGCTCTTGTCTCTCATCTGTCGGCCATTGATATAGATAACAGGCTCACCGCGTCCGAAGACCTTGATGCTGCCATTCTGGGCAGACACGTTAGGGATGCGGTCGAGCAGGTTCTCCATTGTTCCTGCCTTCTCAAGTATGGAACCGACAACGGTTGTCGTCATTCCGCCATTCTTCAAGATAGTCTTAGGCAGGGATGATTTTACGACTACTTCACCAAGCGTCTCACTATCCTCTTTCATCTTGATAATGCCTATGTTCTCGCTATCGCAATCCTTACAGACGGTCTTATAGCCTACGGATGTCACCTTGATGATTCCGCCGTTGCAGGAAGAATCGATGGCAAAGCTGCCATCTTCTCCACTCACAGCGCCCTTGACGAAAGCCGAGTCTGTTCTATTCAATAATACTACATTGGCAAACGCCAAAGGTTCTCCCTTGGTATTCATCACCTTGCCGATGATATTCTGCGCCATCATTGGAGTCATAGCCGAGAGGCACAACGCTGTTATAATCAGTTTCTTGTTCATAATCCCTTTACTTATGTTTTTCTGAGGGCAAAAGTAAAGGAAATGATAAAAAAGACTTTGACACAAAAGTGTATTTCAGATACAACTGGCTTAAGAATTACACTTTTGTGTATATAAAAAGAAAGAATCTATTTTGTATTTTTTCAAAATCATACAACAAACTACTTCACAAACCTCAGCCTTGTCCACAACCACCGTGGTATCATTGCCCATGCAGCTACAAGCATGCGATAGCGCCAGTCGATTGTGACTGTATCTTTGCCTTGCATCACAGCCTTTACTATGGAGCGTGCAACACTATTAGCCGAGAGTTGCAAGGGGAAATGACTTCCGGCAATAAGGTCGGTAGCTACAAAGCCGGGACGGATGTCGGTGATATGGATATTCAATCGGCGCATGCGCGACTGCTGTGCAAGACATTCAAGATAGTGCGACTGGAAACGCTTGGTGGCTGAATAAGCCGGAGCTGCTCCCAATCCACGTGTGCGTGCTATGGAGGTGATGCAAGCTATCTGTCCACCTTTATTATTATTGGCAAACCAACTGTATGCTGCCGTAACCATACGTGTGAAGCCCAAGCCGTTGGTCTCCACGGTCTTCATCTCGCGGTCTATATCAAGCTCGCAGTTCTCCCACCCTATTCCCGAACTATGGAAATAGAGATCCATACCGCCAAGCTCTACTATAAGTTCATTGAGCTGCTGTGGCGCAGACGCATCAGTTACATCTATCTGTCGATAAGCCTTGATGTTCTCGTTTGACTTGACTATAGCTTCAAGTCTATCAACACGTCGTCCGGCTACACCGACAATGTATCCTCGCTCGGCAAGAAGACGAGCCACTTCGAGTCCTATACCCGAAGTGGCTCCTGTTACTATTGCTTTTTTCATTGACTCGTATACATTATTATGGAACTCTCACTACATCTACCACATGGCTACCTGCTCCTATCAAGTCGGCACGCTCTGAGATGCACTTCTGATATTCTATGAAACGGGCAAATGTCTCGTCGTTCATACGGTTGAGTCGTGTGCGCATATAGTCGGAAGCTCCGTCGGGCGAGAAGATAGTGACACGTTCCAAGCCGGCACATTCGTCCAGTCGGTTAATATCATCAATACGCACATAGTCGTAGAGTTCGTCTGCCGATGCCTGTATATGGAAGTTCTCATCGACAGCACCACGTTCCAACAAACCTTCTATCCGGTCCTCGTCGAAGCAATACGACAGTATGCTGTACTCGTTCATCAGGTAAGCCACGAATATCAGTCCGCCAGGTTTGGTGACGCGCTTTGCCTCGTTAAGAGCCTTAAGTTTCTCCTCATCGCCAATGAGATGATAGAGCGGACCGAGCAACAGCGTCACATCTGCCATTGCCGTAGGCAGGAACGGCATGTTGCGTGCGTCGCCCTGCACAACGTCGGCTGTAGGCTCACGCTTCAGGAACACCTCGATATTGCGACGCACCAGTTCTACAGCCTTCACATTATAGCCTTCTGCCATAAGAGCCGATGTGTAGCGACCGGTTCCTGCACCTATGTCAAGCAGCTGCATGTCGGGATTGATATACCTACGCAAATGATGCATTGTGGTTTCAAACTCAACAATGCCGTGCCTACGCTGCAAACGAAGGTCTTCGGGATGCTTGTTGTAATGTTTCTCTATATTTGATAATGCCATATTTTTTAGTTGAGAGTTGAGAATTGAGAGTTATGATATGCTGTTTATATTAACGCCAACACATCCTCCACGATTTGTTCGTCGAGCAAGCGGTTGTCCTTAAGCAACTGCTCCACATCGTATCTGTCGTAGAGTCCCTTCTTGATGCCACATACAAGCACCTTCATATCCGATGTACCGTAATAAGAGGCTATGCGCTCGCCAAAGCCACCGTCCTTGCAGCCGTCTTCAAGTGTTACCACAAGCTTATGGTTCGTCTTCAACGCTTCGAGCGAATCGGCATCCACCTCATTCAGATAGCGTGGATTGACGAGCGTTGCATCAATACCCTTATCGGCAAGCAGGCGTACTACGTTCTCGCCCTTCTGATAGAATGAACCAGCAGCAATGATTGCCACCTTCGAACCTTCGTGCATCACCTTATATTTTGACTCGTAGCTATACTCTTCGTCCACATTCTCTGTTGTATGCACCACTCCGTTGCTCGGCACACGAATGGCTATAGGCTTCTTGTCCTGAAGTATTGCCCAACGCATCATGGCAAAATATTCCTCGCATGTGGTAGGAGCGAGATAGATGAGTCCCGGAATGCTGCAAAGCATAGGTATGTCGAAGAGGCAGATGTGGGTGATGTCGTTCATCGAGTTCACTCCGCCTCCTACTACATTGATTACGGCTGGGTTGGAGTTGATGCAAAGATCCTGTGCTATCTGGTCGTAGGTGCGCTGTATGAATGTGCTGTATACTGACCAAACCGGGCGCAGTCCACCCTTAGCCATACCCGAAATCATAGCCACAGCCTGTTCTTCGGCAATGCCCATGTCAAGATGTTGCGAACCAGCCTGATTACGTTTGTCGGCTGTGAAGCCTGCTGCTGTAGGCGTTCCTGCTGTTACGGCGATTAGTGTCTTGTCCTTCTTCATCTCGCTCAGCATCCAGTCAGAGAAGAGTTCGGGATATGTCTCGCATGGTTTCACCTCAGGCACAGTTCCATCGGCATTGCGAACCGGGCGACTACCGTCATCAAGATTGAACGGCATTCCCCAATGCCAAGCTTCCTTATTCTTTACGGCAGGGGCATAGCCATGACCTTTTTCTGTGTGGATATGAACAACTGTAGGGCGGTTGGTATCCTTGACACTACGGAAAACTTCAATGAGGCGTTCTATGTCGTTGCCTTCCTCCAGATACTTATACTCAAATCCCCAAGCCTTAAACCAGTTGTGCTCGCACTCGCCACAGCTCTCGCGAAGCGCACGCAGATTTTTGTATATACCGCCATGGTTCTCGGCAATAGACATCTCGTTGTCGTTTACAATGATGATGATGCCCGTGCCAAGCTCCGAAGCCTCATCGAGTCCTTCGAATGCTTCACCGCCCGACAGCGAACCGTCACCTATTACGGCTATGATATTCTCCTTGGTTCCCTTCACGTCGCGTGCCTTCTGCAGTCCAGTTGCAAGACTGATGGATGTGGAAGTGTGGCCTACCTCAAAGTTGTCGTACTCTGGACATTCTGCAGGAGAAGAATAGCCCGATATGGCATTCATGTCGTCTACGTTGCCAAGAAATCCGGCTGCACGACCCGTAAGTACCTTATGCGGATAGCACTGGTGGCTGACGTCAAACACAAACTTATCCTCTGGCGCATTGAACACATAGTGCAATGCTACCGTTGCTTCTACAAATCCGAGGTTAGGACCTACGTGTCCGCCATGCTTGCTAACACGATTGAGCACAGCACGGCGCACTTCGTCGGCTACAATATTAAGTGTCGCGATGTCCATGCCTTTCAAGTCGGCAGGACTCTGTATCTTCTCTATATACATCGTTTATTGATTGATTTATTTGTTCGTTACTGTTTCACGTTGCAAAGATACTAACATTATTACATTAATGCTATACCACGATTGCGGAATATATTACCAATATTTCTAAATATATTACACTCCTTATACTTATAATAAGGGGGTCATATAAAGCGGAAGATAGGTGATACCATCAACAACCTTATAATCGGCTGCATGTAAAACAGTAGGAGAAATCATATATTCTCCAAACTTATTCATACACTTTGTTATGGAAGACAACGTGTAGTTCTTGCCACTTTTAACTTCTATCGGGCGAATATTATGACGTGTTGTCACTTTGTCCTTTTGAAGCAAGAAATCTATCTCCATACGATTTTCGGCTTCTTCTGATGACTTACTATAGAAAAAGAGCTTATTGCCGCTGGCTGTCAACATTTGTGCCACGACATTCTCAATGAGCATCCCTTCATTCACCTCCAGCTTTCCAAAGAGCAGTTTCTGATAAATCTCTGACGATACAATACCCTTTTCATCAAAAGCGTGACTGATCAACAAGCCCGTATCGTTCATATAGCACTTCAGAGTAGTGCGGTCTTCGTTCATCTTCAGTCCGATGTTAGGCTCAGTCGAGTTGTAGCATATGTTGACGACTCTTGCATCCTTAAGCCAGAAGAAAGCATCGTCCCAATCACGATATTTAGCACCAGGTTTTAGAGCAGACAGCCGGAACTTCTTCTCATGCTTAGACAGCTGAGGAGGAATCTGATCGAATATAGAAGCCACCTTATCGGCTATCTCACTTGCATAATTGAAGATGTCATTACGGTAAATGGTCAGTACATCGCGCTTGGCGGCATCTACGGCATCGAAATCTTTCGTCTCAACATACTTCTTGACGGCTTGTGGCATACCTCCCACTATCATATAGAGACGAAATGCATCCATAGCCTGACGATGGAAAGCTTGTCCCATGGGCTTCTTTTCTGCATACATCTTACGTATCAAGTCCATCAGCATGTCATTACCGGTAGCCCAAAGAAACTCTTCAAAGTCCATTGGATACATCTGTATAGGGCGTTCTTCCGATGGTAGCACAATACCCTGTGTATTTTTCTTAATACTTACCAGCGATCCTGTCTCTATGTAATCGTATCGACCATCTTTTACCAGAAACTTGATGGCAGCTCTCGCCCTGGGACACAACTGTACCTCGTCAAGAACGATAAGCGACTTGCGTTCATGTAGCCTTACCTTATAGTGCTGACTCAGATAGAGAAACAGCATATCAAGGTCTTCCAGATACAGGTCGAACCAGTCTCTGACCATCTGTGGAGCCTTGTTAAAGTCGATGAGGATATATGACTCATATTCATTCCTGGCAAACTCCTCTACGATATAACTCTTACCTATGCGCCGCGCACCCTCTACGAGTAGTGCCACTTCACCGTTTCTTTTCTCTTTCCACTCAAGGAGTTGTTGATATATTTTTCGCTTCATAGTAACCTCTTTACACTTTTTTGAGATATTCAATCATTACGTAATACACCTTTTTGAGATTTATTACAATGCAAAAATACACCTTTTCGAGATATTACACAAGTATTATATTGAATATTTATTGGTAAAACAATAACATACTATATATAAAACGGCAGACTCCCATCAGAGAGTCTGCCGTTTATTTATTGAAATAAGTTCAGCAAGCTGTTTTTTACTTCAGCTCTGTCATAAAGAACTGTGCCACCTGACGAAGCAGGTGATTGCGTGTGTTGCCACCATAAATGCCGTGGTTGCGGTTGGTGTAGAGCAGTTCGCGGAAGTCCTTGTCTGCCTGAACCAAAGCCTCCGAATATTCGTACATGTTCTGCGGATGAACGTTGTCATCGGCTGTACCGTGGCAGAGCAGAAGTGCTCCGTGCAGTTTAGAGGCACGCTCTATCGGGTTGGTAGCATATCCGTCGGGGTTCTCCTTAGGAGTACGCATGTAGCGTTCGGTATATACCGAGTCGTAGAAGCGCCAGTTGGTTGGAGGAGCTATTGAAACTCCGGCACGGAATACGGGACGACCCTCACTCATACTCATAAGTGTGTTGAATCCGCCATAACTCCATCCCCATATACCGATGCGATCCTTGTCTACATAAGGAAGCGTTCCGAGATAGAGAGCTGTCTCTACCTGGTCGCGCGACTCTAAATCGCCGAGGTTGAGATATGTGCACTTCTCGAATTCGGCGCCACGTCCGCCTGTGCCACGTCCGTCAACGCTCACTACGATGAAGCCCTGCTGTGCGAGATATGAGTCGTAAGCACCGCCCTGACCCATAGAACCTGCGCTCCAAGCGTTCTTGACCTGCTGGCTGCCGGGGCCGCTATACTGATGCATTATGACCGGATAGCGCTTGGAAGCATCAAAGTCGAGCGGACGAAGCATCCATCCGTTGAGTGTGACGCCCTCAGAAGTGGTGAACGAGAAAGCCTCGCGCTTGCAGAATCCGTATTCCTTTATGGTCTGACGCAGCTGACTGTTGTCCTGAAGCGTAGATATCACCTTGCCGGCACGTGTGCGTGTAGTATATACATAAGGTGTATTGTAGTCGCTCCAAGTGTTGATGAAGTACTGATAGTCGCCCGAGAAGAGTGCCGAGTTCCATCCCTCAGCATCGGTGAGACGCTCAGTCTTGCCGTTCTTATGATTTACGTATACCTGACGGTCGGTTGGTGCAAGAGCGGCAGCCTGATAATATACGTCGCCTGTCTTGGCATCGTAGCCATACACTTCGGTAATGTCGAACTTGCCACCGATGGTGCGCTGCAACTGACCGTTCATATTATATATGTACAGATTCATGAATCCAGAGCGGTCGCTGGGCAGAATGATGTTGTTGCCAACGAACTTGATGGCTTCAACTGCCGACTCCTGCACATACTTGGGCACCGACTCCTTGATGAGAAGCTGGGCTACGGTGGTGCGAGGATTGACAGCATAGAGACAGAGCTGGTCCTGATGACGGTTCATAGTGTACACTACGATGCGGTTGGGATCGACTGTCGACTTGATGCGAGGCATGTATCCGTCGGCATCGATGGGCACATTAAGGCGATTTATCTTGCGACTCTTGATGTCGTAACTCCACGCTGTAACGACGCTGTTGTCCTGACCTGCCTTGGGATACTTGTAAGAATAGAATCCGGGATAGTCGGTATACTCCGAATGTTCGGGACGCATACCCTTGTACATCTGCAACGAATAGGTCTTTACCTTCGACTCGTCGTAGCGAATCCAGCAAAGCATGGTGCCGTCGGCGTTGAAGGTGAGGGCGCGGTTGAATCCGAATTCCTCCTCATTCACCCAATCGGGAATACCGTTGATGACCTCGTTGAACTTGCCGTCCTTAGTCACCTGTATCTCGGCATTGTCGTAGAGCAGCTTGACAAGGAAGATGTTGCCTTCGCGAACGAATGCCACCTGCTGACCGTCTGCCGACCATGTAGGCACCTGCTGAGGTCCGCCGTCAGACAGACGCTCCAGTTTGCGCGAGGCGATGGTGTAGATATAGTGTACGGCTGTGTACGAACGGCGGTATATATAGTTGGTCTTGGTCTGTATGAGCAGACGTGTTCCATCGGGCGACATGGTATAGCCGTCGAACGAAGAGATTTTCTCGCCCATCGTGTTGTTTACATCGAAGAGTACAGACAGTTCGCGTCCGGTCTTGAACGAATAGGTGACAATGCGCTTGCCGTCGTCGCTGATGCGGGCGTAGGTATCGGTTCCCTCAATGGGATTGATGCCCGACACCACCTTTGGCGCAAACTTACTGCCTGTAACGTCTGCCAGAGTAATCTTCTGGGCAGCCGACACTGAAGATACAAACATCATAAGGAATGTTGTACAGATAAGGATTAAACGCTTCATTAATTATTAATTATTAGTTATTGATTATTAATTGTATTGTCTATAGGGACTGATAGATGTCGGCTGGAGCGTTGCATCGAGCCGCACATCTATATTTTGCAAAGTTATAATTTTTTCCGTACATTTGCACTCCTAAACCAATAAGTTTTGACTATGACACCACAATTATACAACGACTATGGGGCTTGGATACGCAGCAAGTTCCCGTTTCGTGTGCAGAAAATATCCATTGATGCCGGATTTGCATGTCCCAACCGCGACGGACATGTAGGCATCGGCGGATGCACATTCTGCGACAACCGCACGTTCAACCCCTCTTATTGCCAGCCATCGAAGTCGATAGCCGAACAGATAAGCGAGGGCAAGGCGTTCTTTGCACGCAAATATACGGGAATGAAGTATCTGGCATACTTTCAGGCTTACAGCAACACCTACGCTTCGGTAGAAACATTGAAGCGCCGATACGAAGAGGCTTTGAGCCAGGATGATGTTGTGGGTATAATAATAGGTACTCGACCCGACTGCGTAGGCAGCGATGTGATGGACTATCTGGAGCGACTGAACCGCCAGACTTTTATGATTGTGGAGTATGGCATTGAGTCGGTGTCGGACCAGACTTTGCTGCGTGTCAACCGCGGACACGACTTCGAGTGTTCACGCCGTGCCATTGCCGAGACTCACGACCGTGGCATTCTGACGTGCGGACATATAATATTAGGATTGCCGGGCGAATCTGCCGAGGAGAACATAAGGCAATCGGAGGTGGTGTCAAATTTGAAGCTCGACATTCTGAAGCTTCATCAGCTGCAGATTATAAAGGGCACGCAGCTTGCCGAAGAATATTGCCGCGAGCCGTTCAAGCTATACTCCGCCGACGAATACATCGACCTTTGCATACGCTATCTTGAACGGCTGCGAAACGATATTATTGTAGAACGATTTGTAAGCCAATCGCCTGCCGACATGCTCATCGCCCCCAAGTGGGGACTGAAGAACTATGAATTCACCAACCGACTGGTCAATGAGATGACGCGAAGGGGCACGTGGCAGGGACGACTGCTGTAGTTGAGAGTTGTGAGTTGAGAGTTGAGGGTTGAGAGTTATGAAAACAAAATAATCGTACAGGAATAACGCTCAATCCACGTTTTTTGCTTAACTTTGCACATAATAAATACTATGTTTCGGCCAACCGAATGGCATGGCTCGGCAAATGTAGCCCTTTTGGCTTGCAAAAGGACTCCTTTTGAAGGCTAAAAGGACTCCTTTTGGAGAGTAAAAGGACTCCTTTTGCAAGCCAAAAGGACTACATTTGAAAACCAACGTCAAAACCCTGCTGAAACTACTATAATAATAATAGGTATAAAACAAAAAAAACAATATATTATGTCAGTTACAGAAGAAAAACCGATTGAGGAAAAGAAGAGCCTCAGCTTTGTTGAGCAGCTCGTTGAGCAGGACCTTGCCGAGGGCAAGAACGGCGGACGCATACAGACACGATTCCCGCCTGAGCCTAACGGATACCTGCACATCGGACACGCCAAAGCCATCTGCATGGACTTCGGTATTGCCGAAAAGTACAACGGCGTGTGCAACCTGCGATTCGATGACACCAATCCTACAAAGGAGAACAACGAATATGTAGAGAACATCCTTAACGATATTGCATGGCTCGGATTCAAGTGGGGCAACATATACTACGCTTCCGACTACTTCGACAAGCTGTGGGAGTTTGCCATCTGGATGATCAAGAACGGACACGCATATATCGACGAACAGACTGCCGAGCAGATAGCCGAGCAGAAGGGCACTCCTACTACTCCCGGAACCAACTCGCCATACCGCGACCGACCGGTTGAGGAGAACCTCGAACTGTTTAACAAGATGAACACTCCGGAGGCTGTAGAGGGCAGCATGGTGTTGCGCGCCAAGCTCGACATGGCCAACCCCAACATGCACTTCCGCGATCCTATCATCTATCGCATCATACACACTCCACACCACCGCACCGGAACCAAGTGGAACGCTTACCCGATGTACGACTTCGCTCACGGACAGAGCGACTTCTTCGAGGGCGTTACACACTCTATCTGTACTCTGGAGTTTGTGCCACACCGTCCGTTGTACGACAAGTTTATCGACTACCTGAAGGAGATGCGCGGCGAGACTGAGAACATACACGACTTCCGCCCGCGTCAGATCGAGTTCAACCGACTCAACCTCACATACACCATGATGTCGAAGCGTAAGCTCCTGGCTCTCGTCAACGAAGGAGTCGTGTCAGGATGGGACGACCCACGTATGCCGACACTGTCGGGTATGCGCCGCCGCGGATACTCGCCTGAGTCTATACGCAAGTTTATCGACTCAATCGGCTACACCAAGTTCGACGCTCTTAACGACATGGCGCTGCTCGAAGCTGCCGTTCGCGACGACCTGAACAAGCGCTCGCTGCGCGTGTCGGCTGTGCTCGACCCCGTCAAACTCGTCATCACCAACTATCCCGAGGGTCAGACTGAGGAGATGGAGGCTATCAACAACCCCGAAAACGAGGCTGACGGCACTCACACCATAACATTCTCGAAGAATCTTTGGATTGAGCGCGACGACTTCATGGAGGACGCTCCGAAGAAGTTCTTCCGTATGACTCCGGGCAAGGAGGTACGTCTGAAGAACGCATATATCGTGAAGTGTACCGGATGCACTAAGGATGCTGAGGGCAATATCATCGAGATTCAAGCAGAATACGACCCGACAAGCAAGAGCGGAATGGAGGGTGCCAACCGCAAGGTGAAGGGAACCCTGCACTGGGTTTCGGCAGACCACTGCCAGAAGGCGCAGGTACGCATCTACGACCGACTCTTCACCGTGGCTGACCTCGGTGCTGATGAGCGCGAATTCCACGAACTGCTCAACCCCGACAGCCTCAAGACTATCGACAACTGCTACGTGGAGAACTATGCTGCCGAACGCAAACCGGGCGAATACCTGCAGTTCCAGCGCATCGGATACTTCATGGCCGACCTCGATTCTACTGCCGACAACCTGATATTCAACAAGACTGTCGGACTGAAGGATACTTGGGCAAAACAAAATAAATAATACTTCTTAATGTTTAGTGTTTAATGTTTAATGTTTAATTGGGCACACCTGTTATAACATTAAACATTAAACATTTTTCATTAAACATTGTTTAGATGGACAACAACAAGAAATATTTTGACAGTCCAGAATTCGGACGACTGCTGCAACGCTACGAACGCTCCCTGCAAATGGGCAAGGACGAATATTTCGAGAGCGACGAACTGTCGGATATTGCCGAATACTACTACGACAAAAAAGACAAACCAAGGGCAGAATACGTTCTCGACTATGCTATGCGGCTGCACCCTGGAGCCGTGCTTCCACTTGTTTTTAAGGCACGCATAGCGCTCATCGACGAGAAGGACATTGAAAAAGCCCGCTACTATGCTTCGCTCATCAGCGACGCGTACGACATCGACTGCCTCTATCTGAAAGCCGAAATATTGATAGCCGAAGACAAACCGGAGGAGGCAAACAGCTTCCTGCGCAACGCTATGGACAACATTGACGAGGACGATGTGCCCGACTTTGTGCTCGATGTGGCTACCATATTCATCGACTACGGACTGCCTGACATCTCAGCCGAATGGCTCGCCATGTCTGACGAGGACGACTTGCAGGATTATCGCGAGATAAAGGCGCGCATCGCTTTTGCCAAAGGCGACTACGAACAGAGCGAACAGCTGTTTGAACAGTTGCTCGACGAAGACCCTTACTCGGGTCGTTACTGGAACTCGCTGGCCTCGACGCAGTTCATGGGCAACCGCATCAACGACTCGATAACATCGAGCGAATATTCCATTGCCATCAATCCCAACGACGAGGAAGCTCTGCTTAACAAAGCCAACGGCCTGTTCTCACTGGGAAACTTCAACGAAGCGCTCAAATTCTACGAACGTTTCCACCAACTTTGTCCCGAAGAAGGAGCCGCAACGATGTTTATCGGCAACTGTCTGCTCAATATCGGACAGACCGAAAAAGCCCTTGAATACTACAAGAAGGCGCTCGAAGCATTGAAAAAACAAAACCTTGGCACTACCGAAGTGCTGCAATGCCTGGCGTTCACATACTCACAACTCGACCAACGCGACGAAGCGCTGGCGTGTATCGACGAGGCTATGAAGCAGCCCGATGCCAATAAGGACGAGATAACGATTGTGAAAGGACACATACAATTGGAACATGGACACGTCAAGGAGGCAATACGCTGTTTTCTGGGTGCCTTGCAGTCTACGTCGTTCTCGCACGACATATTCTTCCGCATTGCCATCTCGGTTTACGACTGTGGCTATCCTGCCATCGCCTATCGCATGTTCAAGTCGTACACCGACATGCACGACAATCACGGCGACGAAGGAATGGCTTATCTCGCAGCATGCCTCAAGACGCTCAACAAGAAAGCCGAATACATCGAATGCCTTAAAATAGCATGCCAACGCAATCCGGCTGAAACCAAAAAGGTTCTGGGCGAATTCTATCCCGAAACGCTCGATCCGAAGGATTATTACGACTATGAGATGAGACTTATGTCGGATGGACAAAAAAATTAATACTTAAAGGGTAACAATACTAATAATTAACGCTATACAAAAATGAATTCTGCCGATCTTTTCCTGTGGATTCTCAACAACCTCAACTATTGGGTTGTGACGCTGTTTATGGCTATAGAGAGTTCGTTCATTCCATTCCCGTCTGAAGTTATTGTGCCACCGGCTGCATGGAAATCCATGGACCCAGACAGCGGAATGACCTTCATACTGGTGATTGTATTCGCTACTGTAGGCGCCAACATTGGAGCACTCATCAACTACTATCTCGCCAAATGGCTCGGACGACCCATTATATACCGCTTTGCCGACAGTCGTATCGGACATATGTGCCTTATCGACCGCGAGAAGGTGGAGAAGTCAGAAGCCTTCTTCCGCGAACATGGAGCTGCGTCTACATTCTTCGGCCGTCTGGTTCCTGCCGTGCGACAGCTCATCAGTATTCCTGCCGGACTCTCGGGCATGCCTATTGGCAAGTTCCTCACATACACCACACTCGGTGCCGGATGCTGGAACACGGTGCTCGCTCTTATCGGTTGGGGAATATACAAGTATACCAACTACAAGACAACGCAAGATGTCTATCTGCAAGCCGTGAAATACAGCCACGAAATAGGATATGTATTGCTGGGTCTTGCAGCGATTGTTATAGCATTTCTGGTATACAAAGGAATGAAAAGAAAATAATAAAGGAATAAAAGGAAGTTATACCCCAGTTCGGGATAAGAAATAGTTCATAAAAAAGTTGGTAGTCTCAC
>CAJJOL010000036.1:0-32889 GCA_905193385.1 uncultured Prevotella sp. | reverse complement strand
CTTCTGCAAATGTGAGATGTTGAGAATTGTCAAAGATGTGTATAAAGGGTAGGGCGGTGCCCTGGGCTATGAGCTTATTGGGCTTTCAGCCCGTATAATTGGCTTTTGATACACCCTCATCCTACATTTGTTGTGTTAAACTCATATAACTGACTATTGTTAACCACACAACGTTTGAACAGCTGAATTTCAAAACGAGTCCTTTTGCATTCCAAAAGGACTCGTTTTGCATTGTAAAAGGACTCCTTTTAGCACACAAAAGGACTCGTTTTGCAACCCAAAAGGACTCCTTTTTGATTTTTGTATTTTGAGTTTTGAATTTTGAATTGTTCTCGGTTACGCATGCGATTGTGAATTATTCACTTTTGAATTTTAGTTTATCCGGAATATGGAGTGATAATAATAATTTATGGGTCATTCTGAATTTGGAGTAATTCAACTATGCAACCATGTTGCACCCGCTATTCCATACCTTTGCATTCAGAAACAATTAAATAACATACAGATATGAATGTAAAGCTTATCAGAATCATTGTTGGAGCCGTTTTGCTCGCCGTTGCTGCCCTGGTGGAGCATACGGTGCAGCTGCCCGTGTGGCAAATGCTCATTATTTATCTTGTGCCCTATTTGGTAGTGGGCTACGATGTTGTGGGCGAGGCGTTTGAAGGAATATGCCATGGTGAGGTGTTCGATGAGGACTTCTTGATGTTCGTTGCTACCGTAGGAGCCATGTGTATAGGTTTTCTGCCCGGAGCCGAACCCCAGTTTGCCGAAGCCGTGTTTGTTATGCTGTTCTTCCAGGTGGGCGAACTGTTTGAGCATTATGCCGAACACCGCTCGCGCCGCAGCATACGTGCGCTAATGGACATACGCCCCGATACTGCCAATGTGCTGCGCGACGGCAAGATTCAGACCGTGAGTCCGGACACAATAGCCGTCGGCGAGACCATCATCGTGAAGCCGGGCGAACGTGTTGCGCTCGACGGCGAGATTGTTGACGGCACGTCGGCACTCAATACTGTGGCACTTACGGGCGAGAGTATGCCGCGCGATGTACATAAGGGCGACCAGGTTGTGTCGGGATGCGTCAACATATCGGGCGTGCTGACCGTCAATGTGCAGAAGAGTTTCGGCGAGTCGACAGCCTCTAAGATAATAAGTATGGTGGAGAATGCTTCGGAGAAGAAGTCGAAGAGCGAAGCCTTCATCACCCGTTTTGCACGTGTCTATACGCCCATCGTCGTCATAGTGGCATTGGTTCTGGCGTTTGTTCCGCCAATGTTCTGCGGCGGTTATGTCGAAGCGCTCACCACGTGGCTCTACCGTGCGTTGACATTCCTCGTGGTTTCATGTCCCTGCGCTTTAGTCATCTCCATTCCGCTGTCGTTCTTCGGCGGCATAGGTGGAGCGTCGCGCCACGGCATACTGATAAAGGGTGCAAGCTATATCGACGCCCTGTCAGAACTCGATACCGTAGTGTTCGACAAGACAGGAACCCTCACTCACGGCGAATTCTGCGTTGAGGCCATCCATCCCGACAAGATTTCGCCCGATCATCTGCTTCATCTTGCAGCCCATGTGGAGCGATACAGCACCCACCCCATAGCCGTTTCGCTGAAACAGGCGTTCGGAAATGAGGCAGACGGATGCAAGGTTGAAGACGTTGAGGAGATAGCCGGACACGGCGTGCGCGCCGTGGTGAATGGCCATACGGTGTGCGTTGGCAATGAGCGCATGATGGATTCGGTAGGCGCAGAGTGGCATAAGTGTCATGTAGTAGGTACTACTGTGCATGTATCCATAGACGGTGAGTATGCCGGACATATAGTTGTGGCAGACCGGATAAAGGAAGATGCAGCCGATGCCATAGCCGGATTGCACGCCATGGGCATCAGCAATACCGTCATGTTGACGGGCGACCGTAAGGAAGTAGGAGAGGATGTGGCACGCCGTGTGGGCATTGACGATTGCCACACGCAGCTGTTGCCTGCCGACAAACTCGGCATTCTCGAGCAATTGCTTGATAAGAAAAAGAAGAACACTACGCTCGCTTTCGTGGGCGACGGCATAAACGATGCGCCCGCATTGGCACGTGCCGACGTTGGTGTAGCGATGGGAGCGCTCGGTTCGGATGCTGCCATTGAGGCTGCCGACGTTGTTTTGATGGACGACAAACCCTCGAAAATGGTGACAGCCATCCGCATAGCGCGTCGTACACTGGGCATTGCACGGCAGAACGTATGGTTTGCCATAGGCGTTAAGGTGCTCGTGCTGTTGCTCGCCGCAGTGGGTTTGGCTACTATGTGGATGGCTGTGTTTGCCGATGTGGGCGTTATGGTGTTGGCGGTATTGAACGCCATGCGCACGCTTAGGCTTTCGTCAGACTGAGGGTATGCCCTTTCTTTAGATTAAGGGCATTCCAAGCTTGGCGCATTCGCGACGCATTTCTTCAGGCCAGATGCTTGCCTGGATTTCGCCGATGTGCGCCTTGTGAAGCAGAACCATACAGAGACGGCTCTGACCTATACCACCGCCGATTGACAGCGGCAGCTCGTCGGCAAGCAGTCGACGGTGGAAATAGAGTTGCTCACGGTCTTCCTTGCCCTCAATTTTGAGCTGGCGGAGCAACGATTCCTTGTCGACACGTATGCCCATTGACGAAAGTTCGAACGAGCGTTCGAGCACAGGATACCATATAAGAATGTCGCCGTTGAGGCCCTCCTTGCCGTTCTCGGCTACTGTAGACCAATCGTCGTAGTCGGGAGCACGTCCGTCGTGCTTCTCACCGTTCGATAGTTTGCCGCCTATACCTATTATAAATACGGCTCCGTATTTCTTGCAGATAGCGTCCTCGCGCTCCTTCGGCGAGAGGTCGGGGTACATCTGCAGCAAGTCTTCGCTATGAATGAAGTGTATTTGTTCGGGAAGGAAGGGCTTGATGTTCTCGTATGTCTCGCAAACCAGATACTCCGTGCGGCGAATGGCGGCATAAATGCGCTCCACAATCGACTTGAGGAATGCCACGTTGCGATCTTCTTTGGTGACAACGGCTTCCCAGTCCCACTGGTCAACGTACAATGAGTGAAGGTTGTCGAGTTCCTCGTCGGCTCTGATGGCGTTCATGTCGGTGTACACACCGTATCCTGGCTTGACGTTATATTCAGCCAATGTGAGTCGCTTCCACTTCGCAAGCGAGTGTACAACTTCCGCTTTCTGGTCGCCAAGGTCCTTGATTGGGAATGTAACGGGGCGCTCCACGCCGTTGAGATCGTCGTTGATGCCAAGTCCTTGAAGCACGAACAGCGGTGCTGTGACGCGGCGCAGGCGCAGCTCAGTTGAAAGATTCTCCTGAAAAAAATCCTTTATGAGTTTGATGCCCTGCTCGGTCTTGTGCGTATCGAGAAGGGCATGATAATGCTCTGGTTTTATTATTGTGCTCATTTTGTTGTGTTTTTAATTTCGTTTTGCAAAGGTAATAAATTGTAGCAAACTGACAAATGAAAACGGTATAAAATATTAAAAAGATATATTATATTATTAATACTGTATCAAATTGACAAGTATTATGTGGCAAACTATATTTGTCTTTACACCGAAAAGATTGTCAGTTTAGCGAAATATTGTTAACTTTGCACTCGGAATGCAAAGTGCATGCCAAGGGGTGGCGGAACATTTCCGTCTGAGATTATACCCTCAGAGCTGATCCGGACAATACCGGCGTAGCGAAAAGGTCAAGCATTAAGGGCAGCCCCTTTTATGTATTATTAGTCATTGCGGATGATTTCAGGAAAACTTTTATGTCGCATGACGTTAAAAAATCAGGTAAAAAGATGAAAAAGACAATCGGTGTAGCTATGGCTGCAGCATGTGTTGCATCTGTTCAGATGGTACAGGCGCAGACCACACTTGACACCTTGAAGGTGCAGAACCTTCACGAGGTTGTGGTAAAGGGTGTACGGGCACCCAAGAATGCCCCCTTTGCGGTGGCCAACATCAAGAGCAGCGAACTGCAGAAGTTTGCCACTTCGGGCAAGGAAATGCCCTTCCTCTTCAGCCGAACACCCGGTGTGCTGGCATGGAGCGAGAACGGTATGGGCACGGGAACTACGTATATGCGTATGCGTGGTGCCGGTGGCAGCCGCATAAACGTCACTATTGACGGTGTGCCTCTTAACTCCCCCGAGGACCAGACGGTGTTCTGGGCAAACATGAACAGCTATGCTTCGCTGTTGGGCAGCGCCCAGATACAGCGCGGTATTGGCACTTCTACCAATGGCGACGGCGCTTTCGGCGGTAGTATTTCGCTTGCCACAAAGGCTCCATCAACTGTTCCGTACGTTGAACTGACCGGTTCGTTCGGCTCGTACAACACTTGGAACACTGGCATCAACTTCTCTGCCAACCTCATCGGCAACAGCCTTATCTTCGACGGTGCCTATCATGAGACCAACACCGACGGCTATATACATGGCACAAGCGGACGTTCGGGCTCTTACTACGGCGGATTGACATGGATAGGCAGCAACTTCAAGTTGAGCTACAAGAACATCGGCAACTTCGAGAAGACCGGTCAGGCATGGAACGGTGTTGCTGCGTGCGACTACGACGGCTACTCGCTCTCGTCGTATGGCATCAATAGCTATAAGGATATGTACAATTATGGTCTGGGACGATACAACCAGCTCATGGAAGACCTTGTTTACCCGTCGACCGACGGCGGTCGTCTCTCTACCAAGTCGTTCTACTTCCGCGACGGACGCAAGTGGAATCAGACTACCGACAACTTCTATCAGAACCATAATATCCTCAACTTTGTATGGCAGTCGTCGGAGCATTGGACTCACAACGCTACCGTACACTACACCTACGGTTATGGCTACTACAACGAGTTCCGCCGTGCTTCGGCTCTCGGCAAGAAGTTCGGACTGAACGTTTATGATGCCGACGGTGAGCTGATTGAGTCGGAGGCTGTGCGCCGCAAGGGACTTACACAGAACAACTATGGTGCCCTCTACAATGTGTCGTATCACGACGACGCATGGGACGTAATCGGCGGACTCAGCGCCCAGATGTTCCGCTGCAACCACTGGGGCTACCTTACATATATAGCCAATGAGGAAGTGGAGCGCCAGTATCTGACAGATGGCGGCAAGTACAAGTACTACGACTCGGATGCCGACAAGAACGACTACAGTTGGTTTGTAAAGGCTGCATACAATTTCGGTTCGGGTTGGAATGCGTTTGCCGATATGCAGATGCGCATCGTTGACTATACCACCGACGGAGTGAACGACAAGTTCATCAAGGGAAAGAAGGACGGACGCAAGTTCTATACACAGCAGCAGCTCAATATCGACGAGACTTACGTGTTCTACAATCCAAAAGCCGGTATCAGCTACACACGTGGAGGCCACAAGGCTTACGCTTCAGTAGCCTACGCCAACCGCGAACCGGAGCGCAACAACTTCACCGACAACAGCAGCGCAGCGCTTCCGAAGGCAGAGCATCTGTTTGATACAGAGCTGGGCTATCAGTATCGTGCCGCCAACTGGTACGCAAGCGCCAACCTTTATTATATGCGATACATCAACCAGTTTGTAATGACTGGTGCAAAGAGCGACATCGGAGAGGCTATTACAAGCAATATCAAGAACAGCTATCGTCTTGGTGCCGAGCTGTCGGCAGGTTGGAGCCCGTTGCAGTGGCTCTCGTTGGAGGGCAATGCTGCGCTGAGCCAGAACAAGCTGAAGAACTTCACCGAGGAGGTTGAGGCTTGGGACACCGAGGCTGTACACAATACATACGCCAAGTCGACCCTATCTTACTCGCCGTCAGCCATCCTCAACGGATTCGTTGACGTACACTTCGGAGGATTCAGCGCTACATGGCACACCAACTTCGTTAGCCGTCAGTATCTCGACAACACCCAAAGCTCGGAGCGTTCAATCCCGAGCTACTCGCAGACCGACCTCGCCTTCAACTATACAAGCAAGGTTTCGAAGGCGCTTGGAATGAAGCAGGTGACACTGGGTATCGACTTCAACAACATCTTCAACCGCCATTACGCTGCATCGGGCTACGTCTACTACGACTGGTATAACGAGGGCAAGCGCACATCGACACTCGCCTACATCCCGATGGCAGGCTTCACATGCATGGGCCACGTCACTCTGAAATTCTAAGCAATAGATGATGGATTTCATTATAGAGCACGGACTCGACATATTCACTACCATTCTCGGCATAGTATATCTCATTCTTGAGTATCGTGCGAGCATAGCATTGTGGGTGGTGGGCATCATTATGCCGGCTCTCGACGTTTATCTCTACTGGAGTCACGGACTGTATGGCGATGCCGGTATGGCTGTGTACTACACTCTTGCCGCAATATACGGCTACGCTGTATGGCGTTTCGGCAAGAAGCGCGGACAGCAGCAGGGCGACGCAATGCCAATCACCCACATGCCGGGCCGTCTGTATCTGCCAGCCGGAGTGTTTCTCGTAGTGGCATGGGCGGCTACATATTACGTGCTCACCGAGTTCACCAACTCCACTGTTCCGGCTCTTGACGCCTTCACCAATGCCCTAAGCTTCGTCGGCTTGTGGGCATTGGCACGCAAATACGTAGAGCAATGGGCGTTCTGGATAGTCGTTGATGCAGTCTGTTGCTATCTGTATGTGGTCAAAGGCATACCCTTCAAGGCAGGACTGTACGGTCTGTATGTGGTGATAGCGGTAATGGGCTATCGCAAGTGGAAAGCAATGGCTCTGAAAAAGGACTCCTTTTAGAGTGCAAAAGGACTCCTTCTGGAATGCAAAAGGACTCGTTTTGGAGTGCAAAAGGACTCGTTTTGGAGTGCAAAAGGACTCCTTTTGAAAATGCGAAGGATTTTCTTGGAAAAACCAAGTGAATACTTGAATAAAAAAGGAGGGTAAAGTCAAAACTCAAAGCAGCACGCCCCGATGGGGCAGAAGCACATAGCCCAGGGCAACGCCCTGAGGTAAAAAACCACCAAAAACAATGCGCCCTGTAAGGGCAAAAGCGTTAATTATCAATGCTTTTGCCCTTACAGGGCGTTTTGCTATTTTCAATCCGTACACCCAAGGCGCTGCCTTGGGCTATGTGCTTATTGGGCTTTCAGCCCGTATAATTGAGTTTTGACACATCCTTATTGTAGCCTTTACTCTTTCTGCCGACGTGTACATCAGCGTACCTTCGTCGGCATCTTTCGTTCCCATATATACATCGGGGTTGATATATTGCATACGGCTCTTTACAGCTGTGCGTGCCGAGAAGTGAAACTCGTGTACGCCGGTCTGTTCATGTATCTTGCGTATGTTGCTCTCGTTGACTCCGCATCCTGCAAGTATCGTTATACGGTCGTCGGCAAGGGCGTTAAGCTCCTTGAGCAGCGGTATGCCTTGTTCGGCAGTGGGCTGCTGTCCGGATGTAAGCACGCGGTCGATGCCAAGCTTCATGAGCTGACAGAGTGCCTCGTGAGGATTGTGGCAGCGGTCGAAAGCGCGATGGAATGTCACCGACATGCCCTCGGCAGCCTCCACCATACGTCGGTTGGCATCCATATCGAGCGTTCCGTCGGCATTAAGGCAGCCTATCACTACGCCGTCAACACCCAGTTGCTTACATATTCTTATATCCTCCTCCATTCGCTCCACTTCGAGCGGAGTGTATAGAAAGTCGCCTCCGCGCGGTCGGATTATCACGTGCAGACGTGTAGAGGCAAGCAATCGGCGCGCCACCTTAATCTCGCCATACGACGGAGTGGTTCCGCCTTCAGGTATTCCGGCGCACAGTTCCACACGGTCGGCACCGCCTTCCTGTGCAGCCAGACAACTCTCCACGCCATTGGCGCATACTTCAAACAGGCATTTCCTTTCCATAATACACCTTATTTATATTATATGCAGCGCTTGTTAGAGTATCTGCAGCACTTCCTTTATGTCTTCAATCTTGCGCAGTTCGCCCATAATCTTCTTCACTTCATCACGGTCGTGTACGCGTATTTCAATCTGTCCGTCGAATATTCCTTCGTTGCTTTCGATGGTCATCTTGTGGATGTTGACGTCGAGCTTGTCCGAAATCACTTCCGAAACGTCGTGCAGCATGCGCTTGCGGTCGATGCCTCGTATCTCGATTGTAGCGTCGAAGAACATCACCTGATGCATATCCCACTTGGCATCGAGAATGCGTTTGCCATAGGCTGCTTTCAGTTTGTTTGCCACGGTGCAGTCGCGACGGTGTATTTCGATGCGGTTCTTGTTGTCGATATATCCCAGTATGTCATCGCCCGGAATAGCGTGGCAACAGGCGGGGAATATGAATTGCGAGATATTCTCCTCGTTGATGATGACGGGTTTCTTCTTGTTGAAGCCTTCGCCGACAATGAAGAAGTTGTCCTTCTTGCCTTCCTTCTTCTCGCTATGGCCGAAGAAGGGCACGTACTTGAGCCAGCTGCTGGTAGTCTCGTTCTTCTTCTTCTTTTCAAGCAGTTCCTCAACGTCCTTGTCACCGAGCAGTATTGTGCGTCGTCCGATGGCAAGAAAGAGGTCTTCGTGCTTCTGCATGTCGTGGACTTCGCACAGCTTGTTGAGCACGGGAGTGGTCATCTCGAGCTCGTTCTTCTTCAACCAGTCGTCGAGAATCTGCTCGCCCTTCTTCTGGGTTTCGCGGTTGTCGCGTCGCAGTATAGCCATAACCTTTTGCTTGGCTTTAGCCGTTGACACGAAGTTGATCCACGATGGCTGCACATGTTGCGACTTTGAGGATAGGATTTCAACCTGGTCGCCGCTCTGCAGATGATGGCTCAGCGGCACGAGCTTGTGGTTCACCTTGGCACCGATACAATGCGAGCCGAGGAAGGTGTGTATCTGGAAAGCGAAGTCGAGCGCCGTACATCCGGCAGGCATAGTCTTGATTTCGCCCTTCGGTGTGAATACGAATATCTCGCTTGCGAAGAGATTGAGCTTGATAGTGTCGAGAAAGTCCATCGCATCGGGCTGCGGGTCGTCAAGAATCTCCTTGATTGTCGACAGCCAGTTGTTGAGTTCGGAATCGTCGTCAACGTTTTCGTTGTCGCCTTCCTTGTACTTCCAGTGTGCTGCAAATCCCTGTTCTGCCACCTCGTCCATATGGTCGGAGCGTATCTGCACCTCAATCCACTTGCCTTGCTTCGACATCAGCGTCACGTGCAGAGCCTGATAGCCGTTGGCTTTGGGATGGTTCACCCAGTCGCGCAGTCGGTCGGGGTGCGACTTGTATATCTGGCTTATTGCCACGTATATCTTGAAGCATTCGTTGATTTCCTCCGAACGCACCTTAGGCGTATATATAATGCGCACAGCCAGGATGTCGTATATCTCCTCGAATGTGACGTGCTTGTTCTGCATCTTGTTCCAGATGGAGTAGGGGCTTTTGACGCGTGCCTTGAGTTCGTACTGTATTCCCATACGGTCGAGAGCCTCGCGTATAGGTCCGGTGAACTTTGCGAAGAGCGTATCGCGTTGCGCCTGTGTGTCGGCGAGCTTGTTCTTGATGTAGTTGTACTCGTCTGGATGCTCATACTTGAACGAAAGGTCCTCCAGTTCGGTCTTTATCTTGTTCAGTCCGAGTCGGTTTGCCAGTGGCGCATAGATGTACATGGTCTCGCCGGCTATCTTGTACTGCTTGTTGGCTGGCTGCGAAGCGAGTGTGCGCATGTTGTGCAGACGGTCGCATATCTTAATAAGTATGACGCGTATGTCGTCGCTCATGGTGAGCAGAAGCTTCTTGAAGTTTTCGGCTTGGGCTGATGCACGGTCGCCGAAGATGCCGCCTGAAATCTTGGTCAGACCGTCGACGATGTGCGCAATGCGTTCGCCGAAGATGTTGGAGATGTCCTCGACGGTATAGTCGGTGTCCTCCACAACGTCGTGGAGCAGCGCTGCGCAGATGCTGGTAGAACCGAGTCCCATCTCCTCAACGGCAATTCGTGCCACAGCAATAGGATGCATGATGTACGGTTCGCCCGAAAGTCGGCGCACGCCTTTGTGAGCCTGTCGTGCAAAGTTGAAAGCTTTGTTTATGATGTCAACCTTTCTGCGGTGTCGTGATGCAAGGTATATCTTGAGAACTTCGTTGAATGCGTCCTCAATCATTTTGTTGTCAGCGGCTTCTCGCTGTTGGTCTTTCAAGTTCTGGTCGTCCATAGTTAGGGTCCTCCCTTTAAGTTAATACGTAATTCAGGTTACAGATTCAGGCTTGTGCCTTGTTGTCAAGAGACATATTTGTATGTAAATACAGAGCGGCGGACATGAACCCGCCGTTCCGGTAGACAGAATTGGTCTGCCTACTTATATTATTTGATTCTGATTTTCTTGCCGGCACGAATGCTGCTTCCGCTGATTTTGTTCAGTCGCTTGAGCTTTTTCACAGTCGTGCCGTTGCGTGCTGCAATCTCCGACAGAGTATCGCCCTGGCGGATTGTAACGCTGCGACCGCCACGTGAACGCTTCTTCTTGTTGCGACCGCGTCTTGCTGAGGCAGAACTGTGGCTTCGTGAGCTTGAAGTGTTGCTGCGTGAGTATGTAGGAGTGGTGTTGTTCACCTCCACCTCAGTACGTTTTGCCAGCAATTCTTCGGGTCGGTAGGCGTATATAGAGTCTTCGTTGTCGATGAAGCTGCTCACCAATGTAGCCGGCAGGCGTACAGCTGAGGGCTTGGTGTTGCCGTTGATGATGTTGCGTCGATACTGCGGGTTGAGTTGTTTGATTTGATTGACATCCATGTTCAGCACCTTTGCTATCTGCTCGAAGTGTATGTCGCGGTTTACCACTACCGTGTCGGTCTTGGCAGGCAGTTCGGCACGCATCGGACAGATGTTGTGGTCGCAGTAATAATTCATTATATAGTTGGCGGCAATGAATGCCGGCACATATCCGCGTGTCTCCTTCGGCAGATAGGGATATATCTGCCAGTAGTCTTTCTCGCCCTTTGAGCGGTGTATTGCCTTGTTGATATTGTCCGGACCGCAGTTGTATGCAGCGATAACGAGGTTCCAGTCGCCGAATATCTTGTACAGATCGCGCAGGTATTGTGCTGCTGCATAGGACGAGAGAACGGGGTCGCGGCGCTCGTCAACGAGTGAGTTCACCTCAAGGCCATAGCGCTTTCCGGTAGCAAGCATAAACTGCCACAATCCTGTAGCACCCACACGCGACACGGCGTTGGGGTTGAGTGCCGACTCGATTACGGGCAGATACTTCAGTTCGAGAGGCAGTCCGTATGTTTCGAGAGCTTCTTCAAACAGCGGCATGTAGAAGTTTTGTGCGCCAAGCATTAAGCTTACAGAACGGCGCAGGCGTCCGCTGTATCGGTCGATGAACTGCTGTACCACTTCGTTGTATGGCATTTCGATGACCGAAGGAATGCGTGCCAGTCGCTCCTTGTACACTTCGGGTGAGTAGACGGGGTTGATGTCCGACATATTGCAGTCGTTGTTGACCTGCAGATATGTCTTGTTGTTGTATGCCGAAAGCAAGCTGTCGAATTCGGCTGTCATCGCTTCGGGCAGGTAGATAACCTCTTTCTTGCCTTGAGCATTAGTTACGGTGATTTCCTTCTCATTGTCGTCGCTCTGCGCGAGGATTGGGGTTGAGAAGCCCATAATTGCTGCTGCTATGAGTATTAATGTCTTTTTCATCAATAATATATATATTCGATTTTATCAGTTTTGTTGTTTCTTGTATGTCGGTTGGCTCGTTGTGTAGCTAAAAGTTCAGACTACAGTTGATGCCAAGGCTGTTTGATTTGAGCGGATTTCGCTCGCGGTTGTTGTTGATTATTGTCGGTTCCACTCTCAGAGAGAGGTCTTTTGAAATGTCAAACTCCGACAATGACGCGTCAACATAAGCGTCGATGACGCTGAGGGCGTACACTCCGATGAGGCAGAAGACGCTAAGGTCGCGCCAACGGCGGTAAGTGTCCTTGCGACTCTTGAAGAGTTTCTGGTATCTAGCCTTGTTTGAGTCGTCTATTTTGGCTCCTAAGTGCAGAAACTGGTTGTAGCTTTGCGTGTTAGGGTCGTCGTCCATGAGGTCGAGATAGGCTTGTGAGTAGTCGCGATACATCTGGTTGTTCCATCTCAGTGCGTATGCGCAGCCTACGAATCCACCATATACTATAGGCAGTTTCCAGTACTTGCGGTTGTATATCTGACCAGCTCCGGGCAGCACGAGTGCGAGCCACATGGCGCGTTTGGGGTTAGGTCGCCACGTAGCCCAGTTGCGCTGTTTGGCTATTTTGAGCGAATCTTTGCGTAACAGTAGCGAGTCGTTGCGTGAATGTTGCGAGTCGTTGTTGGTAGACAGCAGCCGCAGTGTGTCTTGCTGGGCGAGTATGTGGTTCAGCGAGTCGGCTGCTGCAGCATTGGCAGGCTTTATCCTTGCCGGTGGCTCAGCCACTTTGCGTTGTGCTGCGGCGTTGTCGGCGATGAAAGTCATGCCCACAGCCACAACCAATGTTTGCAGAATATTTAGCAAAAAAGTCTTCACTGTTGTCCTATTCTTATTTAATGTAGTAGGCTTGCCGTCGCCTTGACTGTTCATTATTCTTGTTTCATTTTGTCGAAAGCGCACATGATGCGTTCCAGTTCTTCCTCGTTGGCGAATGGGATGGTAATCTTTCCCTTGCCTTTAGGCGAACATGTCATCTGCACCTTGGTCTGCAGGAAGTCGGAGAGGTGGTTTTTGAGTGCTGTGAATTCTTCGGGAAGCTTGGTTTTGGCAATGATTTTCTTCTTGCCGCTTTCCACGTCTTCGCCATTCTTGAGCATCTGTGCCATTTCCTCAACCTTTCGTACTGAGTAGCCGTTCTTCACCACTTCGTTGAAGAGTTTAATCTGCATGGATGGTGAGTCGATAGCCAGCAACGCGCGTGCATGTCCCATATCTATCTGTTTCTTCTGCAATGCTATCTGCACCTGAGCCGGCAGACGCAGCAGTCGTAGATAGTTGGTTATGGCAGTGCGGCTCTTTCCAACGCGTTCGGACACCTTTTCCTGTGTCATTCCGTCGGCATCGAGCAGGTGTTCGTATGCCAGGGCGATCTCAATGGCGTTGAGATCCTCACGCTGTATGTTCTCGACGAGAGCCATTTCCATGACATGCTCGTCGTTGATGGTGCGTATATAAGCCGGAATGGCAGTTAGTCCGGCCATCTGTGAGGCTCGCCAGCGTCGTTCGCCGGCTATTATCTGGAATCGGTTTTCGTCGATCTGTCGTAGGGTTATGGGTTGAATGATGCCAATTTCGCGTATGCTGCACGCCAGTTCTTCGAGTGCTTGCTCGTCAAACTCGCGTCGTGGCTGGTTGGGGTTGGCTTCTATTTGGTCGAGAGGAATCTCGTTGATAGTCGATGTTCCCTGCGTTCGTGCTGGAGTAGTATCGATGAGAGCATCGAGTCCCATGCCTCCTTCTATGTCTTCGAGTCCGCGTCCCAGTGCGTTTCTGTTGTATTTCTTATGTACTGCCATCCTTTTTTTAATGTTTAATGATTAGTGTTTAGTGACTAATGTTTCACTTACAATCTCACTTTTCACTTTCCTCGGGTGTGTTCTTGTTGATGATTTCCTTGGCCAGAGCCAGATGGTTTTTCGATCCTGCCGAGTCGGCATCGTAGAGTATGACGGGCAGTCCGTGACTTGGACTCTCGCTGAGCTTCACGTTGCGCTGTATTACGGTCTTGAACACAAGTTCCTGGAAGTGGCGTTTCACTTCGTCGTATATCTGATTGGCCAGTCTGAGACGGCTGTCGTACATTGTCAGCAGGAAGCCTTCAATCTCGAGTGACGGATTGAGTTTGCTCTTTATTATCTTGATAGTATTGAGCAGCTTGGTTATTCCTTCAAGAGCGAAGTACTCGCACTGCACGGGTATGATTACAGAGTCGGCTGCAGTGAGTGCGTTGACGGTAATGAGTCCGAGCGAGGGGCTGCAGTCGATGAGTATATAGTCGTACTCGTCGCGTATCTGGTCGAGCAAATTCTTGATGACGCGCTCGCGGTTTTTGAGGTTGAGCATTTCAATCTCGGCTCCCACAAGGTCAATGTGGCTTGGTATGATGTCAAGTCCGTTGATGTCGGTGGTGTAGATAGCGTCGCGCACGTCGGTATGATCGATTATGCACTCGTACAATGAACAGTCTATCTCCTTTATGTCTACGCCGAGTCCGCTTGATGCGTTGGCCTGCGGGTCGGCATCTACCACGAGTACGTTTTTCTCGAATGTGGCCAGAGAAGCCGCGAGATTAATTGTCGTTGTTGTTTTGCCAACCCCACCTTTTTGGTTGGCGAGTGCTATTATCTTTCCCATTTCGTGTCAAAAATTATTTGGCAAAGTTACATATTTTATGCGAGATAAGGGAGGTTTAAACCTTTTTTCGTACATTTGCAAGCGAAATAAAGCCAATTTTATGAATATTAAAAGACCATTAATACTTGTTTCTAACGACGACGGCTATCATGCCAAAGGCATAAACTGCCTCGTCGATATGCTGCGCGATATGGCCGACATTGTAGTATGTGCTCCTGAGTCGGCCCGCTCGGGTTTTGCCACAGCTTTCTCAGCCACAGTGCCTTTGCGCCTGAAGCTGCGCCGTAAGGAGGAGGGCTTCGAGATGTGGTCGTGCAACGGCACGCCGGTAGACTGTGTGAAGATAGCCTTGGAGGAATTCTTTGCCGACCGTCGTCCCGACATGGTGATAGGCGGTATCAATCACGGCGACAACGGGTCGGTCAACGTACACTATAGCGGCACGATGGGCGTGACGCTTGAGGGCTGCATGAAGTACATCCCGTCGGTAGGATTCTCGCTGTGCGACCATCGCGACGATGCCGACTTCACGCCGCTGCGCCCCTATGTGCGCCAGATAGTGCGCAAGGTGCTCGACGAGGGACTGCCCAAGGGTGTGTGCCTGAACGTCAACTTCCCTAAAGCCAGCGAGTTTAAGGGTGTCAAGATGTGCCGTATGGCTATGGGAACATGGTATAACGAGTGCGTGAAAATGCGCCATCCGCATGGTTACGACTACTACTGGATGACGGGAAACTACCGCAACGACGAGCCGGAAGCCACCGATACCGACAACTGGGCGTTGACGCATGGCTATGTGGCTGTTACGCCTACGCGTATCGACGTGACCGACTACGAGACGTTGAAGAGTTTTGAATTTTGAGTTTTGAGTTTTGAATTGTCGGCTGCGCCGATTTTGAATTGCGAATTTTGAATTGATATATGAGATACTACCTGATTGTTGGCGAAGCCTCGGGCGACCTGCACGCTTCGCACCTTATGGCTGCCTTGCGCCGTGTAGACGATGCCGCCGAGTTCCGTTTCTTCGGCGGCGACAAGATGTCGGATGTCGGAGGAATACGTGTGCGTCACTATCGTGAGCTGGCATATATGGGCTTTGTGCCCGTACTTATGCATCTGCCCACCATCTTCCGCAATATGGCAAAGTGCAAGCGCGACATTGTGGAGTGGCAGCCCGACGCACTTATACTCGTCGACTATCCGGGATTCAATCTCGACATAGCCCATTATATCCATTCGCATACGCAGATACCCGTCTACTATTACATCTCGCCCAAGATATGGGCGTGGAAGGAGTGGCGCATCAAGAACATCAAGCGCGATGTCGACCAGTTGTTCTCGATACTGCCGTTTGAGGTGCCCTTCTTCGAGCAGAAGCATCATTATCCTATACATTACGTAGGAAATCCAACGGCAGAGGAGGTGCGCCAGTTCCGCGAGTCGTACTCGGAGAGTGGCGATGAGTTCCGTCGTCGTCACAATTTGTCGTCGTGCCCCATCATAGCATTGCTTGCCGGCAGCCGCCGTCAGGAGATAAAGGACAATCTTCCGGCAATGATAGATGCCGCGTCGCGCTTTGTCGACCATCAGATGGTGCTGGCATGCGCCCCCGGAATACCCATGGACTACTACCGTAAGTTTGTAGACGGACGAGGCGTAGAGCTTGTCACGGACGACACGTACGCCCTTCTCTCGTACGCACGTGCCGCCGTGGTGACCAGCGGAACGGCTACGCTTGAGACAGCCTTGTTCAATGTGCCGCAAGTGGTGTGCTACGAGACTCCGCTGCCACGCCTCATAGCTTTCCTGCGCCGCCACATACTGAAGGTGAAGTATATCTCGCTGGTCAATCTGATAGCCGACCGTGAGGTGGTGAGAGAACTTGTTGCCGACACATTCTCAGCCGAAAACATTGCCAGCGAACTCTCCCGACTGCTTCCAGAAGGCGAATACCGCAGCCGGATGCTTGCCGGATATGGCGAGGTGATGGGCAAGATAGGCGAGGACAGTCCGTCGGAATGCACCGCACATATTATATATGGACTGGTGAAGAAGATCTGAGCGGTAAAAAAGTAGGTGGTTATGGCAACCTCCTTATGCTTCTTTTCCACCACAACCGAAGCACCGCT
Source organism: uncultured Prevotella sp. (assembly GCA_905193385.1). Classification (GTDB taxonomy): domain Bacteria; phylum Bacteroidota; class Bacteroidia; order Bacteroidales; family Bacteroidaceae; genus Prevotella. The sequence goes on along the minus strand of CAJJOL010000036.1, from coordinate 16,393 downwards.
TCATGTACGATATTTGCATTTCTGACTGCTCAAAACTGCCAGTTGAACGAGCAATGAAGTCTTTAGCTCGAAATTCTTGAGTTTAGCGCGTGCAGCACAGATATTGCTGATATACAGACGAATACGATGATTTGTGTCGCGAATGTGCAATCGGCGGAATGCCAAAAGGACTACATTTCACGGCAAAACGACCCCTTTTGCAGCGCAAAAGGGGTCGTTTTGTAATGCAAAAGGGGTACAGTCATAATGCAAAAGAGGCTTGATTGCAATGCAAAAGGGCTTCTTTGCCCTCCTGAACGATAACTTCAGGAGGGCAAAGAAGCCCCTTTTTATGTTTTGAGGTGACGTGACGGCTGTAGCGAGCGACAAAAACCGCACGTGAAATCTCTAGAATCAGATTTTTGTTTGTAACAATTTCTTACCGTCAGTACGATATTTGCATGTGCCGAACATTGCTGTCAGGAGTGTATTACACGGCACAGCTGCTCGACGTCGCTCTCGAAAGTTTCGCGGTTAATGGCACGGCTTTTTATCGCAGAGCGATAGTTGTAGATGGTGCGAGGAGTATAGAAGAGCAATGCCGCAATCTCCGAACTCTCCTTGACGCCCAACCTTATCAAAGCGTAAATGCGCAGTTCGGTGGTGAGCCGTCCCTTGTGTGGAGGCACAATCTGCTCGTCGGTCCGCAGCAGGGCGTTGAATTCGTCGACAAACGAGGGGTATAGGTCGAGGAAAGCCGTGTCGAAACTGTTCATGAACGTAGCCGCATCCTCTTCCGAAAGGCGCGACGACGATGCCGTATTGAGCAAGTCGTTGACCTGGCCTACCTTGATTTTGCGCTTCACAAGAGTCTCAAACTTGCTCAGACGGTCGATGTATTTGGCGCAAAGGTCGATGTAGAGTTTAGCCAGACGTTCGCGTCGGCTGTTTGTGTCGAGCAATCGTGAGTTGAGAGTATTAAGCCTGTCGTTGAGCGATGACAGCAGGTTGTTGCTCTCGGATAGCTCGTGTCGGTGGCGTGCCAGCAGTCGGTTTTGCCGGCTGTAGAAGTATAGCAGCACTACAACGAACGCGAATAGGATAGACACTCCGAACAATGCGAAGCGCATGATGTTGTTCTGCGATGACAGCTTTTCGCGATAGGTCGACACGATGACGGGCAGTTTCTGCGATATTTCAATGATACGCAGTCGGTTGTTGTAGTTCTTGGCGTCGTCCATAGCAAAATTGATGTATCGCTCGGCGAGCAGAATGTTGTCGTCGCCCTTCTTGAACAGATACATTGCAAGGTCTTGCATGGCGAGGTTTTCGCGCGTACAGTTGAGCAGGTCGCTAATGCATGCACGCAGCATGTACTCCTCATACTTGTTGTTATTGTTGTTGGCGCTGTAGTTGTTGGCAATGGCATACGATGCCATGGCATACCATCGCGACTCTACGGGGGCTGTGCTCAGAGTCTTGAAGTAGTGCTCCAGGGCGCGCTTGTCGTTGCGTTCCACATATATAAAATACTCACCCCAGAAGAAATTGTAGTAAGAGTCGGTAGGGCGGAGCATCGTTACAGCCTGCTTAAGGTAATTGTTGGCACGCTCGTGATAGCGTGGTGAATAGTAATAGTCGTGACAGTAGTCAGCCCAATAGGTGTAGATGAAGTAGTAGGCTATGGTATAGTCGAACCGTAGTTCATTGTCGAGGTGTGTCGAATCAATCTCGTCGAGCAGCGCAACGGCTTCGCCATAGAGTCCGCCTACGCCCAGCAGCGACGCTTTCTCAATGCGGCATTTGTCGTGATGGAATTTGTCACCGATGCGGTCGGCAAGCGTTATAGCCTTGTCGGCATACACCATGGCAGAGTCAAATTGAAAAACGAAGTACTCATCGTACAGCTTGTCGTAAGCCGAAAGCAGCGTTTCGGGCTTTTGGCTTTTGTGTGCCATCGACTTGTAGAAGTCGATGCGTGCCTGCTTCTTGCCGTATATCTGCGTTATGTTGTCTATAATGCTGTCAATACGCTGTATAAGCTTGCCGTTGGTGTCTGCCATTGAGGAGGTGGCGGTGGCAATAAAGAGTATGATAATGGCTAAGTAACGTTGCATAGAGTGAATTGTTTGTGGTTTCTATAGGTTTCTGCAAATTTACAAATTTTGCAGAAATAACATATTGGATGATTGCCTTTTTTGCGTATTCCTATCCATATTTTTCATTGATTCCCTTGCTTTGACAATATCATTGCTTTTCGGACGATGTACTTGACAGTGTGAATGTTCTTTTGTAAATATCTGATTATCATATTGTTAATATTTTATTGAGTCATATACGTGTACTTATTGGGTACTTTAACGAACAACTTATGAAAATAAATTCTAAATTTGCAACCGTCATAACGACTTAATAACTAAAAACTCAATAGTATGAACCAAACCAATCGAAAATGGATCAGCCAGATTGTTGCTTGTTCGTTTCTTGCAATGTTGCCTATAGGCGCATACGCACAGACAAATAAGACAATACATGGTGTAGTGAAGGATGCCAATGGTGAGACTATCATTGGAGCCTCCGTTGGACAAAAAGGCACTAAAAACGCCACTGTAACCAACCTTGACGGAGAATTCTCGATTTCAGTTCCCGACAATGCAGTACTCGAAATTTCGTACATCGGCTACAACAACCAGCGTGTTGCCGTAGGTGGCAAGTCGTCGCTTGAGATCGTATTGACCGAAGATGTCCACAAACTCAACGAACTTGTCGTTGTAGGTTATGGCGTTATGAAGAAGAAAGACCTCACTGGAGCTGTCGGTTCGCTTGCTGCCAAGGACATGGAGAACTCGCCGGTAGCCAACATCGGACAGGCCATTCAGGGTAAGATAGCAGGATTGCAGGTTGTAGATGCCGGCAAGCCTGGCGACAACGTTACTATTAAGGTGCGCGGTATGGGTTCTATCAACAACTGCGACCCTCTTGTAGTAATAGACGGAGTGCCAACCGACCTCGGCATCAATGCCATCAACATGGCAGACGTAGAGCGTCTGGACGTGCTGAAGGACGCTTCGGCAACGGCAATATACGGTAGCCGCGGTGCCAACGGTGTCATAATGATAACCACCAAGAAGGGAAAGGAAGGCAAGGGACACCTCTCGCTCTCTGCCAATCTTGCCGTGCAGAATGCCACACGTACTCCCGACCTGCTCAATGCAAGCCAGTATGCAGTGCTGAGCAACGAAATGATGAACAATTCGGGCAACACCGCCAATCCCGAATGGGCAGATCCGTCGGCTCTCGGCAAAGGAACCGATTGGGTAGACGAGTTGTTCCGTACCGGATATATGCAGAACTACACGTTGAGTTATTCGGGTGGCAGCGACAAGGCACACTATTATGTGTCGGGAGGTATGCTCGATCAGACGGGTATTGTAAGAAGCGTCAAGTACCGCCGGTTCACCTTCCAGGAGAACTCTGATGCCCAGGTGCAGCCTTGGTTGAAGATGACATCCAACATAACCGTGTCGGCCGACCGCAAGCAGCAGGGCAGTTATGACATGGGCAATACATACAGAGCACTGCCCGTCTTTGCCGTTAAGGACGCCAGTGGCGAGTGGACCGGACCTGAGGGCAATTCGCTTTGGTATGGCAGCGCACGCAACCCGATCGGTCCAACCACAACCGACCGCAGCAGCACTAAGGGCTATAACCTCCTTGGCAATATCTCGGCAGAGGTGACTTTGGCTAAGTGGCTCAAGCTGAAGAGCACGTTCGGCATTGACGCCAAGTTCTGGTATAACGACAGCTATACCCCCAAGCACAACTGGAAACCCTCGCCCGTTGAGGAGAGCAGCCGCTACAAGAGCGACAACAAGTCGTTCACATATCTTTGGGACAACTATTTCATCTTCGACCATACGTTCGCCAAGAAGCATCACGTAGGACTGATGGCTGGTACATCGGCACAGTGGAACAACTTCGACTATCTCAACGCACAGAAGAACGTGTTCGCTTATGAGGGCGTACACGAGATGGACAACGGCGAGAAGATGCATGCCATCGGCGGCAACGAGACCGAATGGGCGCTTATGTCGTATATGGCACGACTCAATTATGAGTTTGCCGACCGCTATCTTCTTACCGCTACTGTACGCCGTGACGGCTCGTCGCGCTTCGGCCGCAACAACCGTTGGGGAACATTCCCGTCAGTATCGCTGGCATGGCGCGCTTCTGAAGAAGAGTGGTTCCCGAAGAACAATATTCTCAACGACCTCAAGATACGTGCCGGATACGGCGTTACGGGCAGTCAGGCCAGTGTGGGCAACTACAGCTATCTGGCTTCATACAACACCAGCGTATATCCGTTCGGCAAGACTGGAACAGAACAGTCGGCACTCGTTTCGGCAACGCTTGCCAATCCTAACATTCATTGGGAGCAGGTGGCACAGACCAACATTGGCTTCGATGCAGCACTCTTCAATCAGCGTGCCCACCTCACATTCGACTATTATATAAAGAATACGACCGACATGCTCGTAAAGGCTTCCATCCCAATCACGTCGGGATTTGAGGACACAAGCACCACTTACACCAATGCCGGAAAGGTTCGCAACACGGGTTTTGAGGTTTCGCTCAATACCGTCAACATTCAGGGTCCGCTGCAGTGGGAGACAGGTATCGTCTATACATACAACCGCAACAAGATAAAGAGTCTCAACAGCAACGTGCCTTACTATATCAATCAGGTGAACAACTCGTACGTAACGATGCTCGCCAACAATCTGCCCATCAACGTGTTCTACGGTTATGTCACCGACGGAATATTCCAGAACGAGCTGGAAGTAAAAGAACACGCCATTCAGACAGGTGCCGAGCCTGGCGACATACGCTTCAAGGACCTCAACAACGACGGTGTTATCAACGACAACGACCGCACCGTGATAGGCAATCCTAACCCCACACACATCTTCTCGATGAGCAATACGCTCGCATGGAAGGGTCTGGAACTGTCGGTATACTTGCAGGGCGTGGCTGGCAACAAGATATTCAATGCCAACAAGATAGACCTTACGGGCATGTCGGCAGCCTACAACCAGCTCACCGACGTGCTGTCACGCTGGCATGGCGAGGGCACAAGCACCACGATGCCACGTGCCGTTTATGGCGATCCCAACCAAAACAACCGCAGCAGCGACCGTTTCGTTGAGAACGGTGCATACTTGCGTCTGAAGAGCATTTCGCTCTCTTACAATGTGCCGCAGCAGTGGCTTCGTGCCCTGACACTCAATTCTGCACGCATCACATTCTCTTGCGAGAACGTGGCAACGATAACGGGATACTCAGGTTTCGACCCCGAAGTGGGTGTCAACGGAATCGACCTCTCAAGCTATCCCATCTCGCGCACGTTCAACATCGGATTAAACCTAAACTTCTAACAACTGAATCATTATGAAAAAGATATTTATCCTGGCTCTCAACATAGCGCTTGCAGGCTCGATGTGTTCATGCAGCGACTTCCTCGACCGTGAGCCTAAGAACACAGTCGACCCCGAAACGACGGTCGACGAGGACGTGGCGGTGTCGATGGCAAATGCCTGCTACCGTACACTCCAGTCGTCGAATATGTACAATCAACGTCTGTGGACACTCGACATCGTTGCTGGTAACAGCATAGTAGGCGCTGGTGGAGGTACCGACGGCATTGAGACCGTTCAGGCTTCCAACTTCACCACGCAGAGCGATAATGGTATGGCTCTGTACATGTGGCGCTCGCCTTGGGTCGGTATCGGACAGTGCAACATCCTCATCAATGCTCTCGAAGACAAGAATCCGGAAAAGGGCACCATTCTGGGACGTTCGCTCGGTGAGGCTTACTTCCTCCGTGCACATTATTATTATATACTTGTACGCTTGTATGGTGGGGTACCTTTGCGTCTGAAGCCGTTCAATCCAGGCGAGAGCACGGACATAGCACGTGCTTCAGTTGACGAGGTTTACAAGCAGATAATTGACGATACCAACCGTGCAGCCGATCTGCTTCCTGCCAAAAGCCAGCTTGACGACGACAATCTTGGACGTGCTACGAAGGACGCAGCCTATACAATGCTCGCCGATATATACCTCACACTCGCTCCCGACAACAAGGAATACTATCAGAAGGTTGTGAGCCTGTGCGACGATGTGACAGCTCTTGGCTACGATCTAAGCCAATGCACGTACGAATCAAACTTTGACGCTACCATCAACAATGGTCCTGAGTCAATCTTCGAAGTGCAGTTCTCTGGCAATACCGAATACGATTTTTGGGGAAACAATCCGCAGTCGAGCTGGCTGTCGACATTCATGGGACCACGAAACTCCAACTTTGTGGCAGGATCTTATGGATGGAACCAGCCTACAGAAGAGTTCATGTCGCAGTATGAGGAAGGCGACAAGCGCAAGGACCTTACCGTATTGTATGATGGATGTCCCGATTTTGACGGCATGACATACAAGAGCAGCTACTCAACTACCGGATATAACGTGCGCAAGTTTCTCGTTTCGAAGAGCGTATCACCGGAATATAACACCAATCCTGCCAACTTCGTGGTGTATCGCTATGCCGATGTGCTGCTTATGAAGGCTGAGGCTCTCAACGAGCAGGGCAAGACTGCTGAGGCAGCCGAGCCTCTTAACATCGTCCGTCATCGTGCCGGACTGCCTGGAGTGAGTGGATTGTCGCAGGAAGCTATGCGCGAAAAGATCATACACGAACGTCGTATTGAACTGGCGTTTGAGGGCCATCGCTGGTTTGACATGATACGCTTGCAGCATGGCGACTATGCCGTGAAGTTCCTGAAGTCTATCGGCAAGTCGCGTGTCACTAAGGAACGTCTGCTCTTCCCGATTCCGCAGACAGAGCGAGATGCCAACCAGCTGATGACACAGAACCCCGGATATTAAAACGTCAGGAAACATTATAAACAATAAAACGAATCAATATGAAACGATATATAAATTGTATTTATAGTCTGTTGGCTCTTGTCTGCGTCGGATTTGTCCTCTCGGCTTGCTCCGACCAAGACTATACCGAACTTGACAAGGGACGCGACCAGCTGACGCTTACAGCCAATCAATCCCTATCAACGCTTGAAGAGACCAGTCATTCAAGCGATGCTGTCACGCTGAATTGGTCTACTGGCAACAATTATGGTTCGGGCAACCGTATCAGCTACCGTTTGGAGCTTGCCAAGGCAGGCACAAATTTTGCTCAACCTTATGTAGCTGTCGACGAACAGACGCAGACATACACATGGAGTGCAAACGTTGAGAATCTCAACAACATCATTCTCGACAAGATGGAGGGTACGGCTGGAACACCCGTAGACATCGAGGCACGCGTAACGGCAATTGTCAGTGGTTCTGACGAGACACAAACTGCCACCACACAGTTTACTGCCACTCCATACGAACCGGTCACTTCTACATTATATATAATAGGTAGTGCAGCTCCAAACGGATGGAGCGCCGACAATGCTTCGGAAATGACACGCACCACAAACGGACTCTTTACATGGGAAGGCAAGCTCAGTAGCGGCGATATTAAGTTCATCACAACTCTCGGACAATTCCTTCCTTCATACGGACGGGGTGACAATGGTGCTCCAGTACTGCGTACAAGTGATGACCAACCCGACGAGAAATGGACTATAGATGAGGCTCACGACTATAAAGTCACGGTCGATTTGCTTGCCGGAACAGTAAGCATAGAGAAGACAGAAGGCATAAGACCTGCCTTCGACCAGCTCTTCTTTGTCGGCAATCCAACCGGATGGGGCTTTGAACCGATGACACAGGACGCTCTTGATCCGTTCCTTTTCCGCATGGGGCGCTACTTTGAGCAGGGCGTAGGAGGCGAATTCAAGTTCGGAACATCCATGGGCTCATGGGAAAATATGTATAAGGCGACACAGGCAAATGCTCCTTATACTGACAAGAGCATGGCATTCGTATCAGGTTTCGACCCAGACAACAAGTGGTATCTGCAGAACAGCGAGACCGGCAAGGCTTATAAGATATGCGTTGACATTCGTTCGGGCAAGGAACGTATGATGATGAGCGAGTTCACTCCATACGAAATGATTTACCTTGTGGGTGATGCTACACCCAACGGATGGGATCTTGGCAATGCCACACCGATGACTTCTACAGAGAGTCCTTATGTATTCACATGGACAGGTCAGCTCAACGCAGGCGAACTCAAGTTCTCTTGCGACAAGCAGAGCGACTGGAACGGAGCGTGGTTTATGCCTTCTGCTCCTGATGCCGAACCAAAGGGCACTGCCGAGCAGGCTCTCTTCATCAACAAGAGTGACGAAACACTTAAATCGCAGTATCTGACTGTGAACGTTAGCGACCTCGACTACAAGTGGAAGATAACATCGTCTGGCACATACACCATAACGCTCGACCAGCTCAACGAGACCGTAACAATCTCAAAAAATTAACAATCTAACAAAAGCATAAAATGAAAATGAATGCATTGCTAATAGCGTTGCCGTTATTGATAGGCTCATGCAGCGATGACAACAATAGCTACAACGACCCCGCTACCGTTCCTACGGACATTATACAGACCGTGGTGAAGACCACAGCCGACCTCTCGCTCACTGTCACTACAGACAAGGCGGCATACAAACCGGGCGAGACAGTACGCTTCAACGTGACTGACGGTACTCTGCCTGCATCGGCTCGCATACGCTACCGTCATGGTTCTGAGGTGATAGCCGACGAAAACTTAGGTTCAACTTCGTGGACATGGACAGCTCCGCAAGCTGATTATACAGGCTATATGGCCGACATATACACAGTTGACGGCAACAACCAGCAGACCATCTACGCCACTATCGGCGTGGATGTGTCGAGCGATTGGGCGCGATTCCCACGCTATGGCTTCATAGCTTCATACGGTAGCGACCGCACTTCGGATGTCATTGCTTCCGAATTGTCTTTTCTCAACCGCTGTCACATTAATGGATTGCAGTTCTACGATTGGCAATACAAGCAGCATTGGCCGCTCGGCGGCACACCAGGCAATCTGCTCGAGAGCTACAAGGACATTGCCAACCGCGACAACTACACTTCGGTGGTGAAGGACTACATCGCTCAGGCTCACTCGTTGGGCATGAAGGCAATGTTCTACAATCTCTGTTTCGGCGCATTTGACGATGCAAAGGCTGATGGAGTGGACGACCGTTGGTATATATATACCGACCAGAATCACTCTAAATGCGACCGCCATCAGTTGCCGTCCGACTGGAAGAGCGATATATATCTTGTCGATCCGTCGAACAAATACTGGCAGAATTACCTTGCCGACCGCAACGACGATGTGTATGAAGCACTCGATTTTGACGGATTCCATATCGACCAGCTTGGCTCACGTGGCACCGATTACGACTATTATGGATCGCAGGTGAATCTGCCTAACGGCTATGCATCGTTCATACGAACCATGAAAGAGCGTCAGCCCGACAAACGTCTGGTGATGAATGCCGTCAGTAATTATGGCTCAGACAAGATTGTGTCAACAGGATGCGTTGACTTTATGTACTCCGAATTGTGGGATGGTGAAGACAAGTTCAGTGACCTCCATGACATATTGAAGGCCAATCGCCTGTATTCCGGCAATACGTTAGGTCAGGTGTATGCCGCATATATGGACTACGGACACAATAAGCCGGAGTTCAATACACCAGGAGTGCTGCTCACCGATGCCGTAATGTTCGCCCTCGGAGCATCTCATCTCGAACTCGGAGCAGGACATATGCTGAGTTCAGAATACTTCCCTTATGCCGATGTGAAGATGAGCGCCGGACTGAAGAAGCAGATAGTGGCGTACTACGATTTCCTTACAGCCTATCAGAACCTGCTTCGCAACGGTGGAACAGAGACACAATGCGATATTGCAGCAGCCAAGTCTGTGGTAACGATCAATGCATGGCCGCCCGTACTTGGCAACGTAACGGCATACAGCAAGAGCGTAGACGGCAAGCAAGTGGTGAGTCTGCTCAACTTCCGTCAGGCTAACAGCTTGAGCTGGCGCGACAAGAACGGAACGATGCCCGAGCCCGAAGCCATCGACAACCTAACATTGCGTATGCGTGCAAAGAACGTAAAGAAGCTGTGGGTGGCATCGCCCGACCAACTCGGAGGCGCTCCGCAGGAACTGCAATATCGTCAGGATGGCGACTTCGTTGTATTCACCGTTCCGCAGCTTAAGTATTGGACAATGATTGTTGTAGAATAAATAAACAATTACATATGAAGAAACTATTGTTTTCAGCACTTGCACTTGCCCTCACATTGGGGGCAGGTGCGCAGACTGTGACATCGCCTGACGGCAACGTTTCGGTGAAGTTCTATCTGCAGGACGGACGTCCCACGTACGAGATGACATACAAGAAGAAGGAAGTGATACGTCCGTCGCATCTCGGACTGGAACTTGCCAAGGATAAGCATGCATCCAACGGGGTGAACGAACAGGACCTCATGGACGGGTTCACGGTGAAGAACACGCAGACTGCCACGTTCGATGAGACATGGCGACCGGTATGGGGCGAGACCGCAACAATACGCAACCATTACAACGAACTTGCCGTAACGCTCAATCAGGCTTCAATGCAACGTGACATCTGCATTCGTTTCCGTGTCTACGACGACGGTATGGGACTGCGCTATGAGTTTCCGCAACAGCCCAAGCTCAACTATATCGTAGTGAAGGAAGAGCACACCCAGTTTGCAATGGCGGGCGACCATACAGCATATTGGATTCCGGGCGACTACGATACGCAGGAGTATGAGACCGTAATATCGAAGATGAGCGAGATACGTTCGAAAATGAAGGCAGCCATAACGTCCAATGCTTCGCAGACATCGTTCTCGCCTACTGGTGTACAGACATCACTGCAGCTCAAGACCGATGACGGACTCTACATCAATCTGCATGAAGCCGCCTGCGTCAACTTCCCCACAATGCACCTCAATCTCGACGACAAGAACATGGTGTTCGAGTCGTGGCTCACGCCAGACGCTACGGGTATGAAGGGATATGTACAGACTCCGTTCAACACACCGTGGCGTACGGTGATAGTAAGCGACGATGCCCGTGACATGCTTGCGTCCAACCTCATACTCAATCTCAATGAGCCGTGCAAGATAGAGGATACGTCGTGGATTCATCCTACTAAGTATTGCGGAGTGTGGTGGGAGATGATAGCCGGAGGCAAGCAGTGGAGCTACACCTTCGATCTGCCTTCGGTGCATCTTGAAAGCCTTGACTATTCAAAGTGCCGGCCGCACGGACAGCATCCTGCCAATACCGAGAATGTGAAGCGTTATATTGATTTCGCTGCCAAGAACGGACTTCAGGAGGTGCTGGTAGAGGGTTGGAACATCGGATGGGAAGACTGGTTCGGTCATTACAAGGACTATGTGTTCGACTTCCAGACACCTTATCCCGACTTCGACATAAAGTATCTCAACGACTATGCCCACTCCAAGGGCGTGAAACTGATGATGCACCACGAGACGAGCGGATCCACACAGAACTACGAGCGTCATCTGGAGGCAGCCTATACGCTTATGAACAAGTATGGATATGATGCCGTGAAGAGCGGCTATGTGGGCGACATCATTCCGCGAGGCGACTACCATTATTCGCAGTCGACCAACAACCACTATCTTTACTGCATCAAGGAGGCGGCCAAGCATCACATCATGGTCAACGCTCATGAGGCGACACGTCCTACCGGACTTTGCCGTACATGGCCTAATCTCGTAGGCAACGAGTCGGCACGAGGCACAGAGTATGAGGCATTCGGAGGCAGTGAGCCTTACCATACGGTCATTCTGCCGTTCACCAGATTGCAGGGTGGTCCGATGGACTATACTCCCGGCATATTCGTAACGAAGCTGAGCGAGTGGTGCAACAATAAATCCAATGTCCACACCACTCTCTGCGGACAGTTGGCACTCTATCTAACTATGTACTCGCCGTTGCAGATGGCAGCCGATCTGCCTGAGAATTACGAGAAGTATGACGATGCTTTCCAGTTCATTCGCGACGTAGCTTGCGACTGGGACGACTCTCGCTATCTGGAAGCCGAGCCTGCCAAGTATATCACAGTAGCCCGCAAGGCTAAAGGAACGGACAATTGGTTTGTGGGCGGAAAGTGCGATGCCGAAGGCCATAAGTCAGTCGTGCGCCTCGATTTCCTTGACAAAGGACGCAAGTACGACTGCGCCATCTATCAGGATGCACCCGATGCCGATTACGAGAAGAATCCTTCAGCCTACGTCATCGCTCACCGTACAGTCAAGAAAGGTGATGTGCTGAAGCTGAAGCAGGCACGTGGCGGCGGATTCGCTGTCAGCCTTATGGCTAAATAAAAAACGGTTTGTTTTTTTGTAGTAGTATATTTTAGGAGGAGGGTAAAGTCAAAATAGAAGTTATAGGAATTTAAGAAGAAGTTAATCCATCTACGATGGATGGAAGTTAACGGACAAATGCATTGTGTTCAGCAATATATACATATGTCCGCTAACTTCTGTTAACTACGGGCAAAGCCCCAATTTCCTCTAACTTCTATTTTGACACCCTCCTCCTGTTACTGATTTATAAAGACAATCACTCAATAATTATTCAAACAACAAATCTATACTGATAATGAACCGAAACAATTCTTCTTGCAAGCAGCTTGTTCTTGCCTCTGCACTCTCAGCCCTTACGCTCACCGCAGCGGCTCAGAACGACAACATAGTATATAAAGACAGCAACGTGCGCTTTACGCTTGTCACCGACGGAACGGTGCGCATGGAGTATGCGCCCGACGGAAAATTTCTTGACAACAAGTCGTTTATTGCCGTCAACCGCTCTTATCCTGAAGTGAAATACAAGAAGAGCGAGACAGCCAAGAAGGTTGTCATATCCACCGACTATCTCACACTCACTTACACAAAAGGCTCAGGTCCGCTCACCGAACGCAATCTTTCAATAGTCTCGGCAAAGACAAAGAAGAAGCCGACTGACGGCAAACGCGTCATTCCCTTTGCCTGGCATCCCGGACAGAAGGATGCGCCGGGCGCCAATCTGAAGGGAACCTACCGCACACTCGACGGTTATGACGGCGACTCGCGTGGCGATACTGGCAAGATGCCGATAGAAGACGGACTGCTGTCGAGAAGCGGATGGACACTCATAGACGACTCTGAGGGCTACGTATTCGACAACAGCGATTGGCAATGGGTGGCCCATCGCCCTAACGAAGGCAAGACACAGGACATGTATTTCCTCGCTTATGGCAACGACTACAAGAAGGCTTTGCACGACTTTACGGTCTTTGCAGGCAAAGAACCGTTGCCACCCCGCTATGCGTTCGGCTACTGGTGGTCGCGCTACTGGTGCTATAGCGACAACGAACTGCGCCAACTCGTCAGCAAGATGCACTCTTACAGCATCCCGATGGACGTACTTGTGGTGGACATGGACTGGCACTACACTGAGGAAGGACGTGGCGGATGGACCGGATATACATGGAACAAGCGACTCTTTCCCTCGCCTGCTGGCTTCATGAAGTGGGCAAAGCAGCAGCAACTGCAAACAACCGTCAACCTTCATCCTGCAGATGGAATAAAGTATTATGAGGATTGCTATGCCGACATGGCACGTTGGATGGGCATGGATCCTGCCGAGAAGAAGGATATAGCATGGAACGCCTCGTCCAAACGATTCATGCAGGGATGGTATGACAAAGTGTTGCGTCCTATGGAACGCGACGGCATCGACTTCTGGTGGCTCGACTGGCAGCAGTGGGACAACGACAAGGAGTTTCCACGACTGAGCAACGTGTGGTGGATCAACTATACCACATTCACAGATATGGAGCGTCATCACGACACACGGCCTATGCTGTATCACCGTTGGGGCGGACTGGGCAACCACCGCTATCAGATAGGATTCTCGGGTGATGCCATCATCAGCTGGAAATCGCTCGACTTCCAGCCTTACTACAACTCTACCGCCTCCAACGTGCTCTACGGTTATTGGAGCCACGACATCGGCGGACACATGGGAACCGACTCTATCAATCCCGAGATGTACATACGCTGGATGCAGTTCGGAGCCTTCAGCCCCATTCTGCGCACCCATTCTACAAAGAATGCAGGGCTTAACAAGGAGCCGTGGGTATTTGCCGACAAGGAGCGCGACATCATTCGCGACATCATCAAGCAGCGCTACTCGCTTGCACCTTACATATATACTATGGCGCGCCATGCCTACGACACCGGTGTGTCTTTGTGCCGACCGATGTATTACGACTATCCTGATGCGCAGGAGGCTTACACCAACCGCAATGAGTATATGTTCGGCGACAACTATCTGGTCTATCCTATCACGCAGCCTATGAACAACGGCGTGTCGCTACAGAAGGTGTGGCTGCCAGCTGGCAACGACTGGTATGAACTCTCATCGGGCACAATGCTGAAGGGCGGACAGACGGTTGAGCGTCGGTTCCTGCTCGACGAGTATCCTATATACGTCAAGGCTGGCAGCATAATTCCGCAATATGGCGACGTGAAGAACCTGCGCCGTAATGACGAGGCTGTCACCGTGACGGTATATCCGGGCAATGTTGATGCACAGTTCGTAATGTATGAAGACAACGGCAACGACAAGCAGTATGCCACGGCTTATGCTTCCACCTTGCTGTCTGCCACACATTCTGCCGACGGCACATTGCGTGTAAGTATAGGAGCACGTAAAGGGGAGTACAGCGGAATGCCTGCACACCGCCAATACCGATTGAAGCTCGTGGCGTCGGCAGTGCCTGAGAAGGTCGTAGTGGACGGAAAGCAGACCGATTTTGAATACGACGGCAACAACCTCAGTCTGATGGTTGACATCCCGGAGACCGACTGCTCGAAGGCAAAGACTATAGAGGTGGTCTATGCGAAGGATGCCCCCGTTCTGACAGACGGACTTATCGGCAAGTTCCGCCATATTCAGCAGAACTGCATTGCCGTGAAATATCGCAACCCGGGCATTGTGTTTGCCGAGCCACTCGGAACAATGGAGTCTGCCGGAATAGCAATGACCTACAATCCCGAGAAGCAGAAGCAGATAGTGGAGACATTCCGCAAGAACTACGCTTCGCTTGCCGACATCCTTAAGCAGAACGGCATTGAGGGTGAAGATGCACGGAAGTTTATGCTTGCCGAGTAATAGTCTTTGGTACAAAAAGTCGAAAAGATAAGAATAAAGCTATCTGTAGGAGTGTATAGCATCCCTGTTATACCCACTCAATCAACTGAAAAAGAAGGTTGAGTGGGTAGGAATCAAAAGTCTAAGCAGCACGCCCCGAAGGGGCAGAAGCACATAGCCCAGGGCAACGCCCTGAGGTAAAAAGCCACCAAAAACAATGCGCCCTGTAAGGGCAAAAGCGTTAATTATCAATGCTTTTGCCCCTGCAGGGCGTTTTGCTTTTATCAATCCGTACACCCATGGCGGTGCCCTGGGCTATGAGCTTGTTGGGCTTTCAGCCCGTATAATTAGCTTTTGAATTTACCCTCCTACTACTTTTTTGTGTTAAACCCATATAACAGACATCTGACACACCCTTGGCTATGTGTTTATTGGGCTTTCTCCTCGCTTTGTTATGTCTTGATACAACCTCCTTCTGCTACTTTTCCACCACAACCGAAGCACCGCTTCATGTACGATATTTGCATTTCTGACCGCTCAAAACTGCCAGTTGAACGAGCAACGAAGTCTTTGGCTCGAAATTCTTGAGTTTTGCGCGTGCAGCACAGATGTTGCTGATATACAGCGAGATGCGTCAGTTTATGACGTGGATGTGCAATCAGCGGAATGCCAAAAGAACTACATTTCACGGCAAAACGACCCCTTTTGCAGCACAAAAGGGGTCGTTTTGTAATGCAAAAGGGGCTTGATTGCAATGCAAAAGGGGCTTCTTTGCCCTCCTGAACGATAACTTCAGGAGAGCAAAGAAGCCCCTTTTTATGTTTTGAGGTGATTGAAACGCTTTCGTGGACGATAAAAACCGCCCGTGAAATCTCTAGAATCAGATTTTCGTTTGTAACAATTTCTTACTGCCAATACAATATTTGCATGGTTAATTTTGGGTTCATCCGGAATATTGAGTGATAATATTATAAGTTCATTTTTTAAGTAAGTAGGCAAAGCAAATAGCAGGAGGAGAGTGTGTCAAAAGTTTAAGCAGCACGCCCCCGAAGGGGCAGAAGCACATAGCCCAGAGCACCCGCCCTGCGTAAAAGTTCCCAAACAACAAAACGCCCTGCAAGGGCAAAAGCGTTAATAATCAATGCTTTTGCCCTTGCAGGGCGTCTTGCTTTT
>CAJJOL010000035.1:0-33104 GCA_905193385.1 uncultured Prevotella sp. | reverse complement strand
CGTTGATTGTCACACGTCCCATGATAGGGACAATTCCGTTTCTCTCCTTGCTTCCGTTTACATAGAAGACTGTCTTGAATGTACTTCTCATAATTCCTTGCTTTTTGTTCTGTGCAAAATTAAATCATGAGAGTTGCATGGCAAATTCACAACCTGTGCAGAATTGAGAAGTAAAAACCGAAGCCGTTAAAAATGCTTATTAGAGCGTTTCTTTGAGGTAATGACTTGAAAGCGTTTCTACTTCTCAAATCCGCCATTTTCGCATTTCCTCACGAATGCCACAAAAAGCCAACGACTGCCACAACCACTTGAAACTCAAAACAAAAGCTCAAATCTGCTATTTTTTGCTTTTTTAGTCATTCTTTTTCATAAAAACAGCGCTGATGTATACAATTATTCCTAATTTTGTAATCTTAAATACTATGTCTCATGGACTTTAAAATCACTTCTAAATTTGCGCCTACAGGCGACCAGCCCGAAGCCATAAGCCAACTTACAGACGGCATACTACAGGGCGACAGGGCACAAGTGTTGCTTGGCGTGACAGGCTCAGGCAAGACTTTCACCATGGCCAATGTCATAGCCAACATAGGACGCCCCACCCTTATACTGAGCCACAACAAGACTCTTGCCGCACAGCTGTACGAGGAGATGAAGAGCTTTTTCCCTCAAAACGCTGTTGAATATTACGTGTCGTACTACGACTATTATCAGCCAGAGGCATATCTGCCTTCGTCGGACACATACATTGAGAAAGACCTCGCCATAAACGAGGACATTGACAAGTTGAGACTGTCAGCGGTAAGTGCATTACTTTCAGGACGTAAGGACGTTATTGTAGTATCGTCGGTATCGTGCATATACGGTATGGGAGGCCCTACCGCTATGGCCAACTGCATTATCAATGTGAAGCGCGGACAGACTCTCGACCGCAACGATTTTCTGCGCAAACTTGTTGACGCTCTATACTTGCGCAACGATATGGAACTGAAGCGAGGATGCTTCCGTGTGAAAGGCGACACGGTAGACGTATCAATGGCTTACAGCGACAACTTATTGAGAATAACATGGTGGGATGACGAGATTGACTCAATAGAAGAGCTTGATAGCGTCACGTATCAGCGTCTGGCATCGTTCGACGACTATCAGATATATCCAGCCAACCTGTTTGTTACATCAAAGGAACAGACCGAGCACGCAATACGACTGATACAGGACGACCTGACACGACAGATAGACTTCTTCAACGAAATGGGCGACCCTATCAAGGCGCAACGCATAAAGGAACGCGTAGAGTACGACATGGAAATGATGAAAGAACTTGGACATTGTTCGGGTATAGAGAACTACTCACGATACTTTGACGGACGCGCGGCTGGCCAACGACCTTACTGCCTGCTCGACTTCTTCCCGAAGGATTATCTAATGTTCATAGACGAAAGCCACGTTAGTGTGCCGCAGATTAGCGCCATGTATGGAGGCGACCGTGCACGCAAGCAGAATCTTGTGGAATACGGATTTCGTCTACCTGCTGCATTCGACAACCGTCCGCTTAAGTTTGATGAGTTTATGGATATGGTCAATCAAGTGGTGTATGTTTCGGCAACGCCTGCCAACTTCGAGATGAATGAAGCAGAAGGTGTTGTTGTAGAACAGATTATACGTCCTACCGGACTGCTTGATCCGATAATAGAAGTGCGCCCGAGCGAAAATCAGATTGACGACTTGCTTGAAGAGATACAGCAACGATGCGAAGTAGACGAGCGTGTGCTTGTGACTACACTCACCAAGCGCATGGCTGAGGAGCTGACCGAATTCCTGCTGAACCACAACATACGCGCCAACTACATACATAGCGACGTGGCAACACTCGACCGTGTACAGATAATGAACGACCTGCGTGCCGGAATGTACGACGTATTGGTAGGAGTCAATCTGTTGCGCGAGGGTCTGGACTTGCCTGAGGTTTCGCTCGTAGCAATTCTCGACGCCGACAAAGAAGGTTTTCTGCGTAGCCACCGATCGCTCACACAGACAGCAGGACGTGCAGCAAGAAACATCAACGGTAAGGTAATAATGTATGCCGACACAATAACAGCTAGTATGCAACAAACCATTGACGAGACGGCACGACGTCGACAGATACAGCTGAAGTACAATGCCGACCACGGCATTACTCCACAGCAGATACGCAAGGACATAAAGGGTACGCTGTCGGCTTTTGCCGATGCACAGCAGCACGACACAGAGAAACCGACGGGCAACGTCAAAGCTGCCGACAACAAGCAAGCGCCTAAGCGCTATCAGCCATATATCGAACCGGAAGGTTATGCCTATGCTGCCGACCCGATTGTGAAACGTATGACACGCAAGCAATTGGAAAAGAGCATAGCCGACACAACCGAAATGATGAAAGAAGCCGCACGACAGCTCGATTTCCTACAAGCAGCACAATATCGCGACGAGATTGTAAGACTGCAATCGCTGCTTGACGAAGAGACGGGGAAATAACGTTAAATTATCAATAATATAAGTTTCATACCATATTATTTAGTAATTTTGCACAATATCAATATAAAAGAAGTAACAAAACAACAACTATGAAAAAAATAATTATCACATTTTTGATCTGCTGCCCTCTGATGTGTGCGGCACAAAGCGAATGGGAGGCTCCTGTTACAAATCAAAATAATGTAACAAAAGAAGTGAAAGACACAGCCAAGAAGTCGCACAAGGCCGAGGCAAAGAAAAAAACTATTGATGCCAAGAGCATAAAGGACTGGAAGTATATACAGAAAGGCGCTGTGCCCGAAATTGAGGGCAAGGTGGTGTTCACTCACGACGTTGACGTGAACGGCAAGAACGCACAGGAAATATACGACATAGTATATGCAACGCTCGACAGTCTGACCAAGAAGCCAGAACAGATCAACAGCAGCATAGCTCTCATCAACCGCAAGGCTCACAGCATCGTAGCACGCTATCAGGAATGGCTTGAGTTCAGCAAGAGCTTCATCTCGCTCGACCGCACCAAGATGAGCTACATAATCATAGCCAACTGCTCGGACAACAAGCTGCATATGACACTCGAACGCATAAGCTATGCTTACGAAGAAGACCGCTCAACCGGACTGAAGACTTCTGCCGAGAATTGGATTACCGACAAGTTTGCTGTCAACAAGAAAGGCACCAAGCTCATCCCTGGTTCGGCAAAGTTCCGCAAGAAGACCATCGACCGCAAGGACAAGATTTTCCAGTTGATAGACAACGCTTTGAAGTAAATAAAGACAAACAAAACGAACACAAGCCATAAACAGCATACATGATTGACGAAGAACAGAAAACAACGGACATAGAGCAGAATGGCGGCGTGCTCCCACCGAGACACAGACGGCCAGACAAAAGTCAAGACAAATACTTCAAGATACGCAACGTGCTCAACATAATCTTCATGTTGGGAGCGATTGTAGGTATGGCCATCTTCTATTTTCAAGACCGCACCCTCGGAACAATAATAATACTCACCGCAATGGCGTTTAAAATAGCTGAATGTTGTTTCAGATTCATACGCCAATAACAACGAATATGATAAAGTCAGCAACAAGACTCGTACTGGCTGTCGCAATATTACTGACTGCGACAGCCAGCAATGCTGTAGCACAGATAGACAATCGAAACGGCAATCAGTTCGACCAATTCAATCAGATGTCGCCCGACGGCAACATCAGTCAAAGGTCGAGCCGCAATATGGCCGACTCGCTTGGCACAGACAAGGAAATACCTAAAGGCATTAAGGTTTGGACAGTCGACCAAAGATTTGGCGACCGTCGTCAGGCCGAATTGGATACAATGTCGTATATGTATCCAAATACTATATTCACCACCGGATTGCGTGGCGAATACAACACTACCGGAAACCTTGGAGCACCACGCATCAATCGTATTTTCATAAACAGAGCAGAGACCGACCAGTTTCTGTTCACACAACCCTACGACTATATCGTGTCACCGGTAGACCAGTTTCACTTTACAAACACGCTCTCACCATTCACCAATCTCGACTACAACACAGCCGGCAACCGCACCAATGGCGAAGACCACTTCAAAGCCAAGTTTGCCGTTAATGCAGGAAAGCGCTTGGGCGTAGGCTTTAATGTCGACTATATGTACGGCAGAGGATTCTACTCAAGCCAAAGCACATCACACTTCAAGTATCTGATGTACGGCTCATACATCGGCGACCGCTACCAAGCGCACTTGATATTCTCGACACTCACACAGAAAGTCACCGAGAATGGCGGTATAACCAACGACGAATACATCAAGCATCCAGAGAGTTTCGACGACAACTATGCCACCAACGAGATTCCTACCGTGCTTGAGCGCAACTGGAACCGCAACAACAACCTGCACGTATTCCTAACTCACAGATACAATCTCGGATTCAACAGAAAGGTGAAGATGAGCAAGGAAGAAATCGAAGCACGTAAGTTTGCAATGGCTTCACAAAAGGAAAACCAAGCACAGAAAGACCTTGAAGAAGCCCGACGCAAGGCAAAACGTGAGGGACGTGAGTTTGACGAAAAGAAGTTCAAGAAGCAAACATTTAGCGGCAGACCTGACAACGCACGTGTGGTAAACACAAGCGCACCAACCGACTCTACATCAACAAAAGCACCTTCAGAGCGAATAGCAGTAAACGGAAAGGCTGCCACAGACAGTCTGAATGCCCTTGAAGCCAAAGCCGCACAGGACACTATGTGGATGAAGAACGAATATGTGCCCGTGACAAGTTTCATACACACAATGAAGTTTGACACATACAGGCGCATATACCAGGCATACGAGACACCGAAAGACTTCTATGCCGACACATTCAATCCCGCAGGCAACTACCCTGGCGACTCCATCTATGACAAGACAACACACTATCGTATACAGAACACGTTTGCAATATCGCTGCTTGAGGGATTCAACAAATGGGCTAAAGCCGGACTGAAGGCTTTCGTAACGTCCGACCTGCGCCACTTCACCCTGCCTACAGAGACCGAAATAGCCAAGGCATACAACGAACACAATCTCAGCATAGGCGGTCAGCTCATCAAGTCGCAAGGCAAAACCCTGCACTACGATGCTACTTTAGAGACATGGCTTACCGGAAAGGATGCAGGACAAATGAAGATTGACGCCGATGCCGACATCAACTTCGCACTCTTCGGCGACACGGTACGCCTGCAGGCAAGCGGATTCTTCCACCGACTGAACCCTACATTCTACTATCGTCACTACCACTCAAAGCACTTCTGGTGGGACAATGACGACATGTCGAAGATAATACACACACGCATTGAGGGCAAGTTTGGCTACGAGAAGACAAAGACAACCGTTCGTGTTGCCTTCGACAACATCAAGAACCATACGTTCTTTGCAATGGGCTATAACGTGACTGACGACTTCGGACGCACCGGCAACACGCTGAGCGTTGTGCAGAAGAGCGGAGCAATAAGTCTGTTGACTCTTGAACTGCAGCAGAAGTTGAAACTCGGACCGCTGCATTGGGACAATGTCATTACGTACCAGAAGTCGTCGGACAACATGTCTCTGCCCGTGCCCGACCTCAACATCTACACCAATCTGTTCCTCAGATTCAAGATTGCACGTGTGTTGAAATGCGACTTTGGAGCCGATGCACGATTCTTCACAAAATATTATGCACCCGACTACAGTCCCGCACTCGGACAGTATGCAGTACAGACTGGCGAACACAGAACAGAAGTGGGCAACTACCCTATCGTGAATGTTTACGCCAACTTCCACTTGCAGCGCACACGATTCTTCGTGATGATGAGTCATATCAATGCAGGACAAGGCAAACCCGACTATTTCCTTGCACCGCACTATCCGCTCAACCAACGCATATTCAGATTTGGTGTCAGCTGGAACTTCTACAACTAACACCACAACCCACATAAAAAATCCGCAATACCGATTTCTCGAGTATTGCGGATTTTTTATTTATATGATTATCTTAAAGCCAAGCCAACAATAAAGCAGCCGAAACGAACACACCGAAAATGAACATATTGCGTGCCGTCATTCCAAGCACCTTGTTGAGTTCGGCACCTTTCCTAATGCGTCGCATCTCTGTGAAGGCTCTAATATGGAACGGAATATAACTCGTCATGAGCAATTGCATGAATTGTCCATCGTGCCAATTAAGATATATGATGCCAGCAATCGCCAACATAGTACCAGCCATTCCGAGCAATAGATACAAAATCAATCCGCCACGCTCGCCTATTCGTACAATCAAGGTGCGCTTGCCTGCACGGCGGTCGTTGTCGATGTCACGATAGTTGTTGACAACAAGCAATGTATCGATGATGAGTCCGCAAGCTATAGACAACACTATCACCGGCCAAGGTATCGACATTAGCGATGTGGGAGGAGCCACAAGCCAATAGGTCATGCACACGGGAACGAGTCCGAAGAATACAAGTACAAGTACATCACCCAGACCGATATATGAGAATGAGATGGTGTACAGAAAGCAGAACACTACACACGCAAAGCCTACGAGTATCATCTCCCATCCGCCAAAGTACACCAACGGCAATCCCACAGCACATGCAAGGATAGTAGTATAAAGCAAACCGCTACGCATGGCGGCAGCAGTTATCCATCCTTGTGCACACGCTCGCTTAGGTCCAAGACGTTGTTCATCGTCAGTACCCTTCATAAAGTCGAAATAATCATTGACAAAGTTGGCATCTATCTGCATCACCAACGCAAAAAGCATACACAAAACAGCCGGTACTACCCTGACACTACTGCCATACATAGCAACCGCTGCCGAAATGCCAATCATAACGGGCACAGCTGCACCTGTCAACGTTTTTGGTCGCGCTGCAAGAAGCCACGCCTTGGCAGAGTTTACCTTTACATTCGATTCCATCATCTTTATTTCATTGATTTTAAATTGAAAACTTAGATATTATACGTTTAAAAGCATCTTGTTACTTGCAAAATTAACCATAATAGATTAATTTTGCAAGTAAATCATAATATCATTCGCTCATGGATACAAGAATCGTAAACCTCGACCTTATGGAATTTGTCGAGCGCAACATATTGCCAAGATATAATAATTTCGACAAAGCACACAACTTGAACCACGCTAATCTTGTAATAAAGAACTCGCTCGCACTCGCTCTTTCTACTGGTGCCGACATCAATATGGCATATGCTATTGCCGCCTACCACGACCTAGGACTTGAAGGGCCACGAGCTATACACCACATATCAAGCGGAAAAATACTTATGGCAGACCGCCGACTGAGACGATGGTTCAACGAAGAACAGATAAAGATAATGAAGGAAGCTGTGGAAGACCATCGTGCTTCGGCTTCGCACGCACCACGCAGCATATACGGAAAGATTGTAGCAGAAGCCGACCGCGACCTCGAACCTGAACATATCTTCCGACGTACAGTTCAGTATGGACTTACCCACTACCCCGAAAAGTGCAAGGAAGAACATTGGGAGCGCTTTCTGCAACACATGGATCAGAAGTATTCGTTGCACGGATACATCCGCCTTTGGATGACAAACTCACCCAACGAGAAGAAACTGAAGGAAATACGCGACGCCCTGAACAACAAGGATGCGCTAAGAAATACATTCGAACGTATATTCAATGAAGAGAATCAAGAGTAAGAATGCGGAGGTTATGGTAAGAACGCCATAGCCTCCGCATTTTTATTACAAACGGTTCTTCTCAGTATTGCCTGCACCCGTGCCCTTGTACTTGCTCTTTGCTGTATTGAAGTTGTACGACAAGGTCATACCCACACAGCGCGTATAGCCATAACAATCTTTTGTCATTACATTATGGTTGCCATACATTGTCCAACGTTCCTTATCGGTCTTGAACAAGTCGTTGGCATAAACGCCTATCACAAGAGCGTCGTTGAGAAACGACTTAGTGAACCTCACGTCCACTTGAGCGAACTGTTTGGAATATTGAAGATCATAAAGTCGGCTTGTTTTATATCGCATATTCAGGAAAGCCTTCAGCGTAGACGTTATATTGAAACGATTGTTTAGACGGAAATTGAAGCACGGTCTGTTTGTCGGTTTGATGATATCGAAACCGTCAATACACAAGAACGACTGTGTGTAGTCAATCTCTGCCATAGGATTATACCAACCGAAACGTGGCGAAGCCACTATCGACACATACACGTCCTTACTATGATTGAAGTTAACATTGCGCATAAAGGTGATGTCCTTGCCTTGGTAGAGCGTTGCAATCCACACCATAGGTTTGTCGATATAGTTGTAGCCGGCATTGAACGACAACCAATCGTACACCACATTCAAGTCCACATTATTTATTATACATGGACGGATATATGGATTTCCACCCTCATAAGTATAGCGGTTGTCATACTGCACCTCATCACGCAGACTGTTATAGCTGGGTCGCTGAGTCTTGCAGGTATAAGCAAGTTGCAATGCCCATTTACCACTATTCCATGACATGGAAGCAGAAGGGAACCAATCGGAATATCTACGACTCGGCTCAGCCTGCCATCGACCAAATGAATAATAATCTGACTTTACATGCTCGTATCTCACACCTGCATTTACCGAGAAGTCGCCAAACTTCAAGCCATACTCAGCAAAGCCTGCAATGTTCTGTTCCTCTATCTTTGTATTCGACGCAGCGACATATTGTTCGGCATTAGTATATTCGCCCCGAATACGTGATGATGTAAATTCGGTGCCTACGCTTAGCGTTCCTTTCCAAACGGGGTAAGACAGAATGAGTTTGGCAGCAGTCATGTCACTATGCTGTCTGTTGCGTGTATGCACGTCGCGACTCTCAATATCTACGCTGCTCTCTTTGATTGACATCGTCCTACCTTTCTTTTTCCAGAAATAAGTAGCGTTGAAGTCCACACCCAACTTGCCTATCTTACCCACATAATATGCATTGGCATTATGTGTAGGACTAAAGCAATCCCTCATATTGGCTGCTTCGTTTATGAATGCTGTTTGCACCCCGTCTTCCATTATCTTCTGATAAGAGCCGGTCATCTCTCCTTTGCCCAAACCCGACTGATTTTCGTAGCTCAATCCCAATGTATTGTCATCATCTATGGAATAAGCAAAGCCAGCCTTAGCACCGGCTCCTTTTGAACGATACTTAAGCGGTGCTGCCTGTTCAATGAATATATTCTTCGTACCATTGATTTCGTTAGACAATACATTATCCTCACCTCCGGGTGTCGTTGCCCCCCATAGTTCACCAAATACTTCTACCTTATTAGTACGATATGTTGACGACATGTATTGCGAGCCACCCCACCACTTGTTGAACATTGTAGTAGTATAGTTCTCGCCACTCCATCCTTCGCCCTGACGGCGAATTGTATTGATACGTATTACGGACTTAACCTCTGCATTATATTTAGCACCTGGTGCGGTGACAATCTCTACATTCTTTATATTATCCGACTTCAGTTGATGCAGTTCGTTGAGATCTCTCACCTGTCGGTTGTTGATATAGATAAGCGGCGAACCTTTGGCAAACACATTCACCGTTCCATCCGAACTGACATCAACACGAGGCAACTCGCGCAACACATCAGTTGCTGTACCAATCTTGTTAAGATCGGAGTGTTCTATATCAACAAGCATACCCTCCTGTCCCAACTTTATGTTCTCGCGCATGGCTTTTACCTTCACGCCTTTAAGGTTTATCGTGTTCTCATGCAGCACGATTGCTCCTATCATACCGGTATTGTATGAATGGAATGTAGTCTGATAGCCCACACAACTCACCCTTACTATTGCCTTACGGGCTTTGCTGGGAATCACAAACTGACCATTCTCGTTCGTCACACCGCCATTTATCAATGAAGAATCACCCACATTAAGCAACGCTACATTGGCAAAATCTATCGGGCGATTATTGCTGTCAACTACGCGACCAATCATTTTTGTAGATGACTTCTGCGTGCATTCCACGAATATATTGTCGCCATCTATCGTCATCTTCATCGGATAGAAACCTATGATTTGCCTGATGGCATCAGGAGCGGTTCGCTTCACGATATTAGTGGTAACCATGAAGTCCTCCAACTCATCATATATGAAATTGATGTGATAATCCTTTGTGCTCTTGGCAAGGACGGTGAGAGCTTCCGACATCGAAGTGTTGCGGAAGTTGTGGGTGATGCGTTGGGCATAAGCGGTATAAAAAGAAAGACTCATCAAACCCACGAACATCATGATATATCTTGATTTTAGCATCTTATTCCACTATTAGGGTTTGACCTTCACGACGAATGTTCACTTTCTCGAAATGATTCATCAGTGTGATGATATCATCTATGCTCATATCCTCCCTCAGTTGCAGGAATAGACGGATATGGCGAATCGACTCGTTCTGATAAGTCACCTTAAGATGGAAATGCTTGGCTATAGGGGTCAGGATATTCTGAAGCTCAGCGTTTTCATAAACCAACGGAAACTTGGCAATACTTGCAGAATCTGACTTTTCTTCTATGTTAGCTTTCCGAGTGAAAGAAACCTCCAGCACAGAATCATTGCCTGCTGCCATGAGTTCGGTATTGTTCTTGTCTGATGTCTGACGAGAAAGCAAAGCCAGATGAATGGCTGCAAAGGCGAAGCCTGAGACAACAAGGACTGCAGCAACGGCTGCCACCTTTCTCATCGGACTCCAAGGAGAAACCGCTTTGGTACTGTTCTGCTTTTCATCTTTCAGATTCTTCCATTCAGCCTCAATCGAAGGCATCTTCATTTCTTCATTCGACTTGTCGAAATCAAGTGCCTGTCTGGTTTCAACCATCTGCTGATAGAGTTCTTTCACTTCCTCATCGCCCAAAAGTTCAGCCTTTTGGGCTTCGGAATACCTTTCAGGATGCTCCAAGAGTTCGAGGAGCATATTCCATTTCTGAGAATCTATACTATATAATTCTTGTTTCATTTTCTTTTCTTCATTTTAGAGTTTCTATTGTAAGGACGTCTTCATACAATAGAAAAACGTTATGCTACTTTCCTTTCAACTTTTCTCTGAGCGTTCGCAAACCTTTCACGATGTGCTTGTTCACAGCCGAGATGCTGATGCCTAATTCTTCTGCTGTATCCTTATACGACATGCCTTCGCGATAGCACAATCGGATAACGGAAGCGGTTTGATTGGTCAAGTCGTTGTCGATGCAATCCACCGTTGCTTGCCATCGCTCTTCCAGGCGGTAAGGCTCTTCCTCCGTCAGTTTCTCTTCCGAGAGAGGAAGAAGCAGCTTAAGCCTTTCATCCCGTTTCTTCTTGGTTATAATATTGATGCAAGCATTCTTCACGCTCCGCATCAAGTAAGCCTGGTCAGGAATCAGCTGTTTGTCCCACAACCTTGAGAACACGTCGCTCACCACATCCTTCGCCACATCGTTGTCATGTAGCAAGGCAAAGGCAAAGCGATACATCCGTTCGTAATGGTCGTGAAACAGCTGTTCCATTTGCTGTTCATTTTCTTCTGTCATCACGTCATTTTCTTCTTGTTTCTACTCTTATATACAAGCTTTCCTGAAATCAATTACCCCTAAAATGAAGAAATCTTCTACTTTTTTTGGAAAAGTATTGTAGCCTATTTTAGGCAAAGGTAATAAAAAAGATAGGTTATTATGCTTAAAAAAATATAATAACCTGATTGTTTTTCTATGTTTATTTGGTCGTATGTGTCGAAAAGTGTAGCTTTGTGATGATTTTATATGTCAGAAAATGTAGAATTTTTCTGTTATCATGTGTCTAAAAGTGTAACATTCTGACATTATCATATGTCTAAAAGTGTAAATCTATGAAAAGAAAGATATATACCCAACTTGTAGAATGGAAGAATCAAGAGCATCATAAGCCATTGATATTAAATGGAGTAAGACAATGTGGAAAGACTTATATTCTAAAAGAATTCGGTCTGAATGAATTTGACAATCTTGCTTACGTCAGTTGTGATAGGAATGAGAATCTACATGCTATATATGCAGGCGACTTTGATACTGCAAGAATCATTCGGGGATTAAGTGCTTTGACTGGAGTGGATATAATCCCTGGCAAGACTCTTATATTCTTGGATGAGGTGCAAGCATTCCCACAGGCATTGGAAGCATTGAAGTATTTCTGCGAAGATGCTCCAGAGTATCATATAGTGGTGGCAGGTTCGCTATTAGGTGTTGCCTTGCATGCAGGTGTATCCTTTCCAGTAGGCAAGGTACAGACAATGCGTCTGTTCCCTATGGATTTTGAAGAATTCCTAATGGCTATGGGCGAAGACCAGTTGCTTAAACTAATGTACAGCAAGGACTATGAATTGATGAATGCGTTCCACGAAAAGTTGAAAGACTTTTTGCGCCAACACTATTACGTGGGTGGAATGCCTGAAGTAGTGAAGACGTATGTGGAAAACAGATTGCTAAACCAAGTGCGCACTATACAGAACGAAATACTCTCCAACTATGCCAGCGACTTCTCCAAGCATGCTCCTACGCAAGAAGTGCCACGCATAGACATGGTATGGCAGTCGATATTGGGTCAACTATCTAAAGAGAACAAGAAGTTTGTGTATGGTGTATTGAAGAAAGGTGGCAGAGCCAAGGAGTTTGAACTGGCAATACAATGGTTGGTAGATGCTGGTTTGGTGTATAAGATAACAAAGGTGACTAAGCCGGAATTGCCATTGAAGTTTTATGAAGACTTGTCGGCATTCAAGCTTTATCTATGCGATTGTGGACTGATGGG
Source organism: uncultured Prevotella sp. (assembly GCA_905193385.1). Taxonomy (GTDB): domain Bacteria; phylum Bacteroidota; class Bacteroidia; order Bacteroidales; family Bacteroidaceae; genus Prevotella. The sequence continues at coordinate 20,282 of CAJJOL010000035.1, read as the reverse complement.
GGCTATGGCAGATACCGCTGCAAAGGATGTGTTGCTTGGCGATAACGTGTTTACAGAGTATAAAGGAGCGTTCACAGAACAATATGTTCTTCAACAGTTACTTGCGTCGGGCATCAATCACATCTACTATTACAGTTCCGATACCTCTCGTATGGAAATGGATTTCCTTGTTCAACGCAATGGTGCCATATTGCCTATAGAGATAAAGGGCGGAACAAGCATAAAGGCCACTTCATTGCACAACTATCTTATGGAACATCCTGACATATCAGCCATACGCTATTCTATGCTGCCATACCGCCAACAAAAGAACATCACCAATATGCCGCTATACGGAGTTTTCCTATAATAAAGAACCTGTCGTAATCTCAATAAAAAGATGAGATTACGACAGGTTCTTTATATTTTTCATTGTAAAGCCTTAGCTTTACCGATATAACGTTCTTGATATTCAGATCGTTGCATACGGTTTCATTCTATTGAAAAACATGCACATCGGCATGCACAACGAAATGAACAAAATGGTTTCAAAACTGCACAATCATAAGCATAATATATATTATGTACATCCAATCAAGTGGGCCATAACTCACTGGTTATCAACAAGAAAAAGGGTATATACTCTGAATACTCAGTGTACATACCCTATCATTTGTAGTGGATAGGGGAATCGAACCCCTATGCCAAGATTGAGAATCTTGTATCCTAACCATTAGATGAATCCACCATCAATTTCAAAGAAGACCGCTTGGGCATTTTAAACCAACTCAGCTAAAGTTTATTTTTCTGCGTAGTGGATAGGGGAATCGAACCCCTATGCCAAGATTGAGAATCTTGTATCCTAACCATTAGATGAATCCACCGCGGTTATTTTGCATCAAGAAAACAGCGGAAGCTGGGGGATTCGAACCCCCGGTACGGTTACCCGTACGGCAGTTTAGCAAACTACTGGTTTCAGCCACTCACCCAAACTTCCATACAATTAAAGTTTTAACCGGAGCACTGTTTCTCAATTGCGAGTGCAAAGGTAGTATTTATTTTCTATACCGCCAAACATTTCCTGCACTTTTTTCATCAAAAATGTCATTTTTTATGCAAGATCATACCTTTCAGCCTTATTTTATGCACTATTCCATGAGTTTATAGTAGTGAGCAGAGGGCGAAATATGCAGTTCGGGATGAAACCAACTGACAAAATCGGCAAGCAGGAAGTCGGGACGGAACGAGATTTGTTCGAAATATGGGTTTGACATACTCGGTATACATTCGAGTATATGCCCCTCACGATAAGCCTTTATCATCTTGTAGCCTGAATATTCTGTCAGCAAGCCGTTGCGATCGAGTTTGCCGGCACCGCTATTCACGAAAAGCCACCAGTCGGCTGTAGCTGCCTTCTCTATAACTTTCTCGGGCGAGAGAGTTAGCGAACCGCTATGCTTGTCGTCGGCAAAGACATAATCCACACCAGCATCGCGCAACAACCGCCCCATCGAACTCTCGCCACCCGGACAATACCACACGCCACTCACCACACGTTCTGTTATGACACGCGGACGCAATGCCGACTTCATTGCACGGTCTTTATAGTCGGCATAATTGCGCTTCACCACAGCAAAAAGGCTGTCTGCCTCGTGCTCACGCCCTACAAGCATGCCATAGAACTTCATCCATTCGGCACGCCCCAATGCCGATGTCTCCATATAGTCGGCACACTCTACGAGCGGCACACCGATATTGGCGAGCTGGCCATAGTTGACTCCCTCGAACGGAGTCACGAACAAAGCGTCGGACGATACCGACACTATATGCTCTACAGAAGGCGACATACCATTGCCACAATCGGCAATACGGCCCGCAGCTACAGCCTTGTGCAGATTTGGAAGATTAATATAGTTCAAGTCGCACACACCACTCACCGCATCAGCGGCACCAAGTTCGCCCATCAGATAGCAATGAGGAGCCGAGAACAAGACCGCTCTTTTCACTGGCGTGTACACTACAGTGCCATCCAATGCAGACACCTTGGAAGCCATACGTGCCGAATCTTTACGCTCTACCAATACATAGCGATGCAACACAGCATCTGTACGCCACGGGTTGGAGAGTTCGGCTGTAGCATAGCCGTCGTGCTTTACTATCGTGATATGCTTGGCATATTCCATGCGAATGGTGTCGCCACCTTGGGCAGCCGAACCTGTACGTTTGCCGCCACATGAAAGAATAGAGAGCAATGCCAATGCCGACGCACATAGACGCAAGCCTGCAAGAAACGAAAAACCTGAATACTGAGACTTCATATATTTACACCTTATTATATTATATAGTATTGACGTTAAACCGTACATAACCGACCCGTAAAAGGAGTCGAAAACGGCTGTTTTTCAAATGTAGTCCTTTTGCACTCCAAAAGGACAACTTTAGCCATGCAAAAGGAGTCCTTTTACGCTCCAAAACGAGTCCTTTTGAAGTGCAAAAGGACTACATTTACAAAGTCATATAAAATGAACGATGCAAAGTTACAAACATAATGAAAAATAACACTCAAAAACATTGCAAAAATTTTGGCGTTATTTCAATTTTGATTATCTTTGTGAGCGTAACACAATCCCGGAAAGAACCGCCCCAACAAGAGGATGTTCTGACCGGGATTTGTACTGACCTATTAACAAAGAATTAATTAATCTAACCTAACAAAGATTTATGGCAACAGAAAAAAGAAACCTTCTTACTGGCAACTTCAGCAAGAAAAACGCAACCCTTTTCGCTATCGCCGTCCTTGTCACACTGATAATCTGGAACCTTCCGATTGACAGTTTCGGCATCGACGGACTTACAGTAATCCAGCAACGCATCATCGCTGTGTTCGCTCTCGCGACAATACTGTGGGTGACCGAAGCCATCTCACCTTGGGCAACATCCGTTTCGCTTATCGGCTTACTGCTTCTCACTACATCCGACAACGCTTTCCACTTCTTCCGATCGGGAATAGACAAGAGCGAACTGCTCGACCATAGCGCGCTCATGGCAACATTTGCCGACCCAATCATCATACTCTTCCTTGGAGGTTTCATTCTTGCTATTGCAGCCACCAAGTCGGGTCTTGACGTATTGCTGGCACGCACACTGCTCAAGCCTTTCGGACAGAAGAGCGAGAACGTGCTATTGGGCTTCATACTCATCACCGGCGTATTCTCGATGTTTGTCAGCAACACTGCAACCGCAGCCATGATGCTTACATTCCTCGCTCCGGTGTTCAAGGCTCTGCCTCCTGAAGGCAAGGGACGTGTTGCTCTGACTCTCTCTGTCCCAGTAGCTGCCAACATCGGCGGTATGGGAACTCCTATCGGAACACCTCCAAATGCTATCGCACTGAAGTATCTCAACTCACCTACCGGTCTCAACCTCGGCATAGGATTTGGCGAATGGATGATGTATATGCTTCCGCTGACTGTAGTTCTGTTGCTTATCGGCTGGTTCCTGTTGAAGAAGTTCTTCCCGTTCAAGAAGAAAACCATACAGCTTGAGATTGAAGGCGAAGTACAGCACAACTGGCGCACCATGGTAGTGGCTTGTACTTTCATCATAACCGTATTGCTTTGGATTTGCGACCGTTGGACAGGCGTTGGCTCCAATACCGTAGCCATGATTCCTATCGTGGTATTCGCATTCACGGGCGTAATCAAAGCACGCGACCTTGAAGAAATCAACTGGAGCGTCATATGGATGGTTGCCGGTGGTTTTGCACTCGGATTGGCCCTCAACGAATCGGGACTGGCAGAGAACGTGATTAAGAGCATACCGTTCGGATCATGGTCGCCAGTAATGATTCTGCTTGCTTCGGGCATCATCTGCTACATATTGTCCAACTTCATCTCAAACACTGCAACAGCAGCTTTGCTCGTACCTATCCTCGCTGTGGTATGTAAGGGTATGGGCGACTCGCTCAACAGCATCGGCGGAACACCTACCGTGCTCATCGGTATTGCCGTGGCAGCGTCTGTAGCGATGACTCTGCCTATCTCGACACCTCCTAACGCCATTGCACACTCTACCGGTCTGGTAAAGCAGAACGAAATGATGAAGATCGGTCTGACCATGGGTATCATCGGACTCATACTCGGATATTTACTGCTCTTCGTATTAGGCGAGCTGCACGTTTGGTAAAACCTATAGAATGAATATAAACCAAGAAACACTATATGCCGTCGCTCTGACACGCATCAACTACTTCAACGTTGCCACAAGCTTGCAACTTTATCGCAAGCTTGGGTCGGCAACGAACATTATGGAGCACCGCCACGATATTCGGGCGGTGCTTCCTGATGCTACACCACGACTGATTAAGGCTCTCAAGGATATTTCGGATGCCATGCGACGCGCCGAAAAGGAATTGGAATTTGACGAAAGCCACAGAATCAAACCACTTGTTTTCAATGATGACGACTATCCTCAACGTCTGCGAGAATGCGAGGATGCGCCTCTCGTAGTATATTATCGAGGTACTGCCGACCTTAACAAGCAACGTATTATATCTGTTGTTGGCACACGACATTGTACTGTCTACGGACAGGAAATCATAAGCAAGTTCATAAGCCAGTTGAAAGAACTATGCCCTGACGTGCTTGTCGTAAGCGGACTGGCGTATGGTGTGGACATACAAGCTCACCGAAATGCTTTGAAAAACGGATTCGAAACCGTGGGTGTACTGGCACACGGTCTCGACTATCTCTACCCTACCGCACACCGGGATACTGCAACTGAAATGCTGAAACAAGGCGGTCTGCTCACCGAATTCATGACTTCAACCAATGCCGACAAGATAAACTTTGTGCGACGCAACCGAATAATTGCAGGCACTGCAGATGCAACAATAGTGGTGGAAAGCGCTGCACATGGCGGAGGACTGATAACGGCAGACATTGCCAACAGCTATGGACGCGAGGTCTTCGCCTTTCCCGGAAACATAGGAATGCCATACAGCGAAGGATGCAACAATCTTATACGTGACAACAAGGCTGCTCTTATTACATCTGCAGAAGACTTCGTAAAGACAATGGGATGGGAACAGGATGCCAAACTGAAGAAAGCACGCGAAAAAGGAATTGAACGACAGATGTTTCCCGAGCTAACCGATGACGAAACACGTATCGTAAACACCCTGCAACATACCAACGATTTGCAGGCAAATATCATTTCTGTGAAATGCGGTTTGCCTATAAGTACAGTAGCCTCAACGCTGTTCAACCTGGAACTGAAGGGTATTGTCAGGCTTTACGCTGGTGGAGTGTACCATCTTATAGGCTGAAAACAATATAGACAGCGGAAATGATCAGATACAAAAATGTTTATCCGACATTTCGAATGATAGTATTGAAATTCCAATATGTGAGTAAATTGACAGTGCAATCAAATAGGAGGCTATGGCGTCCTCGCCATAGCCTACGCAGTCAATTGATTATTTATTATTATCAATTATTTGGCGTCTATCTTGCGATAGCACAAAGCCGCACCTATGGCAGTACAGAATTCAGAATACTGCGGTATGCGGAACTTAACGCCATAAAGTCGTTCGGTGGCTGGGAACACACGCTGACACTGTGGAAGTAGGGTGAGATTGCCAATCATTACAAACTCCTTAATGCCACTGCCGAGCGATGACAATATCGTAGCACTGCAAATAGACTGCAATACCATCCATATCAATCCAAGAGCAATGTCTTCGCGCGAGGCATTGCTCTTTGCATTTCCCCAAAGCGAGGCTATGGCATCCATAGGCAAGCCTTGCAGCGGATTGGCACAGATGTCCTTTATAAGCACATTGATATGTGAGATGTCACCTTCCTCAGCAAGTGCAGCCACCTGCTTGATGTCGTCGGTCTTGAGAAGCAGACGCGAAAGTCCCTGCAGTGTTCCGCCTCCAATACCTATTCCACCAATATGCTTTATGTCGTCACCGTCGCACTTTACGATAGACGTTCCAGTGCCAAGACTGACAACAAGCATACGGTCGAGCTTAGTTTCATATCGTGCACCGAGTCCGTCAGCAACAAACTCCTCTGCCTTATCGGTAGAAAGTCCATATACGGGTTCGTTGATGTAAGCGCTGCCTACGCCCGTAAGCATCACCTTCTCAACATCGCTGAGCTTGATGTGATTCTCATGCAGATATTTGCCGAAGGCTCCATAGAGCGACGTAACGGGGTCGGTGGCACGAATACGTATCGGCGACAACACCTTGCCTTGCTCGTCAATGCCCACAATCTTTGTCGTGCTTATGCCTACGTCAATGCCTATAACTATTCCCATATTTTTGAATTGTTTTAATGATTAGCGTTATTTTGTTTCTTGTAAAGTGCTATTTATATAATGTATAGAAGCTGTTTGCTGCTTCACAGTATTTATTAAGCAGTTCTATTATATATTCTGCTGTGTCGCGCACACACTGTTCATTGCCGTCATATCCATTGACAAGAACAAGCAAATGAGTTGTACTGACGCTTACCTTGGTACGTTCGTGGTCGCTCGTCGGGGTACCTACTCCTCCTATATTGTCACGATATACCGGCAGACCTGCTATGTTTATCATTCCACGACCTATACCTTCGTAAGGTTCGCCTTCACGTCCTATGCCGAGAGTCAACGTTTCTCCACTGAAATGGTCGGCATCAAAGGCACCGATGCTATAACCATACTTCATACTGGCAAGGTTTATCAAATCGACAAGAGTGTCAATCTGATAAAGCTGTTTGCCCTGCAACACACGACGAACAAGAGCCTCGCCCGACGGACGATAGCGCGACGGATCCTTGCCACAAAGTTTGTAGATGCGGCGGGTAGCCTGAATTGACTCCATCTGCTTTAATGATTCTGTAGTGAGCGTGGCACGATACTCTTCGCTCAAAGCGTCAATCTCGCGCCACAACTCGGCTGAATATTCTGTATTCTTTATGTTTGCAGTGATGCAAGCGCCTACAAATACGGGGCAGACAGAATGCATCTCAGCAGAAACCTCAACTTTCATATTTACTTATATTTAATGAATTGCTCTGTTACTTAAAACAACGACAACTGACCATCAGGCTCTACCGTCGGCATTTTGACGTCTTCACTTTCGGCAGAAACCTCGCCTATCATATCCAGGAAAGTTGCTTCGTCAACCAATGGCACTCCAAGTTTTTCGGCTTTCTGAAGTTTTGAAGGTCCCATATTGTCGCCGGCAAGTATGAATGAAGTCTTGCCACTAATCGAACCGACATTCTTGCCTCCGTTCTTCTCAATCAATGCCTTGTATTCGTCGCGGCTGTGCTTTGCAAAAACACCGCTTATAACAATCGACTTGCCCGAAAGCTTGTCGCTCGTCCCTTCAATCTGCTCCTCAGAGAGTTGCATCTGCAGGCCATAAGAACGCAGACGTTCAACGATTTCCTGGTTCACCGGATTGGCAAAATAAGTTATTACGCTCTTGGCTATCACCTCACCGACCCCGTCAATATCCATCAGTTGCTGCATTGTAGCAGCCTGCAAGGCATCCATTGTCTTGAATCTATGTGCAAGCAAACGGGCAGAAGTCTCGCCCACGAAGCGTATGCCGAGGGCAAAGACAAAACGTTCGAAAGGAACCTTCTTCGATGCTTCTATACCATTCACTATCTTTTGGGCTGAGCGTTCACGATTGCCTGCGCCATTGATGTCCTGCACCTGTATCTTGTAGAGGTCGGCTATGTTGTGAATCATTCCTCTTCGATAATACTCATCAACCGTCTCCGGACCGAGAGAGTCTATATTCATGGCACGTCGGGCAATGAAATGCTCAATGCGTCCCTTTATCTGTGGAGGACAACCGGTGTCGTTGGGACAGTAATGGGCAGCCTCGCCTTCATATCGCACAAGCGGTGTTCCACATTCAGGACACGTCTTGATGAATTCAACTGGCTGAGCGTCCTTTGGACGTTTTTCCTCTGCAACACCTACAATCTTAGGTATAATCTCACCACCTTTCTCTACATACACATAATCACCTATATGCAAATCGAAGCTACGTATGAAATCCTCATTGTTCAATGTGGCACGCTTTACGATAGTACCAGCCAATTGTACGGGGTCCATATTGGCTACCGGAGTCACAGCACCGGTTCTTCCAACCTGATAGGTGACTTCATTGAGTCGTGTACAAGCCCTTTCGGCCTTAAACTTATACGCTATTGCCCAACGCGGAGACTTGGCGGTATATCCAAGAGCACGCTGCTGGCGCAACGAGTTAACCTTCAATACTATGCCATCGGTAGCTACCGGCAGGTTCTTGCGTTCGGTATCCCAATAGTTTATGAAATCGTATATCTCCTCAAGACTGCTGACTTTCTTCATGCCTTGCGAAATTTTGAATCCCCACTGAGCTGCTGCCTCAAGGTTTTCATAATGTCCTTCAGCCGGAAGAGTGTCGCCCAACAGATAATAAAGGTAAGCGTCAAGGCGTCGGCTTGCCACAAGCTTTGAGTTCTGGCTCTTCAATGTGCCACTTGCAGCATTACGTGGATTGGCAAACAATGGTTCTTCAGCAGCCTCACGCTCGGCATTCAGCTGTTCAAAAACCTTCCATGGCATGAGTATTTCACCACGTATCTCAAACTCTTTTGGATAGCCCGTACCCTCTTTCAACACAAGTGGTATGCAACGAATGGTCTTCACATTAGCCGTAACATCATCACCATGAACACCATCACCACGCGTTACGCCACTCACGAGTTTACCGTCAACATAAGTAAGCGAAATTGACAATCCGTCATACTTCATTTCGCAGCACACCTCAAAAGGCTCGCCTGCAAGTCCACGACTAACCGATTCGTACCAATCGGCAACATCCTGCTCGTTATAAGTGTTTGCAAGTGAGAGCATAGGATACTTGTGTGCAACCTGAGTAAAGTTCTGGTTCAAGTCGCTACCTACACGTTGTGTAGGCGAATTGGCATCGTACAGTTCGGGATGTTTTGCCTCAAGATCCTGCAATTCGTGCATAAGGAAGTCGAAATCCTGGTCGGATATGTCTGGCTGATTGAGCACATAGTACTTGTAATTGTGCTCATGCAGTTGTTCGCGTAGATATAATATTCGTTCTTTTTCGTTCATGATAAATGTCTAAAAGTATTTTTTCAGCATGATATAAAGTATTACCGGCACACCAATCAAAGGTGTAACCACATTCAAAGGTATTACGCCACCATCGCCAGGCAATACACACACAGCGTTGCAAACCAACGCCGTGGCAGCACCACAAAGCATAACGGCAGGAATAAGAATACGGAAGTCGTCTGTCTTGAATACAAGACGAGTCATATGCGGCACCGCAAGGCCGATGAGAGCAATCGGTCCGCAGAAAGTTGTAACTATTGCTGTCAACGTTCCGCTTGCAAGCAGCAAGGCATTACGCACAGTACGAATGCCAACACCGAGATTTTCGGCGTACTTATTACCAAGAACAAGCAGATTCAATGGTTTTGCAAGCAATATAGGTACAATAAGACACAAGATAATGGAAATTGTAAAGACGGGCAACATGGTATGAGGAACACCCGAGAAGGAGCCCATTCCCCACATCATATAAGCACGAACGCCATCTTGTGAAGCAAAAAAGTTGAGCAATACAATGAATGAGGAAGATACGTAACCTACCAACACACCAACAATAAGCAATATGGTGTTGCTACGAATCACAAGTGAAAGCAGATACATGATAAGCGTTACGGTGAAAGCACCGATAAATGCGGCTACAAGCACAGCCACAAAGCCACCTATAGCCAAACTGCCGACAGCGAATCCGCCGCCCCATAGCAGCATGACAAGAGCCACTCCCAATCCTGCGCCACTACTAATGCCAAGAATAGAAGGGTCGGCAAGCGGATTGCGGAATACAGCCTGTAGCATCAATCCGCATACAGACAATGCACAACCGGCAAAAAGAGCTGTCAAGGCTTGCGGCAATCGCGATTGCAAAATAATAAACTGCCAGCTCGCCTCAGGCAGTTGACACCCAAGAAGGGCATCAACCACAGACGAAAAAGGTATTGACACTGCTCCATAAAAGATGTTTATGAAGAACAGTGCTAAAATTACAATACCAAGACAAATAAATATGACAACGTTGCGTGCCAAATCCTCATTTCTATTTGATTTCTAATGAAATCAGATTTTCAATGTTTTCAATATCTCTGTCATCTTCTGCAAGGTGGTGATACGTGTCGGCACAAGAGGCAGGCGCAACACGTTTTCAATAAATCCCATTTCATGCAGAAGCGCCTTTACACCAGCCGGGTTACCGTCAACGAACAATAACGAATAGAGTTCGGTAAATCTGTGGTGTATAGTACGGGCGGCTTCGTATTCGCCCTTAAACTCCAGACGAATCATACGCGACACCTCCTTAGGCAAAGCATTGCCAATAACCGAGATGCTACCGGCTGCTCCACTTGCTACCATTGAGAATGTCAGGGCATCGTCACCACTAATAACGTCAAAGCGTTCGGGCTTGTTCTTGATGATTTCATCAACCTGTTCAAGGCTACCGCTTGCTTCCTTTACAGCAACGATATTCTCACAATCGCGTGCAAGACGCACTGTAGTCTCCGACTTCATGTTGATACCAGTACGTCCTGGCACATTATATAATACAACGGGAAGCGGACTTGCCTCGGCTATAGCTTTGAAATGCTGATAAAGACCCTCCTGCGAAGGCTTGTTATAGTATGGACACACGCTGAGAACACCATCTATACCAGTCCAGTCAGCTGTCTTCAATTCTTCAACTACGGCACGCGTATTGTTACCACCGCATCCCATAAGTATAGGCAGACGACCACGATTAGTGTCCACAACCAATTTCTTTATATTTTCTTTTTCTTCTGTTGACAGACAAGGAGTCTCGCCTGTGGTGGCCAATATACACAAGAAGTCGGCTCCATTCTGTATCTGATACTCTACAAGACGCACAATCGCCTTGTAATCAACTTCGCCATTGGCTGTGAATGGGGTCACCAGAGCTATTCCTAATCCTTTGAAGATGTTTCGTGCCATATATTTTATGCTTATAATATGTTCATTTTGTCTACAAAGTTAACATTTTCCTGTGAAATGAGAAAAATGTAGATACAAAAAATACATAATTTGAAAGAGTATTCGTTTTTTATTAGCGCAAATCGTCAACGTGTACCAATATACAGGAATATCATTCCCAACAACACCAGTAGCATGTCAATTGCTTTGCTTTTTAGATTTCGTTCCTTGAAGACAGCGGCTCCGCAGCAGAAGCTAACGACCACACTGCCACGTCGTACCATTGAGACAATGCTTATCATAGCTCCAGGCAGACTGAGGGCATAGAAATACACGAAATCAGCCGCACTCAGAAACAGACTTATAAACAATATGCTCCAACGCCATGTGAAGGCTGTTGTCTTCTTGCGTGTAGGCCACCAGATGAGCAGCATGGTCACGCCCATAAGAAACAGTTGATATATATTGTACCAACTCTGCACCACCATGCGGCTCAATCCAACTCCGCCGTTATCAGGCGAAGCCATAAGATACTTGTCATAGAGTCCGCTTACAGCTCCAAGTACTGCTGCAAGCACCAGGAAGTATATCCATTTGTTATGGCGGAAGTCGACTCCTTCCTTCTTGCCACTTCTGCTGAGCAGGAAGAACGATATTATAGCAAGTAGCACACCGCACCACTGCCATACATTAAGACGCTCGCCAAACACCAGCATGGCACCTACCAGTACCATTACCGGACGTGTGGCATTGATAGGACCGACAATGGTGATGGGCAGATTCTTCATTGCGAAATAGCCGAACACCCACGATGAGAGAACTATACAAGCCTTAAGCAATATATACTTATGCTGTTCCCATCCACACTGTTCGACATAAAACATCGAACCGTCGAGCATATTGGTGCACGACGACAGCAATATGAACGGCAAGAACAGCAGCGAGCATATCATCGTATTAAGAAAAAGAACCGGCAGAACGGCATTGCCAGACAACGCCAACTTCTTGAAAACATCATAAAAGCCCAGCAAAGCCGCTGAGCAAAAAGCCAATATCAGCCACATAAAACAAAACTATAATTTGTCAATACTATACATATTATATATAAGGTGGAGCATATTATATATAAGGTGTAGTTTATATTATATATACTTCGTACTTTAGCATTAATATACTTCGTGCTTTATTATTAATATACTTTACACCTTATTATATATATACGTTTCACACTTTACTGTCAATACTTCACATCCTCCAAGAACAGAGCATTGCCTGGCATACTCTCGCCTGCTTTGGAGCGGCTTCCACTTGCAATGACATCGTCAAACTGCTGCAATGTCATACGATGGCGCCCCACCTCAATAAGCGTACCGACCACGGCGCGCACCATATTGCGTAGGAATCGGTTGGCAGAGATACGGAAATGCCAGGCATCGTCAGCATCGCGCACCCATACAGCTTCTGTGACATTGCACAATGTGGTTTTGACATCGGCATGCGCCTTGCAGAAAGCTCCGAAGTCGTCAACCGCAAGCAAACGGGCAGCAGCTTGGTTCATAAGATCGAAGTCGAGCTGATAATGAAGTTCGCAAGAATAATGTCGCAAGAAAGGATTCTTGCGTGTATGTATATAATAATGGTATGTTCGTAATGTGGCACTGAAACGTGCATGCATATCGGCATCAACCGGATATACATCATAAACAGAAATATCGCGTGGCACCAATCTGTTGAGTTTGTAAGCCAACTGTGCATAATCGAAATTGGCTTCGGTCTCGAAATGCGCAGTCATGCGTCGCGCATGCACACCGGCATCTGTACGTCCTGCACCGACCACCTCTGTATTCTCACGCAATATTGTAGAAAGAGCTTTCTGCAGTTCTTCTTGAACAGAATTGCCATTGGGCTGTATCTGCCAGCCATGATAAGCCGTACCGTCGTAGGCAAATGTTATAAAGTAGCGTTGCATCTGAAATATGTCCTGTATAAATTAATTGGTTTTCTTCTTGGTGCCATTGCTTTGCTTGAACAATCGGCGATGGAAATTGTCCTCAGCCTTAATAATCAGATAAACCTTTGATGCAGGCAGGATGGTCATAAACTTCTCGTGATAAGTCTGTTGAATGCGTTTCAACTCCAAATCGCCCGCATCGCGCTTACGGATAGCCTCAGCACACGCCTGATTGTCGCTTGTATCAATATGACGCAGGCGACGCTCGGTTGCAAAATACGCCCATTGCTTGTTGCGCATCTCACGATAAATGGGGAAAAACTCAGCAGACTCAGCCGGCGACAGACATGCCTGTGTGGCAATGAACTGCTCCAGATCGCGCTGGAAGCGTTCCGGGTCAAAGTGCTTAGGCTTCTGAGCTTGCGCCAGAGACATTACAAAAGTCAATAGCGCGATTATGAAACATTTGCTTATTCTCATCATTTATAATATGTTCAATTACTTGCTAAGAGCGAATATATATCATCATTGTCGAGCATAGTATAGTCGGCTATCTCATTGTATGATGTAGACACATCGGCTTCTACGTTATGGCTTGGGGCTGATACTGCAATATTGTATGCAGGCTCGGCATGGTGCACCGAATAAGTATAGAATGCCGTACCGCCAGCCAGCAACAGACAAGCGGCAGCCGCAGCTATACGCACACGGGTGCGACGCCACCACGGTAGCATAACAACGACTTTTGCACCGGCTGTTACCTTATCAGACAAGACAGATTCATCTTCAGACACATCACAAGCATACTGTTTGCTGACATTGGCCATTACAGATGCGGTCAAGTTCTGCAAGTATCCATCGGGAACAGCGAAATGGTTCTGTCGTCTGAATTTCCTCTCTAAATATTTCTCATCAGATTCCATATTCCTTCAATAATTTTATGTATTTGACTCACAAAAGCGGAAAAGGTTTAATCATTACATTTATTTTATACACATATTTATATATCTAGCCAAATCACGGCAAGCGTCGGTTTACTCGTGACTCTTTACAAATGCCGTTATCTTCTTCACCGCTATGTGATAGCTTGCCTTCAATGCACCCTCTGAAGTATTGAGTAGCCGACTGATGTCTGAATATTTCATTTCGTCGTAGTAGCGCAGATTGAACACCACGCGTTGCACATCGGGTAGCGATGCTATAGCTGCTTGCAGCAGAGCCTGCGCCCAATCGCCATCGAAATAGTCGTCAGACATAAGCCGGTTGGCTACTGCCACATTAGCTTCGTCACCAAGCGAGGCTATATCCTTCTTACGTCTTATAAAGTCGAGCGACTCGTTCACCGCTATACGATACAGCCATGTGGATATTTTTGAGCGGTTCTGAAAGTCGTCCATATTGCTCCACGCCTTCACAAAGACATTCTGCAGCACATCGTCGGCATCGTCATGGTCAATCACTATACGACGAACCGTCCAATACAGCCGCTCGCTGTACTGGGCAACGATATTGGCGAAAAACGCTTGTTTTTCTGCTTCGGTCGTCGGCAAGGTGGTTGACATTATTGTTATTGTTTTATGAAATTCTGTATTTTTGCATATATCACCGGGTCGAAACCATATATGTCGTCATAGCCTGTCATTACGCCGTCGGCATTTGGATATAATGTGTAATAGGTGATGAACAGCGGAACGGTAGGCTTGACGCTCAGACTGTGCAGCAACTTGCTCTTGTCTATTGCAGGACGGTCGTCAGCTTCGCCACCTTCGTTGCTCAGATCGACGGCTATGGAGTATTTCATCTTTTCCATAACGCGCTCGTCCTTATCGGCAAGCATAAACACTGCGAGGTCGTAAGGACGCTCCACACGTATGCAGCCATGCGATACTATGCGGTTGCGATTGGCAAAAACCGCAGGGCTTGATGTATCGTGCAGATATATGCTGTAGTCGTTGTCGAATCGGAAGATGATGCGTCCCAGGGCATTGCCTTTGCCTCCACGCTGCACGACATGATAGTCGTGGCTCATCATCATGTCGGCTGTGACGAACGCGGGACTGATTATCTTGCCCGACTTGCGCTCACGCACAAAATAGTTGTGACGTTCAAAGTAGCCAATGTCGCCTGCATGATGGCGCACCGATGTCTTGATGATGCTCTTGGGGATGATCCATTGCGGATTGAAGTCGATGCGCTTGATGCGTCCGTTGAGCAGTGGGGTCTTCGTCTTCATACTGCCAAGCGCTATGCGCATTGTCATTCTCCGGTCCTTGTCTACCGCTTCGAGTTGCTGCGTAGGCACGTTCACAAGTACATACTTGTCGTGCAGCTGCGGATAGTCGCCATGACGCCAGCGGCTACGCTCTATATTGCAGAACACCCGACGTCGTTCGGCAGCCGACAACGTACGCGACAACATCTTGCAGAATTCGGGATAAAGAGGATTTTCGGGATAAGAGGCTTGCATGAAAGCCCCCACCTTCTCGCTGCCTGAGGCTATTGCGCCGTAAGCCTCATCAAGAAATTCGCTACGAGCCAATTTTGTAGGCACGCCATATAGCGAGCGATACGACACGTGGACAGAGTCGCTGTCGCGCACATCAAGGCGGTTGAACAAGTCGTAGGGATTGGTGAAGCCGAAGCGCTGACCTTCGCAATAGCGCAGGAAAGCCTTGGTCAGACTGTATTCCAGTCGGGCATATACACGATTGATGCTATTAGCTGCATCGGGCAAAGTGTCGAAGTCGAGGTTTTGCACACGTGCAACGTCGCTGATAATAGTGGAATAACAGAAGCCTTCGCGCGAAAAGCCGAAAGAATCGACCCTTGCTACATACGCCAGCACGCTGTCCACCCTGCTGTCGGCACCTTTGCGCGAGAGCCACATAGGCCGTCCGCCCTCAAGATAATAGGTGCGCGTATGTCGGTCGGCAGTTGTTAGCGATCGGTCGGCAAATGCCAAACGACGTAAATTCTCTCTAACCTTGTCCTCGTCTATCTGTAAATATGGTTTGCGCAATTCGGCAAACGCATCAAGAGAAACGTGCATATTGACCTTACTCTCATTGCACGAGCACAACGCGCATGCCACAAGAGCTACAAGAATAAAGAACCTTAATGGTTCAAAATGCTGATTTCTCAAAAGCAGAATTATTTTATTACAATTTTACGCACGGCCTTGCCTACCTGAACAATATAAATGCCTCGTGGCAGATTAAGATCGAAACGCTTGTCGGGACCTTCAATCCTAACCTTCATCACCGGCACACCGCCCGTAACATTATAAACAGACATTGTCATTCCGGCTGCACCCGTAACGCGCAGCACCGACTCATTGACCGAGATGGTTATCTTCGACATGTCATTATTGTCTATCATATCCATTTCTGTCAAACAAACTGCTTCGGCACTGCATGGCACAAACATGCCGGCAACAGCCATAAACATTGCTATGAGTATATTTCTTGACATAATATCTATTTTTACTACAATTCGTTGTATGTGTTTCTGCAAAGTTACAACAAATTATCTTCACAAGTGCCAAAAATGCGGACAATTTTAGCATTATCAGCATTTTTAGCCATCAAATTTATCTGTAAACCGTCTTACTGTCATCGGCAGCACACTCCTCAGCGAAGAGTTTGTCCTCCAGATAGTCGGCAAATATGCGTGCGGCACTCTCCACCTTGGCTGCACACGGACGCTTCTTATAGTATTCGGCTGTACGTGCCGAGGCTACATACGAAGAATGCGCCTTGTCCACACCTTTCAGTCCGAGTATCTCGGCACATATAAGCGAGCCGTTCTGCTCTTTCGACTTGGCAAGCAAATCCTGCACTACCTTGTAGCAAGCCGACTTGCCCTCACGGTCGGCACCATCGGTCTGACCACAGTCAAGTCCTACACATGTGACTATACCCGACACGGCTCCGCACATCATACGCATACGTCCCACGCCTCCGCCAAAACCGGCACCTATACGTTTGGCAAGATTGTCGTCGAGTCCGTACATATCTCCGAATGCTGCCACTACCGACTGGCAGCATCCATAACCCTGCATGAAGTTGTCGACAGCACGCTCTACCCTACTCTCTATGTCGAGTATACGTCGCAAGTCGGCCTCATACTGGCGCGCATTTCTGAACACTATGCCGCGCATACCGTAATCACGTGCAGCCTCGATATTGTCCATTCTGTCGTCGGCGAACACGCACTCTTCGGGCTTCAACGCGAACTTCTCGCACATACGCTCATATATGGCACGTTCGGGCTTTATCAGATGTTCTTCTGACGACACCAGACGCCCCTCCAACAGCTCAAATATAGGATACTGCTTCATTGTGACATGCACCTTGCTGCACCAGTTGGTCAGCCCGAAGAGCCTATAACCCTCCTGCTTCAACTGCCCGAGCAACGAACGCATCCCCTCCATCTCGCCAATGACAAACTCCGTATAGCGATTGCCAAACTGGCGTATCTCGTCGGCATATTGCGGCATTGCCTCCGCCATATCGCCGATGATGGCATCGAAAGGCTTGTCCTCACGGTCAAGACGCTTGTTCCATCCGTCGGCCATAAGACGATTGTAGAAGTCGACAGACTGCTCGTGTGTGCTGAACACCTGGTCGAGCACCAGCATATAGTCATAATCAACAAGCACCTTGCCGAAGTCGAATATCAGATTCTTTATCATAATCGTTATTGTTATCTTGGTTCAATTGTCAATCACAAAATTCAAATTATCACGCACAAAGGTAACAGATATTTTCCGAATAAGCCTCACTTGCGTCCATAAAAACCCTACAAAAACGGCATTATTACGGGTCTGTTTGACCCTAATTGTCACTATGGCTTGCAAAAGGACTCGTTTTAGCTTGCAAAAGGACTCGTTTTGGAAGGCAAAAGGACTCCTTTTGGAATGTAAAAGGACTACATTTGCAAGTCAAAAGGACTCCTTTTGAATTACACCCCCAAACATTTGGTATTCTGCGAATAAAACATTAATTTTGCAGAAATATATACGAAACAATTCGACAACGAAAATTATATGACAGACAATAAGAAACCCCTACTCGGACTATCGCTCCACGAACTGAAAGAAGTGGCAAAGTCGCTTGGCATGCCTGCCTTCACTGGCGGACAGATGGCAAAGTGGCTGTACACACAGCATGTAGAGTCGATTGACGAAATGACAAATATATCAAAGGCAAACCGCGAGAAGCTCGCCGCCGAATACACCATAGGCTGCATGCCGCACATAGAATGCCAGAAGTCGAAGGACGGCACTATAAAGTATCTTTTCCCCACAGCATCGGGCAAACATGTAGAGACGGTGTACATTCCCGACCACGACCGCGCCACACTATGTGTTTCGTGCGAGGTGGGATGCAAGATGAACTGCCTGTTCTGCCAGACCGGCAAGCAGGGCTTTGAGGGCTATCTCACCGTGACCGATATTCTCAACCAGATATACGCATTGCCCGAACGCGACAAATTGACCAACGTTGTGTTTATGGGACAAGGCGAACCTATGGACAATCTCGACAACGTGCTGAAGGCTACCGAGGTGCTTACGTCTGACTATGGCTACGCATGGAGCCCCAAACGCATCACGGTGAGCAGCGTGGGCGTGAAGAACAAGCTGAAGAGATTTCTCGACGAGAGCGAATGCCATGTTGCCATCAGCATGCACTCGCCCATTCCCGAGCAGCGAGCCATGCTCATGCCTGCCGAACGCGGCATGTCCATAACGGAGATTATCGACCTCATGCACCAGTATGACTTCACTCATCAGCGCCGCCTTTCGTTCGAATACATCATGTTCCGTGGCGTAAACGACTCGATGACTCACGCCCGCGAGATTGTGAAGCTGACAAAGGGACTCTTCTGCCGTATCAATCTCATACGCTTCCACAAGATTCCCAATGTCGACCTTGAGGGTTGCGACGAGCAGAAGATGGAGGCTTTCCGCGACTATCTCAACAATCACGGCATCATCACCACTATACGCGCAAGCCGAGGACAGGACATCTTCGCAGCATGCGGACTGCTGTCTACGGCAAAGACGATAGAGGACATAAGAAGATAAAGCCCCTCCCCCTTGCCCCTCCCCCGCAGGGAGGGGAGCAATATGCAACGATTGCTCAAATATATCTATATACAAATACCATATGTATAAGTACGTAACACGCCTCCTGCTTAGCTTTTGCTGTCTGCTAATTGCAGCCTGCAACGACCGTAATGGCATGCTGCCTACGAGCGGAGGCAGTCCGTATGAGGTGACTGTAGTGGGCGATGTTGACAGCATATTGTACAAGGTGCTGAGCATAGACGTTGAAGGATTGCCGCAGAGCGAACCGATGTTTGACGTGAGCGAGCCTGACATAAAGCCGGCGGAAGCATTGAAGGGAGTGTTGCGATACGCAAGGTCGCTGGTCGTGGTGGACATCAACCCGAAGAAATACGACAAGCTGAGCATTGCATGCAAGCGCAATATGTACGCCAAACCGCAACTGATTGTGCGAGTATGCGCCCCTACTGCCGGCTGCTTGCGCAGCATGTCTGCCCAAGACACAACTCAGCAAGGCAACGCACACACATTAGTTGAACTGCTGAAAGCTCACGAATCGAAAGCCTACATCGAGACTTTGCAGCGCAAGCACAACCAGAAGATGGAGGCAGAGGTGAAGCGCATGTTCGGGTTTGACATGCCGATTCCTGCCGACATGAAGTCGTGCAAACGTGGCAAGGACTTTCTGTGGATTTCAAACGATTCGCCCACGGCCATGCAGAACATCTGCATTTACAAGCAGCAGTTTCGCAACCGCGACAGCGTGATGCAGATAAACATAAAGGGAGAGACCGACTCGATGTACATGACAACTGTGCATGACGCATGCAGCGTTATACATAAGCACGACGAGCGGGAAGACATCCATACGCAAGAGTGGCGCGGACTGTGGGAGATGAAAGGCGATGCTATGGGCGGACCGCTTGTGGCTCGTTCGATATGGGGATATTATCCTCGTGAGGCAGTAACGGTAGAGGGATTCGTCTATGCCCCCGGCATGAAAAAGCGCAACCTCATGATGCAGCTCGAAGCCATCGTGTATGCTACGCATAAACAACGGGCAAAGAAGAAGCAGGAGCCGACAAGGCATCTGTCGGGCAAAACACATACAGACTAATTATTTATACACAATATATAATATACAATGGAAGATAGAAAAATACGCGTTGCCATAACGCACGGCGATACCAACGGTATCGGATACGAACTCATTTTTAA
>CAJJOL010000034.1:0-33979 GCA_905193385.1 uncultured Prevotella sp. | reverse complement strand
CTCGTGTATCTGTCTTCATATGCAACTAATCGCTATTTTATCCCGAATTGGGGTATAGTTATGATTGTCGTCTAAATCCCCTTGATACTTCTCTTTGCAGAAGGTGCTTGCTCAACCATTGTATATAACTTATAGTTGTTGTCAACGAAGACAGTTATGAGGATTAAAAGTTATAGAGTATTAAAAAACGTCCTATTGCGTCATTTTTACGCAAAAGGTTTTGCTTGCGTCATTTTTACGCAGTATATTTGCAGCATCAAATTAAAAATCTCATTTTATGTACACATACAAATATCCACATCCTGCTGTTACTACAGATTGTGTTATCTTTGGTTTTGATGGCACAAGTATCAACATACTTCTCATAGAACGTGGTATAGAACCATACAAAGGCACATGGGCCCTGCCAGGTGGCTTTCTGAATATGGACGAGACCGTTGAAGAGTGCGCAAAGAGGGAGTTGTATGAAGAAACCAATGTAGAGGATGTCTATTTGGAGCAAATCCATGTGTTCAGTACAGTTGACAGAGACCCTCGTGAGCGTGTGCTCACAGTTGCTTTCTTTGCACTTGTCAGCAAGGACAAGTTTGAGATAATAGCCGGTGACGATGCTAACAAGGCACAGTGGTATGAATGGAATAATCTGCCTCCTCTCGCATTCGACCATGCTGAAATCATAAGAATGGCAAGGGAAAAGCTACAGGAAAAACTTCGCATTTCTCCTATAGCCTTCAAACTCTTGGACAAGATATTTAAGATGGATGAACTGCAACGCATCTATGAGCTCATACATGAGCGGAAATACGACAGACGTAATTTTATGCGTAAAATGGAAGCGTCTGGCTTTCTCACGAAAATGGAGATGGAAGATGAACGTTGTTGTTCAACATCTCCATATATAGAAAAAGCCTCTCCTGCAACGAGGTCTCTCTATGTATATTCGTTTAATGAAATGGCATTCAATGAAGCCAAAGCTTCTAAAGAATGGCGCAAATATCCCTTTGATTTTTAATCATAAATACTTGTCAACATCCTAAAACACTAAGTAAGAATATGAGCAAGAATAGAACAGATAATCCAAATATAGCTTCGGATAGAATAGATTCACTTGAAAAGGATGAAATCTTCGTCTTTGGTAGTAATCTCGAAGGTAAACATCTTGGTGGTGCAGCAAAAGCAGCACACAATAGATTTGGAGCTCAATGGGGTGTCGGTGTGGGATTAACCGGCAAGTCGTATGCCATACCAACCATGCAAGGAGGTATCGAAACTATAAAACCATATGTAGATCAATTTATAGAATATGCTAAGGAACATCAGGATAAGAAGTTCCTCGTTACTCGTATAGGTTGTGGCATCGCAGGTTTTAAGGATGAAGAGATAGCCCCGCTTTTCAAGAAAGCAGCAACCATCTGTAACATATATCTACCAAAAGAGTTCTTTAACATAATTGCAGCTCCTTATCTTAAACATTGTTTCTATTACGGAAAAGACATTCCTGAGGATTGTGGAGCCCATGTCGGTCACCAATATGAAGGATATTGGGTTAGATTCCATCTTAATAATGATGATTATCTATTGAATGAAACTCTGTGTTACATAAGAGAAGGACTTGGCGACTTCTGCGCTGATGATGGAGTGCCAATCTCAATGAAGGCTCTTCTTTACAACCGTTTCTGTCATTGGGGATGGTGCGAGACTCCTAACACATTTCGTAGTTGGTACGAAGCCATCGACTATACCAATGTGACAAGAAAAAGCTCTACTACTCAGAAAAAGTCTGGCAATTTGTACTGTCCTATGCTCATGGGGGCTGTGTTGGGTGACATTGTAGGAAGCATATATGAGTTTAACCCTCACAAATCAACCGATCTTGACCTTAAAGACAAGAGGATGGATTACACTGACGACACTATCATGACCATTGCTGTGGCAGACTGGATTCTGAACGACAAGTTGCATACCAAGAAGGGACTTGTGGCTTGTATGCAGAAATGGGGGCGCCGTTATCCTCATCCTATGGGAGCATACGGCAATATGTTCTCACAATGGTTGCGCTCGGACGCTCCCAAGCCCTACAACTCATGGGGTAACGGTTCCGCCATGCGCGTATCGGCGGTAGGTTTCGCATTCGATACACTTGAACTTACAATGAAGATAGCGAAGAAATGTGCAGAAGTGACACACAACCATCCCGAAGGCATCAAGGGAGCACAAGCCACAGCTGCTGCTATTTTTATGGCAAGGACAGGTAGCACTAAGGATGAAATACGTCGCTTTATCAGCGAAACATTCGGCTATGACCTTAACAGAAGTTGCGATGACATACGTCCTACATACGGATTTGATGGCAGTTGTCAAGGAACCGTACCAGAATCCATCATTGCCTTCCTCGATGGCAAGGATTATGAAGATGCACTGCGCCTGTGCATCTCGTTGGGTGGAGATGCAGACACTATGGGAGCCATAACTGGAGCCATAGCTGGAGCTTATTATAATAAATTGCCATATACTCTGTATGAATTTGGCATAAATAAACTGCCAGACGATATCCAAAAAATAATTGGGGATTTTGATAGCAAATATGAGCGTAACGTGTCGTGTAGATGGCGGAATGCAGAGTTTGATGCAACCGAACTTATAAGAAAAGTAAAATCGGGCGAAATATTCATTTAAGTTATATGGACACATATAGTATTCAAAGACCTATATTCGGCATCAGTCGGCATCGTATGGGCATAGATGGAAATGGGATTACTACGCTCGTTGCCTTCATGGGATGCCCATTGATAAGCTTGACGCACGCTTCCAGTACCGTTTTCAGTACCACCTAACAGGTACTGGAGTTTCATATAGGTGGTACTGGAGTTTCACTTAACTGGTACTGGAGTGTTACTCATGTGGTACTGACAAAGAACTTATATGCATACCCTCATAGATATTTTCGAGGGTATATAATTTAATAGTCGTGGTAAGCATTCTCGTGTGAGCGCAAATCTGCAGCATTGGAAAAGGTTGCGCCACATGATCTGCATACATTTTGGCCATTACCGCCTCCAGTTGCTATGCCAAGACCCAATCCCGTCATAGCATCCAGTTGCTCTTTGGTAAAATGTTGATTGTACCATTCAAGCTCCTGTTTGGTAAATACCTTGGAACGAATGAAGTCAAAAAGCATACTCCTCAAGCTTACATTAGAATTGGTACTGCGATTTGTTGTTAACGGTGTGGCACTATAGATATCCAGATTTCCATCATTTTTGTTTATTTGGAAAAGTTTCCATTTAGATGACGGATTTCCAACAGTATTGACTCCGTATGCGATAAGTTTAGAACAAATATAATCTTCTTTCAGCTTTCTTGGATAGTTACCGGAAATGGAATAATTTACTTCATCCATTTCTTCTTTGAAAATTTCTCTGTAATAATACTGGTTTGCATAATTTCTGTTAGTCTGTACTATAATGCCACAATCACCCCTCTTTTGTACGTTGTACGCCATCTCTAAATGGGTTATCCCTGCAGCCTGTGGCAGAAGATCCGTCAGAACATTTTCAAAGCCCGAGGGTCGTCCGAAATATTTATCCTTAGTATCTTCACTTGTTATGACTTTATCAAATCCAGAAGGATATATATAATGCTTATCGTCAACGTCAAATACTATTGCGTCATGCCATCTCTGTCCGTTGAACATCAAATAACCGTATTTGTTTTGTGTACAACCTAACGACAGCAAGTAGTTTTTCATAATTGCTCTTTTCTGGACTATGCTTCCCCTGCCCCAAACTTTTGAAATAAGTTCCTCGACCTCGAAATTCATTAGGCGTATGAACTCTGTTTCTTCACGAGCATTGTCTTTCTTTGCAATTAGTGTATGGAAACCATTTGGGTATGGTTTTTCCAAGGTCAACTTGATTATGCCTTTTGGGGCTACAGCTTTCAAATCAATCTTATCAGGTATTAACATACCCCTTTTGTAGTCCAATCTGATTTGAGCGATTGCTGCTATCGATAAAGATAGTAATAAAACAGCAAATAAGAATCTTTTCTTCATAATTTATATCTAAATTAATAATATTACAAAAGTACAAAATCTTTTTGATGGTGTAGACAAGATTATTATATTTAAAGAATCTTATCCGAAATATCAAGCTAATAAATCTGTATTTGTCTTCGAAAAACACTACCTTTGTACGTAAAACAAATTAAAGAAAACTATAATCATTATGAAAGCATACACATACATTGAGAAAGGTAACTTTGCCTTAATTGAGAAACATAAACCTGAATTGCAAGCCTCTACAGATGCTATAGTACGAGTGTCGCTGAGCAGTATCTGCTCAAGCGACCTCCATATAAAGCATGGCAGCGTACCAAGAGCTGTACCTGGTATTACGGTAGGTCATGAGATGGTGGGCGTTGTAGAAGAGACTGGAAGCGACGTTAAAGGTGTGAAGACAGGCGACCGCGTGACTGTGAACGTAGAGACATTCTGTGGCGAGTGCTTCTATTGCCAACACGGATATGTCAACAACTGCACGTCGCCTCATGGCGGTTGGGCTCTCGGTTGCCGTATAGACGGAGGCCAGACAGAGTATGTACGTGTGCCATTGGCAACACAAGGGTTGAACCGCATTCCTGACAACGTTACTGACGAGCAGGCCCTGTTTGTGGGCGACGTATTGGCAACCGGCTTTTGGGCTGCACGCATAAGTGAGATAACCGAGGAGGATACGGTGCTAATTATTGGTGCAGGCCCTACAGGAATATGCGCTCTGCTCTGCGTCATGCTCAAACAACCAAAGCGCATTGTTGTGTGCGAGCCGTCTGAAGAACGCCGCAATTTTGTCAAGAAGCATTATCCAGAAGTGCTGCTCACTACTCCCGACGAATGTCTGGACTTCGTTAAGGCCAACAGCGACCATAACGGTGCCGATCGTGTACTGGAGGTGGCAGGAGCAAAGACTACATTCGAGTTGGCATGGCAATGCGCTCGTCCTAATGCCATTGTAACGGTCGTTGCTCTCTACGACGAGGCTCAGACGCTTCCATTGCCCAACATGTATGGCAAGAACCTAACATTCAAGACGGGTGGAGTGGACGGATGCGACTGCGAAGAAGTGCTCCGATTTATCGAACAGGGAAAGATTGACACTACCCCACTCATCACCCATCGTTTTCCGTTGAGCCAGATTGAAGAAGCTTACCGTATATTCGAAAACAAGGAAGACGGAGTAATCAAGATTGCTATAAATTGTTGATCCTGACGACTGGGAAAAGAGCCTTACCTTAGTATGAAACAAGAAATTATCAACAGCATAAACATTCTTGCAAAAGAAAACGAACCTTTCCTGTTTGTCATCAGCTACGATGGTGACGATGCTTACGTCAGCCGACTGACAGACATCGACCCACAATTCTGTATGTACGACTTTGAAGGTATCAGCAATATTGCTGGCTGTGACACCAACAACTCCCCTCTCCCATCGACAATTCGCTGGGAGGTTGATACTCCTGCTTACGAGGATTATGCCCATAGCTTCAACATAGTCAAGAGCAATATGCTGGCAGGCAACAGCTATCTGGCCAATCTCACCTGCAGAGTGCCGATTAGGTGCAATCTCTCGATTTATGATATTTTCGCCCATTCCAAAGGCAAATACAAACTACTGCTAAGAGGCGAAAAGAAACAAGGAAAGCGCTTTGTATGCTTCTCGCCCGAGAGTTTTCTGCGTATCAGAAACGGGCGCATATATTCCTACCCGATGAAAGGAACGATTGACGCTTCCTTGCCCAACGCTGGGCAAGAACTGATAAACGACAAGAAGGAGGCAGCCGAACATGCCACTATTGTAGACCTTATCCGCAACGACTTGAGTCGTGTGGCTACAGACGTAAGGGTTGACAAATACCGCTACATTGACACTCTGTACACCAACAAGGGCGATATTCTGCAAACAAGTTCCGAGATAAGCGGACTGCTGCCTGACAACTATAGTGAGCATCTGGGCGAGATTATAGCCGCACAACTTCCTGCCGGATCAATAACCGGTGCTCCCAAAAAGAAAACCATAGAGATAATCAATGAAGCGGAAGGCTATGACCGTGGTTTCTACACAGGTGTGATGGGAATCTTCAGCAACGGTGAACTCAATTCAGCCGTAATGATAAGGTTTGTAGAGGAAGACAAGCAAGGCATAGTATTTAAGGCAGGTGGTGGCATTACAGCCAAGAGCGATTGCCGTAAGGAGTTCGAAGAGGTGCTGCAAAAGATTTATCTGCCCATCGCAGTAGATAAAGTAGCTGGAACGTAATTATCAGACAAAGAAATAATAAAGGCAAAAATGCGAATATTCATTTTAAATGACTACAATTATGAACAAAACTTCATTTAGTGTGAAGTCAGCCCTATGGCTGATACTGTTGCTTCTCTTGCCTTTGCAGATTATAGCTGCAGAACTTGGAGAGGCAGGCAAACGTCTTACTGCGTTGCCAGGAGTAAGTGATGTCGAGTCGTTGAAGAGCAAGCATTTTCAGGAGAAGTACGTGTTCTTCATCAAGCAGCAACTTGATGCCAAGGATTCTGCTAAGGGCAATTTCGAACAGAGAGTGATATTGTGCCATCGCGGATTCAGCCGTCCCACAGTACTGGTTACTGAGGGCTATAATGCCAACTATGGATTGCGCGAAGACTATATTGAGGAACTGTCACAGATATTCAATACAAACATCGTACTGGTGGAATATCGCTACTTCGACAAGTCAATGCCTACACCTTGCAACTGGGACTATCTTACCGTAGAAAACTCGCTCTATGACCTGCATAATGTCAACCAGACACTGCACGCTCTGTACAAAGGAAAATGGATTGCTACGGGAATAAGCAAGGGCGGACAGACCACAATGTTCTATCGCTCTTACTTCCCCGACGACGTTGATATTTCGGTGCCATACGTAGCTCCGCTTAATAGAAGTGTGGAAGACGGCCGACACGAAAAGTTCCTGCAGCACAAGGTATCGACTAAAGAAAATCGTAAAAAAGTGCTCGACTTTCAGTTTCTGCTATTCAAGCGCAAGTCAACACTATTGCCTATGTTCGAAGAATACTGCCACAAGCAACATTACACATTCAATGCACCCATAGGCGAGATTTTCGACTTCTCCGTGTTTGAATATGCTTTTGCCTTTTGGCAGTGGGGCTACGACATAAACGAGATTCCCACTATCGAAGCTACAGACAAACAGGTGTTCGACTATTGGATAAATATGTGTGAACCTAACTATTTCTCCAATCAGAATGTCTTTATGTCGTTTAACGTTCAGGCTGCAAAGAACTCGGATATTACGGCTATTACACTAAGCCTTTCAGGAGATTCTTCAAACGTAATCTAAGCATTAAAACTGCCAAGGGCTATCTCAAATACTTGATGTTGCCTAAGGGCACGGAAAACACTAAGTTCTCATCATCGCTCTACAAATTCACGGTAGACTATCTCACACACAACGACCCTAAAATGGTTTATATATATGGCGACATCGACCCCTGGACCGCCTCCGGCATATACGGCCTACCATTCACTAAGAGCAAAAAAATCTGCATGTATATATGCATAAGGGAGGCTCACACCTAACACGTATACTCTCATTCCCCGAGTCTGAGCGACAGGAAATCATCAATCTCATTGACAAGTGGTTGAAAGAATAGCAAAAGTCAAAAAAAAAATAGCAAACGCCATGTAAAGGTAAAGCATAAATCATAAATGCTTAAATCTTTACAGGGCGTAAGTTTTGAATGTGGAATGTGAAATGTTTAGTCTATCTCCTCGTCAGCCTCATAACCTCCCATTTCGCGAATGACATTCTTCAGCATTGTATATTGCTGATAAAGGTGGTTAACGGGTTCCTCACCCTTAGTATAGTCGTGCATCGGAGCCTTGAGGAAGAAGCTGAGGAAGCGCTGTGTACCGTAAGCACGTGCAGCGAGGTCGCTCAGCAGAGTAAGGTCGAGCAGCAATGGAGCGGCAAGAATAGAGTCACGACAGAGGAAGTTTATCTTAATCTGCATAGGATAGCCCATCCATCCGAAGATGTCGATGTTGTCCCATCCCTCCTTGTTGTCGTTACGAGGCGGATAGTAGTTGATGCGTACCTTGTGATAGTACTGTGTGTCCTCGTCCTCGCCATAGCCTAAGCAGTTGACGATAGCGCAATCTTTTAGTCACGAATTTATCATGAATTGACCATGAAGTATTGGGGAAAACATTAGCTTCCCGTTTTGCTTGCTCAGACTATGGCGAGGACGCCATAGCCTCCTACATTACCAAGCAATAGCACCTCCAACATTCGTGAGATTAGCGAAATTCGTGGTGAAAAACTCAACACGAATCGCACGAATCACACGAATTATCCACATCTAAATTCATGGACGATTCATGATAAATTCGTGACTAAAACGCACCCAACATTCGTGAGATTAGTGAAATTTGTGGTGAAGCAACACAACACGAATCACACGAATTATCCACATCTAAATTCATGGTCAATTCATGATAAATTCGTGACTAAAACGCACCCAACATTCGTGGTGAGATAGCGAGCGTACGCAGACGAAAAAAGGAGACCAAGCCAGTTGAATGACTTAGTCTCCTTTGCCCTATATAGATGGTTATAGGATTCCCTTAATTGTGAGGCGAATTTTACTTCACCTTCTCAACGATGGCCTTGAAAGCCTCAGGGTTGTTGACAGCGAGGTCAGCGAGCACCTTGCGGTTGATCTCGATGCCTGCCTTGTGCAGAGCGCCCATGAGAGTAGAGTAGCTCATGTTCTCAAGACGAGCTGCAGCATTGATACGCTGGATCCACAGAGCGCGGAAGTTGCGCTTCTTGTTGCGGCGGTCACGATATGCGTATGTGAGACCCTTCTCCCAGGTATTCTTGGCTACTGTCCAAACATTCTTGCGTGCACCATAGTAACCCTTGGTGAGTTTCAGGATTCTTGTTCTCTTTGCTTTAGAAGCAACATGATTGACTGATCTTGGCATAGTTTCTTTTTTCCTTTAAATGTTTGACTAATTAAATTAACGGAGGCAGAGCAAGTCGCGAACCTGCTTCAAGTTTGAACGGTCTACGAGAGTCTCGCCGAGGAGATTTCTCTTCTGCTTCTTTGTCTTCTTAGTCAAGATGTGACTGTGGAAAGCGTGATGACGCTTGATCTTACCTGTTCCGGTAAAGCGGAATCTCTTCTTTGCACCGGAGTTAGTCTTAACTTTTGGCATTTTTTTGTTTGTTTAAATTGTTATTTATTTATGTGTGGCAACGCATATACCAGGGCGTTACGCACAACGTATCATGTTGTCTTTCTAATATTGGGACGGCTTATTCCTCACCCTTGAGAGCCTTGAGGGCCTCTGCGCTTACCTTGGCGTTGGCAAGGAGTCCGCCGTTTGCCGGCATTGCATTCTCCTCAATGTCCTTGGTGGTCTTGGCTTCTGCCTCACGCTTTTCGCGGTCGAGCTTCTGCTGGCTCTTCTTCACCACGCCTGCCTTCTTCGGAGCGAGATAGAGGAACATCTTCTTGCCGTCGAGCTTAGGCAGCTGCTCTACCTTGGCGTACTCCTCCAGGTCGTTGGCAAAACGCAGCAAGAGAACTTCGCCCTGCTCCTTGAAGAGGATTGAACGGCCACGGAAGAAAACGTATGCACGTACCTTGTTGCCCTCGCTGAGGAACTCCTGCGCATGCTTGAGCTTGAAGTTGTAGTCGTGCTCATCGGTCTGAGGTCCGAAACGGATTTCCTTCACCTCAACCTTCACCTGCTTAGCCTTCATCTCCTTGGCATGTTTCTTCTGCTGATAGAGGAACTTGCTGTAGTCAATGAGACGACAAACCGGGGGCTGGGCATTGGGTGAAATCTCAACAAGGTCTACACCTTGCTCTCTCGCCATGTCCAAAGCATGACGTGTAGGCATAACGGTAGAGTTACCGTCACTTACTATACGTACTTCCCGAACGCGAATCTGCTCGTTCACGCGGTACTGGTTTTTCATTTTGTCATTCTTCATTAAACTATTTTTGATAAAGCTGTATTTAAAAGCGGGTGCAAAGTTACCCTTTTTCAGTCAATCAGCAAAATATTTGTTGTGTTTTTTTGCCTTTCTGCCCCAAAGTTCGGAGTTTTTAATTAATTTTGCATTATCTTCAAGCAATATTCATACATATTTATATAAAATGATGCAATCTATATTTATGGACATTATGCCGTCGCTCCATTTCACGGGCCTTGTGCTGGCAGTCGGCACATTTCTCATCATTGGGCTGTTCCACCCTATCGTCATCAAGATTGAATACCATTTCGGCACTCGCCTGTGGTGGGTGTTCCTGCTTGCAGGCATAGGCTTCATAGCCACAGCCATGATTGTTGCCAATGTCATTATCTCTGCCCTGCTGGGCGTGGTGGGTGCCTCGTGCCTGTGGAGCATAGGCGAGATTATTGAGCAGCGCCAGCGTGTCAAGAAGGGATGGTTTCCGATGAACCCCAAGCGAAAGGAGGAGTATGAAGACTGAACTCATTATGGTGGGCAAGACCGTTGACAAACTCTACACAAAGGGCATCAGCGACTATCAGGAGCGCATAGGCCACTACATGCCGTTCAACATCACCGTGATTCCGGCGCTCAAGAACACAAAGAGCCTGTCGGAAGACCAGCAGAAACAGGCCGAGGGCGAGCTCATCCTGCGACTCATCCAGCCGTCGGACACGGTGGTTCTGCTCGACGAGCACGGAGCCGAACGCACAAGCATGGAGATGGCTGCATGGCTGACACGCAAGCAGCAGACAGCACGCCGACTGGTGTTCATCATAGGCGGTCCGTACGGATTCTCAGCCGACGTGTACAGCCGTGCCGACGAGAAGATTTCGCTCTCGCGCATGACGTTCTCTCACCAGACGGTACGCCTGATCTTCACCGAGCAACTCTACCGCGCCTGCACCATCATTCGCGGCGAAAGCTACCACCATGAGTAATAAGGAATCTTGAATTGAAGAATTCTGTTAACCATAGGAGGCTATGGCGTCCTCGCCGTAGCCTAAGCAGTTGACGATAGCACATTCTTTAAGTCACGAATTATCCATGAATTATTCATGAATTTTGGGAAAGACATTAGCTTCCCCATTATGCTTGCTCAGACTATGGAGAGGACGCCATAGCCTCCTACATTACCAAGCAATAGCACCTCCAGCATTCGTGTGATTAGTGAAATTCGTGGTGAAGCAAACACAACACGAATCACACGAATAATTCATGGTCAATTCGTGATAATTCGTGACCGATACCCAACGTCGTCTTTTGTCACGAATTAAGCAAGCTGTAGGATGCCATGCCCTACTACAGCTTGTTTCACGTCTTAACAATTCAAAACTCAAAATTCTTCACACTCCCAACAGCGGCAGTATCGACGGGGTGAGAAGCGAGGTGAAGATGCCGTTGAGCGTGAGTCCCAGACTGGCGTAGGCACCATGCACCTGACTGCGGTCCATCGATGTGGCTGTGCCTATGGCGTGGGCTGCCGTTCCCATCGACAGACCCTGTGCCACGGGATTCTTGACACGTGCAAAACCCATTGTGCGATAGCCACATACTGCACACATCAGTCCAACCGAAACCACAACGGCAGCCGTGAGCGACGGAATGCCGCCTACAGCCTTGGTCACCTCCATGGCGATAGGCGTTGTGACCGACTTGGAAGCGAGCGACAGAATCACCTCGCGCGAGGCTCCCAACTCCTTGGCTATCCATACCACGGACACCACGCCCACAACGCAACCTGCCAGTTCGGAAAGAAGAATCGGCGTGAGCTGCTTCTTTATCGTAGACAGCTGCATGTACAAAGGCACACCCAATGCCACTACTGCCGGACGCAACCAGAACTCTATCATATGACCACCCTTGTTGTACGTCTCATAGCTCACTCCCGTCAACTTAAGGAAGGCTATTATGCACACTATCGACACAAGCACGGGGTTCATTATCACCCAACCAGTCATCCGACGCAGCAACTTACCCACAAAGTAAGAGCCGAACGTAAGGGCTATCAGAAAAAAATCGTTTGAGAAATATTCCATTGTTTTCGTTATCCTTTTTTTATATCTATCCCCCCTGGGGACTTCTATCTTAGTTTACTGAATTTTCGCTTGCGAAACTTATATTAGTTTATTCCTTTGTCTCGCCCTTTATCTTGTCCTTCGCCTTGCCGTAGCACTGGTGAACCCATCCCGTCACGGCGAGAACAAGCACGGTAGAGATAACCGAAGCTGCCACAATAGGCACAAACTCAGCCTTGATAATGTCGAAGTAGAGCATCACAGCCACTCCTGGCGGCACAAAGAAGAACCCGATGTTGCTGACAAGGAAGTCGCTTATGCTGCGCACCCACTCAAGGCGTATTATCTTGAGCTGGAGCAAGAGCGTGAGCAGAAGCATGCCGATTATGCTCGACGGCAGAGGGATGTGGGTAAGGTAAATCAAGAGTTCACCCACAGCAAGGCAACCGAAGAGGATTGCCAACTGACGAATCATCATAGTGTTTGGGATTATAAGTGTTGATTATTCCTGTGAAAACTAATGTTATGGACGGCAAAGGTAAGGATTTACGTCCAATGAAGACAATGGAATGCAAATATAATACAGCAGGACACAAATATAGTGATATAAATCAAAAAAAAACACCACTTCTATCATTATCACCCGAAATAACAGATGAACATAAAAACCCGTCGCATAGCTGAAATGAACTATACAACGGGTTCTCTATAATATCTGGCGGAGAGCTGCCCCTGCCCTAAACATCAGTAGGAGAATTGTCCCCTGCCCTATTCCTATTGGCTCATTAGCGGTTTAGTTGTTGACGCTACCGCCCACAATATCGAGCAGTTCGTTGGTAATAGCCTGCTGACGGCTCTTGTTGTACTGAAGATTAAGCTCGCGCAGAATCTCGTCGGCATTGTCGGTAGCGGTCTGCATAGCCACCATACGGGCGGCATGCTCGCTTGCGATGCTGTCGAGCAAGGCTGTGTAGAGCATCAAGTGAAGATACTTGGGAATGAGCTGCGAGAGTACTGTGTTCATGTCGGGCTCTACGATGAAGTTGTCGTTGAGCGGACGAACATTCTCCTCCTGCTTCTGCTCCGCAGCCGAAGCGTTCTTCTTGAGATACTCCTGCGCCTCTTTCGAGGTCACGGTCGAGTTGAGGTCGCGAGTGCGGTCGCGCTTCAACTCCTCGGTGATGTCGATAGGCAGGAAGGTCTTACGGGTGAGAATCTGCGAACCGGCACTCTTGAAATGGTGGTAGACCATCTCAACGCGGTCAATCTCGCCGCTTACGAACTTCTGTTCTATCTCGCGGGCTATATCAATACATTGCTTCACGTTAGGCTTTTCGGCAAGACCGGTGAAGTCGCCAGCCACATGAAGCCCCATTTTAGCCGTCTTCTCAGCAACTTTGCGTCCTATCGGGTAGACAACGATGTTGTCCTTGCCCCCCAGACTCTCCGAATACTCGTCAACAATGTGCTGGAGCAGACGGATGACATTGGCATTGAATCCGCCACACAGACTGCTGTTCGACGCGTAAACCACCAAGGCGACACGCTTCACAGGGCGCTCCACGTTGAACACGGTAGAAGCGTCGGCCTCTGAGGCGAGGAATGTCTTGAGGATGTGCTCGAGCATCGTCTCGTAGGGAAGCATGTTCTCAATCATCTGCTGGGCATGATGAAGCTTTGACGAAGCCACCATCTTCATGGCACTCGTAATCTTGCGGGTGCTGTTGACGGATGTGAGTCGGTTCTTGATTTCTTTGAGTGACGGCATAAGCTATTACTTTTTAAACTGACCTGCTACGTCAGCCATGGTCTGTTCGAGAACAGCTGTGAGCGAGTCGTCAATCTTACCACTTGCCAGAGCCTCGATAACGTCGGCATGCTGCGAGCGAATCTTGTCGAGGAACGTCTCCTGACACTCGCGCACCTTCTCTACGGGCACGTCGTGCATCAAGCCGTGTGTTCCACAATAGATGATGGCTACCTGCTCGCCTACCGGCATCGGGCTGTACTGCGGCTGGATGAGAAGCTGGTTGTTCTTGCGGCCACGGTCGATGGTCATGGCTGTCACGGCATCCATGTCGCTTGAGAACTTGGAGAATGCCTCAAGCTCACGATACTGAGCCATGTCAATCTTCAGCGTACCGGCAACCTTCTTCATACTCTTGATCTGAGCCGAACCACCTACACGCGATACGGAAATACCTACGTTGACGGCAGGACGGAAACCCTGGTTGAAGAGGTCGCTCTCAAGATAAATCTGTCCGTCGGTGATTGAAATCACGTTGGTCGGGATGTAGGCAGAAACGTCGCCTGCCTGGGTCTCGATGATAGGCAGGGCTGTGAGCGAACCGCCACCCTTGACATGACCCTTCATGCACTCGGGCAGGTCGTTCATCTGCTCGGCTACCTCCTGCTGATCGTTGATACGTGCTGCACGCTCCAACAGACGTGAGTGGAGATAGAACACGTCGCCAGGATATGCCTCACGTCCAGAAGGACGACGCAGAATCAACGATACCTCACGGTAGGCAACAGCCTGCTTCGAAAGGTCATCGTACACAACGAGTGCCGAATAGCCACGGTCGCGGAAGTACTCGCCTATGGCGGCTCCTGCGAACGGTGCGTAATACTGCATGGCAGCCGGGTCGGCAGCTGTAGCCGCTACAATGATTGTGTAGGGCATGGCGCCGTGCTGCTTGAGGTTCTCGACAAGAGCGGCAACGGTAGAAGCCTTCTGGCCGATGGCTACATAGATACAGTATACGGGCTTGCCAGCCTCGTAGAAACTCTTCTGATTGATGATTGTATCGACAGCGATGGCAGTCTTACCTGTCTGACGGTCGCCGATGATAAGCTCACGCTGTCCACGTCCGATAGGAATCATTGAGTCGACCGACTTCAAGCCTGTCTGCAACGGTTCCTTAACGGGCTGGCGATAGATAACGCCCGGAGCCTTGCGGTCGAGCGGCATCTCGAAAGCACCTGTCATGTCAATCTCGCCCTTGCCGTCGATGGCCTGTCCGAGCGGATTGATGACACGTCCGAGCATATTGTCGTTGACACGGATAGAAGCGATGCGCTTGGTACGCTTTACTACCATGCCCTCCTTGATGCCTTCGGTAGAACCCAGAAGCACACAACCCACGTTGTCCTCCTCAAGGTTCATCACGATAGCCATAGTGCCGTTCTCGAACTCGAGAAGCTCGTTGGCCTCGGCGTTGCGGAGTCCGTAGATACGGGCCACACCGTCGCTCACCTCAAGCACAGTACCCACCTCGTCAAACTGCTGGCTGTTGTTGATGCCCTGCAGCTGCTCGAGAAGTACCTGTGACACTTCGCTTGGTTTTATTTTATCTGACATATACTTCTGAAAAAAGTTAATTAATTAAGCTGTGACAGAATGGTGTTGAGCTGCTTCTTTACGCTGGCATCCATACGATAGGTGTCGTACTCGAGCACGAATCCACCTATGATGTTAGGATTTACCTCGGTCTGGAACTCAACCGTACCATTTGTCCTTCCCTCAACCAACTGTCGCATCTTCTTCTCCGTAGCGGAGTCGATGGTGCAGGCAGTCGTTAGTTTAGCACTGATTAGATTGTTATGCTTTCTGTACAGAGTAACAAACGAGTTGGCGATGAATTGCATGATACTCTCACGGTCTTCTTTGAGCACAAGGGCGACAAAACGCTTTGTCAGGTCGCACGATCCTCCGGCTGCAGCCGTGAGGAGCAGACTCTCCTTCTGCTTCTTCGAGAGCATGGGATTATCTATCGTAATCCTCAGCGCAGGCGTCGTGGAGTAGCAATGGGCAAGGCTCTGCATGTCGGCATACACCTTGTCGGCCTCCTTAGCCTCAATGCCCGCCTTGAGCAAGGCGCGTGCATATCTGACCGATATTAATCCTAAATCCATAGCTTATACTTATTTATTATTGGCTGTAACTTCATCAAGCATCTGGTTAATGTAATCCATCTGTGCCTTATCAGTGCCGAGCTTCTGGCGCAAGACCTTCTCCGAAATCTCAACACTCAACGCAGCTACCTGCTGGCGAATCTCGCTGATTGCAGCCTGTTTTTGGCTTTCAATCTCGGCCTTGGCATCGTTGATGATGCGGGCACTCTCCTCGCGAGCCTTCTCCTGTGCCTGTGCCACGATAGCCTCACGGGTTGTGGCGGCCTCCTTGAGTATTACGGCCTGCTTCTCCCGTGCTTCCTGAAGCATCGCGTCGCTCTCCTGCTTGATGTTCTCAAGCTGGGCAGCGGCCTTCTGCGCCTTGGACAGGCTCTCGTCGATGTACTTCTTGCGCTTGTCTACCATGATTATGATAGACGGGAAGCCGAACTTGGCGAGCACGAAGAACACCACAAGGAATGCCAAAAGCATCCAAAAGAGGAGTCCAAGGTCAGGAGTCAATATTGATGGCAATGTACTAAAATCCATTTGCAATATTTTACGAACTCTTTGTTGCTATTTACGTAAGAGCGCAACACCTTACTTGATAAGGAAGGCGCAGGCTACGATAGCAAACAATGCACAACCCTCAACGAATGCTGAGGTTAGAATCATGTTGGTCTGAATCTTGCCAGAAGCCTCAGGCTGACGTGCAATAGCGTCCATGGCGCTGCCGCCAATCTTGCCAATACCCAAACCTGCGCCAATTACTGCAATACCTGCTCCGAGACCGCAGCCCAGCTGTGCCAGACCTTCAGCAGCCAAAAGTGATGAAATAATCATAGTTGTTTAATTTTTTTAAGTTGTTATTTTTTTATTGTTTATTCTGTTGTTAAGCCTCTGCCTCCTCTTCCTTCTGAGCCAGACCGATGAACACGGCACTCAACAAGGTGAAGACATAAGCCTGAATGAATGCCACAAGCACTTCAAGACAGTTCATGAAGAGCATCATTATGGCACTTACGAGGTTCAAACCTATACCGTAGCCAACGCCCATCGACCATCCGAGGAAGATGACGCATGTGAAGCTCAGGATGATTGCGTGACCTGCCATCATGTTGGCAAAGAGACGAACCATAAGAGCGAACGGCTTGGTGAAAACGCCGAAGAACTCTATGACTGGCATCAAAGGCACCGGATAAGCCTTGAGGAATACCGGCACATGGGGCCAGAAGATATCTTTCCAATACGCCTTGTTGCCGAAGAGGTTGATGGCAATCATGGTGCAGATGGCAAGGAAGAACGTAACGTTGATGTTGCCCGTAACGTTGGCGCCACCCGGGAATATCGGAAGCAAACCGAGAATGTTTGTCGTGAAGATGAAGAAGAACACCGTGAGCAGGTATGGTGCGAACGGCTTGAAGTGCTTCTCGCCTATCGACGCCTTGATAACGTCGTCGTAGATGGTCATGACGAACATCTCCATCATTCCGACAAATCCGCCAGGAGCCTCACTTCTCTCGTCCTTGCCCTTGTACCAGCGAGCACATGAAAGGAACACGGCTATCAGAATGAACACTACTATCCATATCTGAGCCACGGTCTTGGTGATGCTGAGGTCGAGCGGGCGCACCTTTGAGCCATCGGGCATGTTCTCGTAGATTTTGCCGTGATGCTCTACGTCGAAGTAATAGTTCTCCGGCAGACTGCTCTCTGTGCAGAACGTCCACTCTCCGGTATTGGAGCTTCTGACGATTATCGGCAACGGAATGCTCAGACTCTTGCCCTCGTAAGAAGCTATGTGCCACTCATACGAGTCGGACAGGTGCTCAAGTACCGTTGTAGGGATGTCGAGCGACTTGCCGTCGTGGCCTGCTTCTCCCGCTGAAGCGAAGGCTGGCATCAATGCCAATACCAAGAGAAGTAATAATGACTTTATCTGTTTCATTATCGTTTATTTATTATCTTTGTCACACTCAATATGCGAATTGGTGACGTGCGAGAAGAATGCCGAATGGTGGAAAATCATCCATAAATAGAAAACCATAAACACCAGACAGTATTCGAGCATCGCATCGCGACCTACGGCAATGTAGCATCCTACAAGCGTGAAGAGAGCCAACAACATACGGAAGCCGGACACGGCCGAAAAGAATGTCGGAAGCATATTCTGATTTGCCACGGCTATCCTTTTCCATATGAAAATGTCGGCAAGCTCCACCACAAGGGCGAACAATGCACTCACTACAAGAGGCGGGACAAGTCCGTCAACATGAGCGAACATCTGCAGGGAAAGAACTGCCAACGACAATACCGCAACAGCCACAACGGTCTGCACAGCATAGCGTCGGCTCAATTTAGCTATCTCTGTATTTTTCAACATGTCAACCGGGTTTCATTAAAGTTCAACACAAACATTGACGCTGTTCTTCTGCACTTCAACGAAACCGCCCATTGCCTTCACCTCATGCTCGCCTTCAGAGTCAAAAAAAGCAATACGTCCGCTGTTGAGTGTAGAGATTATAGGAGCGTGATTGGGGAGTATCTCAAACTCGCCGCTTGCACCCGGCACGACAACACGGTCGACCGTTCCTACAAACTCCACCTTCTCTGGAGAGACGATTCTTAAACTCAAACTCATAGTTTACAAGTATTTAGTGTGTAAGCAGATTATCCCTTAGCTGCCTCAAGAAGCTTCTTGCCCTTGGCAATAGCGTCCTCGATAGTACCAACGTTTAGGAATGCCTGCTCTGGCAGGTCGTCTACCTCGCCGTCGAGAATCATGTTGAAGCCCTTGATGGTGTCTTCGATTGATACCATCACACCCTTTACACCGGTGAACTGCTCGGCAACGGCAAACGGCTGAGAGAGGAAACGCTGCACACGACGTGCACGGTTCACAGTCAGCTTGTCCTCGTCTGAGAGCTCGTCCATACCAAGGATGGCGATGATGTCCTGAAGTTCCTTATAGCGCTGGAGAATCTGCTTGACACGCTGTGCACACTCGTAGTGCTCCTTACCCACAATCAGCGGGTCGAGAATACGTGAGGTTGAGCCCAGCGGGTCAACGGCAGGATAGATACCAAGCTCGGTAATCTTACGCGAAAGCTCGGTAGTTGCGTCGAGGTGGGTAAAGGTTGTAGCCGGAGCAGGGTCGGTCAAGTCGTCGGCAGGCACATATACAGCCTGTACTGATGTGATAGAACCCTTCTTGGTAGAGGTAATACGCTCCTGCATCTGTCCCATCTCACTTGCCAGAGTAGGCTGATAACCTACGGCTGAAGGCATACGGCCGAGAAGAGCCGAAACCTCCGAACCGGCCTGGGTGAAACGGAAGATATTATCAATAAAGAACATGATGTCGGCAGCTTCGCCGTCCTTGCCTCCGTGGTCGCGGAACTCCTCGGCTACGGTCAGACCAGACAATGCTACAGAAGCACGTGCTCCAGGCGGCTCATTCATCTGTCCGTAGACAAGTGTTGCCTGACTCTTCTTAAGCTCCTCGGGGTCTACAAGCGAGAGGTCCCACTTGCCTTCCTCCATTGCCTTCTTGAACTTCTCGCCGTAGCGGATAACGCCCGACTCAAGCATATCGCGGATAAGGTCGTTACCCTCACGAGTACGCTCGCCGACTCCGGCAAATACCGAGTAGCCGTTGTGTCCCTTGGCAATGTTGTTGATAAGCTCCATGATGAGCACGGTCTTGCCTACACCGGCACCGCCGAACAGACCAATCTTACCACCCTTCATGTAAGGCTCCAATAGGTCAATCACCTTGATACCAGTTGCGAGCATTTCCTTGTGAGTGGAAAGGTCCTCAAACTTAGGAGCCTCACGATGGATAGGATAAGCGCCCTCCATATTGAGCGTACTCATACCATCGATAGGCTGACCGATGACATTCATCATACGGCCCTTGATCTGTTCACCTGCTGGCATCATGATAGCGTTGCCGGTAGGAACAACCTCCAGGCCACGCTGCAATCCGTCAGTATTGTCCATTGCGACGCAGCGAACGGTGTCTTCACCAATATGCTGCTGCACCTCAATGATAAGCTCCTGTCCGTTAGGACGCTTCAGCTTCAGAGCTTCGTGGATTTTAGGCAACACCTCTTCAGGATTCTTGCCGGCTGTATCGAAGTAAACGTCGATAACCGGACCAATAATCTGCGAGATGCGCCCGTTGATTTGTGACATAGTATATTTGATTTTGATTTTAAATTCTGATGCAAATATAACAACTATATTTTATACGAAAGAATATTTAATCTTTATTGTACTTTTTCTTTCCAAATATGCCATTTTTGTAGTGTAAATCGACCACTTTTAGATGCTCAGTTCGTCAAGCACCTTGATGAGCTTGCGGTCGAACGGCTTGTCACTACGAATGGCTTCGCTCAGGGGTACGTACACTATCTCGTTGTTGCGCACACCAATCATCACGTTGCGCTGGCCCTGTAGTATTGCCTCGATGGCACCTACACCAGTACGGGAAGCAAGGATACGGTCGTGAGCGCTTGGACGTCCGCCACGCTGCAAGTGTCCGAGAATAGACACACGTACATCGTACTGCGGGAACTCGTTCTTCACGCGCTCGGCATAATACATGGCGCCACACTTCGGGCTTTCCGAAACGATTACGATGCAGCTCTTCTTCGACTTACGGATGCCACGCTCCATGAAGCGTGCCAACTGGTCAACGTCGGTAGAGTCTTCAGGAATAATGGCTGCCTCGGCACCACTTGCAATGGCAGAGTTCTGTGCGAGGAAACCAGCATCACGTCCCATCACCTCAATAAAGAAAATACGCTCATGGCTCTGGGCTGTGTCGCGGATGCGGTCAACACATTCTACGATGGTATTCATAGTAGTGTCGTAACCAATGGTTGAATCTGTACCATAGAGGTCGTTGTCGATAGTGCCCGGCAAGCCAATGCAGCAGATGTCATACTTTTTGGCAAACTCCATAGCACCAGTCAACGAACCGTTACCACCGATAACAACCAAAGCATCAATACCATGAGCCTTAATCTGCTCATAAGCCTTCTCCTTGCCCTCATCGGTAGTAAATTCCTTGCAACGTGCTGTCTTAAGGATTGTACCACCCGACATAATTATACCACTAACGTTTTCGGTTGTAAAATCCTCAATATCGCCATTTATAAGACCATCGTAACCACGATAGATACCTTTTATATTAAATCCATTGCATATACCCGCACGAGTCACGGCACGAATTGCAGCATTCATTCCCGGGGCATCGCCACCGGAAGTCAAGATTCCAATTGTCTGAATTTTAGCCATACTATTTTTTTGTATTTAAGATTATTAAATTTTCCGTTAAAGTATTAGGGTGTTTTTTTATGGGGTGTTAATAGGGTATTTATATAAGAGTATTCATAATGTAAGGGCATTATACCAGCAGCCACAAACAAACCATACCTGCTATAGACGCAACGAACGAAACCCAACCCACATTGACGAAGTACCAATTGAGCTTTATGCGTTCCATCTTCATCAGGGCAAGTCCGCTCATAGATCCTATACACAGAATGTTGCCTCCCATAGCAGTCGCATATGCTACAATCTTCCAATAGGCTCCATTCTGTCCATAAAGCGCAAGATTACTGCCCGTTTCGGCAACATCGTGCAACGAAACCATAGACATAAGTGTTGCGAAATTGTCCAATACGCTACCTACAATCTGAGTGGCAAAACCCACTACCAGCATATTGTCGGCAATACCACCCATAAAAGCATCCACTCTGTTCAGGAATCCCGTCTCGCGTACCACTCCAAGCGCAAGCATAATGCCCAGTACGAACAGTATCATCTGAATTACGCCATATTGTAGCACTCGCGGCACACGACGCTGTATCATCTGGTCGGCATTCATTAGCTTGCGATTCATCAGTTCGTTGACAATCCACAATAGCGACAGTACGCACATCGCACCAAGGAACGGACTAAGCTTAGTAATGTTATGGAATGTAGGAATAAACCACAATCCGCCAATCCCGACAAACAGCATCAAGGCTCTCTGCCACAGGTTAAGATTGGTATCATCGCCACGATAAGGCATCGTAATCCATTCGGTCTCAATACGTCGCGGCAAGCCACGTTGCAGCCAAAGTATCGGGAAGAGCCATGCTATAAGACACGGCAGAGCCATCGTCAAAGAATAGTTGGTAGCTGTTACTGCGCCGATATTCCAAAGCACGAGCCCCGTAGGGTCGCCTATAACCGTAAGTGCGCCACCACAATTTGCCGACAAAACAATGGCGCATCCGAAGATGACACGCTGCCTCTGCCTGCTCACAATGGCATGCATAATGGTAAGCATCATAACAGTCGCCGTAAGGTTGTCAAGGTTTGCCGAAATCAAGAATGTAATTGCCGACAAGGTCCAAAGCATCCTCTTGCCGCTACGCGTACGCAGCATCTGTGAGATAAAGTCGAAGCATCCGTTGTTCTGCAATATCTCCACTATCGTCATAGTAGAAAGCAAGAAGAGAACAATCTCAGACGCTCTGCCCACATATTTCAAGAAAAGATTCTGAAAAATATACTGCTTTACGGCAGCCGAGGAAGCCGGTGCGCCATCCAAGAACGAAGCGTAGTCCTTGGCGTGCTGTCCCATAACAAAATCCGATCCATAACAAATGTAAAGTATCCAGCCAAGCGTTCCTACAAAGATGGCAACCGCAGCTTTGTTTACATTGGTAAATTTCTCTGTCGCTATCAAGAAATAGCCAATTAGTATTATTGTTATGATGACAAGAGTCATAAGCTGTATATTAGATTTATCGGTTGCAAAGGTACAAAAATATCTGAACTGCACAAGTTTTAAATCTAAAAAATAAAAATAGTTAACAGAGATTTGATTCAAATGCAATAAGCCTCTATCTTTTAATAAAATATAGGTCATGTTTTTATTCTTAATATAAAAAAATAAGTACCTTTGTATTTAAAATATAACCTTTTTAAAACATTACTATGTACTACTGGTTTGTATTCAACAATAAAGGGGAGCTTCTCCTACAAAAATGTGCGGATGGTACTTTTACCATCCCGTATTGCGAGCAAGCACCCGTCACGACCACTCACAATACTCATATTATAGACATTTCGCCTATGGACAGCGGGCAGAAGGTGAAAGCCTTGCAGATAGACGATGTGCAGACTTGTACAGACGGCACATTCGAATTGTGCGGTCTCCGACAGTCGTTCTACAAACTTTCGCATCCTCTTTATCTGAAAGCCGGCAAATGCCATGAGCTGCTCTACTGGGACCGCAACACGCAATATTGTGGCGTATGCGGGTCGCCTATGGTGATGGATACAGACATTTCAAAGAAATGCCCTAATTGCGGCAAGACCATTTGGCCCCAACTGGCTACTGCCATAATCGTACTCATAAACCGTGGCGACGACCTGCTGTTGGTACACGCCAAAAACTTCAAGACCGACTTCTACGGATGTATTGCCGGATTTGTAGAGACTGGCGAATCGCTCGAAGAGGCAGTAAGACGTGAGGTATGGGAAGAGGCGTCCATCTCAATAAAAAATCTGAGATACTTCAAGTCGCAGCCATGGCCCTACCCTTGCGGCCTCATGGTTGGCTTCTTTGCCGAATACGACGGAGGCGGCCTTAAGTTACAGGAGTCGGAATTGTCGCGCGGCAACTGGTTTAACAAGAACAATCTGCCTACAATTCCCGAAAAACTCAGCCTTGCAAGAATGCTGATTGACAAATGGCTGGAAGAACACGAGTGAATTTTGAATGTTGAGTGTTGAATTATAGGAGGCTATGGCGTCCTCGCCGTAGCCTGAGCAGTTGACAATAATGAGTTTTGATTTAGTTATTAAGATATGAAACAAATAGGATGGGGATTTATCGGATGCGGCGAGGTGACCGAAAAGAAATCCGGACCGGCATTCAACGAGGTGCCTGGCTCAAGCGTGGTGGCAGTAATGAGCCGTAATGAAGCAAAGGCAAAGTCGTACGCCAAACGCCATAATATAAAAAAGTGGTACACAGACCCACAGGAACTTATCGACGACCCTAACGTAAATGCCGTATATATAGCCACTCCGCCTTCAAGCCACGCTACATTTGCAATAATGGCAATGAAGGCTGGCAAACCCGTGTATATAGAAAAACCATTAGCTGCAAGCTATGAAGACTGCGCCCGCATCAACCGCATAAGCGAGATTACGGGTGTGCCGTGCTTTGTGGCTTACTATAGACGTTATCTGCCTTATTTTCAGAAGGTAAAGAACATTATCAATTCAGGAACTATAGGCACAATCGTAAATGTCCAGATACGTTTCTCTGTTCCGCCAAGAGACCTTGACTATCAGGATGCCCACAACCTGCCGTGGCGACTACAACCGGACATTGCCGGAGGAGGCTACTTCTACGACCTGGCTCCTCATCAGCTCGATCTCTTGCAGGATATATTCGGAGTCATCACACGAGCTCACGGATATTGCTCCAACAGAGCACATCTGTACAAGGCAGAGGACTCCATAA
Organism: uncultured Prevotella sp.; assembly: GCA_905193385.1. Classification (GTDB taxonomy): domain Bacteria; phylum Bacteroidota; class Bacteroidia; order Bacteroidales; family Bacteroidaceae; genus Prevotella. The sequence goes on along the minus strand of CAJJOL010000034.1, from coordinate 9,451 downwards.
GTGCCAGTTTCTTCTTCGAGAACGGATTGCCAGGCAGCGGTTCATGGTGCTTCGTAGGCCATCAAAGCGCCAAGGAAGACCGTATAGAGGTTATTGGCGACAAAGGCATGTTGTCGTTTTCGGTTTACGACTACGCTCCTATACAACTGGTGACAAGTGCAGGCCGGACAAACATCGTCGTGCCTAATCCTTCTTACGTACAGCTACCTATCATTCGCTCTGTAATTGAACACCTCCAAGGCTTGGGAGTGTGCCAATGCACAAGCGTGAGCGCCACACCAGTCAATTGGGTGATGGACAGAATTCTGGGTAAGCTATAAGCGAAACCGTTGTAGAGAGCGAGAAAACCACATAACAATCTTATAGGATTTGTATTTGAAAAGAACCATAACAATATTGTTGTCCGTATGTGTTTCGGGAATGTCTGCCAAGGCTCAAACTGCGGCAGACACCATTAGTGCGCCTCAAAAATACCGTCACAACACTTTTTTTCGTGTAGTAGGCCGAACTCTGGGTAGGTTTATGAGGAATTTCAGCGAAGTAGACACGTGCTATATCGAACCTCAAAAGTTCAACTACACAGCTATGGTACAAAACACCAACACTTATGAGATTTACCGCATAGCGTCGACTATGGGTAACGACTTCACCTTCGCCCCGCTCCCGACCTTCAAACTCGGACCGTACTTAGGTTGGCGATGGGTTTTCCTGGGCTACACATTCGACTTGAAGAACATCAACAGCGGAGACAAGCGAACCGAACTTGACCTCTCTATCTATAGTTCACAACTTGGCGTAGACCTGTTCTATCGTAAGACGGGCAACGACTACAAGATTTCGAAAGCCCAACTTGATAGCGAAGGCAAGGTGAACACACGTACGTTAAACGGCACGAATTACGACGGTATCAACGTGAGTATCAAGGGATTCAACATGTATTACATCTTCAATCACAAGCGATTCTCCTACCCTGCCGCCTTCAGCCAATCGACAATACAACGCAAGTCGTGCGGTTCTGCCTTGTGCGGCATAGGCTACACCCGCCACTCGCTAAGCATAGACTGGGAGAAACTGTACGACATCGTTGCCGAAAACCTTGGCGAGGAGACTGCCAAGCGCTACATGGACCCCGAATTGAAATTCAAGAAGATTAAATATACCGATGTTTCGTTGTCGGGTGGATACGGCTACAACTGGGTATTTGCCCGCAACTGGCTGGCGGCTGCCTCGTTGTCGTTGGCTCTGGGCTACAAAAGTTCGTCGAGCGACACCAATCACTATACATTCACACTCAAGGACTTCTCTTTCCACAACTTCAATATCGACGGAGTGGGACGCTTCGGTATTGTATGGAACAATATGCGATGGTACTATGGTGCCAACGCCATAATCCACACGTACAACTACCATAAGCCGAAGTTCTCGACCAACAATATATTCGGTAGCCTTAACATTTATGTAGGAGTTAACTTTGGAAGAATGAAATGAAAAATCACTTTATCATGACAACAGCTTTTCTATCACTTGCCGTGGCATTACTCGCCCAATGCGGCAGCCCTTCGGCCAACAAAAAGAATCCACAAATACAGCATAACGCTGACACACAGCAGATTACACAACAGCAGAAGCTTTCAACGGCATATAAAGAAGCCCCCAAGTCCTCGTCTTACACCGACGACTCTGTCTCTATCACCTATTATAATGAGACGGAAGACAAGGCAAGGATTGGGCAAATCGTCAATAAATACGCACAACATACAGCCAATCCTGACCTTATAATCGCTATAGCCCGCCAACTGCGTGGCATTCCGTATGTGGCAAAGACGCTTGAGGTGAACAAGCAGGAGAAGCTTGTGATAAATCTTAGCCAACTCGACTGTACCACTTATGTGGAGAACGTTCTTGCCATATATCTTTGCATCAAAAACGGCAAGACCGCATTCGACGACTACGCTCATTACTTGCGTATGGTGAGATACCAGAACGGAGAGGTGAGCTATCCTGCCCGCCAGCATTATTTTACCGACTGGATCTACGAGAACACCCAGAAGGGATTCGTCCAAGAGATACAGTCGCCCAACCCTCCATTCACAGCAATACAGACCCTGCGTATCGACTTCATGAGCACACACGCTTCGCTTTATCCTATGCTGAAGAACAATCCGCAAATGATAGAACGGATAGCCAAGACCGAGCAACTCCTCTCCGGCAAGAAGTTCAGCTACATTCCCAAATCAGCCATCCACAACACCAAGTTGCTGCGCTCGTCCATACACGATGGCGACATCATCGCTATAACTACATCCAAGGCTGGACTCGACACTTCGCACATAGGTATAGCCGTGTGGCACAAAGACGGGCTACACATGCTCAACGCATCGCAAATACACAAGAAGGTTGTTGAAGAGCCTATGACACTCTACCAATATATGCAGAAACATCCGTCGCAGACCGGAATAAGAATAGTAAGGATAAAGTAGACTGCTCTACTCCTTGTCAAGGGCCGTGTGGATATTTCGTATAAGCCCCGAATATTTGGCTCGTTTCACGGCACTCCCCTTAAACAAATGACGATAGTCGTCCTCAGTTAGCGACAGCCAGTCCTCACGCTTCATGTCAAGCAGGTCTTGCGATGGCTGAAGTTCGGGAGTAGTGTTGGGTTGCGCAAAACGGTTCCACGGACAGGCCTTCTGACAGCAGTCGCAGCCATATATCGTATCGCCCATTTTTTCGGACAAGTCGGAGGGAATGTCGCCACGGTTCTCTATTGTCTGATAGCTCAGGCACAAGCGGGCGTCAAAATCCGACCTTCCCTCCCCCATCGTCAGAGCGTGCGACGGACAAGCGTCGATACATGCGTGGCAATTGCCGCAACGCGGCTTCATCTCCTCATCATACTCCAATTCTACGGGCAGGAACAGCTCACCCAAGAAGAACATACTACCGGCATGAGGTATTATCAGCTGGTGGTTTCGTCCGGTCCATCCAAGCCCAGCCTTCACAGCCCAATAGCGTTCGAGCACGGGAGCCGAATCGCAAAACGCTCTATACTCCTCAAATCCAAGCCGTTCGGCAAGCATGCGCAATTTTCCCTTCACCACATCATGATAGTCTTTGCCAAGTGCATAGGCAGCAAACTGCGGTTCGCCTTCGGGCAGAGTATGCGACGGCGCATAGTTCAACGCAACAGACACAATACTCTTGAGTCCGTCCATCAACAGCCGTGGGTCGAAACGCTTGTCGGGATAATTCTCAAGATAATTCATCGTAGCATGCTCGCCATTGTCAATCCATTTGCGGTACGAATCCACAACATCCTTGTCCACAGCCGCGGCCTTGGCTATGCCACAAGCAAAAAAGCCGAGGTTCTTTGCCTCGGCTTTTATTTTAAGAGATAATTGTCGTTTGTCCATTATCTTTAATTACGTTTTTGTTTCCACGACTTCAGTCGAAAGTCTTAAACTCATACCCCTGCTCCTTAAGCCATTTGAGCGACTTCGGAAGTGCGGTACGCAGCTTGTCGATACTCTTTACCGAATCATGGAAAGTAATGATTGAACCATTACGGGCATATCGCCTTACATTATTGAACACGTCGTCCGCACTAAGCCACTTGGAATAGTCACGTGTCACGAGGTCCCACATCACGATGCGATACTTGCAACGCAACCAGATGTACTGGCTGTAGCTCATAGCGCCATGTGGCGGACGGAAGAGGTGGGCGCCTATAAGGTCGTTGGCACGCTCCACATCGTCAATATATGTCTTGGCAAAATGCTTGAAGCCTCCAAGATGATGATAGGTATGATTGCCCACTTGATGGCCCTCCGCAACAATACTTCTGTAGAGGTCGGGATACTTGCGCACATTGTCTCCTACCATGAAGAAAGTGGCGTGTATCCCAAACTCTTTCAATGTTTGCAGAATGAACGGCGTCGACTCAGGTATAGGTCCGTCGTCAAACGTGAGATATACCGAACGTTCGTTGCGGTTCATTCTCCAGGTTGCACCTGGAAACAACCAACGCAACCATATTGAAGGCTGTTCAATTATCATCGCGATTCAAAAGGTTGTCCGCCCTTGGCCTGATATACGGCATAGATGGCATTGGCAGTCTTGAGCCATTCGTTAGCCATTTTCGCGTCCACAAGCTGGGCTATATCCGAAATACCCTGCATATAATAGAGCTGGCGCATTACATCTGTCTGACACATGTCGAAGCGCGAGCCTTCCTGCGATACATAGTAGTCGGCATATTGCTTGGTGTTGTTCCAAACCTGTCGCAATATGCGGGCTGCATCAGCCTTGCATCCTATCAGAGCATAGGCACGAGCCAGATCTGCCGAACCCGAAACAAAAGTATTGGGCACATTATATTCAGGTATTGACTTCTCCGCCTTGCGCAGCACCTTCAGAGCCTTGTCGTTCTTGCCCTCCCGAATGAGTGCGAGAGCCAGCTGTGCAAAGAGATTGCGATGGGTGTAGCACATACGCATTACGGTCTCGTCAATATAGAGTCCCTTCTTGTCCAAGCCGCCGAACTTATATCGGTTCATTACATTATTATATGTCTTCTCGGTGTCGAAGTTCTTTGCACCCGGCTTGTTGGTGGTGAACGGAGTGATGCGGTAAGCCAGACCCTCCTGGACGAAGTTGTCGACAAGATTCATATAATTGTCGCCACTCACAGTTGTAGCCACATACAACGGACGTGTCCAGTTGCATTGTGCGAGCATCTCAAGCATCATGAGGTCGTTCTTGTACAGAGCGCGCTTGCCTGCGAGCGAGATTACCATACGGTCAGGTATAGTGTCGCTTGCCATCATCATTCCGCTCTTCTTTACAGCCTCCTTGTCGATGGTCAGATAGAGTGTGTCGGTCGGAATGACGTGCATTTCCTTGTTCTTAGTACGAACCCAGTTATTCAGTACGTTTTTCAACTCGAATGGGTTTTCGCCAAATTGCTCCTTTGCCTCAGCCGGATGTTCTTTATAGAAATCCATTATCTGCTGCTTGAGCGACGGATCCACCTGCACATAGTCGTTGGTTCCCGAACAGAAGTCAAGGCGCGGCCAAGTGATAGGCACAGAAGGCGAATCGTAAGCCGGACGCTTCATCTGGTCGATATACCAGTCGGTCTGCAGATAAGAGAGGTTGCATACGCGGGCATCTGTACGGAATCCTTCGGTCTCCTGGTTATACCACAATGGGAACGTGTCGTTGTCGCCATTGGTGAAGATTATCGGGTAGCCCTTGTCCTGGAGCGTCATCAGATAGTTCTGTCCGAAGTCGCGACAAGTGTAGCGTCCGCTGCGGTCGTGGTCGTCCCAAGTCTGCGAAGCCATCTGTACGGGCACAAGCAGACAGGCTACGCCAAGCACGCTGGCAAGAGCCACATCGTTGGTCTTAAGCTTCTTCTTGAGCATATCGTACAACGCCAATACACCAAGTCCACACCAGATGGCATAAGCATAGAACGAACCTGCATAAGCATAGTCGCGCTCACGAGGCTGCTGCGGAGTCTGGTTCAGATAGAGCACAATGGCAAGACCCGTCATAAAGAAGAGGAAGAACACTACCCAGAACTGACGTATGCCTCGTTGTCCGCGCCATGCCTGCCAGAAGAGTCCGATAAGACCCAGCAACAGAGGCAGACAATAGAACACGTTGTGTCCCTTGTTCTCCTTCAACTCCTGCGGCAGCTTGCTCTGGTCGCCAAGCATCCAGTTGTCGATAAACGATATGCCCGTTATCCAGTTGCCGTGCTCGGGTTCGCCGCTACCCTGCAGGTCGTTCTGTCTTCCTGCGAAGTTCCACATGAAGTAGCGCCAGTACATGAAGTTGCATTGGTAAGAGAGGAAGAAGCGTATGTTGTCCCATTGTGTAGGCATCTTCACGGTCACCTGCTCGCCACAGCGGTCGTAAGGCACGTTTGTACCCGTGACGCCACCCAGCCAATTCTCATAAGCCTGAGCGTGAGCCGACGAATGCATACGCGGGAACAGCATGTTCTGTGCGTAAACGAGCTTGTCCTTGTGCGAAACGACGAAGTACGAATCCTTCTCATTTTCAGATGCCTTCTCCTTACGTTGCCAGATGGCAGCACCTTCCTTACGCTTGGGGATGCACATGTTGCCCTCTACGTCAAATGCCACCTGCGAGGTGTAAGCCTGGCCATAAAGCAACGGAGAGTCGCCATACTGGTCGCGGCTCAGATACGAACCGAGGGTGAACACATCCTCAGGCGAGTTCTGGTCCATAGGCGGGTTGGCAGCCGAACGGATTACGATAACAGCATAGCTCGAATAGCCGATCATCAGCATAAGCATGCACAGCAAGGCAGTATTCTTGAAGCGTGCCGACACTACGGGCACAAGCTGCTTGTCCGCCTTCTTGCGATAGTTCAGTCCGAAGTATATGGCTACAAGAATGACGATGCCTACCAAGGCTGCGCCCCATCCCATACCACGGAACGGAATGCCCAACATACCTACAGCGAGTGTGAACGATATGTTCTGACGCTTGAAGTTGCGGTCGGTATACGACTCGTATATAGCCCATATCACGATGGCAACAAGCAGGATGATGTATATTATCTCACCCGTATTGAACGGACAGCCCAACTGGTTGACAAACAGCAGTTCAAACCATCCTGCCACATTAATGATGCCCGGCACTACGCCATACAGCACACCTGCCACAATAACGAACGAGACAAGCAGAGCCAGCAACGAGCCCTTCAGCTCGATATGCGGATAGCGACGATAGCAATATACCAATACTATAGCCGGAATACAGAGCAAGTTCAAGAGGTGAACGCCTATCGACAGACCCGTCATATACGCTATAAGCACAAGCCAGCGGTCGCTATGAGGCTCGTCGGCATGGTCTTCCCATTTCAGGATGAGCCAGAACACGATGGCAGTAAATGCCGACGAATAGGCATAAACCTCGCCCTCCACAGCCGAGAACCAGAATGTATCGGAGAAGGTGTAGATGAGAGCGCCTACAAGTCCTGATGCCTCAATGGCAATAAGCTTGCCCGTTGTCATCTCGCTCCAGTCCTTCAATATCAGCTTGCGCGCCAAATGAGTGATACTCCAGAACAGGAAAAGAATGGTAGTAGCACTCAGCAAAGCGCTCATAGTATTTACCATTTTAGCCACCTGCGTCGGGTCGCTCGCAAACTGCGAGAACAAGTTGGCCGTGAGCATAAAGAAAGGTGCTCCAGGCGGGTGACCTACTTCCAGCTTATAGCCGGTTGTAATGAACTCAGGACAGTCCCAGAAGCTGGCTGTCGGTTCAATCGTCGAGCAATATACGAAAGCAGCCACCAGGAAGGTAAGCCACCCCAATACATTGTTCACTAATTTGTACTGTTTCATTTAATAATGAGAAATATAAAAAATTAAACGTGTATTATCATTACAGTCGCATTCCAAGATGCAAAGATAATATTTTTTCGCCATAACATATTATATTATCACCAACTTTATCATTTTATATTTTGCTTTACAGTTTTTTATTTGTATTTTTGTACATTGAAACAAAATCAGCCAACGTATTATGACAGAATTGGAAAGACATATAGCTAAATTGTTGTTGGACAACGACTGCGTCATTGTCCCCGGATTCGGAGGCTTTATGGCACACCATATCGCCGCATCATACGATGAGAAGAACCACATATTCCTGCCTCCGACAAGAACTGTCGGATTCAATCCACGACTCACCATGAACGATTCGGTACTGGCGCAGGACTATGTCAACTGCTACGACTTGAGCTATCCCGAAGCCCTGAAGCGCATAGAAAGCGAGGTGGACGAATTCCGTCAGATGATAATGAGCGAGGATGGCGGCCACGAACTCTGCGGCATCGGGCGGCTCTACGTATTGGACAACGGCGAATACGACTTCATCCCTAACGACAACGGCATAACGACTCCTGCCACATACGGCTTCCAGGCATTCGAGCTTGACACCTTGCCCGCCGACGAGTCGCAACCGGCAAGCACACAAGCCGCCTCCGTAGCCGGCATCCGCAGGAGCGAACCCTCGCCGTTCGCAGCCTACAACCCTATGGCCGAGAGCGCCGTTCCTGCTCAGACACATACTACCGAAGAGGCAGACCAGGAGCAACAGACCGACTCGCCCAACATTCCGGTCAAGATGCTGCGCCACATGGCAGCAGCCTGCATCGTGCTGTTCATCATGCTTTCCATCCCCTCACGACTGGGCGATGCAAGCACAGGAACAGTAAGCCATAGCGCCATCGACACCAACTGGCTATACGAGATAATGCCCAAGGAGATGACAAGCGGCAAGCCCGAGAGCCTCGTCCCTTCAGGGCAAAGCACACAAGCCGAGGCCATCACGCCGACAGACGAGCCAAGCGCCCTGCCATACTACACTATAGTACTCGCAAGCCGCGTCTCGATAAGTAACGCCCAACATTATGTAGACCACCTGCACAAGCAGGGAATGACCGAGGCAAGAGTATGCCGCAACAACGGATTCACAAAAGTAATATACAGGAAATTCGCCAGCAGAGCAGAGGCCAACAACGCCTTGAACAAGCTCAAGACCGACAAATCATTTGCCGACTGCTGGATAACAGAAATAAAACAGAACGACAAACATTAAGAATGAAAAGAGTAAGATGCCCTAAATGTGACAACTACATCACATTCGACGAAAAGAAATATACCGACGGACAGTCGCTCGTGTTCCAATGCCCACAATGCGGCAAGCAGTTCGGCATACGCATTGGCGTTTCCAAGCTGCGCAAGACACAGAAGGAGGACACGCCCGAAGATAATGCCGAGGGCAACGAATACGGCTATATAACAGTCATAGAGAACGTCTTCCACTACAAGCAGGTCATACCCCTTCAAATGGGCGTCAACACCATAGGACGCTACATGAAGAACAGCGGCGTCAACTGCGCCATCGAGACCAACGACCCGAGCATCGACATCAACCATTGTACAATAACCGTCAGCCGTGACAAGAACGGCAGCCTGAAGTACATCCTCAAAGACGGCCCGAGCTATACCGGAACATTCGTAGACAACGTTATCCTGGGCGACCGCGAACAAAGACGCATCGAAGACGGCACATTGTTCACCATAGGCGCAACAAGCATCATACTACATGCGCCCTCTACCAGTCAGGAGTAGAAAACATAATAAACTGGACCAAGGAGAATATGGAAGAAACAATGGCAGACAGAGCGAAGAACGCTTGACAAGCCTTCATTTCTGTGCCATATATGAAACTGCTAACTTTGTAGATGACGGAATGTAAATGGGCATGCAAGGACGGAAATGGGCATGCAAGGACGGGCTGAACCAAAGGTCGCCGGCGAGAAGCGGAAAGGCAAAGCCAAATGACCTCCATAGCCCAGGGCCGCTCGGCTCTGCCGCTTGCCTAAGCAAGAACGCCCTGAGGT
>CAJJOL010000033.1:0-34833 GCA_905193385.1 uncultured Prevotella sp. | reverse complement strand
AAGGGCAAAAGCGTTAATAATCAATGCTTTTGCCCTTGCAGGGCGTCTTGCTTTTATCAATCCGTACACCTAGGGCGAATGCCCTGGGCTATGTGCTTATTGGGCTTTCAGCCCGCTTTGTTTTACTCTTGCCTAATCCTCCTCTTATAGAAAGCAGCTCATATATAAAAATAAATATGACCACATACTTATTATATCAATTCTCCGCCCCGTTCCACTTGCTTACAAACTCCGTGACCTTCTTTACGTACTCCGCTTTATGGTCGCGATAGGAGAGGGCATGTTTGCTGCCGGGCGCAATCCACAGCTGTTTGGGTTGAGGCTTGGCCTCGTAGAGCGGATAGACCATAGCCGTAGGCACGTAAGTGTCGTTGTCGCCATGGATGAAGAGCATCGGTTTGCGGCACTTAGCCACCTGCTTGAGCGGTGAAGCCTCGCCGAACGACCATCCGTACTTCATCCTTACCACCCACGACGCAGTATAGAGCAACGGGAATTCGGGCAGCGAGAAACGTCCGCTCAGCTCGTGTGCAAACTCGTCCCATACGCTTGTGTATCCGCAATCCTCTACAAAGCACTTCACATAATCGGGCGTGTGCTCGCCGCTGACACACATTGTAGTGGCTGCACCCATCGATATGCCATGCACCACGAGGCGCATCGAGTCGGCAGGCGTACGGAACATGCCGGGTGCCAGACCAATCCAGTGCATCACGTCGAGACGGTCCTTCCATCCCATCTGAATGTCCTTGCCGTAGCTTTGACCGTGAGCGTGAAGGTCGGGCAGCAGGATGTTGTAGTTGAGGAAATGGTTGTAGATGCGTGCAATCATAAGCATCGAAGTGGCGTTGTCGGTATATCCGTGCACCAGTACAGCCGTTGCGCCATGCGCCTTGGACGAACGTGCAAAGATAGCGTGCGCCCTTTCGCCCGTAGGCATCACCACGAAGGTGTCGCGCAGGGCACCCTCTGCCTGCAAGCTGTCAATCCACGAGCGCAGTTCGGGATAGTTGGCTATGGCACGATTGAAACTGCTGTCACGATGGCGCGGCGCATCCACCAGCGCATAGTTGACCAGATAGAACGAACCCGCAGTCACCGCAGACACGAGTAGCACAACGACAGCAGCCGCTGTCAGCAGAATTTTCTTTTTCATATATGTTTCGTTTTGTATTCAATGTTTCGTTATATCCCCATTTGTAGTATAATGCGATAAAGGTATTAGAAAAATCTCAGATAACACAGCAAGGCAGCCGAAAATATTTATGCAATGTTTCATTTGTGTAAAAATTGACTACGATTGTGCAAATAATGTAGAAGTAAAGTACGCTTATTCGTCATTTTTATTTACCTTTGCAGCCGAAAATCAATATATACGCAATATATGGACGACTATCACGCGGAAAATATGAATTTGTAGTGCAGGAGGACAGCAACTCATAACGGCTGGTCTCCCACACATTGTTTTAACCCATGGAGACCTATCTTTATGAGAACATTTTGGAATACAAACTCTACACTTAAGACCATCGACGAATGGCAGCCCAACTGCTGGATACAGGTAACGTGTCCGACAGACGACGATCAGCAATTTCTGGAAGACAAATTCAACATACCCGACTATTTCCTGTCCGACATCAGCGATGCCGACGAACGTGCACGCTACGAGTATGACGACGGATGGATGCTCATCATCCTTCGTATACCGTATGTCAAGGAGATACGTTCGCGCACGCCATACACCACCGTGCCGCTCGGTATCATACACAAGCGCGACGTGACCATCACCGTGTGCTACTACGAGACAAACATGATGATTGACTTTGTGTCGTACCAGCAGAAGCGCGGCGAGGGATTCACCGACTATGTCGACATGATTTTCCGACTCTTCCTTTCGTCGGCAGTATGGTATCTGAAGCGGCTGAAGCAGATAAACACCCTCATCGAAAAGGCAAAGCACAATCTCGACCATAACGTGAACAACGAGTCGCTCATAGCCCTGTCGCGACTGCAGGACTCGCTCACATACTTCGTCACGTCAATACGTGGCAACGAAACGTTGCTCTCGAAGCTGAAGTTCAAGCTGCAAGTGGACGAGTTGGATGCCGACCTTATCGAAGACGTTAACATCGAGATGTCGCAGGCACGCGAGACTACCAACATCTACTCGAACATTCTTGAGTCGACGATGGACACCTACTCCAGCATCATCAACAACAACATGAACACCGTGATGCGTACGCTCACGTCCGTGTCAATCATCATGATGTTGCCTACGCTTATATCTTCATTCTTCGGAATGAACCTCATCAACGGTATGGAGGACAGCCGTTTCGGATTCCTCATAGCGCTGCTCATATCGATAGTGATATCGGCTCTGTCTTGGATAATACTGCGTCATAAACGACTGTTATAAAGCCCCAAACGGCTGTTAATATACAATTAAAACGACCCGAATAGTACTGATTATTAATTATTGGTATTGTTCGGGTCGTTTTGTGTTTAAAAAAATCCGATTTTTCGTTATAGTCTGCTTTTTTTTTACTAATTTTGAACCAAAGAAAACTATAACCAGTGTCTTTATGACACAGTAACCTTAACGATAATGACTATTAAATTCAATCTTAACTACCAAACCACATTTGGCGAGGAACTGTTGCTCAACGTCAAGGTGACAACAGAAGACGGACAGGAGAAGACCGCTGTGTTCGGCATGTCTACCACCGATGGACGCCACTGGCAATATACTTTGGACAAAATAGACACTCCTTCAACTCCTTATATAGATTATTTCTTCTCACTCAGCAACGCTGGCAAAGAGTTGCGTCGTGAGTGGATAACCGTGACACATCGCCTCGACCTCAACATGAGCGGGGCCACTAATATAATCGTAAACAACCGTTGGAACGAGATTCCGCATGACTCCTATCTGTACACATCGGCATATACCGAATGTATCAACCGCCATCCGCGCCACTCGGTAGGACGCTCAGCATACAGCCGCACGGTGCGTCTGATAGTGCGTGCGCCTCAGTTGCGACTGGGCGAGAGGCTTGCCATCGTAGGCGAGCATCCCTCGTTGGGAGCATGGAACACCGGACACGCCATTCCGATGCACGAGCATAACTACAACGAATGGCAGATCGACCTCAACGCCAACGCTCTCGGTGTGCCGCAGCCTGTCAAGAAGAATGCTGAGGCAGCACCGATGCGCAGCATTGAATACAAGTTTGTGGCAGTCAGCACCGACGGCAATGTGATGTGGGAGACGTGCGACAACCGTAAGCTCAAACTCGATGCGATGGAGGCAGGCGACGTGTGCGTGATAGAGGAGGACCAGTCGTTCTTCGCCATGTGCAACCGACGTCTGGCTGGAACACTCGTGCCGCTCTTCTCGTTGCGCACCGAAGGCAGTTTCGGCGTAGGCGACTTCGGCGACCTTGCCGCAATGACCGACCTCGTGGCAGACACCGGCCAGCGAGTGCTGCAGCTGCTGCCCATCAACGATACTACCACGTCGCGCCGATGGACCGACTCCTATCCATATTCGTGCATCAGCATCTTTGCGCTCAATCCGATATATGTCGATCTCAGACAATTGCCGCCTCTGGCAGACGCAAAGAAGCAGGCTGAGTTTGAAGCGCTTCGACAGGAACTCAACGCACTCCCGGCTGTAGACTACGAGCGTGTGATACGCGCCAAAGAGCAGTACTTGCACCTCATGTTCGAGCAGGAGAGCGAGCGCACCATGCGTTCAGCTGCGTTCAAGAAGTTCTTCCGCGACAACGAGCGCTGGCTCGTGCCATACGCACAGTACAGCTATCTGCGCGACGCTTATGGCACAGCCGACTTCAATACCTGGCCCAGTCATCGTGAATGGACTGAAGCCGAACGTGGACAACTGTCGAATCCGCGCACTAAGGCATACAAGAAGCTTGCCTTCTTCTACTATGTGCAGTTTGTGCTCGACAGCAGATGTGTGTCGCACACGAACACGCTATGGCTCGCGGCGTAATTCTCAAGGGTGACATACCTATCGGTGTCGACCGTACAGGATGCGACGTGTGGTTCGAACCGCACTACTTCAACCTTGACGGACAGGCAGGTGCGCCACCAGACGCTTTCGCTGCCAACGGACAGAACTGGGGATTCCCTACGTACAACTGGGACCGTATGCTTGGTGACGGATGCCAGTGGTGGGTGCGCCGATTCCGCAATATGGCTAAGTATTTCGACGCTTACCGCATCGACCACGTGCTCGGTTTCTTCCGTATATGGGACATTCCGGCAGACTGCGTACATGCTCTGCTCGGACAGTTCTCGCCGGCTCTGCCCATGACCAAGGCAGAGATAGGCAGCTATGGATTTGAGTTTGACGAGGAACGACACACACGTCCGTTCATCAACAAGTGGGTGTTGGAGCGCATCTTCGGCGAACGTGCCGATGAAGTGGCACAGAACTATCTGCAGCCTGTTGCCGATGACGGCACCTACAGCATGCGTCCCGAATACGACACCGAGCGCAAGGTGCAGGCTGCCTTTGCCGGAAAAGACTCGGCTGCCGACACAGCGTTGCGCGACGGATTGTACAAACTCATTGAGAATGTATTGTTCGTGCGCGACCGCAAACGCAACTATCTCTACCATCCGCGCATTACGGCACAGCTCAACTTCGCCTTTGCCGCACTCGGCGACGACGACAAGCAGCGCTTCTACCGACTCTATGACGACTACTACTATCGTCGCAACAGCATGTTCTGGTATCGCGAGGCTATGAAGAAACTGCCCCGACTGGTGCAGGCTACACGCATGCTTGTGTGTGCCGAAGACCTTGGTATGGTGCCGGAAAGTGTGGATTGGGTCATGAAAGACCTGCGCATTCTCTCGCTCAACGTACAGACTATGCCCAAGGAGTATGGTGTGCGCTTTGCCGATCTGTCGAAATATCCCTACCGCTCGGTTTGCCTCTTCTCGTCGCACGACATGCCTACGCTCCGACTGTGGTGGGACGAAGACCTGGAGGTGGCGCAAGACTACTACGAGACGGTGCTCTATCATACGGGCTCGGCACCTCATCCGCTGCCGGGATGGCTGGCTCGTGAGATTGTGGTGCGTCAGATGCAAACCCCGTCGATGTTGTGCATAGTGCAGTTGCAGGACTGGCTTGCCACCGACGAACGCATCCGCCAGGCCGATCCTACCGGCGAGCGTGTCAACGTGCCTGCCAATCCGTTCCATTACTGGCGCTACCGCATGCCAATGACCATCGAATCGCTGAAGGCTGACCGCGACTTTGTGAATAGCATCAAGGATATCGTTGGTGAAACTGGAAGATATTAATAAACCAAATACAAATGCTTAAAAGATTTCTCTACACCGTTGCACTCGTTGCAACTTCATCAACAACAGCTATGGCCCAGCACGGGCTCAACTACTGGTTTGACACTCCAGCCACTATGCGAGGACAGGCCGTGTGGTATGGTGGTAATCCGCAAATGTGGAAAGGCGAAAACAAGCCTGAAAGAGCGGGCGATACTGTGAAGAATCCCGACCAGGAATGGGAGTCGCAGTCGCTGCCTATAGGCAATGGCTCGATAGGTGCCAATGTCATGGGTTCGGTTCCTGCCGAGCGTATCACCCTCAACGAGAAGACACTCTGGCGTGGCGGACCTAACACAAGCAAGGGCGCACGCTACTACTGGGATGTCAACAAGCACTCGGCTGGTGTCATCAAGGACATACGTCAGGCTTTTGTCGACAACGACTTGAAGAAGGCGGAAATGCTTACACGCAAAAACTTCAACAGTCCGGTGCCCTACGAGGCAGATGCAGAGAACCCGTTCCGCTTTGGTAGCTTCACTACAGCAGGCGAACTTTATATCGAGACCGGACTGAGCGAGGTGGGCATGACAGGCTATCGCCGCTCGCTCTCTATCGACTCGGCTCTGGCTGTGGTGTCGTTTGCCAAGGACGGCGTCAGCTATACACGCGAATACTTCGTCAGCTATCCTGCCAATGTGATGGCTGTACGCTTCAAGGCTTCGCGTAAGGGAATGCAGAACCTCGTGCTTTCGTATGCCAAGAACCCCGTTTCGGAGGGCAAGATGATAGCCGAAGGCAACGACGAACTCTTGTGGAACGCCCGTCTCGACAATAATAATATGCAGTATTGCATACGTATGAAGGCGGTGGCAAAGGGCGGAACCGTAGACAATCATAACGGAAAAATTACCGTTAAGGGTGCCGACGAGGTGGTGTTCATCATCACAGCCGACACCGACTACAAGCCCAACTACAATCCCAACTTCGACGATGCAAAGGCTTATGTAGGCGTCAATCCTGAGTCTACTACACGCCAGTGGGTCGACAAGGCTGTAGCCAAGGGCTATGAGTCGCTGTTCAACGAGCATTACAATGACTACGCAAGTCTGTTCAATCGCGTAAAGCTCAACATCAACAACGCCACAGCCAACGTTAAGGATATGCCTATCAACCAGCGACTCAGCAACTATCGTCGCGGCCAGAAGGACTTCTATCTCGAACAGCTCTACTATCAGTTCGGGCGCTATCTGCTCATCGCTTCGTCGCGCCCCGGCAATATGCCTGCCAACCTCCAGGGAGTATGGCACAATAATGTTGACGGACCTTGGCGTGTCGACTATCACACCAACATCAACGTGCAGATGAACTACTGGCCGGCATGCCAGACCAACCTCAGCGAGTGCGAGCAGCCGTTGTTCGACTTCATACGTACTCTCATCAAGCCGGGTGAGGTTACTGCCAAGGCATATTTCGGTACACGTGGATGGACAACATCTGTATCTGCCAACATCTTCGGATTCACTTCGCCCTTGGCGAGTGAGGATATGTCGTGGAACTTCTCACCGTTTGCAGGTCCGTGGCTTGCCACACACATGTGGAACTATTATGACTATACTCGCGACCGCCGATTCCTTGCCAATGAGGCTTACGACATAATCAAGGGTAGTGCCGACTTTGCAGCCGACTATCTGTGGCACCGTAAGGATGGAGTATATACAGCTGCGCCTTCTACTTCGCCCGAACACGGACCGGTTGACGAGGGTGCTACGTTTGCACACGCTGTAGTACGCGAGATTCTTATGGATGCTATCGAGGCAAGCAAGATTCTCGGTCGCGACGCCAAGGACCGTCGTGTGTGGGAAGATGCTTTGAAGCATATCGCTCCTTATAAGATTGGTCGTTATGGACAGCTTATGGAGTGGTCGCGCGACATTGACGACCCGAAGGACGAGCACCGTCACGTCAATCATCTGTTCGGATTGCACCCGGGTCACACCGTTTCGCCTGTCACAACTCCTGAGCTTGCCAAGGCTTCGCGTGTAGTACTCGAGCATCGTGGCGACGGAGCTACAGGCTGGTCGATGGGATGGAAGCTCAATCAGTGGGCACGTCTGCATGACGGCAACCACGCATACAAGCTCTATGGCAACTTGCTTAAGAATGGTACGCTCGACAATCTGTGGGACACTCATGCTCCTTTCCAGATTGACGGCAACTTCGGTGGAACTGCCGGTGTGACCGAAATGCTGATGCAGAGCCATATGGGATTTGTCCATCTGTTGCCAGCATTGCCTGACGCATGGGCTGAGGGTACAATCGAGGGTCTGCGTGCACGTGGCAACTTCACCGTTGGCATCGTATGGAATGGTGGCAAGCTTGCTAAGGCTACCGTTTATTCAGGTGCTGGTGAGCCGTGCGAGGTTCGTTATGGCGACCAGACCGTACGCTTCAAGACCCAAAAGGGCAAGACATACAGCGTTACCAGCGTGAATGGTAAGCTGATTGTTAAGTAAGGGCAAAACATTTATATACAAAAAAAACTGGCAAGTCGACCAATTGGTCAACTTGCCAGTTTTTTTTGTATTTAGTAAATCCGTAGATTACTTGTTTATTTGGTTAATTCGTAGATTACTTGTTGTCCTCAATAAGGTTCTCGCCAGTCATATCGGCAGGCTGCTCCAGTCCCATGATGTGGAGAATAGAAGGAGCTACGTCAGCCAGACGACCGTCCTTGACAGTTGCTGAGTTGTTGTCAGTAACGTAGATGAACGGAACCGGGTTCAGTGAGTGGGCTGTGTTAGGAGTGCCGTCTTCGTTGAGAGCGTGGTCAGCATTGCCGTGGTCGGCGATGATGATAGTCTCGTAGTCGTTAGCCTTGGCAGTCTCAACAACCTCCTTAACGCAGTTGTCGATAGCGTGAACGGCCTTAGCGATAGCGTTGTAGATACCGGTGTGGCCTACCATGTCGCCGTTGGCGAAGTTGACAACGATGAAGTCGTACTCCTGAGTCTTGATAGCACCAACGAGCTTGTCCTTAACCTCGTATGCGCTCATCTCCGGCTTCAAGTCGTAAGTGGCAACCTTTGGTGAAGGAACAAGGATACGATCCTCACCCTCGTACGGAGTCTCACGACCACCGTTGAAGAAGAATGTTACGTGAGCATACTTCTCTGTCTCGGCTGTATGGAGTTGACGCTTGCCGTTGGCAGCGAGGTATTCGCCGAGAGTATTTGTTACGTTCTCCTTCGGGAAGAGGATGTGTACACCCTCGAACGAAGCGTCGTACGGAGTCATGCAGTAGTACTGCAGATCCTTGATGGTGTGCATGCCAGCCTCGGTGTGGTCCTTCTGTGTGAGCACCTCAGTAAGCTCCTTGGCACGGTCGTTACGATAGTTGATGAAGATGACAACGTCGCCCTCCTGGATTGTACCGTCAACGGTAGAGTTGTTGATAGGAAGGATGAACTCATCAGTTACGCCCTCGTCGTAGCTTTCCTGCATAGCCTGAACCATATCAGCCGACTGCTTGCCCTTGCCTTCAACGAGCAGGTCGTAAGCCTCCTTGACACGCTCCCAACGCTTGTCGCGGTCCATAGCGTAGAAACGACCTACGATGCTTGCGATGTGTGCGCCGTTGTCAGAGCAGCACTGCTGTACCTGCTCGATGAATCCCTTGCCCGACTTCGGGTCGGTATCACGGCCGTCCATAAAGCAGTGTACGTATACGTCCTTCAGACCATACTCCTTACCAATCTCGATGAACTTGAAGAGGTGGTCGAGTGAAGAGTGTACGCCGCCAGTAGAAGTAAGACCCATAAGGTGGAGCTTCTTGCCGGTCTTCTGAGCGTAGCTGTAAGCGTTAATGATTTCCTTGTTCTTGAGGATAGAACCGTCCTTGCATGCGCGGTTGATCTTTACGAGGTCCTGATAAACGATGCGACCAGCACCGATGTTGAGGTGACCTACCTCCGAGTTACCCATCTGTCCTTCGGGCAGACCAACGTCTTCGCCACAGGTGAGGAGCTGTGAGTGAGCACTAACAGCTGTGAGATAGTCGAGATAAGGAGTCGGTGTGTTGTAGATAACGTCTCCCTTGCCATGCTGGCCGATGCCCCATCCGTCGAGGATCATCAATAATGCTTTCTTTGCCATAATTATTGTAAAAATCTTATAAATGAATTGTTCTGCGATATAAAGGCTTCCCAATGCTTTACACATTGTCACCTTATTATATACAATATGCAAAATTACAATTTTCGGTTTAATTGGCAAAATAACTGAAAACAAGTTTAACAACAATTATAATGCAGTCATTTAGCTCTGCATTTCGCGCCATTTGCGTGGCGACATACCTGTGTTGTCGTTGAAAATCTTGTACAGTTGGCTGCGCGATGAGAATCCGCAATATATAGATATTGTATCGTTGTTGTATTCGGGATGTGCCTTGACAAGCCGTTGTGCTTCTGCAAAGCGTATGCCCGACAGCCACACTCTGAATGTAGAGTTAAGGTACTGGTCGAAGTATTGGCTCAGTCGTATGCGCGAAATGCCGGTTTGTTGCGACAGCTTGCCTATGTTGGCAGAGCTGTCCCTGAATCCTCCGTTTGCAACCCATTGTCCCAGTATAATGCTTATTTTTTCGATTTGTCCCGTCGATATGGTTGTAGGGTCATCGTCAGCCAATTCATTGTAGTAGTCTGATGCATTGCCGTATGTTTCGTCTTCGGTCAGCACGTCTTCAACGGGAGCCATGTTGAAGCCTAACGCCACAAAACTTGAAACGAACAGAAACACAGTGAACAGCATTAGCGGACCGACGACATACAATGCCGGTCGCCAAGTTACAGCAAAAATAAGTGTGGACGACAGCATGGAAAGCAATAGATAACTTGCTTTGGTGTAGCGGTCGTACGTTGATATGTCGCCGCCGGTGTCGTTGTTGATGCGGTGTTGTGTGCGTCTTAGTATAATGGTAGGCGACGTCATGAAGTACACCATGCTCAAGGCGAACATGGCGAATATTATACCACGCATTCCGTCAAGTGCCATATTGCCACTTGTATACCATCCTATTGCAAACACCCCGACTATGGATAAGCAAGCCAATGCGCCTACTATGGCATAGCGACGTGTGGTTTTGCGCGAACTTTGTAGCTGTATTATTGAACAAGCCAGAAAATAGTTGGCTATAGGATAGAACAAAGTATTGAATACTGTGCCGACATTATCGTCATTAGCTCTCAGCTTGAACTTTATCTGCAGAGCGTAGTGAACTACCAGTATCAGCATTGTTGCAGCCAGCAGCAGTCGTGACTTCTCGTATTGCGGGGTAGTGGAATTCTGGTACAGTCGCGAAACAAGCAGTTGCAGCATAAGCATTGCGAATACAAGCAAGCATGTGTATTGTAATGTAAATAATGATTCCATATCGTAATCGAAATATTAAAAGCAGTATATAGTAGTAATCTTTTCTGTTATCTTTAACATTACAAAATTACCATTTATTTTCAAGAAACGAATATTTGTAATAGAATTTTATTCTTTTTTTAATTTAAGTTTCGCAAGCGAAAGTAGTTCGAAATGCCGCTAATGTGAATACAAAAAAATGAGGGTGTTCAAAACTTTATTGTTTTGACACCCTCACAATTTTCAATTGACTTTTATATATAGTGTTGTTGTCCTATGTGATTGTTGGCTATAGTTTAGCGACGGCTTCCAAACGAACCGTGGCTGCTACCGCCATTGTTGCTCTTGCTTCCGCCATTAGAGCGTGAACCGCCTCCAAACGATGAACCTCCATTGCTGTGACTGCCTCCGAAAGAGCCACGTGAGCCGAACGAAGAGCTGTTGTTAGAGCGCGAACCGCTTCCGAACGAATACCCGTTTGAACGTGAACCGCTACCGAATGAAGATGAGTTGCTGCGGTTGCTGTTGCCGAACGAAGGTCTTGACTGGTTTGACGTGTTGGGACGTGTGAACGTATTGCGTGGTGTGCCATATATGTCGTCACCTCCACGGCGTGAACCAAACTGTCCGCGGTTAGTATTGTTGTCGGTCAACGAATGTCTTACTGTAGTGCGTGTGCTGCTGCCACGTGAGCCAAACGAACTCTGTTGACGATTGTTCTTGTTGCCAAACGAGTTTTGTGGACGACCTGAGATATATTGTGGTTCGCGTGAACCGAACGACTGTCTGTTGCCACGTCCATAGTCACCACGGTCAAATCTATCGCGCATTCCGAAGTGGCTGTCGCCGCGACGTGATCCGTAGCTACGTCCATGATACCAAGAACGTCCGTGGTTTGTGCTCCATGAGTGTCCGCCACAATAGTTTACGTATACAGTAGGACGATTGAAGTAGAAGTAGTCGCGGTGCGGATAGCGTGCGTAAATGCCGAAGTGCCAGTAGCCAGCGTTGAAGTAGAGCGGACGATAGAAGTAGGCTGCGTCGCAGAAAGCACGATACTGCCAGTCGAGCAGAACGTAGCTCATGTCGAGATTGCGGTAGCGCCAGTAGGCCCCATACAGGTCGTCGACAGTATTTACACTCATAAGGTAGTCGAGGTTTATCTCGTATGCTGCCTCATACTGGTCGTTGGTCAGATTCAGCTCATAAGCCATTTTGTCGGTCAGGAACAAAGCCTGCTGACGAGCCTGCTCATAACTCATAGCGTTTGACGACATTGTGAACGCCATCAGAAGCATTAGTATGGAAATCAGCTTTTTCATAATGTATATGTTTTATATTGTTCGACAATTGGTTTCTTTTTACACTTGCAAAGATACATACACATTATGGGTTGGCAAAAGGATTTTCCCTAAACGCGTGTGGGAAAATCCCTATTGTTGTTTTTCAGTCTTTCGGTTGCTGGTCGTCTTCCTTTACTGTAGTGCTCACGTTACGCTCTATGCTGCGACGCAACTGGTGCAGCTTGATGGCGTTGGTCAGTTCCACAATGCCATAGACAATCATGCTCCAGCCTATGACGAATAATGGAGCCGATGCAATAGACGATGGCGAAACTATAGCCACAATACCTATAAGCAGAGTCAGCGCCGGCATAATCCAGTAGTAGAATCCGATGCGTGCCATGCGTGATACCGCTACAAGATTTGCCATCTGGCTTATGGCTCCCAGTATGAGTATGGCTGCAAGAATGTACATCAGACTTTGCACGAATGTGTTGGGCATAAGAGCCAGGATGAGTCCAAGTATGAGGCTGCCCAGTCCGACGATTGGAAACGTAGGCTTCATGCCAGTCAGCAGTCTGCCGTCGGCATCAAACACCTGTATGTCGTTTTTCTTGCCTCGTGCAATGAAGTAAGTTATGCACGAGAACACTCCCGACAGGAAGAACAGCACACCAATGGCAATAGTTATCCACGTTACGGTAAGTTCGCGATACTTCACGATGAGCGCTCCTACAATAATGGCGCACAATGCGCGCACAACAGAACTTTGAAATACTTTCATATCTTCTTGCTTTTTTTGATTATATACAATAATGTGTATGGCAAATTTATACATTATTATCTATATAGACAACACAAATGTCGTTTTTATGCCTTATAAAGTGGCAAATAGGGATTTCCCTATTTACTATTATGGTTTTTATACATTGCCGTGTTGTTTGGTTTTTCTATCTTTGCATCAGAAAACAATTTAAACACATACACTATGAAACGAATTTATATTTTCCTTACAATGTTCATGTTGGCATTGATGCCGGCAATGATGACAAGTTGCGATACTGATGATGATTATTGGTGGGACGACTATTATGGTGAATGGTATGACGAATACGATTGGTATAATGATCCATTTGATCATGGTAACAACCAACTGGTATCGATGGCTCGCACTCTCAATGGCACATGGACAGGTGATGCCAAGAGCGATTTTAAAGAAGATGGCCAGTGGTATACTGCTTACTTCGATGTAGAGTTCACCTTCACGCAGTACACCTCAATGTCGTGCAACGGTACCGGATACGAGACCGACTATGCCGACAATGGCGAAACCAATGTCAGTCGCTTCAAGTGGTATATCGACCCTCGTACGGGCAATATCAATATAGAGTACATCCCGAGCGGATCCCGATACCTTCTCGATGCCAATGGCAATTCCGATACATCCGGTTTCTTCCTCGGATGGAGTGATAAAGAGAAGCAGGATTTGTTCAACGGAGTTATGGAAGGCATCAACGTTGACGAGTACATAACGTTCGATTGCGAGCGTGTCACAAGTCGCAGCACACGTGCCCTTGGCTCAGATTCTGTACAGACAACATCGCAAGGCAAGTCGTATGGCAAGGGATTCACATTGAAGCGCGTTGAAAATAATGTACCGAAGACTCTGCGTCGCAGATAATATAGGAACGGCTGACTCCAGTCCGACGCGCAGCAAGAATATTGAAACAGCAAACTTTAGTAGCGGAGGCCGAAAGACCTCCGCTATTGTTATTGTGTAAAATCCCATTCTTTTTCATTGTTTATTTTCTGTAAATCCGTAACTTTGCAAATATCAAACAAAGTGAAAGACAATGGAAAAAGAAAATGATATATTCCAGAGAGCCGAATTGCTCTTGGGCAACGATGTGATGAATCAGATAGCCTCCAAGCGTGTCATCGTGTTTGGGGTAGGAGGCGTTGGCAGTTGGTGTGTTGAGTGTCTGGTACGTTCGGGCATACGTCGCATCACGATAGTCGACTTCGACAGCGTGTGTGCCTCAAATGTCAACCGCCAGCTTATGGCCACTACCAACACCATAGGTCGCGTCAAGGTTGAAGCTTTAAAGGAGCGATTGCTCCAGATCAACCCTGATTGCGAGGTCACAGCCTTGCAGAAGATGTTCACCGAAGAGACAGCCGACGAGTTCTGTCTCGACCAGTACGACTATATCATTGATGCCATTGACTCGCTAAAGGACAAGGTGGCGCTCATTATGCGCGCATGTCAGACATCAGCTGTATTCTTCTCGTCGATGGGAGCAGCCTTGAAGATGGATCCAACCCGAATACGCGTGGCGGAGTTTTGGAAGGTGCGTGGCTGTCCGCTTGGTTCAGCTCTGCGCAAACGTATGAAGCGGGCCCAACTTAAGCCCGCCCATAAGTTCCAGTGTGTGTATAGCGAGGAACTTCTTGACAATGTCGGTCCGCAACCCGAACCTGAATCCAAGAAGCAAACTAATGGCAGTATGTCGCACATTACAGCCATCTTCGGCTTCACCATAGCAGGATTGGTACTCAACGATATTCGCGATAAAGCACTAAAAGTCGACAGCGAACACAACAATTAAGCCGTTTTGCAGTTATATATAGTATTCAAGTAAATTACTTATTAATACATAATGAGAAGATACATAGTATACATATTACTCGCGTTTCTGATGCCATTGGCGGCAGCAGCACAGTCGATGACCGACGATCAGGTTATGGCATTTGTAGCCAAGGAGCATGCAGCCGGCACGTCAAATGCCCAGATTGTAACCAAACTCATGCAGCGTGGAGTCGACATATCTCAGATACGTCGCGTGCGCACCAAGTACGAGAGCCAGATGAATCAAGGCTCAATGAGTTCGATGTCAGGCAAGAGTGCAGCTGAAACCTCACGTATGCGCACCAATAATGGCAAGACACGCAATGACTATGGCAAGAAGGCTGATGCTGAGGCTGCCGAATATTCTTCGCAGCGAGTTAAGGCGCAGCCCGACCGCACCTATACCCATACCTACGACGACAACGATGAGGAGTATGTCGACTTTCAGAAAGAGATGGCTGCAATGGTCAGTAGCGATAAGGACTCATTGGCAAAAAGCAAAAACCGTGTCTTCGGTCGCGACATCTTCAATAGCAAGCTTCTTTCGTTTGAGCCCAATATGAACATAGCCACACCTCAGAACTATCGTCTTGGTCCCGGTGATGCTGTAATTATTGACATCTACGGAGCGTCGCAGAAGACCGAGCAATGTACCGTATCGCCCGATGGCGACGTCACTATCGAGGGTTACGGACCCGTTCAGGTGTCAGGACTCACCGTGGCACAGGCCAATGCCCGCCTGCGTTCTACGCTTGGCAGCCGCTATACAAGCAGCCGCGTGCGCCTTACGGTAGGGCAGACACGCACCATTATGGTCAATGTCATGGGCGAGGTGCGTTTGCCAGGCACATATACTCTGTCAGCATTCGCCACAGTGTTCCACGCCCTTTACATGGCAGGAGGCACCAACGAACTTGGTACATTGCGTAACATCAAGGTGTATCGTAGCGGTCGACTCGTTACCGTTGTCGACATTTACGACTACATTCTCAACGGTCGTCTTACTGGCAACGTGCGTCTTGCCGAAGGCGATGTTATCGTTGTAGGACCCTACGACTGCCTTGTCAATATTTCGGGCAAGGTGAAGCGTCCAATGTTCTACGAGATGAAGAAGAACGAGTCGGTAGCTTCACTTCTAAAATATGCAGGTTCGTTCACGGGCGATGCCTACACCAAGGCTGTGCGTGTCAATCGTAAGACAGGCCGCGAATATTCGGTATATAACGTTGGCGAGTTCGACTACTCAAGTTTCCACATAGCCGATGGCGACTCGGTTGAGGTAGACTCTATCCTGCCTCGCTTTGCCAACACCGTCGAGGTGCGTGGCGCAGTATTCCGTCCCGGCAAGTACAATCTTGGAGGTCAGGTCAACAGCGTGCGCACTCTTCTTGCCCAGGCAGAGGGCGTGACCGAGAAAGCCTTCACAGCTCGTGCCGTAATGCATCGCTTGAAAGCCGATCGCTCGCTTGAGGCAATACGCGTTGACGTGGCAGGCATCATGAGTGGACGTGTAGCCGACATACCATTGAAGGAGAACGACGTGCTCTTCATTCCCACACGTCCAGAGGAAATACAGGAGCGCACGCTTACCATACGTGGCGAGGTGAACTATCCCGGCACCTATCGCTATGCCGAGAACGAGACCGTTGAAGACTTCGTGCTTCAGGCAGGCGGATTGACCGATCGTGCATCGTCTGTAAATGTAAACATCAGTCGACGCGTTACCGATCCTAAAGCCTTGCGTCCCGACTCAGTCATAGCCCAGACCTTCACCGTATCGTTGAAGGATGGATTTGCCATAGACGGACAACCAGAGTTCAAGCTTATGCCATTCGACGAAGTGTACGTAATGCGCAGCCCAGCCTACAGCGAGCAGCAGAATGTAAGTGTTGAAGGCGAGGTAGTGTTTGCAGGAATGTATACCTTGCCTAAGGACAATGTACGATTGAGCGAGCTGTTCCGCAAGTCGGGAGGTTCCAACGGACTGGCTTATATCAAGGGAGCACGCCTTATGCGTCGTGCCAACGAAACCGAGAAGGAGCGCATGCGTGCCGTATTGCGCATGCAGCAGGAGCAGTTGCAGAAGAATCTGCTCCAGCTTTTGGCAAGCAGCAACAATGCAGGCGGCATACAGCAGGTAGCCGAAGATGCCAAGAATGCCGAACTTGCCAAGTTCAACGTGCCCGACGAATATCCCGTAGGCATCGACCTTGACGAAGCATTGAAGAATCCAGGCAGCGATGCCGACGTAGTGTTGCGCGAGGGCGACCGCCTCATCGTGCCCAAGTACAATGGAACTGTCAAGGTTAATGGAGCCGTAATGTATGCCAATACCGTAGCCTACGAGAAGGGCAAGCGCGCATCTTACTATATCGACCAGGCAGGAGGCTATGCTACAGACGCCGTCAAGAACCGCGCCTACATTATATATATGAACGGTCGTGTAGCCAAGGTGAGCCATGGCGCACGCGTAATGCCGGGTTGCGAGATTGTAGTGCCAGCCAAGCTGAAGCGCAAGATGAGTGTGGCTGAGACCATGAGCCTCGGTTCAAGCATGTCGTCGATAGCCGCCATGATAGCTACGATAGCCAATCTGACGAAGTAAAGGGTTAATAAGCATAGTAAGCACCTTATTTTATAAGGAGGAATAAATATGAGATATCCAGTAGGAATACAGAATTTCGAGAAACTGAGAAAAGACAAGTTCTTGTATGTCGATAAGACGAAGTTGATATATCGTCTTGTTGACGAGGGGCAGTATTATTTTCTTAGCCGTCCAAGGAGATTTGGTAAAAGTCTGCTAATATCTACTCTTGAAGCTTACTTCAGCGGAAAGAAAGAACTCTTCGAGGGGCTTGCTATATACGATTTGGAGCAAGATTGGCTCGAATATCCCATCCTTCACATCGACTTGAATACAGCCAACTTCAGAGAAAGTGGCAGTCTGTATGCAATACTCAACGATTATCTATGCAATTGGGAGAAGAAATATGGAATGTCTGAGTCGGAAACAACACTCGCTCTACGCTTCAAGGGAGTTGTAGAGCGTGCTGCCCAAAAGAAAGGACGCAATGTGGTGATTCTTGTTGACGAATACGACAAACCTATTTTGCAGACCTTTCACGATAAGGAATTGCAGGAGAACTATCGTAACGAGTTGAAGGCATTCTACTCTGTATTGAAAACTCAGGACAAATATATCCGATTTGCATTCCTTACGGGTGTAACTAAGTTTGGCAAGGTGAGCGTGTTCAGCGACCTCAACAATCTTATGGACATCTCTATGGACAGTCGCTTTATCAGTATCTGCGGTATAACGGAGAAGGAACTGAAGGCTAATTTCAAAGAGGGAATAGCAGAACTGAGCGATGCTACCGGTAAGACCGAAGAGGAGACACTTGAAGAGCTGAGGATTAATTATGATGGGTATCATTTTAAGTCTGGCAGCATAGGAATATATAACCCATATAGTGTTCTGAACACAATGTCAAAGTTGGAGTATGATACATATTGGTTTGAAACCGGTACACCAACATTCCTTGTAGAACTCTTAAAGCTTCATCATTACGAATTGGAGAACCTTACAAAGGAGCAGATATCTGCCGACGTTATAAACAGCGTTGATTCGATGTCTACCAATCCTATTCCTATGATATATCAGAGCGGTTACCTTACTATAAAAGGTTACGACGAGCGTTTCAAGAAATACCGGCTTGGCTTTCCCAACAAGGAAGTAGAAGAAGGTTTCCTTAATTTTCTTTTGCCGTTATATACATCGGCAGGCAATAATTCGCCTTTTATGGTCGACGAGTTTGTGAAGGATGTCAAAGCTGGTAATCTAAGACTCCCGGCAATGTTTATTTAATAGAATGCAAATCAAGATATGCAAGAAAGAAGATTGCCGTTAGGCATACAGGACTTTGAGGAGCTGCGTAAGGGAAACTATCTTTACGTGGACAAGACCGATATGGTGTGGGCTGTGGCTAACAACCGCAAATACAATTACCTCAGTCGCCCTCGTCGTTTCGGCAAATCACTTTTTGCGTCTACTTTGAAATGCTATTTCGAAGGCAGAAAGGAATTGTTTGATGGTCTCAAGATAATGTCCATTGAAAAAGAATGGATTGTGCGTCCAGTCATATATTTAAGTATGAGTTTAGGAGGCTCCGATGCTCAATCGTTGAAGGTATATCTCAACGAACGTTTGAGTTATTACGAGTCTGTATATGGAAAGGTACAATCCGAGCAATCATTGGGCAATCGTTTTAATGGTGTGATTCGTCGTGCGTACGAAAAGTCTGGAGTACAGATAGCTGTAATAGTAGACGAGTATGACGTGCCGTTGCAGCATACGTACGATACTGATCAGCATGAGGAATGTCGAACTATATATCGTGATTTCTTTACGGGGTTGAAAGATTTTGGCTATTGTATAAAATGTGTCTTCATAACAGGCATTACTAAGTTTACGCAGATAAGCCTGTTTAGTACTTTGAATACTATTGCCAATATAAGCTTTGACGAATCGTTGGCTGCCGTTTGCGGTATCACGTATAGCGAATTGACAGACAATTTTCAGAATGAGATAAAGAGATTGGCTGACAAATGCAATATGAACGAAGAGGCGACAATCAATGAGATGCAATCCTTGTACGACGGTTATCACTTTGCCTCCAACATGTTGAATGTGTACAACCCCTATAGTGTGTTGTCGGCATTCTCTCGTGGACGTCTTAATTCTTATTGGATAGCATCAGGTTCAAACGAGATGTTATTTAAGGTGTTGAATAAGTTCGCCAAGGATATCCCCATGCTCGATGGTTGTCTTATTGATGCCGACTATCTGGAAGAGAGCGATGTGAATATGATTGACCCGAAGCTGTTCCTCTATCAAGCGGGCTATCTGACAATAAAGTCAGTAGATGGTAATACTTATGTATTGGGCTATCCGAATCGTGAGGTGAAGGAGGCTGTTCAAAACACGACATTACGCCGACTCTTATGCTGCTTCTGATAAAAGAGTGATTTGTTTGGCTCTTGAATTCGGAAGAGATAGCAGAGGATTGGAACGATGGGCTGTCATATAATAAAAGTATGTAAACAAGCCAAAGAACGCTGGGGCATTGCAAAGGTAATAACTGGCGCAAGGGAAAGCAAGGGAAAGAGAACTTGGTAGCAATAAAAATAGAATTGAATGAATAATATAAAGGACATAACAATAAGAACTGTTTATGTGAGAAGCTTAATGCTTTTTACTGTATTTTTATTTGTCCCGTTCCTTACATATGCACAGAAAAATGTGGAGTGGCCAGATATTCCGCTACTTTCAATTGAAACTGTTGATGGAGTAGAACCCACATTTACTAAAGTGTATCCTCCTGAAGGAGCTGTAGGTGAGAGTATAATTAGCGAGAATGTACCAGGAAGACTCGTGATAACTCTAAAGGGTGAATCCCTATACGATAGTGGTGACTATGTGAAAGGTGAATCGGGTATAAGAATTAAGATTAGGGGTAACACTTCTGGTGCTAATCTTCAACAGAAACCTTATAAGCTTAAATTGTCCAAAAAAGCTGATCTGTTGAACTTCGGCAAGAGTGCTAAAAGTAAGGACTGGTCTTTACTTTCATTGAACGTATGGAATACTGCGATGAACAATGCTGAGTGTGGCATATTACCACTTGTTGGACTCAGTGTGTGTAGAGCATTGGATTTTCCTTGGACTCCAAATACCAAGTTTGTGAATGTTTTGATTAATGGCAATTACAAAGGTCTGTATCATCTGATAGAGACCGTTGAGCGTGCTGATAATCGTATAGCGACAGATAAATCAGGGTTTGTAATTGAGAACGATGCTTATTGGTGGAAACCCAATGAAGTGTTTTTCAAGACAGGCAAACAGCATCAGTGTATGGGCTTTACATTCAAGTATCCTGATTCTGATGATATTACAGATGAGCAGTTGTCGTCTATAAGCAGCTATATGAATACAGTGGAAGAGGCGATATTCAAAAATGATGGAAGTGCTGCAGATTATATAGATTACGAGTCGTTTGCAAGATGGATTCTCGTTCATGATATTCTTGGCTCATCAGATGCTGCTGGAAGTAATATGTTTCTCTATAAAGAAGTTTTTGAAGAGAATAATCCGGTTAGTTCAAAACTGAAGATGGCTACTCTTTGGGATTTCGATACATCGTTTAAGCGTTCAGCCACAGAATGGAGTGCCCAGCATATACATTCGGTATTCTATTATCCCCAACTGTTTAAGGATAAAGCGTTTGTTAAGAAATATCTTGAACTATATAATGCATATAAGGACAAGGTATATAGTTATGTTGAAAGCTATTTCAATGATTTGAAAGCTGATTATGGCGAAGCTACAAGACAGAGTATGCAACTTCATCGCATGGTATACACTAATGAATGTAAGAATACCTTTGATGAGCAGATGGATGAAGTATTAGAACATCTTAAGTCTCGTATGCAGTCGCTGCAAACACTTACTGCTACTCTTGAGAGTTCAACAGCCGTACATGAAGTGTCAACACAAAAAGTACAGTTGTTGATTCGTACAGATTTGTTAGGTAATGATTTTACTACAGTACCAGTGGATAAGCTACAGAAGAACTATATATACATAGAAAAGTATTCTGATGGTAGAGTGAATAAAGTGATGTATTAAAAGAAAAGAAAGAAAATGAGCAATATAGAAAATCATAAGAAAACATTGAATTTCAATGTACTGACATTTTTTGATATTCTGAAAAAGGATAAACGAAAATTGTACTTTTATTGTGGTGTCGCAGCTGTATTAGGTGGTATTATCGCTTTTACAACCCCTAAGACATATGAAAGCACAGTTATATTGGCTCCTGAGGAATCTGGTGCTGGCTTTTCAGGTAGTTTGTCTTCACTGGCATCAATGGTTGGTATGAATATGAAAATAGGACAAACTGGCGATGCATTATATCCAGAAATATATCCAGACCTTGTCGGGTCTACCGATTTTTCTGTAGGATTATTCCCGATAATTGTGAAAACGAAAGATGGTAGTGTGAAGTGTGATTACTATACTTATTTAACAAAACACAATAAGAATGCACTTATAGACTATCCCAAAATAGGATTAGGCATGTTGATAAAAATGCTTAAATCTGAAGAAAAGATACCTACTCGCAGTGGTAACGGTAAGAATGAAGGACCACTTTGGCTTACAACTACGCAAGAGAAAATCGTAAACAGTATACATGGTAGTGTAGTTTGTCAAGTAGACAAGAAAACGAGTGTGATAACAATCTCTGTGAAAGATAAAGACCCGCTTGTCGCAGCATTAATGGCTGATTCAGTTAGAAGTCATTTGCAGGTGGCAATTACTGAATATCGAACAAAGAAAGCAAAAGTAGATCTTGATTACATGCAGAAAATATATAATGAGGCACGTTCACAATATGATAAATCTCGCCAGTTATATGCTTCGTATGCCGATGCAAACCAAGATGTAATATTACAGTCATTCAAGATGAAACAAGATGATCTTGAGAACGATATGCAGCTAAAGTATAATATATATACTCAGGTTGTGGAACAGTTGCAGCTTGCAAAAGCTAAGGTGCAAGAACGTACTCCTGCTTTTACTATAGTTCAGAGTGCTACTGTGCCAATAAAAGCATGTAGCAGATCAAGAACTTCTGTAATAGTCATTTTTATGATGTTTGGATTTGTGTTACGGTCTTTAATCCTTATGTTAAAGAATAAAAAACAGTTAATTAATTAAATTTCTACTACTTATATAGTTGTGGAGCATACATATATATAATGAATACAGTGCGTAGACATCCTTATGTATTTGTTTCTATAATCTCACTGTTGGCTGCAGTCCTTGTATGGTGGTTTACACCAAAGGAGTATGGAGCGCAGACCAAAATATATGATGAGTATAAGGAAACAGATTTGTCTGTAGGATTGAACTCTTTAAATGTAACGGTTCGCGACTTGATTGGAAGTGAAAATAAGGGTATTAATGATGTTGAGGTTTACTGTAGAATTCTTAAATCATATGATTTTGCGCGTAAACTGGCAAAAGTAACTGTGCCTGCAATTAGTGTCGAATACGGAAAATATTTAGGTGAAAAAGACACATTAGACGCTGTAAAAGACAATGTTAGTTATAAGCTTAGCACGTTGGAGCAATCTCTCATTATTCAATTTAAGGATCGTGACCAGTTGGTCGCAGCACAAATGTTGGATAGTGTGACAGCCATTCTTCAGAATGTGATAACAGAGAAACGCCAAAAAGCAAATAACGCTCTACTTGTTAATGTGGCAGCCAAGCGTGAACGTGCCAAAAAAAACTATGAAGTAGCAACCGCTAAATATGCAGCGTTTGTAGACTCAAATGCCAATCCTACGTCAGCATCTGTAGTCAAAGTTCAGGAGGCTCTTCTTGAAGAGGCTAATAATCTTTTTTCTATCTACTCTAAAGCAAATGAGGAATATATGCGTTATGATTTGCTTCAGAAACGCTCTTATAACTCGTTTGCAGTAGTGAAGTGTAATTCAGTACCGCTACATTATACTTCATATCTTATTGGTTATGTACTTTTTGCTTTGTTTGTCTCTATTTGTAGTGTTAAGGGATATCGTCTTTATAAAGAATGGAGAGGACGTAAGCATTTTGTTGATTTTGGTGGAGCTTCATCTCCATGGTGTATCACCTTGGTTGTATGGGCATGTATTATGTTTGCTATGATATTTCGTGATCCTACATTGCTAAATCCACCGACAGAAATGTTTTATACGAGTATAGTATTATGGCTTGTGTTTTTTACCATTGCATCATTCGTAACATACACATTATTGCCTTGTAGTGGAAATGATATAAACGAAGTGAGAAAGTCAGCGGCGTCACCTATAGAAATGAAGAATATAAATAGAGCCATGTTCTATTCTTTTCTCTTTTTGAGTATTGTGATAACACCGCTCTACCTTAAGAAGATAATGGAGGTTGTCATGATGTTCGGCACTGATGACCTCTTTAAGAACATGCGCGATTTAGCTGTGTATGGCAATGATAGGAGTTTTCTCAATTATGCAGTTGTTATAAACGAGACACTTATGATTGTTGCTCTATGGGCATACCCAAATATCAAGCGTTGGCAGTTGTTTGTGGCATGTGCAGGTTGTTTGCTCAATTCTATCGCTATTATGGAGAAGGGAGGTATTCTGCTTGTTGTATTTAGTATAATATTTATTCTTTATCAACGTAGTTATATCAAGATGCGTACTATAGTGATATTAGGTGTGTCTATAATATTCCTTTCTTATGGATTTAACATGCTGCGTTTGAGTGAAGATGAATTGAATTCAAGTGCTGATTATTCTTTATTCTCATTCATTGCGTGTTATTTGCTATCACCACCGGTAGCTTATTGCACTCTAACTCGTGAGATAGTACCGCAGTTTGGCGCTCATACATTCCCTTTGGTCTATTTGTTTATGAACAAGTTTGGCATGGGGTCGTATGTCTTCTTCGGTCGACTCCAAGAGTTTGTGTTTGTTCCAGTATCGACAAATGTGTATACAATATTACAACCATTCTATATGGATTTTGGTCAGTTTGGTGTTGCGGTTTTTGCTGTAGTATACGGTATTCTTACGGGATGGACATATCGTATGATGCGCAATGGAAGAGCATTTGGTAAATGTTTCTATATGTATTTGGCATATGCCTTGGTACTGCAGTTTTTCCAGGAATATATCTTTACAGGAAACTTGCACATAATACAACTTGTTGTGTTCCTGTTTCTCTGCACTCAAGACCGTTTTAGGTTGTCTTTTAAAAAGAATAGTGCGGATATCTGACGAAATAAAGAAATTATATTTGCATGAATCTAATTGAAAAATTAAAGGCAATACAGAAAGACGACAAACGTTCGTCTGCTATATATAAAAATATAATAGCTTCATTTGCTATCAAGGGTTGGTCGGTATTGGTGCAGCTCATGCTTGTGCCACTTACACTGGCTTGCCTTGGTGTTTATGAGAATGGAGTATGGCTTACAATAAGTTCTGTATTTCTGTGGATTGATAATCTTGATGTTGGCTTAGGAAACGGTCTGCGCAATAAACTTGCTATATATATAGCTGAAAATAATATACCTAAGGCTCGTGAGATGGTGTCTTCGACAATGGCGATGTTGACGGTTATTATTGTCCCTATTGCCTTTTTTTTGGTAGTATTGGAGCTTCTTGGCGATGTGTATGGACTGTTTAATGTGTCAATGGAGGAAGTTGGCAATTTGCCTATAATCCTTGTTGCTGCTACTATGATGGTGTGTTCAACGTTCATATTGAAGTTTCTTGGTAATTTCTATATGGGACTTCAACTTCCAGCAGTTAACAATGCTATTGTTACAAGTGGTAACACTTTATCGTTAATAGGTACATGGCTTGTTTATGTAAGCAATGCACATTCACTATTTCTTGTGGCTATAGCCAATACGGCAGGACCTTTACTTGCTTATATGGTGTGCTATCCGTTAACGTTCTATGGTAAGTTTAGTCATCTGAGGCCCAAGTTTAGTATGGTGCGGATCTCTGCTATGAAGGAACTCTTTAGCATTGGTTCTAAGTTTTTTGTGTTGCAGATCGCGGGAATAGTTCTGTTCTTCTCGACAAACATTATTATATCGCGTTTTTTCACACCAGCAATGGTTACGCCTTATCAGATAGCCAATCGCTATTTCATGGTGGCTATGCTGCTGTTTACGATAATGTGTGTGCCGTATTGGAGTGCAACAACAGATGCTTATGCAAAGAAAGACTTTGGGTGGATACAACGAGCCAATTGTACGCTAAACAGATTTATAGTATTCATATTTTTGCTTATTGTGATGATGATGTGTGTATCACCATTTGTTTATAGAATATGGATAGGTGATAAGGCAATAGTGCCACTTTCTATGACAGTGCTTGTTGGCTTCTATGAGTTTGTGCTTATTTGTAGTACACGCTACTCTTTTGTGCTAAATGGGCTTGGAAAACTAAAATTGCAACTATATGTTACGATTGCTGCGGCAGTGGCTTACATCCCATTAGCCATTTTTGCTGTTAGTGAGGTTAATGATATAAAGATGTTGTTGATAGTAATGTGTTGTATCAATATGCCTGGACTTGTTATTAACGCTGTGCAATATCACAAGGTGATAAGTGGTAAGGATACAGGCATTTGGTCAAAATAAAACTTAATGTAAATGGACAAGAAAACTATAGCGGTACTTCTCGCTACATATAACGGTGAGCGGTTTTTGAGAGAACAAATAGAATCACTCTATGCACAGACCATCAAGGATTGGACTATATATGTGCATGATGATGGTTCAACGGATGGAACAAAGGCTATACTTGATGAATATGTTGAGAAAAAGGACAACTTTGTTGTGCTTGACTATCCAAGCCAAAAGGGTGCTTCAAACAATTTTTTTAGTTTGTTGAAAAGAGTTAATGCTTCGTATTTCTTTTTTGCCGACCAGGACGATGTCTGGATGTCTAATAAGATGGAGAAATGCTTAGTGCGTATGTTGCA
This sequence comes from uncultured Prevotella sp., assembly GCA_905193385.1. GTDB lineage: Bacteria > Bacteroidota > Bacteroidia > Bacteroidales > Bacteroidaceae > Prevotella. Next base: position 8,606 of record CAJJOL010000033.1, on the reverse strand, counting down.
GATAGAAAAAAGTACAATAAGTAAGCCTGTGCTTGTTTGTTGTGATGCTTGTGTGACGGATGAAAAGTTAAAGGTTGTATCTCCGTCACTTTGGGAACGATCAGGAGCGTATCCTGAGTTTCTTACCAACTTTAATGAAAGTGCTGCAACTCCGTTCGTAACTGGTTGTACAATGCTTTTGAATAAGGCTGCTAAAGAGTCTGTATTGTGGAATGTTACAGAAAAAGCAACAATGCACGACGCTTTTATCACATTGTGTGTATTTAAAGCTTGTGGTATTGTCGAACCTATACGTGAGTCGCTCATGTATTATCGGCAGCATGGAGAGAATACACTTGGAGCATACTCAAAGGAGAATAGCCGATTGATATATAAACTAAAGCATATTAAATATGTGTTGAAAAAAGATATTGCTCTTTTGCGAATGTTGAACGCTCTTGGCTATGGGTCGTTTTTCAAGTTTATGAAATATAAATTTGTATATAGAAGCAAATGCAGTAAGGGCACATAAAGTGATAGTTAACAGTTTCTGTAATATATAAGATAAAGGTATGGATTTAAGCAATATTGGAGTTGTAATTATCGTATTCCATCCCAACCCTAACTTGTTGGAGTCAAAGCTCAAGCAGCTTGGTGGTGATGTTGCTATTGTTGTTGTAGACAACACTACTAATGAAGTTAAAGATATAGAGCAAACTAATGTTGCCTATATACCGTTGCGTGAGAATACAGGTATTGCTAATGCTCAGAATGTGGGCATTGGCAATCTCTTGAAACGTGGATGCACACATATCGTGTTTTTCGACCAGGATAGTGATTTTTCAGAAAGATATGTCCGTAGTATTGTCGGTGAGTATGAACGTATAAGTACTGTCAGAAAGAACCTGTTTTTGCTTGGTCCTACTGTTATAAACAAAACAAATGGCGAGGAATACCGTTCTGTAATTCATTCAGATAAAAAAGCCGACCAAGGTTTTATAGAAAAGCGCGAGATTATAAGTTCTGGTAGTTGTGTTTCTGTAGAGAAGCTTAATCAAGTTGGCGTAATGGATGCACGGCTATTCATCGACTTTGTTGATTTCGAACATTGTTGGCGTGCTAATTCCAAAGGATACGTTTGTGGAATAACACGGAATGTGACGTTGTCGCATAAAGTAGGCAGTTGCGAACTGCATTTTCCACATGGTTATCGTGTAATAATTTCGGCTCCATTCCGTTATTATTATCAGTATCGTAATTGGTTATGGCTATGCCGTAAGAGATATGTGCCTATTCAATGGAAGGTGAATAAGGGTATTAAATTTTTGCTTCGTCCTTTATATTTTCCTTTCTGTGTAAAAGGATGGTGCGATATAGAAAAAAATATAATTAAAGGAATTTATGATGGATTATTCAAATATATCAGACGATAAGATAGGGGCCGTTATTGTGCTTTACAATCCCGATATACCACAGCTTGTCAAGAGCCTAAGGGTGTTGGAACATAGTGTTGGCTTATTGTGTCTTGTTGACAATTCTAAGGAGAATCATAATACTTTTTTTCAAGGTTTTAAGACTGTTAAGTATATACCGCTTAAGAAAAATCTTGGTATAGCAGCAGCTCAAAATATTGGTGTGAAGACTTTGAAAGAACTTGGTATGGAATATGTCTTGTTTAGCGATCAGGATAGTATTGCTAACAAGGCTACTATAGATTGTTTAACATTGGCTTATGGTCAATTACGTAGCATTGGGATAAATGTAGGAGGAGTCGGAACACGTGCAATAAATGTTGAAACCGGCAAACCATATAGATCGAAATCTAAAGAATATGAGACTTTTTCGGTTGGAGATAATAATAATACAAATAAGATAACAAGGTGTAGTTATATACGTTCGTCAATATCATTTGTTCCATTATCGCTATTTGGTGATGTAGGTGGATTTGATGAATCGCTTTTTATTGATGGTGTAGACAATGAATGGTGTTGGCGTGCCAATACAATGGGGTATAATTTCTTTATTGTTGAGAATGCTACGATAACCCATCATTTGGGAGAGGGTGACCGCAAGATAGCTAATCGTAATGTTGCTATATCTTCATCATTTAGAATTTATTTTCAATTTCGTAATTATTTTTGGTTGTGTCGTAGAAAATATGTGCCACTTTGGTGGAAACGCATTCATTTGTTTAAATATGTAGTGAAGATTGTTTATTATCCTTTATTCGTTTCTCCACGAATGGCTTTTGCAAAGGGTATCTGTAAAGGAATCAGGGATGGTGTTACAAAGAAGGATAAGCCTAGGTTTGAAAGAATATAAATGAATGAATAAATTATTTATGACAATATCAGTACTTATGTCTGTCTATCGTAGTGAGCAGCCCAAATATCTTGATGAGGCTCTTGCCAGTGTGTGGACTACGCAGACATTAAAGCCGCAGCAGATAATATTAGTTGAGGATGGCACGCTTACAGATGGACTTTATGCCGTAATAGACAAGTGGAGTAAAGAGCTTGGCGAAATACTATTGATTCTTAGGAATAAGCAGAACGTAGGTTTGACAAAGTCGCTCAATAGAGGATTACAGCATGTAACAACGGATCTTGTTGCTCGTATGGATACCGATGATATTTCTGTTCCGAAGCGTTTTGAGATGCAGGTGAAATATTTGCAAGAACATCCTGATGTCTCAATTGTAGGAGGGGCTATGCAGGAATTTAATTCGAAAAATCCAAATGTCAATGTACGCCATTATCCTCTCACTAATAATGATGTGCTCCATTATATCTACAAGGCTTGTCCATTGGCTCATCCTACAGTTATGATGCGTATGTCAATGTTCCGCGATGGAGGTTTGCGATACGATGAGCGTTTTCGTACAAGTCAGGACATTGCATTGTGGTATGACGCTATTTGTGCAGGTTATAAGATAGGCAATCTTTCTGAGGTAACATTCCTTTTTCGTCTTGCCGACAATATGTTCAAGCGTCGTAGCCGTGCAAAGGCATGGAATGAGTTTCGTATATATATGAATGGAGTACGCAGACTTTATGGTGTGTTTTCACCGAAATACATCTATCCAATAAGTCGGTTGATGTTTAGACTTATGCCAGTGAAAATGGTTAAATTGGTGTATGGTAGCAAATTGCGCAAGAGAGTGTTGGAGAAGAAATAGCCGAGTTATCTCAGCGGATTCTCCTCTGACATATACCATTTAATAAATTTTTGTATGCCATCATGCAGTGAGGTCTGTGGATGATATCCAAGTTCTGCCTCCAGGCGTGTTGTGTCAGCATTTGTCTGATACACATCGCCTTGCTGCATGGGCATAAAGTTCTTTACGGCAGTCTTGCCGAGAGCTTGTTCTATCTCGTTGATGAAGTCCATGAGGCGCACTGGTTGCGAGCATCCTATGTTGTATATGCGGTAAGGCACATTATGGTCGCATTTCGCAGCGTCAGGAGTGTGGCCTATCACGCGTATTGTACCCTCAACAATATCGTCTATAAAGGTGAAGTCGCGTATCATGTTGCCATTGTTGAACACCTTTATTGGCTTGTCGTTGGCTATTGCACTTGCGAACAATGTAGGTGACATGTCTGGTCTGCCCCATGGTCCATAAACAGTGAAGAAGCGCAATCCAGTAGTTGCTATACCATAGAGTTTGCTGTAGGTGTGTGCCATAAGCTCGTCGCTCTTTTTGGTAGCGGCATATAAACTCACGGGGGAATCAACATTGGCTGTTTCTTTGTATGGTACGTCTTCGTTGAGTCCATATACAGAACTTGATGATGCGAAGATGAGGTGCTTCACACCATAGTTGCGACATGCCTCAAGAATATTGAGGAATCCTACAAGGTTGCTTTCAAGATATGCGTATGGGTTGGTTATGGAATATCTCACTCCTGCTTGAGCGGCAAGGTTGGCCACCTTGTCGAACTTCTCACTCTCAAACAGTTTGTCAAGATGTGCTTTGTCTGTGATGTTGAGACGCATGAATCTACAGTTGCTATAAATGGTACTTGTTGTCATGCAACCTTCTTGACTGGCATTATCTTGAGAGAAACCGCATTTTGCAAGTCTTCCGTATTTCAGTCGTACATCATAGTAGTCGTTTATGCTGTCGATACCTATTATTTCATCGCCACGTTTTCCCAGCTCTAACATTAGTTTTGAACCTATGAATCCTGCAGCACCAGTCACCAATATTTTCATTCTTTCTGATATTGTAATTATATATATGTCTATATAACGCACGATTATTAGGTTTATTTTATCTGGTGATAGTAAATGTTAATGCTTAGCAGATTTCATGTATTTTAATGAGGTAATCGAAATGTAGTCCTTTTGCCTTGCAGAAGGACTCCTTTTGCTGTTCAAAACGAGTCCTTTTGCTGCCTAAAACGAGTCCTTTTGCAATCCAAAAGGAGTCCTTTTTGACTTCGAATACTCATAATGACAAATATGTATAAATGAAATTTTGTGTGAGTCATTTTATTTTGTATATTTGTAAAAAAAAGAGAATATGATACAGCAAGCATTTTCATTAAACCGAGCACAACTCCAGCTGTTGGACATGATGTCGTTTATTAAGACACCAGAAGCGTTGAGGGATTTGAACAAAGTGATTTCGGATTACTTTGTTAAAAAGGCAGACGAGGAAATGACTAAAATGTGGAATGAAGGAACTCTCAATGAAGAAAAGATTGAAAGTTTTCGGAATATCCATGAGCGTACTGCATATAAAAAGCCTGTATTGTAATCAATATATTAAAGAATATAGAGTTTCCTCATGTTGATGTCATTGGAATAGATGAATTTAAAGATATTCTTGGCTCTTCATAAAAGCGCAACTAATCCTAAAAGGACTCCTTTTGATTAAGCGAAAAAAGTATATTGAATATACTTCGCAAAGTATATTCAATATACTTGCCCATTTAATATATATTACTTCGCCAACGAATACGTATTACTTCGCCTTTGAATACGTATTCAATTTATTTTGACTTCCCCGTTATTAGTTCGTTGAGCAAGAAATCGTAGACATAACGTGGACTCTGATAATATAACGCTGTTTTGTCGTCAATCAACCGTAAATAGGTCTCTGAGTTGATGACGATGTCAAGTGCTTCGGTCATTGTCGAAGCCTTGCCGCTTTCAAAGAGCAGTATGGCAAGCTTTGTTACCATATCGTCTTTCATTATTTCTTTGTCATTTTTCATTATTTTATTCTCTTTAATATTGAAAGGGCTTTTTCTGTTCCGAAAAAGTACTGTATTGTCAAGCCCTTCATGTATTTTAATTTGCAGACGAGTGTCGGAAGGTCTATCAATTGATTTTCGTATTTCCACAATTATACACCTACGCGGTCGTTGGCAATCGGACCTATTACGATGTCGTAGTCGTGTATCAACAGAGGGGTGGGGTTGTTACGGTTGGCAAGAATAAATTCAGCCCATTGTTTGCTGTAATCGTCAAAATGGAGCGTGTGCATTTCCTTGATTTCTGCTTCATCTACTTCAAACTCCATTACGATTGGTGTACCTTCTTGTTGTTGCTCTGTCTTTATTTTAGCCATTTTAAGAGCCTGTTCGAAGTCGGGTGACAGATAGAACCCTTGTCCGAAATCTTTGTTTGGTTTTGATTTGTGCAAATCAATTTCATCAAACATTATATTGGTGCCGTGATACAGTCTCATGCAATGCCTCCTCCCAATTTATGGCAGTATTGTGTTAGGTCGTCTACTGCTGATACGAACGATTGTGTATGTAGATAGTCGTAATGCTGCTCTACAAAGTTTATGCCTTTGTAACGCAGCAGATAGTTGAAGGCTTGTTTTAGTGTAAGACCATGCCGTTTGCCAAATTCTGTGAGGAATATCACAGTCCATTCTATTTTGTCTTTTATGTCGTATTCCATAAGCTTTGCGTTTTATGCAAATTTACTACTTTGTTTTGTATTGGCAATAATAAATGATGAAAAGTTGTTCGTGTAATGCTGCTCTACAAAGTTTATGTCTTGTCTTTTTGCAATATTTTTGTAAAACGCCGTTATTATATTAGTAGTAGTGAAAGATACAATCTTAAGTATGTGGTCATATTTATCTTTATATATGAGTGGCAATTTGTTTGACTTTTAATACACCCTCATATGTAAAGATAATTTTGAACTGTTACTTATTTGATTATTTAAAATACGTAAGATGGTTTTATATAATATATTATTCATTCTTGGAGCGTTTGTGCTGAGTGCGCTGTTCGGCTATATGCTTGTGCCGCGAATAGTGTCTTTCTGTCGCAAGCGCAATCTGTATGACATTCCTGATGGACGCAAAATTCACAGCAATAATATTCCTCGTCTTGGCGGTACGTGCTTCATGCCATGTATGCTTGTGGCTGCTTTTGTGGCTATGGGGTTCTATCGCATTACGGATTGGCAGAACGTGACGGTAAGTTTATGGACTTGTGTGTTTGGCGTGAGTCTGCTGCTGGTTTATGTTGTAGGTGTGGTGGATGATGTTGTCGGAGTTTCTGCCAGACTGAAGTTGCTGGTGCAGGTGATTGCTGCATGTCTGTTGCCTGCTTCAGGACTGTATATCAACTATTTGTATGGATTCATGGGCATCGATTTTGTACCTTTCTATATAGGTGCGCCACTTACGGTTTTTGTGATAGTGTTTGTGGTGAATGCCATCAATCTGATTGACGGCATTGACGGATTGGCAGGGTCGCTCTCGCTTGTTGCATTGTTAGGCTTTCTGTATTGTTTCATGCGTGAGCAGATGTTTGCCTATAGTGTTTTGATTGCAGGTCTTGCCGGAGTGGTTGTGGCTTTCCTCTATTATAACATATTAGGCGGACGTGGCGGAAAGTATAAGATATTCATGGGCGACTCGGGCTCGCTCACGTTAGGCTTTATTCTTGCTTTTCTGCTTGTCAAGTTGTCGATGTATAATGTCAATGTCAAGCCGTTTAGTGGCGACAGTCTGCTGTTGTCGTACACGCTGCTTATCGTTCCGTGTTTTGATATGGTGCGTGTTGTGCTTGAACGATTGCGTGTGGGGCAACCGTTGTTCAAGGCTGACAAGCGTCATCTGCATCATAAACTGATGAGGATGGGACTGTCGCAGCATGCTGCGTTGTTGGCTATTTTTGGTTTGCAGTTGGCGTTTATGCTCATTAATGTGATAATGTTCAAATATGTCTCTCTGACATGGATTGTTGTAGTAGACGTGTTGGTGTTTGTTGCTTTTAATCTTTGGGCTGATAGAAAAAATGCAGGAAGATGATTATATATTCGATGGAATGAACGAATTGGAGTGTACCATTAAACGTGTGTTCGACTTTATGGCAGCGTTGGTGGCACTGGTATTGCTCGCTCCGTTCTTCTTGATATGTTATGTTGCCGTGCGCCGTGAGGATGGTGGTCCGGCAATATTTAGGCAGGAGCGCATAGGACGTTTCGGCAGACCTTTCTGTATATATAAGTTCAGGAGTATGCGTGTGGATGCCGAAAAGAATGGTCCGGCGTTATATCAGCATGAGCGCGACACTCGTATGACTAAAGTAGGGCGCTTTCTGCGTGAACATCATCTCGACGAACTTCCACAATTGTGGAACATTGTGCGAGGTGATATGTCGTTTATTGGTCCGCGACCCGAGCGTAAATATTATATTGATAAGATAATGAAGCATGATCCCCGTTATGTTTTTCTCTATCAGATTCGTCCGGGCGTAACGTCATACGCCACACTGTACAATGGATATACCGATACGATGGAGAAAATGCTAAAACGCCTTGAACTGGAGCTGTATTACCTGAAGCACCGCTCGTGGTGGTTTGACATCACGATACTGTTCAAGACGTTTGTCAATCTGGCTATAGGAAAGAAGTTTTAGGGCTGCGATGAGGGTCTTAGTCACGAATTATCATGAATTATTCACGAATTACCATTATTAATGTTAAGTGTTGAATGTTAAATTCGTGGGCTAATTCACGGGTAATTCACGATAATTCGTGACAACGTTTTTTTATGTTAAGTGTTAGATGTTGAATGTTGAATTCGTGGGCTAATTCACGGGTAATTCACGATAATTCGTGACAACGTTTTTTAATGTTAAGTGTTAGATGTTGAATGTTAAATTCGTGGGCTAATTCACGATAATTCGTGACAACGTTTTTTAATGTTAAGTGTTAGATGTTGAATGTTGAATTCGTGGGCTAATTCACGGGTAATTCACGATAATTCGTGACAATGTTTTTTTATGTTAAGTGTTAGATGTTGAATGTTGAATTCGTGGGCTAATTCACGGATAATTCACGACAATTCGTGACAACGTTTTTTAATGTTAAGTGTTAAATGTTGAATGTTGAATTCGTGGGCTAATTCACGGATAATTCACGATAATTCGTGACAACGTTTTTTAATGTAAGTGTTAAATGTTGAATGTTAAATTCGTGGGCTAATTCACGGGTAATTCACGATAATTCGTGACAACGTTTTTTTATGTTAAGTGTTAGATGTTGAATGTTGAATTCGTGGGCTAATTCACGGGTAATTCACGATAATTCGTGACAACGTTTTTTAATGTTAAGTGTTAGATGTTGAATGTTAAATTCGTGGG